>CAZGVE010000010.1:76760-93089 GCA_964528845.1 uncultured Steroidobacteraceae bacterium | reverse complement strand
GGGCCGGAAGTAGAAGCGTTTGTAGAAGTCCTCCATGCTATGGAAGATCTCCTCCTTCGACAGGTGCGGATAGCCGATCGCGGCCAGCTGCACGCCCTTTTCGTTCACCAGGTTCGCCGCGTCGTTCTCCTGCAACCAGCCGTTTTCGACCGCCTGCCGGTAGAGCGTGGTGCCGGGATAGGGCGCAGCGAGCGACACCTGGATCGTGTGCGGGTTGATGTCCTTCGCGAACTCAATCGTCTTCTGGATGGTCGCGCGGGTCTCGCCGGGCAGGCCGAGGATGAAGGTGCCGTGGATCAGGATCCCGAGCCGGCGGCAGTCCTCGGTGAAGCGGCGTGCAATGTCGGTACGCAGCCCCTTCTTGATGTTGTGCAGGATCTGGTCGTCGCCGGATTCGTAGCCGACCAGCAGCAGGCGCAGGCCGTTCTCCTTCATGACTTTCAGGGTCGCGTAGGGCACGTTGGCCTTCGCGTTGCAGCTCCAGGTCATGCCGAGCTGGCCCATGCCGCGTGCGATCGCCTCGACGCGCGGCAGATTGGAGCTGTCGGTAAAGGTGTCATCGTCGAACATGATTTCCCGCACACCGGGCATGTTGTCCCGGATCCAGCGCACCTCGGCGATCACGTTGTCCGCCGACCGGACGCGGTAGCGGTGTCCGCCCACGGTCTGGGGCCAGAGGCAGAACGTGCATTTCGAGCGGCAGCCGCGTCCCGTGTAGAAGCTGACGTAGGGGTGCTTCAGATAGCCAATGAAGTAGTTTTCGATCTTCAGGTCGCGCTTGTAAACGGGGGCGACGAACGGCAACTCGTCCATGTTCTCGAGAATCGGACGGGGCGGATTGTGCACGACGCGGCCGTCCTCGCCACGGTACGAGAGTCCACGGATGTCCGGCAATGGCCGCCCTTCAGCGACCTCCTTGCATGTGTAGTCGAACTCCTCGCCGCAGACGAAATCGACCGCCGTGGTGGCCTTCAGCGATCCGACCGGGTCCACCATGGTCTTGGCGCCCACCAGTCCGATCTGGACGCGTGGATTGTCCTGCTTGAGCAGTTCTGCAAACCGGGCGTCAGTCGGGAACGACGGCGTGCTGGTGTGCATGATCACGAGGTCGAAGTCGCGCGCGATCGCGAGCGTCGCGCCGACCGTCAGGCCATCCGCTGGCGCATCGAGGACACGCGAGCCTGGTACCAACGCCGCCGGCTGGGCGAGCCAGGTCGGGAACCAGAAGGACTTGACCTCGCGCTTGGCCTGGTAGCGCGAACCCGCGCCGCCATCGAAGCCATCGAACGAGGGGGCCTGCAGGAACAGGGTCCGCAGCGCCTGCGCAGCAGGGGGGGTTGAACTCATCTTGTCGGGGGCCTCGCAGCAATCCGGGCTGCCAGCAGGATAGCCCGAAGGTCCGGATGGATGCCAACCGCGACCGGCGGGGGTGCCACGGGGCGGTTCTCCGATCCATCTTAACCCGTTGGCTGAGGGTGATGCAGATTCTGTTAGCACTCGCCGGGCAGACAGCTATTATGTGGGCAGGGTGCGCCCGGGCCAGTCGGCTGGCGGGCGGTCGCTTTCGCTGGGCTGGCCAGGCCCGTCATGGCCATGCTGTGCCGCAGCGCCACCGACCGTTGGGTCGGGTCCGGGAGTATTCGCTACGATGCAAGTCACGCTTGACAGCCATGCTGACGCTGCCGAGGTCGCGGCCGAGTCCGAGACGCTGATCCTGGTCGACGAGGCCGACCGCGAGGTGGGCCACCTCAGCAAACTGCAGTGCCACGACGGACACGGCGTGCTGCATCGGGCCTTCTCGCTGCTGATCTTCAACGGCCAGGGCGAGCTGTTGCTGCAGCAGCGCGCCGCGACGAAGCGGTTGTGGCCGCTATACTGGTCCAACAGCTGCTGCAGCCATCCGCGGCGTTCGGAGAGCATGGAGACGGCGATCCACCGGCGGCTGCACGAGGAACTGGGTCTGCGATGCCCGTTGCAGTTCCTGTTCAAGTTCCAGTACCAGGCCCAGTTCGAGGCGGCCGGCGCGGAACACGAGATCTGTTCGGTGTTCATCGGGCGCACCAGCGATGCGGTCCGGATCAACCGCGGCGAGGTCCACAGCTACCGCTGGATCAGCCCGGAGGCACTGCAGGAGGAACTCGACGGCGATGGGGCCGGCCGGTTCACTCCTTGGTTTATACTGGAATGGCGCCGGATCTGGCGCGATCACCGCGCGGCCCTGCGCGCCCTGAGAGAGGAGACACGACCCTGGGCATTCCGCTGATCCAAGCCTATCGCGTTGGGGCTTACATCGCTGGCCGCAAGCTGCGCCGCGTAAAGCGCTATCCGTTGGTGCTGATGCTCGAGCCGCTGTTCCAGTGCAACCTGGCCTGTGCGGGCTGCGGCAAGATCGACCATCCGAAGGAGACGCTGCAGCGGCGCATGAGCGTCGAGGATGCGCTGCGCGCGGTCGATGAATGCGGTGCGCCGATGGTGTCGATCCCCGGCGGCGAACCTTTGATCCACAGGGACATGCCGCAGATCGTCGCCGGCATCGTTGCGCGGCGGAAGTTCGTGTACCTGTGTACGAACGCCATCCTGCTGCCCAAGCATATCGACGAATACCGGCCTTCCCCGTACCTGACCTTCTCGATCCATCTCGATGGCAGTCGCGAGCGCCACGATGAATCGGTCTGTCAGGAAGGCGTGTTCGACAAGGCCGTCGCCGCCATCCGTCTGGCGCGCAGCAAGGGCTTCCGGGTCACGATCAACTGCACGCTGTTCCAGGGTGAGAACCCGGACCATGTGGCGGACTTCTTCGACGAAGCGATGTCGCTGGGGATCGAGGGCATCATGGTATCGCCTGGCTACAGCTATCACCACGCACCGCGCCAGGACGTGTTCCTCGCGCGCAGTGCGAGCAAGCGGCTGTTCCGGGAGATCTTCAAGCGCGGACGTGGACGCGCGCGTCCACGTCGCTGGGCCTTCAACCATTCGGCGCTGTTCCTGGATTTCCTGGCCGGCAACCAGGCCTACCAGTGCACTCCCTGGAGCATGCCGACCTACAACATCTTCGGCTGGCAGCGGCCGTGCTATCTGCTCAGCGACGAGGGTTATGCGCCGAGCTTCCGCTCGCTGCTCGAGGACACGCCGTGGGAGCAGTATGGCGTCGGGCGCAATCCGGCCTGCGACAACTGCATGGCGCACTGCGGCTATGAGGGTACCGCCGTGGATGACGCGTTCGTGCACCCGCTCAAGGCGCTGCTCACGGCGCTGCGCGGCCCCCGCCTGCAGGGGCCGATGGCGCCGGATCCTCCCGTGCTCTATGGCGATCGGGCGCGCCGGCCGGCGGCAGCGGTGGCGGCCGTCAACGTGAACGACATCAGGCACGCCAACCGCGAGCCGGAGCCCGATCAGGCCGCCACGCCCCGCCTATGAGTGCCTCAGGCGCATCGCCGGAGGCGCGCGCGTGAGCGGCGCTGCCGGTGCCCAAATCGCCGTACCGGATGGACCGGCAGGCCGGGACACCTTCGGTACGCAGTTCGACGCCTGGCGCGAGCGCATGGAGCAAGCGCTCGACGCACGCCTGCCGTCCCCGGAGCTCGCGCCCGAGCGCCTGCACCGGGCGATGCGCTACAGCGTGCTCGGCGGCGGCAAGCGGGTCCGTCCCGCCCTGCTGTTCGCGACGGCGCGCGCGGTGGGGCTCTCCGAGCATGAAGTCGAGGCCGCCGCCTGCGCGATCGAACTGATCCACGTGTACTCGCTGGTGCACGACGATCTGCCGGCGATGGATGATGATGCCCTGCGCCGCGGGCGTCCGACGTGCCACAAGGCCTTCGACGAGGCCACGGCGCTGCTCGCCGGTGATGCGTTGCAGACCCTGGCATTTCAGCTGCTCGCCCGCGATCCGGCACTTCCCAATGCGCCGGCCACGCGGCTGCGCCTGATCGAGCTGCTGGCCGAGGCCAGTGGCAGCCTCGGGATGGCCGGGGGCCAGGCGATCGATCTCGCCGTAGCGGGTACGCGCCTCGAGATCGCGCAGGTCGAGCAGATGCACTCCCTCAAGACCGGTGCGCTGATCCGCGCGAGCGTGCTGATGGCGGCGGCCTGTGTGCCGCTGCTCGAGCCGCGACTGCAGCGTGCGCTCGCAGGCTTCGCGGCCCCGATCGGCCTCGCATTCCAGATCCAGGATGACCTGCTGGACGTGCTCGGGGACGCCGCGCTGCTCGGCAAGGCGACGGCCGCTGACGAAGTGCGCGCCAAGCCCACGCACCCGGCCGTGATCGGCGTCGAGGCCTCGCAGGAACGCGTGCGCCTGCTGCATCACCAGGCGCTGCAGGCGCTGGCGCCGTTTGGCGATCGCGCCGATACGCTGCGCTCGCTGGCCGACTGGCTGCTGGCGCGACGCTACTGAGCCGGGCGGCTCTGCATGGATCCTGACATTTCCGATGCGGCCTACCAGGAGCGGATCCTGCCGCACGTGTCGCGCACCTTTGCCCTGACGATCCCGCAGCTTCCGCCGGCGCTGCGTACCGCGGTCACCAATGCCTACCTGCTGTGCCGCATCGCCGACACGATCGAGGACGAGCCGGCACTGTCCGCCGATGCCTCGCTGCAGCTGCTGCAGCGTTTCGTCGCGGTGACGCATGGCCGAGAGGACCCGGCACGGCTCGCCCGCGAGCTCGTGCCGCAGCTGTCTGATCGTACTCTGGCCTCCGAGCGCGACCTCGTGCTGCACATGGATCGCGTGATCCGGGTCACCGCCGGACTCGCCGAGCATCAGCGCAGCGCGATCCGGCGCTGCGTCGAAGTGATGTGCACAGGCATGCACCAGTTCCAGCGCACCGCCAGCCTGCGCGGGCTGGCGCGCCTGGTGGATCTGGACGAATACTGCTACTACGTGGCGGGCGTCGTCGGCCAGATGCTCACCGAGCTGTTCTGCGGCTACTCGCCGCGGATCATGCGCCAGCGCCTCGCCATGCACGATCTCGCGCTGTCCTTCGCGCAGGGACTGCAGATGACGAACATCCTCAAGGATGTCTGGGAGGATCGCAGCCGCGGCGCCTGCTGGCTGCCGCGCGACGTGTTCGCGCGCCACGGCATCGATCTCGCACAGCTGCAGCTGGCACCGGCGGACGAGCGATTTACGGCTGCGATGCACGAGCTGGTCGGGGTCGCGCACGCACACCTGCGCGATGCACTCGCCTACACGCTGCTGATCCCGGGCGAGGAGGCCGGCATCCGTCGGTTCTGCCTGTGGGCGATCGGGCTGGCCGTGCTCACGCTGCGCAAGATTGAGCGCACGCCGGGCTTCACGACCGGCGGTCAGGTCAAGGTCACGCGCCGGGCGGTCGCGCTGACCCGCACCCTCACGAGTCTCGCGGTACGTCAGGACTGGATGCTGCGGCAGCTGTTCGATCGAGCCGCCCACGGACTGCCGCTCGCGACCCTTTCGGGTGTGCGCCACCCGGCGCGCCGCTATCCCGACCTGCCGGGCTCCGCCGTGGACTACGAGCCGGCCAGCGCGCCTGCCACGCGGCGCGCACGACACGCGTCCGAGGGGAGGTCGACCGGTTGAGCGCCAACTCCCCTGCACTCGAGTCTGAAGCGGACCGCGTGCGTCAGTTCGCGCCGGAGCCGCGCGCGAGCGTGCCGTTGCGCGCGATCAGCGCTCCGTCGCTCGAAAGCGGGATCGAGCAGGCGCGCGCGGCGCTGACGGGGCTACAGCATGCCGACGGCTACTGGCTGTTCGAGCTGGAGGCGGACTGCACGATACCCGCCGAATACATCCTGATGATGCACTACCTCGATGAGCGCGACGGCGCGCTCGAGGCGAAGCTGGCTGCGTACCTGCGCAGCCGCCAGGCCGAGCACGGCGGCTGGCCGCTCTACCATGGGGGCGAGCTCGACCTGAGCTGCAGCGTCAAGGTGTACTACGCGCTCAAGCTGGCGGGCGATGCGCCGGAGGCGCCGCACATGCAGCGCGCGCGTGCCGCGATCCTCGCGCGTGGAGGAGCGGCCCGCGCCAACGTGTTCACCCGCATCGCGCTGGCGCTGTTCGGCCAGGTGCCCTGGCGCGCGGTCCCGTACATTCCGGTCGAGATCATGCTGCTGCCGCGCTGGTTTCCATTCCATCTCGACAAGGTGTCCTACTGGTCCCGTACCGTCATGGTGCCGCTGTTCGTGCTGTGCACGTACAAGCCGCTCGCGCGCAACCCGCTCCAGGTCCACATCCGTGAGCTTTTCACGACCCCACCGGAGCTCGAGCGGCGCTATTTCCGGCTGGCGCCGGGACGGGACGGGCTGCTGGCACGCGCGTTCCTGGGCCTGGACCGGCTGGCACGCCTGATCGACCCGCTGATACCGGCATCGATGCGTGAGCGGGCCACGCAGCGGGCCGAAGCCTGGGTGCTCGAGCGCCTGAACGGCGAGGACGGCCTCGGCGCGATCTTTCCGGCGATGGTCAACGCGCTCGAGATGATGGTACTGCGCGGCTATCCGCCCGAGGATCCACGGCGCGTGACAGCCAAGCGCGCGCTGGAGAAGCTGCTGGTGGTCAACGGTGCGAGCGCGTACTGCCAGCCGTGCGTCTCACCGATCTGGGACACGGCCCTGGCGGGCCTCGCGATGCTGGAGACCGGCGGCACCGAATCCGCCGCGGCCGCGCAACGCGCACTGGGCTGGCTGCAGGCTCGGCAGCTGCGCGACGAGCCCGGGGACTGGCAGGTGCGGCGCCCGGGCCTTGCGGGTGGCGGCTGGGCCTTCCAGTTTGCGAACAGCTACTACCCGGACCTCGACGACACTGCGGTGATCGCGTGGGCGATGCATCGCGCCCATGATCCGGCGCGTTACGCTGCGGGACTGCATCGGGCGCTCGACTGGCTCGTGGGCATGCAGAGCAGCAATGGCGGCTTTGCGGCCTTCGACGTCGACAATGTCTACTATTACCTGAATTACATCCCCTTCGCCGATCATGGCGCGCTGCTCGATCCGCCGACCAGCGACGTGACCGCGCGCGTCGTGACGGCATTGGCGCTCGTCGGCCGGGAAGCGGACCGGCCAGCGCTGGCGCGGGCGGTGCAGTTCCTGCGCCGCGAACAGGAAGCCGACGGATCCTGGTTCGGACGCTGGGGAACCAACTACATCTACGGTACCTGGTCGGTGTTGATGGCGCTCGCGGCGGCGGGCCTCGCCCCGGACGATGCGACGGTGCGTCGCGCCGTGCAGTGGCTGCAGTCGCAGCAGAACCCCGATGGCGGCTGGGGAGAGAGCAATGACAGCTATGCGCAGCCGGATCCCGTGCAGCGCGGCGCGGCTGCCAGCAATGCGTACCAGAGCGCCTGGGCGCTGCTCGGCTTGATCGCTGCGGGCGGCGCGGGCTCTGAGGCGGTACGACGCGGCATCGAGTATCTGCTGCGCACGCAGCAGGATGACGGATTGTGGAGCGATCCGAGCTACACGGCGCCCGGCTTTCCGCGAGTCTTCTACCTCAAGTATCACGGCTACAGCCGTTATTTCCCGCTCTGGGCCCTGGCCGCCTATCGCAACGGTGTGCGGACCGGTACCACCCATTGATCGCCGGGGTCGCCGGTTGACTGCAGTGGGAATCGTCTGCGCGCTGGCGGCCGAGGCGCGAGCCCTCGGACCGATGAAAGCGCGGGACGCGCCGCTGGCGGTGCTGGCCGACGGCACGCTGCTGGCAGTGAACGGGATGGGGTGCGCTGCCGCCGCGGCGGGTGCGAGCGCGCTGGTCGGAGCCGGTGCCGGTGCACTGCTCAGCTTTGGGCTGGCTGGCGGACTCGACCCCGGGCTCAACCCCGGCGCGATCCTGCTGCCGGCCCAGATTCTCTCGCCCGATGGTGCTCCGATCGCGACGGCCGGATCGTGGCGGGCACGGCTCGAGCAGGCGTTCGTGTCGCAGGGACTGGTGGCGCTCGTGGCTCGCGGGCCGCTGCTGACCAGCCAGCGGGCAGTCGCGTCGGTCGCGGCCAAGAGCGCGCTGTTCCGCGACAGCGGTGCGGTCGCGGTGGACATGGAAAGCTACGCCATCGCGCAGGTCGCACTCGCGAACGGGCTGCCTTTCCTGGCCGTACGCGCGATCGTGGATGGCGCCGACGACAGCCTGCCGCAGGCGGTCGCGGTCGCCGCCGATGCGGCCGGGAGGCTGCGCCTCTGGCGGCTGCTCGGAGCGCTGGTGCGTGCGCCGGCCGAGCTTGCGTCACTGCTGCGCCTGGCGCGTCGCTACCGGGCCGCGAGCCACTCGCTGAGCGCGGCCGCGCGTGCCCTGCCGCTTGCGCCGCCGTTGCTCCGCGCCGGGCCATGAGAGCCATGGTCACCGGCGCGACCGGTTTCGTCGGCGCTGCCGTCACGCGGCTGCTGCTGGCGCAGGGCTGGCAGGTGCGTGTACTCGTGCGTCCCGGCTCGGACCGGCGCAACCTCGGGTCCCTCCCGGTCGAGATAGCGACCGGCGATCTGACACAGCCGGCAACGCTGGATCCGGCACTCACCGGCTGCGAAGCGCTGTTTCACGTCGCGGCCGATTACCGACTGGGCGCGCTCGATCCGGGCCATCTGTACCGGAACAATGTCGACGGCACGCGCAATGTGCTCAGCGCCGCGCGCCGCGCCAGCGTCACGCGCATCGTCTATACGAGCAGCGTAGCGACCATCGGGCTGCCCGCGGATGGTGCTCCCGGGCGCGAGGACACGCCGGTTGCGCTGGCTGAGATGATCGGACATTACAAGCGCTCGAAGTTCCTGGCCGAGCAGGTCGCGAGCGAGGCCGCCCGCGCAGGAGCGCCGGTGGTCATCGTGAATCCCTCGACTCCGATCGGCCCCGGCGATGTCAAGCCGACTCCAACCGGACAGATCGTGCTGGACGCCGCCGCCGGGCGTACTCCCGCGTACGTCGATACCGGACTGAACATCGTGCATGTCGAGGATGTCGCAGCGGGGCACCTGCTCGCCCTGCAGCGCGGCCGGATCGGCGAGCGCTACATTCTTGGCGGCCAGGACATGACGCTGCGCGAGATCCTGACTGCGATTGCGCACCTGGTCGGCCGCAATCCGCCGCGCGTGCGCCTGCCACGTGCGGTGGTGCTGCCGATCGCCTACGCCGCGGAGGCCGTGGCGCGGATCACGGGCCGCCCCGGGCGCATCACCGTCGAGGCGGTACGAATGGCAAAGAAGCGGATGTACTACTCCAGTGCCAAGGCCGCTGCCGAACTCGGCTACCAGTGGCGCGCGCCGGCCATCGCTTTCGAAGACGCGATCGGCTGGTTCCGCGACCAGGGCTACCTGCGCTGATCCGGCGCGCGCTCGTAGGCGCGGCTCTTCCAGCGCGATCCGCGGCCGAACCAGTAGCTGCGCGCCGAGTCGATGGTCGCGGCCATGTAGAACAGCGCGATCAAGGGCAGGGCCAGTGCCCACAGCGGGCTGCGCCGGTAGCGGCGCAGGGTCGGCTGGTACGACAGCGCGGCGAGCCCGAACGCGAGCAGCCCGCACTCGCGACTGAGCTCCCGTCCGTCCAGCATGCAGGCGACGGGCACCAGCCATACCAGCGTGAGCGCGGCAACGGTGCCGGCCAATAGCAGCGCCGAATAGCGCAGCTGCGTGAAAGCCGTGCGTGCAATCATCTGCCACAGGTCCCGGAAATGCGGGTACGGCCGGATCGAGGCCGCCAATGCGCTGTGCCCGAGGAAGATCGGGGCGGCCGGCTTCACCAGGGCCGCCAGCGCTACATCATCGATCAGCGCGCCGCGGATCGCGGCGATGCCGCCGCTGCGCGCCAGGATCGCGCGCTCGATCAGGACCGTGCCGCCGGCCGCGGCCGCGACTCCCGAGCGCGGGTCGTTCACGCGCGCAAAGGGATAAAGCATCTGGAAGAAATAGACGAACGCGGGCACCAGTGCCCGCTCGGCCAGGCTCGAGCAGTTGAGCCGCACCATCTCGCTGAGCAGCCCGACACCGTGCCGCTGCGCCCCGGCCATCAGCGCGCCCAGATGGCGCGAGTCGTGCACGATGTCGGCATCGGTGAACAGCAGCCATGGTGCGCTGCTGGCCGCCACGCCCTGTTGCAGCGCCCAGAGCTTGCCGGACCAGCCGGCCGGTTTGGGCTGCCCGCGCAGGATCCGCAAACGCGCCGCCGTTCCGGCCCGCTGCGCGGTCCCATCAGTGGATTCGTCGTCGACCAGCAGCACCTGGACTGCGCCCGCATAGTCCTGCGCGAGTAGCGAGCCGATCACCGGTGCGATTGTCGCCGCCTCGTCACGCGCCGGCACGATGATGTCGACCGGCGGAGTTTGCGTCGGAGTGTCGGCCGGCAGCTCCGGGGCCGAGACCCAGAACCGGCCGTGCGCGAAATACAGATACAGCCAGACCGTCAGCGCGAGCAGGGCGAGCATGCGGTCCGGAACCGGGCTCAGCCCCGGCCCACGTAGGGCATCCTGGTCGCCATGACCGTCAGCGAGAGCACGTTGGCATCGAGCGGCAGGCTCGCCATGTAGGTCACCGCGCGCACGACGCTGTCCATGTCCATGCTCGGCTCGATGCGACGCGACCCGTCCGGCTGCGGGGTGCCGCCCGCCGGTTGTGGTCGAAAGCCCGTCTCGACGTTGCCGATGTCGATCTGGCCGCAGGCGATATCGAAGTCGCGACCGTCGAGCGCGATCGACTTCGTGAGCCCGCTGATCGCGTGCTTGCTGGCCGCGTACGGGGCCCCATGCGGTCGCGGGACGTGTGCTGCGACCGAACCGTTGTTGATGATGCGTCCGCCGCGCGGCAGCTGGCGCTTCATGATCAGGATGGCCTGCTGTGCGCACAGGAACGCTGCGGTCAGATTCACGTCGATCACCGCGCGCCACTCCGCGGTGCTGAGCTCCTCCATGGGTACGGCACGCGCCCTGGCACCGGCGTTGTTGAACAGCAGATCCAGCCGCCCGAACTCCCGCACCGCGGTTTCGAACAGACTGTGCACTGCCGCCTCATCGGTCAGGTCCGTCGGCACCGCGAGTGCGCGGCCGCCGCGCTGCGCGATCGCCGCGGCGACGGCCTCGAGCGGCGGGACGCGCCTCCCCGCCAGCACCACATGGTACCGCAGGTCGGCGAGCGCGAGACTCACCGCCCGCCCGATGCCGCTGCCGGCACCGGTCACCAGCGCGACCTTCGCGTCGGGCGCCGACATCAATAGCGGTTGGTCTGGATCGGGCAGCCCGGAAAGTAGTTGCCCTTCGCCAGTTCCGACGCGCAGCGCTCGCGGGCGCGCTGTACGCCACCCCGGATCATCTCGATCAGCTGCGCATGCGACATGATGTTCAGGTGCACTGGCGAGATCGTCTCGACATCGAGCTTGTAGTACTCGACGTTGTCCATGAAGCTGTCCGCCCAGAACTGGTAGTCGACCGCTGCCGTACCGACATCTCCTTCCACCATGATCTTCTGCGCCGGCACGTAAGCGAACACGGCATCCGCCATGTGGGTGTTGCCCCGCACGCGGTACAGGTCGACGGTCATGGACGAGTCGGACAGCCGCAGGTGCTCATCCATCGGCAGGAACTGCAGTGGCCGGTGGTTCTTCTCGAGCGCATCCGGGAAATCCGGGGCCGGATGCGTTGCCATTTCGCGGAAGATGCCTTCGTTGCCGCGCCGCGAGATGATCGTGAGACCCTCGGCGACGCCGACGCGCAGGCCCGCCGTGTGATCGAAGTGACTGTGCGAAGGAATGTACTGCGTCAGCGGCTTGCCCGGCACGAGCTTGCGCGCCGCGTCGATGTCCGCCTGCGCCGTCGCCTGGTCCCCGCCGAGTTCGAAGATCGCGAGGTGATCCTTGAACTCGAACACGGTGCCCCCGTAGGGCACCAGGCGCCAGACTCCGGGGCCGACCTGGGTAACCTTGACGTCTACCGGCGGTCGCGGCGGCTCGGGAGCGGCCCGCACCGCGGCCGGAGCGGCCAGATCCGGAATAGTTGAGTCGACCAGGTAGGTGTCGACGTACAGCTTCAGATAGTCGATGTTGCGCCAGTCGAGCGTGGTGCGAAGTCCAAGCGGAAGCTCCAGTCCGCCAAACGGCTCATAGCCGGTGAAGTGCGTCGTCAGTGTGACCTGCCCCAGGTTCGACTGCGGGTTGGCCCAGCGCACCCAGGCGGGCAGCCTGGTCGCCCGGTCGATGCCGAGGGTCAGCCGGTCCCCCTCCTTGAGGACCAGGTCGATTGCGATCGCGTCGTCCTGCTGGCGCATCGCGCCGATCCGGGTCCCCGGATCGAGTGCGGCGCGGATCAGGGCGACCGGGTTGTTCAGCATCCAGATGCGCCGCATGTGCAGGCCATCGACGTGGTGCACGCTCTCGTTCCATCGCGGTATGCGGCTGGCCGTGCCATTCGGGGCGATGTCGTACGCGATGTCCCCGTCCAGCACCTGGTTGACCGGAGCGTAGTCATGGCCGGCGGCGATCGCGAACGGAAACAGGTAATTGCGGCGCTCGAATTCCTGGAAGCGGCCATGTTCCAGGTCGTAGACGCGTTTGAGGTCGTTCGCGGCCTGGTACTTCTGCGGCGCGTAGATCGAGCCGACGATATTTCCGCCGCCGAACATGTAGGCGTACTGGCCATAGCCGACCAGCGTGATGTTCCGGACCGAGCGGACGCGTTCGAGGCCGCCGAGTGCAGCCGCGGCCGCCTCGATGGTCTGGCGCGGCGCGCCGCCGGCTGTGGTGGCTGCAGCCTCGCTGCTTCCCTGGGCATTACCCGGCACGCTGATGACGGCACTGGCCATCAGCGTCACGACGATCAATACGCTCTTTGTTCGCATGTCCCCTCCCGCCCGCTATCATTAGAATACCGGTCACTGACAGAACGATTAAACAGCGCCGGTGGCGACATTGTGCGCCTTTTCGGGCGGCAGCGGCTCCGCAGCAGAATGGATGATCCAGCACATGCAGACCAGTAATCAGCGATTCCCGCGGTTCGCGCTCGCCGCGATGCTGCTGACGTCCGGCGCCGTTCCGGCGCGCTTGCAGGCCGCACCGCCGGCAGGCGATGCCGCCCACGCGGCGCTGTCAGCCGCGGCCACCGCTTTGGGTGGCATCGATCGGATACGCAGCGTCAGGAACATCACGCTGGTCGGCTATGGCAACTACGCCTACCAGTTCGGTGGCGGCAACGTCACGGCCTCGGTGCACGCGGCCCAGCGCTACGAGGCGGCCAACGACCTGCGACGGGTGTTCGATTTCGAGCATGGCCGATACCAGCAGTCCGAACGCCGGAAAATGTCTTTCACCTTCGCGCTGGCGAGTCTGACGAGCAATGCGCCGGTGAACCAGATCCTGGACGGGGACATCGCGTACGACATCGGACCCGATGGCAAGGCCGCCCGCATCCCGCGCTTCCTGCCGAGCCCCTGGCAGCTCGATGGGCTGCACATGCGCAGGATGTGGATGCTGAACGATCCGGTCGCGCTGGTGCGCGCCGCGCTGGACCCCAAGGCGACGCTCGGCAACCTGCGCACCGAGGCCGCGGCGGACGGACCGGTGCAGGTCATGGATCTGCAGCTGCGGGAAGGTGACCGGCTCTCCTTCGCGCTGTCCAGCCGCACGCACCTGCCCTACTGGGTGCGCTGGACGGCTCCGCACAACAATTTCGGCCAGCTCAGCTTTACGACCTACCTGCAGGGCTACGTGCCGGTGGCCGGACTGATGCTGCCGCTGAGCTACCAGACGATCACGGACTGGAGGAACATCGACTACTTCGACGTGCACGTGGACGGCTACGAAGTCGACGCGACCATCCCCGACCTGGCGGCCCCGGAGGCGATCCGGGCGGCGCCGGAGCCGACCCCCGCGCTGCAGCCGCTGAAGGCCACGCCGATCGCGAAGGGGGTGTGGTACATCAGCGCCGCAGACGAGGGCGTTCCGGTCTTCGAGTTCGACGATCACCTCGCGCTGTTCGACCTGAACCGAAAGCCCTATGCGAAGGCGATCATCGATCTCGCCAGAACGCTGGTGCCGGGCAAGGCTCCGACGCAGCTGATCACGTCGCATCAGCATTCGGATCATCTCGATGGTATCCGCGTCGCGGTGGCTGAAGGGCTCACGATCATTTCGCGGCGGGACAACGAGCGCATCATCCGCGACATGGTGACCCATCCTGCGCCCGACTACCCGGATGAGCTGGCGACGCACCCGCGCGCGCTGAAGTTCATTCCGGTGGATGAGCATCTGCGCCTTGCCGACCACAGCATGACGCTCGACCTGTACTGGGCACGGGACAATTCACACATGGCCGATGGGCTGTTCGCGTACGACCCTGACGCCAAGGTGATGGCGGAGGCCGATATCGCCACTGCCGCGCATGACTACCAGTGGTGGCCGGACAACTACATGGACAATCTGGAGTACTACCACCTGCAGGTCGACACGCTGCTGCCCGTGCACTTTCCGCCGATGAAGCAGGCCGAGGTAATCGACTTCATCCGCTATGGAGTGCAGGCGGCGCGCGCGCGCTGCGCTGCCGAGCTCGCGAATGGGAACTACCATATCGGCTGTCCGGTGCTGTCGCACCGCTACTGAACCTGCGCCTGAACCCCTGCGCTGTCCTAGCGTGGTGGGGGCCGGATCCGGCATGGCTGCGGGTGCCACTTCGACGCATCCGGCTCGAGCTTGAACTCGTAGCTGGTCACGTAGCTTTCCGTCAGATACGTCGGATCGATCACGACCGAGGTCAGGATGAGGTAGGTCTGCCCCTCGTCCTCGATCCGGTCGAAATACTCGATCAGCTGTGCATCGCCGCTGTAGGGCACTCCATTCGTGCGCAGGTACCCCGGCGTCATGTGGGTCGTGACGATCTTGAGGCTGCCGCCCTTGCCGGGCTCGGCACCGCCGTACGGCTTGCCGAAGCCGCTCTGCTGTACCTGCTTGTACCACGATGCGATCGAAAACCCCTGCAGCGACGGGCTGCCTTCCGGCTGGCCCTGGAAATGCAGCACGCGCCGCTGCATCCCGGCGTCGGTATCGATCGCGAGGGACTGATCGTCCGCCCAGTGGATATGCAGGCGCAGCGGCAGGCGCATCAATCCGGCCGCGCCATATGCCTTGCAGGCCGCACCGCTTGCCTGGTCTCTGGCCGGATCCCACGACTTCGCGACCCGGAGGCCCTCGTCATTGACCGGGATGCTGGCCACGTCGCCGATCGGCGCAGTCAGCATGCGCCAGCGCCAGTCCTCGTTGACGATCGACACCCAATATCCGGTGACATCGATCACCGCCGCCTGCCGGGCCGTCAGCGGCCGCGCCGTCGCGGCCGCAGCAGCCTGTTGTGCGAGGGCAGGCCCTGGCACCCAAAGCGCGCCGAGCGCCGCCAGCGCTGCCAGCGCCGCCAGTTCGCGCGCCGTCACCAGCGCGCCACCCCCGTTGCGGCAGGTGCGTAGGCCGTTCATGCGTATCGCCAGAGGCTCAATGATGACTCTCCCGCCATTCGTCGGGCACGCCGTGGGTCTTCGCATCGCTGGCCACCTCCCGGTAGACCGCCTCGAGGAACATCCGGGTGGTCCAGGGCCCGGAATCGGAGCCGTAGATGCCGTCGTAGTCGAAACTGGGCCCCGACGCCAGCGTCTGTTCGAGCGTCATTCCCTTGGCGACGTCATAGCGGATGCGCGCGCGGATGATGGTGAGCGCGTCGCGATAGTTCACGATCGCTGTACGGTCGCAAACCGCCCCGTGGGCCGGAACGATGTAGGTGCCTCCCTCCTCGTTCTGGCGCGGAACCATGATGCCGATGATGTCGGTGAGCGCGCTCAATATGCCCTCGAGACTGCCGCCCCGGTCCTGTTCGATGACCGGATAGCTCTCGGGATTGAACAGCTCGCCCGTGCTGATCACGTCCGAGCTGCGGAAAAATATGTAGCTGTCACCGTCGGAGTGGGCTGCCGGTGCGTGCGTGAGCAGGACCGCCTCGTCGTTGTAGAGCGCCCACTGCGCGTCGTAGGTATCGGTGGGCGCCGATCCGCGGGGCGACTTCGCGTCGTCCATGCGCTGGAGCACGTTGAGTTGGGCCACGATCCCCGCGGTGGTGGGCTCGTTGCGCTGCCCGGAATTGGCAAAGCCTGCCTTGGCAAGCGCGAGATTCCCCCCGACGTGATCCGGATCACCGCTCGTATCGATGACGTACTGGACCGGCCGGTCCGAGAGCTGCCGGATCGCTGCGAGCACCGCGTCCGAGTACTCGGCTCGCCCGGCATCGACGACGAACAGGGCTTCATCGCCCACCTGCACCGTGATATTGGGACCGGCACCGACCAGCATGTAGACGCGACCCTGCACGTGCCAGGTGTGCACGCTGCCGGCTGCGGCTGCGGCTGCGG
>CAZGVE010000010.1:42550-76660 GCA_964528845.1 uncultured Steroidobacteraceae bacterium | reverse complement strand
CGGCTGCGGCTGCGGCTGCGGAGTCGGCCGGCCTGCCCGACGGCATTGCCGCCGGCGGGACCGGCGCAGTCGAGCGCTGCGCGAGTGCCGGCGCAGCGCCGATGCAGGCCCACGCGGCCCACGCGATCCTCCAGCCGGCCGCACGGACGCGGCCGGGCCTCGGCGCACGCATCACTTGCCTCCCGTCGGGCCGCCCGCGGCCTGCTGCGCTGGCGGCGCCGGCAAGCGCTCCATCTTCAGCTGGTATTCCGGGTACATCGTCTCGGCGCCGCCGCGCACCGCTTCGATCGGTATCCCGTAGTGGGCCGCGTATTCGGTGAGATTCTGGTTCTGCCCAGGCAGCTGATACGCGACCCAGCCTTTCGGATGCTCGACCTCGACGGTCGGCACGCAGGTCGAAGGCGTCGGCTTGTAGCCCGGATCCAGGACCCAGTTCGAGGTGCGGACGTAGGGCTCCGTCAGGTATACCGGATCGTGCACGATGGTCGCGAGTGTCAGATATTCGTCGTGGCGCAGGAAGAATTCGGTCAGGTGCGACTTTTCGCTGCGCGCGAGGCCGTTGCGCCGGATCCAGCCTTCCTTCAGATGATCGGTGCGCACCTTGAGCATGTCTACCACCCATTCACCGGACGACCAGCCCTGCCAGGTGCTGGCTGCATACGGCGGCGGCCGCGGTCGGCCGTCCATGTAGATCGTGCGCTCCGGCTGCATCCACATGATCTCGGTGTGCCAGGCGGTGATCTGCATCGTGTGCGGGTTCATGTCGGCCCAGATGCGGATGCTGCCGGGGCCGCGCGGACCATAGTCCGCCGGGTGTGGTTCGCACGTGTGCTCGATCTGTCCCCACTTCTCGGAATCCCAGCTGTCGCCGCGCAGGCGGTCCGCGTCATTGATGGGAATTCCGGTGTAATCGCCGATGTCCGGGCCATCGCCGCGCTCGGGGGCGTCCTGATGGACCTTCTGATGCCATTCGCCCGAAAGGTCCATCTGCGCGTGTGCAACGCCAACGACGAACACCGCCGACACCGCGAGCCAGGCGCAGCGGAGGGCAGGACGGAACCGTCCGGTCGTGGCCTTGTGCTTCACAGTCTGCTCTCCCGGTCCGGCGGTGCGCGCCGGCACGGTCGCACCACGGCGGAACTCCAGCCACTGCGCTGCCCTGATCCGGCAATCCCAGGCATTACTACGCAGAACCTGCGCAATTCCACATGTGTGAAGGCAGCTCGACATGGGTTTTTCTTCCCGTCAAAAGTGCAACAATAGCGCGATCAGAATCATTGACAAGACGGTCGAACGCGGCGTTCGCGGCACCAGATGTCGACGACCCGCGCCGTGGTCCGTTTATACGCCGGAACGCTGTACCAGCGCTGATGCGGATGCAGCCGAAGGAGCCTTCAAGTCCCTATGTACGACCTGCTGCCCCGCCCTGCGCTGCGCTCGCGTCGCGCGGTACTGCGCGGCATGGCCGGCACGTGCCTGTCCGCCGGACTGCCGTGGTCGAGCCTGCGCGCGCAGCCCGCACGTCGAGCGCTCGTGGATGTGCACCACCACTGGTACAGCGCCGAGCTGCAACACTGGTGGGGCCGCGACAGGTTTGACCCGAACTGGACCACCGCAGCGTCGCTAGCCGCGATGGACGAGGCCGGCGTCACGACGGCGATGCTGTCGGTCACCATGCCGGGCATCTGGAAAGGCAGCGACGTCGCCGGCTCGGTCAGGCTTGCGCGCAGCTGCAACGAGCAGATGGCGCAGACGGCGCACGATCACGCGGGCCGCTACGGCGTGATCGCCGCGCTGCCATTGCCGCAGGTCGACGCCAGCCTCGAGGAAATTCGCTACGCGTTCGACGTGCTGCATGCCGACGCGATCGGCGTGCTCTCGAACTACGACAGCCAGTACCTCGGTGATCCGCGCTTCGCACCGGTGCTCGAGGAACTCGACCGGCGCCGCGCGATCGTGTACGTGCATCCGATGGCGCCTGCGTGCTGCACGATGCTGGTGCCGGGCGTGGGTCCCGGCACGCTCGAGGCCCCGACCGATACCGCACGCACGGTCGAGAGCCTGCTGGTCACCGGCACGCTCTCGCGCCTGTCCGGCATGCGGCTCGTGATCGCGGCCGGTGGCGGCACGCTGCCATTCGTCGGGGAGCGCATGCTGAATGCCGCGATTCAGGCGGGGCGCGCCGCACCGGAGCCGCAACAGGCCTATTTTGCGCCCGAGGCGCTGCAGGCCGCGCTCGGCAGGCTCGCCATCGACACCGCCGGCGTCACCAATCCTGCGGACTGGGCGGCGTTGATGAACTTCACTACGCCCGCGCGGCTGCTGTTCGGCAGCGACTTTCCGAACGCGACGGAAAGCAGCTGCCTGCAGCAGCTGCGCGCGATGCAGCAGCGTTTCGGCCTGAAGGCGGCCGAGGCGGACGCGATCGAGTCCGGCAACGCGCAGCGGCTGTTCCCACGGCTCGCGTCGCACGCCTGACCCATCGCTGCGGTACCAGCGGGTCTACAACCGAGGAGTTGCGACGGTGATCAACAAGCGGGTGGCGAGCCTCGATGATGCGCTCGCAGGAGTGCGCGATGGCTCGACTGTGCTGGTGGCGGGATTCGGCGACGTGGGCATCGCCAACACGTTGATCGAGGCCCTGCAGGATCGCGGCGTACGTGACCTGACGGTCGTCGCGAACAACACGGGCAACGGCAACTGGGGCCTGGGCCGGCTGGTCATCTCCGGTCAGGTGCGCAAGCTCATCTGCTCGTTTCCCCGCTCGGGCGAATATGCTGAGTTCGTGAAGGCCTATAACGCGGGCCGTATCGAACTCGAGGTCGTGCCGCAGGGAACGATTAGCGAGCGTGCACGCTGCGGCGCCGCCGGCCTGGGCGGCTTCTTCTCCCCGGTCTCGGCCGGCACGAAGCTGGGCGAGGGCAAGGAAACGCGTGAAATCGACGGCCGGCTTCATGTATTTGAGCAGCCGATCAAAGGTGATCTCGCGCTGATAAAGGCACATCAGGCCGACCGCTGGGGCAACCTCACGTACCGCAAGTCAGCCCGCAATTTCAATCCTGTGTTCGCGATGGCGGCGGAGCTCACGGTGGCGGAGGTCACACAGTTCGTGGAACTGGGTGCACTCGATCCGGAGGCGGTCGTGACGCCGGGCATCTTCGTGGATCGCGTGTTCGTTCCAGGGGGTGCGACATGAGTGCGCTCACGCGTGAGCAGATGGCCTGGCGGGCTGCGCAGGACCTGCCGGACGGAAGTTATGTCAACCTCGGCGTCGGCATTCCGACGCTGATACCGCGCCACATTCCCGTCGGACGGGAAGTGATCATCCACAGCGAAAACGGAGTGCTCGGACTGGGGCCTAAACCGCAGGCCGGCGAGGAGGACCCGGATCTGATCGATGCGGGGCGAGGGCTTGCGACACTGGTTGTCGGCGGTGTCTACATGCACCACTCGGATTCGTTCATCATGGTCCGCGGTGGACATCTGGACGTGAGTCTCATGGGTGCCTTCGAAGTCTCCGAGCAGGGCGATCTGGCGAACTGGACGACCGAAGATCCTGGATTTCCACCGGCGGTCGGCGGGGCCATGGATCTTGCGATCGGTGCGCGCCAGATCCGGATCGTGATGGAACATACCAGCAAGAGCGGCGAGCCGCGGATCCGCAGGCGCTGCACGCTGCCGCTCACGGCAGCGCGGGTCGTGCGTCGCATCTACACCAACCTCGCGGTCATCGACGTCACGCCGCAGGGACTCGTGGTGCGCGAATTGGTGCCGGACCTGGACCTGGCGGCACTTCAGGCCCGTACCGAGGCACCATTGAGCCTGGCGCCGGACTGCCGCAGCCTCTCGGCGCCGTGAACGGACCGGTTAAGTGTTCAGCGCGTGGTTACGGCGGCCAGCGGGCCGGCTGTCTTGTGGCGCGTCTGGTCGAGGTAGGCCTGCTTGGCCGGCTGGATGTGCCTGCCGAGCAGTTCGACGAACTCGTCGCGCTCGATGCCTTGGAGCAGGTCGATCATGCGCTGGTGCTGGGCACAGACTGTCGCGAGCAGCTCGGGGTTGCCGATGCTGTAGGAGCGTATCGCGTGGGTCTTGAACTGCAGCTGCTCGATCACCTCGGTGAGCGTGCTGTTGCCACAGGCGGCGAACAGGGTCTTGTGGAACTGCAGGTTTTCACGGAACACACGCCGCAGGTCGCCCCGGGCCACCGCCGCACAGTGGCGCTCATTGATGAGCAGCAGCGCCTCGATCAGCGATCGGGGGGCGGGCAGCGGAATCAGCTTGCCGGCGCAGGTCTCGAGCAGCGTGCGAACCAGATAGAGCTGTTCCACTTCGATCGCAGAAAAATCCTTGACCGCGGCACCACGGTTGGGCTGGCGCACGACGATGCCCATTGAATCGAGCTCCAGCAGTACCTGCCTGATCACGTGGCGCTTCACCTGGAAGCGTTCGGCGAGATCTTCCTCGAGCAGGCGCTCGCGCGGCGCCAAGTGGCCCAGGGCAATGTCTTCCTCCAGGCTGGCTGCGATGCCCGCGGCTCCCAGCGGCCGTTCCTCAAGTGCTGTCGATTCCTGCGCCATCTGCCCTCCGCAATGGGCGCAGAGTGCATTGGAGCGGGCGCCCTTGGCAAGTTCTTTACCAATATTGTCAACAAGAAAATTGATAATATCCACAGCGGCAGTAAGGACCTCCCCTGGGAGGCGCCCCGCGAATCCTTGGATGCCTCGTGTGTTGCAGCGCGTCACTCCCAAGGTCTATCAGAAGGCTCAATCAACATGCCCATGATCTCTGCGATACGAGCGCGGGATATCAGCATTCCGCTCGATTCCGCGACATCGTTTTCCAGCCGCGTCGTGAACCGGCGCCATTACGGTATCGTGGAGGTCGAAGCCAGCGACGGCTTCAAGGGGATTGGCTTCTGCTACGTCGGCAGCGCCGGCGGCAGCCTGTTCTCCGAGGCTGTCACGAGCCTGCTGTCCCCGCTGCTGCTGGGACAGGATCCGTACCGGGTAGAGGGTCTCTGGAGCGACATGTACCAGGAGGCGTTGCTGCAGGGCCGTACCGGGACGGTCATGCGCGCGATCAGCGCGCTGGATACGGCACTGTGGGATCACAACGCGCGCGCCGTCGGACTGCCGCTTTACAAGCTGCTCGGCGCCGTGCAGTGCGACAGCGTTGCCGCCTACGCGAGCGGAGGCTATTACCTGCCCGGCAAGACACCGGAATTGCTGGCTGACGAGATCGAAGGCTATGTGCGCGAGGGCTTCGGCGCCGTCAAGATCAAGGTCGGCAAGCTGGACCTGAAGTCCGAGGAGGCGCGCATCGCTGCGGTGCGCGAGCGCATCGGCCCGGATCCGCTCCTGATGCTGGACGCCAATAATGCCTGGGCCGACCTGCCCACGGCGCTGCCGTTCGTGCGCATGTACGAGCGCTATGACCCGCACTTCATCGAAGAGCCCTTCAGCCCGGATGACATCGAGAATCATCAGCGCCTGTCGGCGCAGACGCCCGTGCTGGTCGCGACCGGCGAGATCGAGGCCGGCCGGTGGCGCTTCAAGGAACTGCTGCAATCCGGTGCCGCGGCGATCCTGCAGCCGGACGCCGCCGTATGCGGCGGCGTCAGCGAATTCCGCCGGATCGCGGCCACTGCGGCCAGCTTCGGCATCACGCTGTGCCCGCATTGGTTCCACGATCTGCACGCTCACCTCGTCGCGGCCACGCCCAACGCGCGCTTCGTCGAGTATTTTCCCGACGATCAGGTTCTGAATTTCCGCCGCCTCGTGAGCCGCCAGCTCGAAGTACGGGAGGGCAGGATCCAGCTGCCGCAGGGCCCCGGCCTCGGCTTCGACTTCAACGACGCCGCGGTGCAGCGTTATGCGCTCGCGCCCTGGAGAGGCTGATGTCCGCCGGACCGTCCGCCACGGCCAACCACTTCAAGCAGAACCTCGCCACCGGCAAACCGCAGATCGGCCTGTGGCTCGCACTCGGCAGTCCGACGTCGACGGAGATCATCGCCGGGTCGGGCTACGACTGGCTGCTGCTCGACCTCGAGCACACGACGATCGATGTCGGCACCGTGCTCGATCATCTGCGCGCGGCCAAGGGCGGCACGGCCGAAATGGTCGTGCGCGTGCCGTGGAATGAACCGGTCATCTTCAAGCGGCTGCTGGACGCAGGCGTGCGCTCGTTCATGGTGCCGATGGTGCAATCCGCGCAGGAGGCGCGCGCTGCGGTGGCGGCGACGCGCTATCCACCAGACGGGATCCGGGGCGCCGCCGGCAATACGCGCGCCAGCAATTTCGCACGCAATCCGACCTACATGCTGCACGCGCATGAGGAGATGTGCATGATCGCGCAGATCGAGACACTGCGCGCTGTCGACGCGATCGGGGAGATCGGCGCGGTCAACGGGATCGACGGCCTGTTCATTGGCCCGAACGACCTGGCCGCCAGCTTAGGGCTGGTTGGCAGAACCACGCACGCGGAAGTCCAGCAGCTGATTGCCAGGGCACTCGAGCGCATGAAGGCCACGGGCAAGGGCAGCGGGATCCTGAATTTCGTCCCCGCCGAGGCGCGCGGATTCCTGAAGGACGGATTCACGTTCATCGCCGTCGGTTCGGACAGCGCGATCGTCGCGCGGCGCAGCGAAGCGCTGCTGCAGGAAATCAAGGCGCCCTGAAGGAGACCTGAGCGATGGCGGAATCTAAACGCGCACTGCCCGAACCGACGCCAGAGACCCGGGATTTCTGGGACGGCACGGCCGCTGGAGAACTGCGTCTGCAGCGCTGTGAGGCTTGCTCCCATGTGTATTTCCCGCCGCGACCATTCTGTCCGGCCTGCGCTTCGCGCCAGGTCAGCAGCTTCGCGGCCAGTGGACTGGGAACGCTGTACAGCTACCTGATCCATCACCGAGCGGTGCCCGGCTTCACGCCGCCGTACGCGATCGCGGTGGTGCAACTCGCCGAGGGCCCGCGCCTGATGAGCAATATCGTGGACTGTCCGCAGACCCCGGAAGCGCTGGAGCTGGACATGCCGCTCGAGGTCACGTTCCAGAAGCTCGACGAGCGCATCACGCTGCCGGTGTTCCGGCCTGTCCGGAGGACTTGAGCCATGCGCCGGAACGCGGTCGCGGTGGTGGGGGCGTCGGAGACCACGAAGCTCGGTGTGATTCCGGACATGTCACAGCTGCAGTTGCACGCCGATGCGGCGCTCAATGCATTGGCGGACGCGGGGCTCAAGCCCGCGGATATCGACGGCATCGCCTGTGCCGCGGAGACGCCGACCGCAGTCGCCTATCAGCTCGGGATCTCACCGCAGTGGGTCGATGGCACGCACGTGGGTGGCTGTTCGTTCATGATTCACGTCCGGCATGCCGCGGCCGCGATCGAGGCGGGACTGTGCCGCACGGTGCTCATCGTGCACGGCGAGAGCGGGCGTTCGCTGATTGGCAAGCAGCCACGTGCGGTGCGCCCCGACACGCTCGAGGGACAGTTCGAGGCGCCGTTCGGTACCGCCGGCAGACCGAGCCAATTTCCACTGCCACTACTGCGATTCATGAAGACCTATGGGATCACGCAGGAACAGCTGGCGATGGTGTCCGTGGTCCAGCGGGAGTGGGCGTCGCTCAATCCACGGGCGAGCTATCGCGATCCGCTCACGGTCGAGGCGGTACTCAATTCGCGCATGATCGCCTATCCGCTGCGCATCCTGCAGTGCTGCCTGGTCACGGACGGCGGCGGTGCGCTGATCCTGACCAGCGCCGCGCGGGCGTCCGATTTTCCGCAGCGGCCTGTCTACGTACTCGGCACCGGAGAGAGCGTCGAGACACCGATCGTGAGTCAGATGGAGACCTTCAACTCCTCACGCGCCTGGCGCGTGTCGGGCGCGCGTGCCTTCCAGGAGGCCGGCATCACGCATGATGATGTCGATCACCTGATGGTCTATGACGCGTTCGCGCACCTGCCGCTCTATGGCCTCTGCGACCTGGGGTTCATGCCACCGGAGGAGACCGGCCCATTCATTGCGGAGCGCCACACCGCGCCCGGCGGCAGCCTTCCGCTCAACACCAATGGCGGGGGCTTGAGCTACATGCACTCCGGAATGTACGGCATGTACGCGCTGCAGGAGAGCGTGCGCCAGCTGCGCGGCACCGCCAGCGCGCAGGTTCCCGGAGCGCGTATTTCCGTGTGCCACGGCAATGGCGACATGTTCGGTGCCGCCGGAACGGTCATCTTCACCAATGAGCGCACGCTCTGAGCGCGGGCGCGGGCGCGGGCGCGGGCCCGGTTCCGGCCCACGTCACGTCATCGACTCACGCCACGCCGTGGACTCACGCCACGCCGTCGATCAGGATGAATGCCATCGTGCACGGTGCGCTGGAGCGATTGGCCCAGGCGTGATTGGTGCCGCGTTGTATCACGACATCGCCGGCGCGCAGCAGGGTCTCCTCCCGGTCCAGCACCAGGTAGACCTCGCCGGACAGCACGAGCCCATAGTCTACGGTGCGCGTGCGGTGCATCAGCGGATGCGGGGATTCCGGATCTTCATGGGTCGAGGCGTGTTCGGAGCCGAAGGCCGCGAAGGCAGCTCGCGCTGCCGAGCGGTCCAGGGTGTGGATGTAGCTGGCCTCGGGCGGATGCACCACGATGCGAAAGCGCGTGCCATGTGGCGGCGGCTCGAGCCGGCGCGGGCCGAGCGTCGGTTCCCCTTCCTGGTTGATGCGTGCAGGCGTCGAATCGGTCACCCACAGCTCGCTGGCCGAATAACCCGGCCGCTGCGGAATCGCGAACACCACGGGCGGCGTACCATCGGAGACGATGATCGCCTTGCCATCCTTGTCGTGGCCGGTCACGACGCGACGTACACCCACGCCCATCTGGATTCTCCGCTGCAATATTTCTGAGGTAGTCTGTCCGTGTGGAGTTTAATTATCAATATTGTTGACAGGAAAGTTGATAGCCGGCATCGTGCCCGCTCGCAATCTCTACGGGCAGCCACCATGAGGCAGATCCTCGCCTTCGTGATCTGGGCGGGCTGGTTCGCCCTCGCCAGCGATCCGGCACAGGCCGCTGCTCCCGTGCAGCTGCAGGTCGGATACACGAACACGACCAGCTGCACCGGCCTGTTCATCGCCGTGGAGCAGGGCATGTTCGCGAAGCGCGGACTGGACGTGCGGCTGACCCTGCTGGCGCTGAACTCCAACATTCCCTCAGCATTGGTTGGCGGCAGCATCCAGATCGGCACCGCGACGCCTTCGGTGCTGGTGCAGGCCGTCACCGGCGGACTCGATCTGGTCGTGATCGGCGGCGGTGCCGTCAACGATGTGCACAAGGCCTATGGTGGCGCGCTGGCACGGCCAGGCAGCACGATCAGGAGTGCACGGGATTTCGAGGGCAAGCGCGTCGGCGTGCCAGGCTTCGGGGCGTTCATGGACGTGCTGTTCCGGCGCTGGCTGGTCGAGCATGGCGCCGATGTGCACAAGGTCAACTTCGTCGAGGTCCCGCTGGCGCAGGAGCGTGATCTGCTGCGCTCGGGCAACGTGGACGTCGTGATATCCGGTGAACCGTTCTACAGTCGCATCATCTCCTCCGGCAGCGGCGTCCTGGTGGCGCCGTTCTTCAACCAGATGCCCGATGGGCTGTTCATGCTGTATTTCAGCACGATGCGCAGCTGGGCCCGGGCCAACCCCGCGGTCATCAGCGCATTTCGTTCGGCGATGGAAGAATCGGCCGCTTTCCTTGCGGCCAATCCGGCCAAGGCGCGCGAGATCATCGGCAAGTACACGCATCTGCCGCCGGAAGTGGTTGCCTCCATCGCGATGCCCACCGTGCGCCTGAAGGTTACCGCCAGTGACGTGAAGTACTGGTCCGACACCCTGCTGGCGCAGGGCATGATCAAGGCGCCGCCGGATGTCGCGAGCCTGGTCGTGGACTGAAGCGGTCCGGCGATGAATCGGCAGACCGCGGGGGGAGACGTGCAGCCCGCCGGGGCGGGCGAAGCGCTGGTGTCGTTCAGGGACGTCTCGCTGACGCTGTCCGGACGACGCATTCTCGAGGACATCAGCTTCGAGCTTAAGGAGCGCGAATTCGTCTGCGTGGTGGGCCCTTCGGGGTGCGGGAAGACCACGCTGCTGCGCCTGATCGCGGGTTTGATGTTTCCCACCTCCGGCGCGGTGCATTACCGCAATCAGATTGTCCGGCAGCCGGCCAGCGACATCGCGCTGATCTTCCAGGACTACAGCAAGGCGCTGCTGCCGTGGCGCACGGCCGCCGGCAATGTCGCGCTGGCACTCGAGGCGATCGGCAGCCCCAAAGCAGAGCGTCCAGCGCGCATCAGTGCGCTGCTGCAGAAAGTGGGGCTCGCGCAGTACGCCGGGCACTATCCCTCCCAGCTCTCCGGCGGCATGCAGCAGCGCCTGCAGATCGCGCGCTGTCTCGCGCAGGACCCGACCGTGCTGCTGATGGACGAGCCCTTCGGCGCGCTCGATGCGATGACGCGGCAGGTGCTGCAGGACGAGATTCTGCGGATCGCGGACTCGGGCGGCACCAGCGTATTTTTCGTCACGCATGATCTCGAGGAGGCGATCTATCTCGGGGACCGCGTGCTGGCGTTGCGCCCCAACCCCGGGCGCGTCGCGGAGATCTTCGACGTGCGGCTGCCGCGGCCGCGTGATCAGCTGGTCACGCGTGAGGCGGGCGAATTCCTGCAGCTGCGCCGGGCGCTGTTCGACTTCATCCAGGAAACCGGCCATTGAGGTGGAAGGGCCTCGTGCTGCCGGCCGGAGCCGTGGTGCTGGCGGAGGCCTGCGCCCGCATCTTCGGCATCCAGAGCGACTCGCTCGCAGCGCCGTCGCAGATCCTCGTGGCTGCCTGGGGCCTGCTGCGTGACGGATCGCTGTTCGCGATGCTGGGCCAGACATTGCTGTCCGCGCTCGGCGGACTGCTGATCGGCGGCGGTGCCGGACTGCTGCTGGCGCTGGTGCTCGGCCTCTCGCCGGTACTCACCAGGCTGCTGCGGCTGCCGATCGAGGCATTGCGGCCGATTCCGTCGATTGCGATCCTGCCGGTATTCCTGATGGTGTTTGGTTTCGGTTACCGGCTCGAGATCGCCAATGTCTCGTTCGCGTGCTTCTGGCCGAGCCTGATCATCGGACAGGCGGCGATCAGCGGTATCGAGCCACGGCTGCTCGAGGTGAGCCGCGTCCTGGGCCTTGGGTTCTGGGGGCGCATCACGAAGATCGTGATACCGGCCGCGCTGCCGCGCCTGTTCGTGGCGTTCCGACTCGCCGCCTCGGTCGCACTCATCGTCGCAGTGACCGTCGAGATCGCGCTCAATCCGCAGGGCATGGGCTACGAGCTGATGTCGGCCCAGAGTTCGTTGCGACCTGAAGTCATGTTCGCGATCCTGCTCTACATCGGCGTCACGGGCTGGAGCGTGAACGCCGCGCTGCTGCTGGCTCAGCGTCGGCTGTTCGGCCGCGCCGGCGCCCTGCCGGGTGCCGTCCCTGGCGAGGCCGTATGAAGCGCCTGCGGGAGTTCGGCTGGCGCGCGGCCAGCGTCGCCGTCGGCTTAGGGTTTCTCGGGCTCTGGCAGTTCGTCGCCTGGCGCAGGTTCGTCAATCCGGTGTTCCTGCCCGGACCAATCGAGACCTGGAACGCGATGCTCGACGGTTTTCGCACCGGGATGCTGGGTGAACGCACGCTCGCGACGGTGCAGCGCATGCTGTACGGCTGGGTGGTGGCGTCGCTGGTCGGGATCGGCCTGGGAGCGGCGATCGGCTCCTCGCGCCGCGCGCGCGACTACCTGGCGCCGACGCTGGAATTTCTGCGCCCATTGCCGTCCTCGGCGATCGTGCCAGTGGGCATAGCGTTCTTCGGCCTGAGCAACGCGATGGTCATTGGCGTGGTGGCATTCGGCAGCCTCTGGCCGACGCTGCTCGCGACTATCCACGGCTTTGCCGCGGTCGAGCGGCGGCTGATCGAGGTCGCCCGCATGCTGCGGCTCTCGCGCGGCGCGGTGATGGTCCAGATCGCATTTCCGAGCGCGCTGCCGGACATTCTCGCCGCGATGCGTCTCGGCTTGATCACTGCGCTGATCCTGTCGGTGGTCGGGGAGATCCTGGCATTCCAGGGCGGTCTGGGCTCGCAGATCCTGGAAGCCTCGCGTGCCTATCGCTCCCCGGAACTGTTCGCCGGAGTGCTGGTGCTCGGCATGATCGGCCTCGCGAGCAACCTCGCACTGTCGGCCCTGGAGACACGCCTGCTGCGCTGGCGCGCGCCGCGCTGAGCGCCGCCCGCCACCAGCCTACTGGTAGCGGTAGAGGCGCACGCGCTGGATCTGCGGCGCACCCGGCAGCAGCCGCAGACCGCTTCCGGACTGGCCCATGCGCGCCTGGCCGGCCAGGTCGTAGTTCAGCAGCACATCATCGCCGTTGACCTTGCGCGTTGCGACCCACTGCCCATCGACGAAGCTGCCGAGTTCGGCATCCGCCAGACCGGCGATCGCCGGTCCGGGTGTGCGGGGCCTGAAAGTCAGCTGCACGTCCGCGCCTGCGACCGTGAACGTGTCGGCACCATCCGCCATCACGAGTACGTAGCCCAATTCCGCCAGCACGCCCTGGTCGCGCGTCGATCGGCGCAGCTCGCAGTCGATCGTGTAATCCCCGAGCGTGATCTGCTGCGAGGGGTGTGACGCGTTCAGCCACGCGGCGCCGATCGTGCCGGCCGCCTGGTGCGCGAGGATCGCCGGCGCGAGGTTGCTCAACACCGCATAGCCCTGTGCGAGCGCCGTGTGCGCCACGTCGTCGGTACCCGCATTCCCCTTGTCGGGCCGAAAGCTGACCAGCCAAGCGGTGTCGTCGATGCCGAACGGCGAATACCCGAGCGCGTCCTGCGCGCCGATCGCATAGAACGCATTCGCGACCCCGTGCAGGTCGCCCGAGGATTCTGGCACGAACAGGGCGTTATCGGGCCGGTGGAACTGGCCGGCGAACTCATCGAAAGCCGGCAGATAGATGTCCGGGGCATTGAAATCGATCGAGGGCGCCGCGGCCTTCCAGATATCCAGCAGGAAGGACTGCGGACCGCCAGAGTTGTAGATGCGGGTGCGCGTCGACCAGGGCTCGGCGAGCGCGGTGTTGGTGAACGCTGGCAATGGGTAGATCGCCTTGCCGGCCGCCGTGATGTGCTCGAGGTAACGCGCGTAGTGCCAGGCCATGAAGATCTCATCGCCTGCCGCATCCGCGCCGAACACCTCGGACCAGGTGCCCGTCGGCCGCATGCCGGCGGCCCTCCAGCGTGCGACGAGCTCCGGCGACAGCGCTTCACGGTGCTGTGCGAGGTACTGCATCAAAGGTGCCGGCACGGCCTGCGCGTAGGCTGCGGATGCGGCGCTACCGTGGTCGCGCGAATCCCCATTCAGTCCAACCTCGTTCTCAACCTGCACCATCAGCACAGTGCGCTCGTGGTCGGTGTCCTTAAGGTGCTGCATCAGCGCCGAATAGGCGCGCGTGTCGGCATCGAGCGCGCTGGTGCTGAATGGCGAGATGATCTCCACCGGGCGGCCGCTGCCCAGGCGCACGCGCGGGAAGCGCTGTGGGTCGCGCTTGACCCATCCAGGCGCAAAGCTGGAGATGCCGTTCTTCCAGCTTCCGAACCACAGCAGCACGACGTGCAGCTGGTGGGCTCGGGCCCCCGCTATCAGGCCATCGAGCAACTGGAAGTCGAACCGGCCCTCGTCCGGTTCGATCCAGTCCCAGCCAAGCGCCAGCAGCACGGTGTTCAGGTGCAGCTGGACCAGTTCCGGCCAGATCGGCTCCATGTTCACCAGACTCGAGGATGCCGTACCGCGCAGTTCGGCACCAAGCACGAGCCATGGAGCGCCATTCACGATCAGCTGCGTCGCGTGTCCTCGGTGCTCGAGATGCGCCGGTGCGTCGGACGTGGCGGGGGGCGCGTTGGCCGCACGGGCGCCGGCGTTGGCGCCGAACAGGCAGCACAGCAGCGCCATGCGGCGGAGCCAGCAACAGGCGACGACTTTCATTTATGGATCCCCAGTTCCTGTAGCTCCGCCATTGGCTCGGGAGGATTCCGGGCGCCGAGTTCTCCAGCAGGGAATATGCACCGGAGTTCGCGCGCCGCACCGCATTTTTGAGCGCGAGCAGCTCAAATAAAAATTATCATCATTATTGTTGACAAGATAGTCGATAATCCACACAGTGGTGTTTCGGGGGATTTGGGGGGTGCAATGGATAGCAACGACGGCTGGCAGTCGACCGAAACCGCCGCTGCGCACCAGGTGCCCGCCGGGGACGATGCGCGCTCGTGCGATCTGCGGCTAATCGAGCAGCTCGTTTCGCAGCATCGCTCGGCCCTCATAGGCCACGTCAAGCGCATCCTTGGTCGTGCCGAAGACGCCGAAGACGTGGTGCAGGACCTGTGCATCCGCCTGATGCGCGTGCAGGACTTCTGGCGTGGGGAGCGCCAGGTTCGCGCCTTCCTGTTCAAGATCGCGACCAATCTCGCGCGCGATGAACTGCGCCGCCGCCGTGCCTGCGCCTACGCGGCGCATGTCCCGTACGACACGGTCGAGCTGGTCAGCCAGGGTCAACAGCCCGAAGAGATCGTCGAGCGCCAGCTCGCGCTGCGGGCGATCAGCCATGCACTCCGGATCCTGCCACCGCGCTATCGCAAGGTCTTTGCGCTGCACGTCGAGGCGCAGATGAGTTACCGCGCGATCTCCAGATACCTCGGCATCAGCACCAAGACCGTCGAACGCGACATCAGTGGCGTGCGGGAGTACTGCCGCCACCGGCTGGGACCGCGTTGATGGCATTCGCCGCCGCAATCGATCGCGGGACACCGCCGTCGAACGCATTCCTGGTGGCACAGATGCGTCCCGCGCTCGTGGCCTTCTTCAGGCGCCGGTGCCGCAATGCCGCAGAAGCCGAAGACCTGGCACAGGACGTCGTCGTGCGCGCACTCGCGCACAGCGAATCCCTGTCACCGGCCCGTGCCAGCGGCTACATCTTCCGGATTGCCGTGAACCGCTGGCGCGATCGGGGCCGCAGGCTCGTTGCGCACGGCAACTGTGTGCCCTGGGACGAGCAATCGGCGCTCGCCGTCAGCGACGGCTTCTCGCCGGAGCGCCTGGTCGGCGCGCAGCAGGAACTCAACCGTGTCCTCGGTGCGGTGCAGGAACTTGGGCACCGCACGCGCGAGGTGCTATTGCGCTGCCGGCTCGAACAGATGAAGCATGCCGAGATCGCGCGCGAATTGGGGATATCAGTAAGCTCGGTCGAGAAGCACCTGGTGCGCGCGATGACGCACCTGTCGCGGTTCACCGGGGGACCGGACACTTTGGCTGCGCGATCACGGGACAACTGAAGTTGTCTCGCAAACGCAACAGGTGGAAGCGACCGCGCATTGACAGTAATCTCGTGTTGCTGAGGATTTATCCCGGCAGTGCGTAGTAACCAACAGCGGCATCCGGATTGCTGTCTGATCCGGAATGCTGTCTGAACGAGTGGGGGAATTCGACATGCGACAGATCAAGAACTGTGCGCCGACCATTCAGGTACTCGGCGCGGCCGTGATACTCGGGGCCGCGATGTGGTGTGCAGGGGCGAGCGCGGCAGTTGCCGCCGATCCGGCCGCGACTTCGTCCGCAGCGCAGACCGCCTCCGCCGCCTCCCCTGAAAGCACTGGCACCCTGGAAGAAGTGGTGGTCACGGCGCGACGTCGTTCGGAGGACCTGCAGGAAGTGCCGATCTCGATCGAGAGCCTCGGCGCCGAAGATCTCGCCGTGCGCAACATCACGACCACCGAGGGCCTGAATCACGCGATCGTCAATTTTGCGCCGGCGCCGAGCACCTTCTTCGGTCTCGAGCAGGCCAGCTTCCGCATCCGCGGCCTGCCGAACGTCGGCGTCTATATCGACGGGGTCGCTCACCAGGAAGGTTTCGGATTCCTGGGTGACCTGGTCGAGATGGAACGCGTCGAGGTGCTGCGCGGCCCGCAGGGCACCCTGTTCGGCAAGAACAGCCTGGCGGGCGCCGTGCAGTATGTGACCGCCGAGCCGGCGGACCACTTTCGGCTGATAGGTTCCGCGACCGTCGGCGATTATGGCCGCTTCAACGTATCCGCGGCGGCCGATCTGCCCCTGGGCGACGGGATCTACACCAAGCTCACGCTCGCGCGCAACACGCGCGGCGGCTACCTGCCCAGTACGACAGTCAATGCCGTGTTCGGCAGCGAGGACAATACGATCGCGCGGGCCGACGTACTGTTCCGGCCGAACGACAAGTTCAACCTGCGCTTCATCCTCGAGCAGGACAACATCGGCACCAACGGCAATGCCGCAACGCTGCAGAACCTGAGCTTCTCGTGCGCGCCGATTCCGTCGGCCGGCAACCATCCAGGCCCGGCCTGCACCTACAACGGCGCTGCCACGCACGGTGCGCCGCAGCTGGCCGTGCCGACCTCGATTGTCTACGCCCAGAGCGAGCAGTGGAAGACGGCGTCCAACTATCAGGGTCCGGAGATGTTCACGGACTCGACCAACTACACGACGATCGCGAACCTCGAGTTCAACAGCAACTGGGCCCTCAAGGGCATCGGCAGCTATCGTGCGGTGTACAGCGAGCACTTCGAGGACTTTGCCACCGCCGGCGTCAACATGTTCGAGGGCGAGAACACGAACGTGATCTTCGAGACCACCGGCGAAGGCCAGCTGCTGTTCAACAGCGACCAGCTGAGCGGCACCACCGGCGTGTATTACTACAAGGATTATCGCGATTTCCGCCGCAACAACTGGTTCCTCAACGAACTGAAGCTGTCGGTGAATCCGGCCGACAACGCCGCGGCCAACGCCGCGATCGGCCTGCCGCCCGGTACCGTCGCGCAGTTCGGGCCATCCGATCCGGACCAGCTGACCTATTACCGCATCCACGGCATCGCCGGATACACCGAGTGGACCTGGAAGCCGGCCTTTGCACCGGGACTCGCGCTGACCGCGGGCGTGCGCTGGAACAAGGACTACAACGACACGCAGGGCTATACACCCGCTGACCCGATCCCGAACGTGTGCTGCGTGCCCTCGACCAGCCTCAGGGCCGGACAGCTGCAGGCCGACGTCAACCTGACGTTCACCAATACATCGCCGCGTTTCTCGGCGCAGTACAACTGGACGCCCTCGATCATGACCTACGTGACCTACTCGCAGGGCTTCAACCAGGGCGGCGGCACCCAGGTCGGGCAGTCTCCCAATTTCTCCATCGACCCCTATTCGCCGGAAACGCTGAAGAACTACGAAGTTGGCCTGCGCTCGGAACTGTTCGACAAGACGCTGCTGTTCAACGCCTCCGCGTTCTACAACGCCTATGACAACGTGCAGGTCACGGAGGACATCAACTTTCAATCCGTGACCGCGAACGGCGGCAAGGGCGTCGCGCGCGGCGTCGAGGTCGAGTCGCAGTGGGTGGCCTCGAAGCAGTTCAGCGTGAACCTCGGGCTGGGCTACCTGGCATCGCAGCTGACCGTCGTGCCGGCGAGCAGCGGCATCACCTCGGGGACCCCGTTCCCGTATGCTCCGAAGGAGTCCGCGACGCTCGGTGCGCAGTACGAGATACCGCTGGCGATTGGGGGCAGCGTCACGCTGCGCGCCGATGAAGGCTGGACCAGCTGGGCCAACACCGGCGTGGACAGCAGCTCGATCTACATCCCTTCGTACGGCCTGCTGAGCGCGAGCATCCTGTATCAGCCGTCCGACGAGCACTGGACCGCGCGGCTCTACGGCACCAATCTGACCGACAAGTACTACGTGCTGGGCGGCTACAACATTCCGCCGCTCGGCAACCTGAGCGCCGCGACGGTCGGTATCCGTCGCATGTTCGGGATCACGTTCAACTACATGTTCAAGTGACCGAGGACCGATTCGTCCCCCCCCTGTCCCGCTTTCCTGACATGAGTCAAGCTGCCTCATGAAGGGAAGGCGGGACAGGACTATCTGGCCAGGCGCGGCAGGCGCGCTGGTGCTGCTGGTGCTGCTCACGCTGGCACCGGCGCGGAGCCGGGCCGCCGACACTGACGCCGCCAAGGACCGCCCGGTGATTGCCGCGGCCGCAGAGGCGCTCGGCGGACTGGACCGGGTGCGCGCGGTCCGCAACATCACGCTGATCGGCTACGGCATGTGGGCCTACCAGTTCGGCGGTGGCAATGTGACCGCATCACCGGTGGCGGTGCAGCGCTACCTCGCCGCCAACGATCTGCGGCGCGTCTACGACCTCGAGCACGACCGTTTCCAGCAGGCGGAGCGCCGCGACATGCTGTTCACGTTCGCACGGGCGGCCCCGACGCTGTGGCAACCGTTCAACCTGGTACTCGACGGCGATGTCGCCTTCGACGTGAGTCCGGAGGGCAAGGCGCACCGCGTTCAGCGCTGGGACGCGAGTGCCTGGTATGTCGATGGCGTGCACATGCGGCGCATGTGGATGCTCAACAATCCGGTCGCGCTGGTGCGCGCGGCACTCGATCCATCGACCAGCCTCAGCGCAGTGCGCAGCGAAGCGGGGATCCAGGGACCTCAGCAGGTGTTCGACGTGACGCTGCGCCAGGGCGACAAGTTCACGCTGGCGCTGTCCGCGAGCACGCACTTGCCAGCCTGGATCCGCTGGAACAATCCGCACAACACCTTCGGCGAGTTCACCTTCACGACCTACCTGGAGGGCTACGAGCCTTACCAGGGGCTGCTGCTGCCGACGAGCTACAACACGAAGACCGACTGGCGCAACATCAGCGAGCTGCAGATCGCAGTCGACGGCTACCAGATCGACGGTCCGATACCTGACCTCGAGGCCTCGGCTGCGGTGCGCGCGATGCCGGACGTGCCGCAGGCCTCGCCAGTCACGGTGACCAAGATCGCCGATCACATCTGGTATCTCGCCGGCGGACCGGTTACCGACAACCGTGCCGCGCCACAGGGTTCCACCGTGTACGAATTCGCCGATCACCTCGTGATCTTCGAGCTCAACAGCAAGTTGATGGCCAAGGCCATCATCGATACCGCCAAGACGCTGGTGCCGGGCAAGGTCCCGACGATGCTGATCACTTCGCACGCGCACACCGATCACATCGACGGCATCCGGGTGGCGGTAGCCGAGGGCCTGGCGGTGATCGCGCGGCGCGAGAACGAGCTGATCATTCACGACATGACCTCGCACCTGGCGCCTGATTTCCCGGACGCCCTCAGCCAGCATCCGATGCCGCTGAAATTCATTCCGGTGGACGAACACCTGCGACTGTCCGATTCGATGATGACGGTCGATGTGTACTGGGCCCGCACCAACTCGCACATGGCCGACGGCCTGTTCGCATACGCACCCGCCCAGAAGGTGCTGTCGGATGCCGATGTGGCGTTCGCCGCGCGCGACTACCAGCCATGGGCGGACAACTACATGGATGACATCGAGTACTACAAGCTGGATGTCCGTGAGGTGCTGCCGATCCACTTTCCGCCGATGACGCAGCAGCAGACCATCGATTTCATCAAGGCCGGCGTGCAGGGCCTGCGCGAGCGGTGTGCACGGCAGCAGACGCTTGAGGTCCCGATTCCCGGCTGTCCGGTGCTCACGCACCGCTACTGACGAGCGATGCAACCGCGTGAACTGGCGGTGCTCGCAACCGCGTTGCTGGGCACCACACTGTGCGGCTGCACCACCACACGCGATTCAGGCTGGGTCACGCTGTTCGACGGCAGGCACCCGGAAACCCTGTCGAATTGGGCGCGGGTCGGCGAGGACAACTGGCGCATCGAGGATGGTGCCGTGGTGGCAGACGCGAGCAAGGTGCCGGGCAGCACCTATCTGGTCTCGAAGCAGTCTTACACCGACGTCGAAATCCGCGCCGAGGTATGGGTGACGCCCGACACCAACAGCGGCGTGTTCTTCCGCTGCTCGGATCCCGCTTCAATCAGTGCCCGCAACTGTTACGAGATGAACATCTGGGACACGTACCGGGTCCCGTACTATGCGACCGGCGCGATCGCATTGTTTGCCAAGGTCGACCCGGTGCCGAAGGCCGGCAACAAATGGAGCACCTTCGACATCACCGCGCAGGGCACCCACATGCGCGTGCTGATGGACGGCAGGCAGACCGTCGTGCTCGACGATGCCACGTATCACCGCGGTCCGATCGCGCTGCAGTGGGGCGGCGGCGGCATCGTCAAGTGGCGCCGCGTGCAGGTCCGGCCCCTGCCATAGTCCGTTCAGGTCAGCGCGTTCGGCACCTGCGCGCCGGCGAAGAACGCATCGAGGCTCGCGAGCACCATACGGGCCATGCCGGCCCGCGTTTCATGGGTAGCGCTGCCGATGTGCGGGGTCAGCACGACGTTGGGAAGCGCTCGCAGCGCATCGGGGACCTTCGGTTCATCGTCGTAGACGTCCAGCGCTGCGCCGGCGATGCGGCGTTGCTGCAAGGCCGATATAAGCTCCTGCTGATCGATCAGCGTGCCACGTGCGATGTTGACCAGGTAGCCCTCAGGCCCCAGCGCATCGAGCAGTGCGCGGCCCACCAGGCGCCGGCTGGAGGCCGTCACCGACGCCGCGAGCACGAGCACGTCGCTGTCACGGGCGAGTTCGAGCGGGTCCGCCACGTACCGGTAGCGCTCCTGACCGGCCTTCGGGCCGCTCGCGCTGTACGCTATCGGCCCGAGTACTTCCAGGCGCGCGGCGATCGCGCGCCCGATGCGGCCAAGACCGATGATGCCGAAACGCCGGCCCGAAACCTTGCGCCCGAGAGGCATCGGACCGCTAAGCCAGTGGCCGTCCCGCACGTAGCGGTCGGCAGCCGGCACGTCACGCAGCAGGCCGATGATCAGCCCGAGCGCGAGGTCGGCCACGTCGTCGGTCAGCACGTCCGGCGTGTTCGTGACCCGGATGCCGCGTTCGCGCGCGAATGGCAGGTCGACCCGGTCGAAGCCGACGCCATTGATGGCGACGATGCCGAGCGCCGGCAGCCGCGCGATGAGCGCATTGCGGACCCCGAGGTTGGCGCCAGTCACCAGGCCGCGCACCGCGGCGGCGTGCTCTGCGAGCCAGGCCTCCTGCGGTTCGTCGTCCGGCCAGCGATGTACGTGGAACCGCTGCTGCAGCTCGTGTTCGAGCGCTGGCAGGAAACTGCCGAGTTGCAGGATCTGCGCACGCATGTTCAGGACAGCTCCACGCTCAGGGCAGCGGATGCGCCGCTCACGGCAGCGGATGCGCCAACGGCGCCAGCAGCGGCGTGGTGCCGGGATTGAGGGGAGTGCGATTCACGTTCATCATCAGTGCGATCGTATTGTAGTAGCCCAGCAGCCCTATCAGGTCCACGACGCCGCGTTCTCCGAACGCGCCTGCGAATTTCGAGTAGGTGGCGTCGGCGACCGCGTTCCGCTCGTACAGTTCGACGATGAAATCATAGGCAATTGCCTCGTCCGCGGCCAGATGAGCCGGATGTTGCCCGGCCGCAATCGCGTCCGCGTCCGCAGGCTTGATGCCCGCCTTGATGGCCAGCGGGTAATGGACCCGCCATTCGTACTGCTGGGTCGTCTGCCGGGCCAGCAGCAGCACGGCCAGTTCATAGATGCGTTTGTCGAAGGCGGTCTTGTAATACACGTACTCGCCGAAGCGCTCAGCCGCGAGGCCGAGCTCAGGGCTGCGCAGCATCGGCAGCAGCGGGGAGAACATCTCGGTTCGGGGCCCCATCGCGATCTGCGCCACGACCTGCTGCTGTTCGGGCGTATAGGCCTCCGGGGCAACCGGTCCAAGCCGCTCCTGGCCGCCCGCGGCGCCCGCCGCGAGGACGGTGACCAACGCGCAAGACAGCGCCCGCACAAGTCTCATGTATCTCTCCTAAGGCAGCGGGACGATGCAGATCCACTGCGGCTAACGTAAGCGGGCCGGCGGCGCAGACAATTGCCCGCGCGAGTTCCGCTTGACCGGATGGTCTGCGCGCCGTCCATCCGGCATTATGGATCAGCCGCCGGTAAGGATCGGACCGGCGCTGTGGGGCGGCCGGAAGGGGGAGTATTGAAGGGGCTCTGGAACGATGTCGAGGCGGCGCGCCATGCGGGCGAATTGGCCCTGCGTGTCTACAGCTCGCAGCTGCTCGGCCGCGATCCGGCGCTGGTGCTGCATGGGGGCGGCAACACCTCGGTAAAGCTGCGCGAGACCAACGTGCTCGGGGACGCGATCGACGTACTGTATGTCAAGGGCAGCGGCTCCGATCTGGCGACGATCACGGAGGCCGGATTTGCGCCGGTGCGGCTGGATCACCTGCAGCGGCTCGCCCGCCTCGAGTCCCTGTCCGATCCGCAGATGGTCAGCGAACTGGCCACCCATCTGCTGCGCGCCGGCGCCCCCGCACCCTCGGTTGAAGCGATCCTGCACGCGCTGCTGCCGTATCGGTACGTCGACCACACGCACGCCGACGCCGTGCTTGCAGTGACCAACACGGTCGACGGCGAACGCCGCGTACGGGAAATCTACGGGGATGACGTAGTAGTGATTCCCTATGTGATGCCGGGGTTCGAACTGGCGCGCCTGTGTGCACGCGAATACCCGCGCCAGGCGCATGCCCGCACCGTGGGGATGGTGCTGCTGAACCACGGCATCTTTTCGTTCGGCGATACCGCGCGCGAATCCTATGAGCGCATGATCGCGCTGGTCGCGCGTGCCGAGGACTACCTGGGGCGTCACCGCACACCGTCGGCGCCGGAGGCGCGCGAGCCGGCACCCGGCGGTGCCGAGACCGTCAGCCGCCAGGAGCTCGCGCAGCTACGGCTGGAGCTGTCGCGCTATGCTGGCTCGCCCATGATCCTGGCGACGCACGCCGACCCCGAGGCGATCGCGTTCGCGCAGCGTGCAGATGTGGTCGCGCTCTCGCAGCAGGGGCCCGTGACCCCGGATCATGTGATCCGCACCAAGCGCGTTCCGATGCTCGGCCGCGACGTTGCGGCCTATGCCGAGCGCTACCGCGAGTATTTCGCGCGCCACGTCGCGCGCACGCGGCCGCCCGCCACCATGCTCGATCCGGCGCCGCGGGTGCTGCTCGATCCGGGCTTCGGGCTCGGCTGCGCTGCCCGCACGGTGCGCGAAGCGGCGATCGCCCGGGACATCTACCGCCGCACGATCCGGGTCATCCTCGACGCGAATGCGCTCGGGGGATATCGCGCGCTGCCGGAGGCACAGCTGTTCGACGTCGAGTACTGGGATCTAGAGCAGGCCAAGCTGCGCAAGGCGGGCGCGCCGCGCCCGTTCGCCGGCGAGGTGGCCCTGGTAACCGGCGCCGCCTCCGGGATCGGCAAGGCCTGCGTCGAGTCGCTGCTCCAGCGCGGCGCCGCGGTGATCGCGCTGGATGTGAATCCCGACATCAGCACGCTGTTCGCGCGAGCGGACGTGCTGGCTCTGCGCTGCGACGTTCGCGACGGGGCGGCGATCGGGCTGGCGCTGGAGGCGGGCGTCCGCACCTTCGGCGGGCTCGACATGCTGCTGCTCAATGCCGGGGTGTTCCCCGCCGGCCGGCCGCTCGCAGTGCTGGCGGATGAGGAATGGCGGCGCGTCATGCAGGTGAACCTCGATGCGAACCTGTCGCTGCTGCGCGAGGCCCATGCGCTGCTCAAAGTCGCACCTCGCGGCGGGCGCGTCGTCGTGATCGGATCGAAGAACGTCCCGGCGCCGGGTCCGGGGGCCGGCGCCTACTCCGCATCGAAGGCCGCGCTGACGCAGCTCGCGCGCGTGGCGGCGCTCGAGTGGGGCGCGGATCACATCCGCGTGAACACGCTGCATCCTAATGCGGTGTTCGATACCGGGTTGTGGAGCGAGGAGGTGCTCGCGGCGCGCGCGCGGCACTACGGTCTCTCGGTCGCCGAATACCGGTGCAACAACGTGCTGAAGGTCGAAGTGCACAGCCGCGACGTGGCAGAACTTGCGGCTGAGATGTGTGGTTCGCTGTTCGCGAAGACCACCGGGGCGCAGCTGCCCGTCGATGGCGGCAACGAGCGCGTGATCTGAGCGCGGGAGGAAGCGGATGCTGGCAATGATCGGCGGCAGTGGCGTGTACAACATCGACGGCCTGCGCCATACGCGCTGGGTGAAGGTCGACTCGCCGTTCGGCGCACCGTCCGACGAACTGCTGTTCGGCGAGCTCGAGGGCCAGCCGCTGGTATTCCTGCCGCGCCACGGACGAGGCCACCAGCTTCCGCCGTCGAAGATCAATTTCCGGGCCAATATCGATGCACTCAAGCGGGTCGGAGTCACGCAGGTCATTTCGGTGAGCGCGGTCGGCTCGCTGAAGGAGGAGCTGCCGCCGGGCATGTTCGTGATCGTCGACCAGTTCATCGACCGTACGTTCGCGCGCGAGGGGAGCTTCTTCGGCACCGGACTGGTAGCCCACGTGTCGATGGCGCGGCCGGTGTGCGCCCGGCTCGCAGCTGCGATCGAGACGGCCGCGCGGAGCGCGGCAATCCCGCACGTGCGCGGCGGTACCTACCTCGCGATGGAAGGGCCGCAGTTCTCGAGCATGGCCGAGTCGGCGCTGTATCGTTCCTGGCACTGCGATGTGATCGGGATGACCAACATGCCGGAGGCCAAGCTCGCACGGGAAGCGGAGCTGTGCTACGCGAGCATCGCGATGGTGACCGACTACGACTGCTGGCATCCCGGTCACGACGCGGTCACGGTCGACATGGTCGTGAAGACCGTGCACGCGAATGCCGCCACCGCGCGCGCCCTGGTAAAGGCCGCAGCGCCGAACGCGGTGCAGACTGACGCAGCGCCGTGCCCACATGGTTGTCAGCGTGCGCTCGAGTACGCGCTGATCACGGCTCCCGAGGCGCGCGATCCGGCGATGATCCAGATCCTCGATGCGGTCGCCGGCCGCGTGCTGCGTCGCTGAACGATGCGCGTCGAGACGCTGCGCTGGAACCAGGCAACCTGCCAGATCGAGATGATCGACCAGCGGGTGCTGCCGGCGCGCTTCGACATGCTCGGCTTCGATTCGGCGCAGGGTGTAGCCGAGGCGATCCACGACATGGTCGTGCGCGGCGCGCCGGCGATCGGCTGCGCGGCAGCCTACGGCATAGCGGTCGAGGCGCAGCGCCTGCAGCAGCGCGAGGCCGGGGCGTTCGCCGCCGGCATGGACGAAGCCTTTCGCGTGCTGGCGCGCAGCCGGCCCACCGCGGTCAATCTGTTCTGGGCGCTGCAACGGATGCGATCGGTGCTGGCCTCGATGCCGGACACCTCGCCGCCGCGGATTGCCGACGCGCTGCTGCAGGCAGCGCATGCAATGCTCGCCGCCGACATCGAGGCCAACCGCACCTTGGGGGCCCTGGGTGCCGCGCTGCTGCCGCACCATGCCCGCGTGCTGACCCATTGCAACGCCGGAGCGCTCGCGACCGCCGGCCACGGGACCGCGCTCGGCGTCATCCGTTCGGCGGTCGAGGCCGGCAAACGCATCGAGGTGATCGCCGATGAGACCCGCCCATTCCTGCAGGGTGCGCGCCTGACCGTCTGGGAGATGCAGCAGGAGCGCATACCGGTCACGCTGATCACTGACAACATGGCCGGTCACCTGATGCAGCAGGGCCAGGTGGATGCGGTCATCGTCGGCGCGGATCGGGTCGCGGCCAATGGCGATTTCGCGAACAAGATCGGAACCTACATGGTCGCGGTGCTCGCGCATCGCCACGGCATACCGTTCTACGTGGCCGCCCCGCTGTCCACCATCGACCTGCAGCTCGCGAGCGGCCGGGAGATTCCGATAGAGGAGCGCGCCGCAGCCGAGGTACGCGGCTTCGGCGAGCAGCGCTGGGCGCCCGCGGACGTCGCGGTGCGCAACCCGGCCTTCGACGTGACGCCTGCCGAGCTGGTCAGCGCGCTGATCACCGAGAAGGGCGTCGTCGTGAGGCCCACGACCGCCTCGATCGCCGCGCTGTTCGAGTGATCAGCGCCTCAGCCGGCCGCCGCGACGGCCGCCCCGACGTCCGCATCAATCGCCAGCGCGAGTGCCCCGCAGATGCCGGCCGCGGGGCCGAGGCCCGGCGGGACGAGAAAGGCGGAGTCATGCAGCTCATCGAGCCGCAGATAGTCCTGCAGCCAGTGCAGCATGCGTGCTCGCACTGCAGGGAACAGGCGCTGCTGCTCCATGACCCCACCGCCGAGCAGGATGCGCTGCGGAGAGTGCATCAGCACCAGCTGCGCGGCGAGCTGTCCGAGGTAATCGGCCTCGATGTCCCAGATTGGATCGGTCACTGCGCTCTGCGCCAGCTGCCGTCCGGTGCGTGCGAGGATCGCCGGACCGCTGGCCATCCCTTCGAGACAGTCGCGATGGTAAGGACACACGCCTGGAAAGGCCGCATCGGCCGGATGCCGCCGCACCGGGACATGCCCGATCTCCGGATGCAACAGCCCATGCACCGGCAGGCCGTGATGGATCACGCCGCCGCCGATGCCGGTGCCCACTGTCACGTAGATGACGCTGTTCAGTCCGGCGCCCGCGCCCCAGCGCAATTCGGCCAGCGCCGCGGCGTTCACGTCCGTATCGAAGCCGATCGGCCGCCCGAGTGCACGGGTCAGCGTGCCGAGCAGATCGGTATCGCGCCAGCCGGGCTTCGGCGTGGAGGTGATGAAACCGTAGCGCGGCGCATCGCGGCGCAGCTCGATCGGGCCGAACGCGGCGAGCCCGAACGCGCGGATCGGCCGGGAGCGCGATTGCGCGGCATCGAAGTAGCGCAAGACCTCGCGCAGCGTGCCGTCCGGGTCGCGCGTATCGATGCGTGTGTCCTCGAGAATCGCGCCGTGCCCCGTGCCGATGGCGCAGATGAACTTGGTGCCGCCGGCTTCTATCGCACCGTACAACGGATCGTCGGCGCCAGACTCCCGCGCAGCAGGCATGCTCAGGCCCCGCTGGTAGCGCGCGGCGCCAGTCCCCACGCGAATGAGTCCATCGAGAGCATGCCGTGCTCGATGCCGCCTTCGAGCACATCGACCGCATCGTCCGCTGCGCTCGCTCCCTGGGCAATCAGCAGCGGCAGGAAATGCTCGTCGGTAGGGTGCGCGCGCTCGGCTTCCGGCGCCGTCCGGCGATAGTGCTCGAGGGCAGCGCCATCGTGATCGCGGACGCGCTGCCGGATCCAGTCGGAAAACGCGCGCGCATACGGCGCCGCGGTCGTGGTGCCGGGGCGGAATTCGGACAGGTTGTGCGTGAGGCTGCCGGAACCGACGATCAGGATGCCCTCCGCGCGCAGTGGCGCGAGGGTGCGCCCGAGCCGCAGCGCGCCCGGCGGATCAAGATCGTAGGGCATCGAGACCTGGAACACCGGCACGTCCGCGTGCGGAAGCAGGAATCGCAGTGGCACCCAGACCCCATGGTCGAGCCCGCGCTCGTTATCGAAGCTCACGGTGTAGCCGCCGCGCACCAGCAATCGTGCCGCCTGCGCCGCCAGCTCGGGTGCGCCCGGAGCCGGATAGGTCAGGTGATACAGCGCGTCCGGGAAGCCACGGAAATCGTACAGCGTTGCGGGCGCAGCGCTCGTCATCACCCGCAGGTCGCGCGTCTGCCAGTGCGCCGAGACGGCCAGCACGGCCCGGATTCCGGACAGCTGCGCGCCGATAGCCTGCAGTCGCGCGCCCAGCAGGCCCGGCTCGAGCGCGAAGGTCGGTGCGCCGTGCGAAATGAAGAGAACGGGGGCCCGGTGCATGGCTATGCTCTCAGCCCTCGAAACCCTGATCGGGTCGCATCCGGAACGCAAGCAGCATGCCGGCACCCATCAGCAGCATGCTGCCGAGGAACGGCAGCTGCCAGTTGCCGGTGCGGTCGATCAGGTATCCGGACACGACCGGACTGATGATCGCGGCGAGGGCTGAGCCGGTATTCATCATGCCGCTCGCCGCACCGCAGTGGCGCGGTGCGATGTCCATCGGGATTGCCCACATCGGGCCGATGGTGAGCTCGGCGAAGAAGAAGCCCGCCGACAGGGAGCAGACCGACACCCCAAGGCTGTGCGTGAGCATCAGCGGGATCAGCGCCAGCAGCGCCAGCAGCATGCATACCGAGACCATCAGGCTGCGGGCGCGCTGGAGGCTGCCGGTTCGCTTGAGCAGCCGGTCGGTGATGAGCCCGCCGAGGGTATCGCCGAGCACTCCTGCGAAGAACACGCTCGAGGAGAACAGCGCGGAGCGGGCCAGTTCGAGGTGCTGGCTGTGCAGGAAGTACTGCGGTATCCAGCTCAAGAATAACCACAGGGTCCAGCCGTAGCAGAAATACACCACCGTAACGGGAGCCATGCGGGTGAATAGCGCCCGCCACGGCACGCGGGGCGGCCGCGCGATCGCTGACGGCAGCAACGCGAGTTCCGCGGGGGTGATGCGCGCGTGATCCCGCGGGTGCTCGGTGAAGCACCAGGCCCACAGGACGACCCACGCAAAGCTGAGCGCCGCACAGGCGTAGAACGCTGCGCGCCAGCCATAGGCGCTCATCACCAGAACGATAGCTCCTGGCGCGACAGCATTGCCGATGCGCGCTGCCGCATGGGTGACGCCCTGCGCATAGCCGCGACGGTCCGTCGGCACCCAGCGGGACATCGCCGTGGTCGCGGCGGGGAAGGTGCCGCCCTCACCGAGGCCGAGCAGCAAGCGCGCGACCAGCAATGAGGTCAGGCCACCGGCCAGCCCCGTCAGCACCGTCGCGCCGGTCCAGAGCAGACCGCAGCCAATCAGCGTCCGTCGGGCCCCAAAGCGGTCGCTGATCGCCCCGCCGACCATCTGGAACACCAGATAGGGGTAAGCAAAGGCGGAGAACACCAGACCGATCTCGGTCTTGCTGAGGTTGAACTCCTTGCCGAAGCCTGCAGCGGCGGTACTTACGTTGACGCGATCGAGGTAGGTGATGAAGTACATCAGGCCCAGGAGCGCCAGCACGAGCTGGCTCGGGCGCAGTCGCGGCATCGCCATCAGTGCAGGCTCCGGTGCGGCATCAAGCCGCGCGGCTCAAGGCAGCACCGGCGCGATGCTTTGCGAAGTGGTCCATCGCGGCCTGCACGCCGCTGCCGGCGAGTGGTACCCCCGCCAGTCGCAGGCCCATTTCGCAGCCGGCCAGCGTCGCGAGCAGCGTCAGGTCGTTACTGTCGCCGAGGTGACCGATGCGAAACATGCGGCCCTTGACCTTGCCCAGTCCGGTCCCGAGGGACAGGTCAAACCGCTCATAGATGACGCGTCGCAGTTCGTCGGCATCGATGCCCGGCGGCACGATGACGCCGGTCAGCACCGGGGAGCAGGCGGGGGGCTCGACGCACTGGATCGGCAGGCCCCATGCGCTGACCGCCGCGCGCACGCCGGCGCCCCAGCGCTGGTGGCGCGCGAACACCTGCTCCAGCCCTTCGCCGAGCAGTATGTCCAGGGACTCCGACAGGCCATAGAGCAGGTTGGTGTTCGGCGTATAGGGGAAGTAGCCATCGCGGTTCATCGCCAGCATCTCGTCCCAGGCCCAGAACGAGCGCGGCAGGCGCGCCTGCTTCGAAGCCTCGAGCGCGCGCGGGGACAGCGCGTTGAAGCTGATCCCGGGCGGCAGCATCAGCCCCTTCTGCGAGCCGCCGACCGATACGTCGACGCGCCAGTCGTCATGCCGGTAGTCGGCGCTCGCGAGGCCGGAGATCGTATCGACCAGCAGCAGCGCCGGGTGCCGGACCGCGTCGATGGCCGCTCGCACCGCAGCGATGTCGGAGGTCGCGCCGGTGGAGGTCTCGTTGTGCACGACACAGACCGCCTTGATCTGGTGCGCGGTGTCGGCCTTCAGCCGCTGTTCGATCAGCCCGGCGTGCACCCCACGTCGCCAGCCGGGCGCCTGCGGCAGGAGCTCGTCCTCCCCGCTCCAGCTCAGCAGTTCGACCGAAAGTCCCATGCGCGTCGCCATCCTGGCCCACAGCGAGGCGAACTGGCCGGTTTCATACATCAGCAGGTGGTCCCCGGGGCTCATCGTATTGGCGAGCGCCGCTTCCCAGGCTCCAGTACCGGAGGCCGGGTAGATCACCACCGGATGGCCCGTCTGGAAGATGGACTGCATCCCGCTAAGGACCTTGAGGCCAAGTCGGCCAAACTCCGGTCCGCGATGATCGATCGTCGGCAGCGACATCGCGCGCAGGATCCGGTCCGGGACCGGGCTCGGTCCGGGTATCTGCAGGAAATGCCGACCGCTGGGATGGAAATCGAGATCGAGCATGCGCTGGCCTCGTTGCATTGAGTCGGAATGAGCCTTCCTTAAGTCTTGCAAAACTGCATTCAAAATGCAATAAATGGCACTATTAATTTGTAACTTTATGATTCCAAAAATACGGTGAAAGCAATAACTGCATTAATGCATCGATCGTCCATGGAGCTCGCATGGCCGAAGTGATACCCATCACCCGCCATACCCTGCATGACCAGGTGGTCGCGCGGTTGCGCTCGATGCTGGTCGAGGGGCGTATCGCACCGGGCGCGAAGCTCAATGAGCGTGAGCTGTGCGAGCGGCTCGGCGTGTCGCGTACCCCGCTGCGCGAAGCCATCAAGCTGCTCGCGGCGGAAGGGCTCATCGATCTGCTGCCGCATCGCGGCGCCGTGGCGGTGCAGCTCGATGAGGATGACATCCGCCATGCCTTCGAAGTGCTCGCCCAGCTCGAAGGCCTGTCCGGTGAGCTGGCCGCCGGACGTGCGACCGAACCGGAGATCGCCGAGATTCGGGCGTTGCACTACGAGATGCTGGCGTGTTTCGCGCGCCGGGACCTGCCCGGTTACTACCGCATCAATGCACTGATCCACGCCGCGATCAATCAGGCAGCGCGCAATCCGGTACTCACGAAGATCTATCGCGAGACCAACGCGCGCGTGCAGTCGCTGCGCTTCCAGACCAACCAGAACGAGGCCAAGTGGCAGCGTGCGGTCAGCGAGCACGAGCGGATGATCCTGGCACTCGAGGCACGCGACGCCGCTGCGCTGCGCGGCATCCTGGTCGCGCACCTGCAGGCCAAGCGCGATGCGGTGCTGGAACAGCTGCGCGCCGCACCCGCCATGCCCGGATGAGCGCGGACCTCGCGGCCAGGCTGCGGCGCGAGACGCAGGCCGAGGTGATGTTCGACGACGCGTCGCGCGCACGCTACGCCACCGATGCGTCGATTTACCAGGTCATGCCAGTCGGCGTGATGGTGCCCAGGCAGGAACAGGACATCGCGACGGCGATCGACATCGCGCGCGAACTGAAGGTGCCGGTCCTCGCGCGCGGTGCTGGCACCAGTCAGTGCGGCCAGACCACCGGCAGTGCGCTGGTGATCGATACCTCGACGCACTTCCGGCGGCTGCTCGGCATCGATCTGGAGCGCCGTACCGCGACCGTGGAGCCGGGAATCGTGCTCGATCACCTCAACGCGCAGCTGCGAGCACACGGGCTGTGGTTCCCGGTCGACGTCTCGACTGGCGCGCAGGCCACGCTCGGCGGCATGGCCGGCAACAACTCCTGTGGCTCACGCTCGATCGCCTACGGCAACATGGTGCACAACGTGCTCGGCGCCGCGGCGTGGCTGTCCGATGGGACCTCGGTCGAGTTCGGTCCGCTGCCGACGCTCAGGCCGCGCGAGCAGCGCATCGCTGCATTCGTGCGCGAGCTGGCGCAGCGCCACGCGGGCGAGATCGAGGCGCGCTGGCCAAAGGTGCTGCGTCGCGTTGCGGGCTACAACCTCGATATCTTCCATCCCCAGAGCGTGCGTCCCTACACCAGCGACGGCAGCGTCAATCTCGCGCATCTGCTCATCGGCGCCGAGGGTACGCTGGCCTTCACCAGGTCGCTGACGTTGCGGCTCGTGCCCCTGCCGCGCTCCAGCGTGCTCGGCGTCGTCAATTTTCCGAGCTTCCACGCTGCCATGAGCGCGGCCCAGCACCTCGTCGCGCTCGGGCCCACTGCGATCGAGCTGGTCGATCGCATCATGATCGAGCTGAGTCTCGCCAACCCCGAGTTCGCGCCTGCGATCCGGCGCGCGCTGATCGGTGAGCCGGCGGCGATCCTGCTGGTGGAATTCTCAGGCGATGATCGTCAGACGCAGCTCGCACGGCTGAAGGATCTGGTGCAGCTGATGGGCGATCTGGGGCTGCCCGGCAGCGTCGTCGAGATGCCGGAGCCCGCGGCCCAGAAGGCGCTGTGGGAAGTGCGCAAGGCGGGCCTGAACATCATGATGAGCCTCAAGGGCGACGGCAAGCCGGTGAGCTTCATCGAGGATTGCGCGGTGCCGCTCGAGCATCTCGCCGCCTACACCGACGCGCTCACCGAAGTATTCGCACGGCATGGCACTCACGGCACCTGGTATGCACACGCCTCGGTCGGGACCCTGCACGTGCGGCCGATCCTGGACATGCGTCGCGACGGCCCCGAGGGCGGAGCCGTACGGATGCGCGCGATCGCCGAGGAGGCCTCCGAACTGGTGCGCCGCTACAAGGGCGCCTTCAGCGGCGAGCACGGCGACGGACTGTGCCGCGGCGAATGGATCGCCTGGCAGTTCGGGCCCGCAATCAACGAGGCTTTCCGCGCCATCAAGCAGCAGCTCGATCCGGTCGGCCTGTTCAACCCCGGACGGATCATCGATCCCCCGCGCATGGACGATGCGGCGCTGTTCCGGCACGCGCCACCTTCGGCACCCCGTCCCTATCGCACCGAGCCGCTCGAGCCGCTGCTCGACTGGTCGGCCTGGAACGTGCAGAACGATCCGGTCAGCGCGACGACGACGGCACCGGGCACCGGTGGTGACAACACGCAGGGCTTCGCCAAGGCCGTCGAGATGTGCAACGGCAACGGCCACTGCCGCAAGTTCGATGCCGGCACGATGTGTCCGAGCTACCGCGTCACGCGCTCGGAGCAGCACGTCACGCGGGGCCGCGCCAATACGCTCAGGCTCGCGCTGTCCGGCCAGCTTGGGCCCGGCGGCTTTACCTCGGAGCCCATGCGCGCCGCGATGGATCTGTGCGTAGGCTGCAAGGGCTGCCGGCGCGAGTGTCCGACCGGTGTCGACATGGCCAGGATGAAGATTGAGTTCCTCGCCCATTACAGGGCGCAGCACGGCTATGCGGTGAAAGACCGCCTGGTCGCGCACCTGCCCCAGTATGCGCATGTCCTCAGTCGCGTGGCGTGGCTCGCCAACCTGCGGGACCGGATACCGCTCGCCGCATGGCTGTCGGAACGGCTGGTGGGTTTCGCGGCGCGGCGAACGCTGCCGCGCTGGCGTGCCGACACCTTCTGGCGTGCACGCGACACGGCGATATTTTCGGACCCAGCCGAGCTGCTCGCGACTGCCGCGGCGGGCGGGAAGGCAGCGGTCCTGTTCGTCGATACCTTCCATGGCAGCTTCGAGAGCGAGATCGCGCTCGGAGCGGCGCGCGTGCTGCACGCCGCGGGTTATGCGCTGCATACCCCGATCCGGGAGCGCGGACACTACTGCTGCGGCCGCACCTGGCTGAGCCAGGGGATGATAGGCGAGGGTCGTGCACGGGCACGTGAGCTGATCCAGGTGCTCGATCCGTTTGCGCGCGCAGGCATCCCCATCGTGGGCCTCGAGCCTTCCTGCCTGCTGACGTTGCGCGACGAGGCACTGGCGCTCGGGCTCGGCGCGGCCGCGGAGCGGGTCGCGGCGCAGGCCCTGCTGTTCGAGGAGTTCATCGCGCGCGAGGTGCGTGCCGGACGCTGCACGCTGCGCCTGCGGGGCGTGGACCGCCCGCTGCTGGTCCATGCCCATTGTCACCAGAAGGCCTTCGGCACGGTCGGCGCTCTGCTCGAGACGGTGCGGCTGCTGCCCGGGGCGGACCCGGTGCTCATCGAGGGTTCCTGCTGCGGCATGGCGGGCAGTTTCGGCTATGAGCGCGAGCACTACGCGCTGTCGATGCAGATGGCGGAAGCCAGCCTGTTGCCAGCCATCCGCGCCCGCGCGGATGCGATCGTCGTCGCCGGCGGTACGAGCTGCCGGCACCAGATCCGCGACGGTGCCGGGCGCGAGGCGCTGCACATCGCGCGGCTGCTCGATCAGGCGCTGCTGCCGGATCAGGCGCCGCTGCCGGATCAGGCGCCGCTGCCGG
>CAZGVE010000010.1:33653-42450 GCA_964528845.1 uncultured Steroidobacteraceae bacterium | reverse complement strand
GCTGCCGGATCAGGCGCCGCTGCCGGATCAGGCGCCGCTGCCGGCCTGACATTCCGGCCTTGCAGTAGGATCGTCGGATGAAGACCTATCGTATCGCGCTGATTCCAGGGGACGGCATCGGCAAGGAAGTCATTCCCGCCGGCCGTGAGGTGCTCGAGGCACTCGCAGGCACGCAGCGCGCGCTGGCCTTCGAGTTCCAGAGCTTCGACTGGGGCGCGGACCATTACCGGCGGCACGGGGTGATGATGCCGGCTGATGGCCTCGAGGCATTGCGTCCGATGGACGCGATCCTGTTCGGGTCCGCCGGCGATCCCGGCATCGCGGATCACGTCACGCTCTGGGGACTACGCCTGAAGATCTGCCAGGGACTGGATCAGTACGCGAACGTGCGACCGACCCGCATCCTGCCCGGGATCGATGCGCCGCTGAAGCGTTGCGGACCCCACGACCTCGACTGGGTGATCGTGCGCGAGAATTCCGAAGGGGAGTACTCGGGCGTGGGCGGGCGTGTGCACCAGGGATACCCGAACGAAGTCGCCACCGACGTGTCAGTGATGACTCGCAGCGGCGTCGAACGGATCATGCGCTACGCGTTCCGGCTGGCGCAGGGGCGAGCGCGGCGGCGCTTGACGGTGGTCACGAAGAGCAACGCGCAGCGTCACGCGATGGTGATGTGGGACGAGATCGCCGCGGAAGTGGCGCAGGAATTCCCGCTGGTCAGCTGGGACAAGGAGCTGGTCGATGCCGCCACTGCCAGGATGGTGAATCATCCGGCCTCGCTCGATACCATCGTTGCGACCAACCTGCACGCCGACATCCTGAGCGATCTCGCGGCGGCACTGGCTGGCAGCCTCGGGATCGCCCCGACCGGCAACATCGACCCCGAGCGCCGCCATCCGTCGATGTTCGAACCGATCCACGGCTCGGCCTTCGACATCATGGGCCGGGGACTGGCCAATCCGGTGGGCACATTCTGGTCAGTCGTGATGATGCTCGAGCATCTCGGCGAACCGGAGGCCGCGCGGCGCGTCATGCTCGCGATCGAAGGCGTCACCGCCAATCCCGCGCTGCATACGCGCGATCTGGGCGGCAGTGCAACCACCGCCCAGGTGACCGCCGCGGCGTGCATGATGCTCACGCAATCCGCGCCCTCAGCCCCTGGCACCGCCCTTCGCGGCTGAGCGCTTGTCGACGACGATCCGGCCTTCCTTCAACACGACGGTCGTCTTCAGCATCTCGTAGATATTGAGGCGCGGATCGCCATCGAGCAGCACGATATCAGCGAACTTGCCGACTTCGAGCGTGCCGATCCGATCGCCCATGCCGATGAACTGCGCCGTATTCGGGCCCATGATCCTGAAGATGTCCGACATCGAGAACATCACGCTGAAGGATTTCAGCTCGTGCTCGAGAACGACCTTGTCCGCGTAGTTCTGGTCGGTCGAGAACGCAATCGCATTGTTGCTCGCCTCCCAGATCCGTCGTGCGTTGACGATCGTATACCCGGCTTCCGTGCCGGTAGCCCTGCCCGAGGGATCCCGGTTTGCGCCCGCGATGGCTTCCGGCCATGCGTTGCCATCGCGGAAGCGGGGACTGTTGTCGCGCGGAAACTGGACCGGTGCCGGAGCCGGGGATTCCCGGTCGATGATCGGCGCGCCGAATGCAATCAGGCCGCTCACGATCGATCCTGTCGCCGCGACCTTGGCGGCCGCTTCGTAGCCGGTCCAGTCCTTGTTCGGCAGATGCACCAGGCGACGCACCCCCGCGTCGATCGCGGCGACCATGGCCGGAGTGCTGACGGCATGGACGTTCACCTGCACGCCGGCCTTCGCCGCCTCGTCGACCACCGCCTTGAGCACCTCGATCTCTGCCTGCGGTGGAGCGGGCTCGGGCGTGAGCGCGATCTCACCGGTGTACTTGATTCCGCGCGCGGCCATCGCGCGGACTGCCGCGCGGGCCTCATCCGGCGTGCTGTGCAGGTTCACACGCTCGGAGGGCAGGATGCGCGGGCCATTGATCAGACCGGACTCGATGTGATCGCGCAGCGTCAGATTGCCGTCGCCAGGGCCGCCGCCGGAGAGGATCGTGGTATAGCCCGCCTCCAGCAGTGACTGCATCTGCCCCTGCTCGTTCGGCCCGGTATTGATGTGCTTGTGCGCATCGATGAACCCGGGCAATGCCGTCAGCCCCTTTGCATCGATGATCTTCAGGCCCTGGGTCGCGGCCTTGCCGGCCACGACGCTCGCAATCCTGCCATCGCGGACGATGATCGTCCCGGACTCGATCACCGGGCCGTTGCCGACGATGACCCGGACATTGGTGATGGCGATGTTCTGGGCGCTCGCTGCACTGGAAATTCCGATCGCAGCGGTCGCGAGGACTGCCAACGCGGCGTATGCGCGCCCGCTGCGATGCCTGCGCATCATGGTGTTCATGAACAATTCCTGTCCCCCCTCTACATCGATTGTTCGCACGGTCGTTCGAAGCTTACTCCATCGCGCACGGCGAGCGGCAGGTTCGCTCAGTTGCAGGGTCACTACAATAGGTGGAAGATCGAGCAACAACAGGCAACCCGGCAGCGTAAGGGGAGGTCGAGTGCGCAGACCGCTTGTGTCCGTGCTCGTGGTCGTGGTGGTGGCCCTGGTCGGCTACTTCGCTCTGGCCCGGCGCCCTGCGATTGACGGCATTGCGCCGCCGGAGAAGTCGAGTTTCGCACCCGATCTGGTGGCGCGCGGGGAAGTACTCGCCGGCGCCGGGAATTGCGCTTCCTGCCATACGAATTCCGGGGCAGCGGCCTACGCGGGCGGCGTGCCGATCCGGACCCCGTTTGGCATCGTGTATTCGACGAACATCACGCCGGACCCTGGAACCGGTATCGGCTCCTGGTCGCAACAGGCCTTTGGCCGTGCGCTGCGTGAGGGCGTCGCGCGTGACGGCAGTCAGCTGTTTCCGGCGTTGCCGTACGATCACTTCACGAAGCTGACCGATGCGGACGTCGCCGCACTGTATGCCTATTTCATGACGCGTGCGCCGGTCGATGCGCCGGCGCGCACCAACGGCATTCCATTTCCGCTCAACATCCGCGCGCTCCAGGCCGGCTGGAAGCTGCTGTACTTTCGTGGCGGAAGGTTCGTGCCCGATGGCACGCATAGCGCGGAATGGAACCGCGGTGCGTACCTGGCCGAGGGAGTCAGTCACTGTGGCGCCTGCCACACGCCGCGTAACATGCTGGGCGCCGAACAGTCCAGCCAGGCTTTCGGCGGCGCGCCCGTCAATGGCTGGATTGCCCCGCCGCTCAATCAGGACAATCCCTCGCCTGCACCCTGGACCGCTGAGGAGCTGTTCGCCTATCTGCGCGGGGGCGTGAGCCGCTACCACGGAACGGCGGTCGGTCCGATGTCCGAGGTGGTACACCAGGATCTGGTTGCGCTGCCAGATTCGGACATCCACTCGATTGCCGTGTATTTCGCCGATGTCGATGCAGCGGCCGCGAATGCCGCGCGCACTGCAACGGCGCTGCAGCGCGCGAACGCGGCCAGCAGCCAGAACGGGGATGGGCTGTACGCGTCCGCCTGCGCATCCTGCCACTACAACGGTGCGGCGGGACCCGACCCGCTGCGGCCGGACCTGGCGCTCAACAGTGCGGTCCAGCTCGATGATCCTGCGAATCTGATTCGCGTGATGCTCGATGGCGTCGATGCACCGCAGGGGGCGCCCGGAGTCGTGATGCCGGCATTCTCCGCGCTGTCCGACGCCGATCTGGCGTCCATTGCGGTCTATCTGCGCTCCACACGCACCAGTCGCGCTCCGTGGAACGGGCTCGAGCAGGCGATCGCCGCCGCGCGAACGCAGGGTCCGGCGCTGTGATCGATCATGGCGCAGCGATGAATCAGGAAGGGACGTTCGGAGGAGTGCCAGCATGATTGCGTTTACGCTCAACGGACGCACGGTCAGCGTCGATGTCGACGGCGATACGCCGCTGTTGTGGGTGATCAGGGATGATCTCGGCCTGACCGGGACCAAGTTCGGCTGTGGTATCGGCATGTGTGGGGCCTGCACGGTACATGTCGGCGGACGCGCCACGCGCTCATGCATCACGGCCGTAGCCGCAGTAGCGGGCGCTGAGGTCACGACGATCGAGGGACTGGATCCGGCCGGCGCGCATCCCGTACAGCAGGCCTGGCTGGCACTTCAGGTGCCGCAATGCGGCTATTGCCAGTCAGGACAGATCATGCAGGCGGCGGCGCTGCTGAAGGATTTTCCGAACCCCAGCGACCGGGACATCGACGCCGTGATGGCGGGAAACCTGTGCCGCTGCATGACTTACGTACGGATCCGCGCGGCCATCAAGCACGCCGCCGGCGCCTCCCCCGGAGCCAGACCATGAGCGGCGTCGCGCCGCAGCCGGTGCACGAGCATCCCCTGACGCGCCGGAATTTCCTGATCGCGGTGGCGGGCGCAGGCGCGACGTTCGGCTTCAGCCCCTGGGCGCAGGCCGCACTGGACCCGTCCGTTCCCGGTGGCGTTCCAGCGACGGCGGCAGGCGCGCAGTTCGAACCAACGATCTGGTACTCGATCGGGGCGGACGGGATCATCAGCGTGAACATCATCCGCGCCGAGATGGGCCAGCACGTCGGTACTGCGCTGGCGCGCATCCTCGCCGACGAGCTCGAAGCCGACTGGAGCCACGTGCGCGCCGTGCACGTGGACAGCGATCCGAAATGGGGCCTGATGGTGACCGGCGGCAGCTGGTCGGTGTGGCAGACCTTTCCGATCTACAGCCGCGCTGGCGCGGCCGGGCGCCTCGCGCTGCTGGAAGCCGGAGCGAAACTGCTCGGCACCAGTCCAGAGCGGTGCGAGGCCAAGAACAGCACCGTGAGCGCCGGCGGCCGCTCGCTGTCTTACGGCGAGATCATCCGGCGCGGCGCGATTGCGCGACAGTTCACCCCTGAGGAGCTCGACAAGCTGCCGATCAAGCCGGTCGCCGCGCGCCGTCTGATCGGCAAGCCGGTTGCGGCGCTCGACATCGCCGCGAAGACCAACGGCACGGCCCGCTACGGCATCGATGCGAAAGTCGCCAACATGGTCTATGCGCGTCCTAAACTGCCGCCGACGCGCAATGGATCCGTAGTCATCGCCGTGGACGACGCAGCGGCGCGCCAGGTCAAGGGCTATCTGCGCAGCATCACGCTGAACGATCCGTCCGGCACCGTGCCCGGGTGGGTCATGGTGATTGCCGAGAGCTACCCGGCTGCGATCCGGGCCGCCGATCTGGTCCAGGTGAAGTGGACCCCGGGTACCGGGGCGAACGTTTCCGAGGACGACCTGCAGCAGCACGCCACCGGGCTGATCGCGGATGCGAGCGCGGGCGTACTGCTGAACACCGGCGGCGGCGATACGGCGGCCGCCTTCAAGTCCGCGCACTCGACGCTGGAGCAGACCTACACGACTTCCACGGTGCTGCATTTCCAGATGGAGCCGCTCAACGCGCTGGCGTTCGAGAAGGATGGACTTTTCGAGATCCATACCGGCAACCAGTGGCAGAGCCTGGCCCTTCCGACCCTGGCCAAGGCGCTAGATCGTCCCGAGGCCAGCATCGTGATGCGGACCTATATGGTTGGCGGCGGCTTCGGCCGCAGGCTCAATGGTGACTACGCCGTGCCGGCGGCGCTCGCGGCCAAGGAACTGAAGCGACCTGTGAAGCTGGTGCTGACCCGTGCCGACGATGCGCGCTTCGATTCGGTTCGTTCGCCCTCCGTGCAGAGGCTACGCATGGCATTCGGCGAAAATGGTCGCGTGATGGGCATGGAGCACCACGCCGCGGCCGGGTGGCCCACGCTCGTCATGGCGCCCGCCGCGATGTCCAAAGGTCAGGGTGACAAGCCGTTCGACCAGTTCTCGATCAACGGTGCCAATCATTGGTATGACGTCGGCGCGCAGCAGGTGCGCGCGATCACGAACGATCTGGCCAACGCGACCTTTCGACCCGGGTGGCTGCGCTCGGTGGCTCCGGGCTGGACCAACTGGGCGTCGGAGAGCTTCATCGACGAGGCGGCCCATCACGTCGGCGCCGATCCGCTCGCCTTCCGGCTCGGGCTGCTGACGGGCGCCGGATTGAACGCGGGCGGCGCGCCCGAGACCGGCGGCGGCGCCAAGCGGCAGGCCGAGGTGGTTCGCCGCGCGGCCGAGCGTGCTGGTTGGGGCACCAAGCTCCCACCGGATTCCGGACTGGGGCTCGCGACCACGTTCGGGCAGGAGCGTGACATGCCTACCTGGGTCGCCTGCGTCGCGCGCGTGCGCGTCGATCGCGCGAGCGGCGCCGTGAAAGTCGAGAAGCTGACACTCGTCGTGGACGCGGGCACGATCGTCGACCCGGACGGTGCGCAGGCCCAGCTCGAAGGTTCGAGCCTGTGGGGCGTGAGCATGGCGCTGCATGAAGGAACGCAATTCGTGAACGGCCAGGTCAAGGATACCAACCTCGACACCTACACTCCGTTGCGCATCGCCGCGGTTCCGGAGCTGGACATCAGCTTCGTCGAGAGCGCTGATCCGCCGCGCGGACTCGGCGAGCCCGCGACCACCGTCGTGGGTCCTGCGATCGGCAACGCGATCTTCGCGGCCGTCGGGGCGCGGCTGCGCCACCTGCCGATTCGACCCGAAGCGGTCCGCGACGCCATCGCCGCGCCGCGGACCGCCTGAAGCAGGGCGGGTAAGCCGATCAGGCGAGCAGGGAACGGCGACGCCGTGCGAGTGCCGCGACGGCTCCGATCCCGGACAGCATCAGCCATGCCGAGGGCGGCAGCGGAACCGGTGCGAGCGCGACGCCGCGGAACACCGTGCCGTCGGACGAAGTCTCGAGGGTGTTGAACGACTCGCCAGCCAGCAGCGTCGTGCTGGCCAGCGTATCGGTCAGCTGCACGATCTGGTCTGGATTCGCGCCCTGATCCCACGCGGTACCCACGCCTGCGTCCGTGACGGTCGAGGTCACGGCATACAGCGTCACGGTCCCGTCGGAATTGACCTGGCCGGTGAGGTTGCGCAGTCCGTCGGTGTAGAACTTCGTCGTCTGCGTGTCCGCACCCAGCGCGAGGCTGCCTGCCGTGAATCCTTGCTGCAGCCCGGCATTGATTGAATAGTCCTGCTGCCAGGCGCCGCTCACCAGCGAATACTTGGTGATGCCACCCTCGCTCGCCAGGACTCCGTTCGCTCCGGCGATCTTGTCGCCTCCCTCGTACGCCACGTACATCGTGTTCGAGTCCGCGAACCAGACTCCAAATGGCGTCGCGGTGGCCCCGGTGGTCGGGAATCCCGGGACCACCGATATCGTCGCGGTGGCGGGGTTCGCGAAACCGTTCACCTGGTAGAGCGTATTGACGCCATTGCTGCCGCTGCCCTTGGTGACGTACATGGTGCCGTTGTAGACCGTCAGGCCGCGGAAGTTGTCATCCTTGCCGGTCTTGTCTCCAGTCGTGCTCGACGGATTGTTGTTGAACCCGCACTGGTAACCCTTGGTGGCGCCCGCGGTGCCAGTGCAGGCACCGACCACGGTGCTGTTGGCACTGGCAGCGCCAGGTGTGATGGTCTGCATGCCGGTGTTCTGCGACAGCTGCGTCAGCACTGCACCCGTCACCCCTGAACCGCTGTTGCCGGCATTGCCTGCCATGTAGTACTGACCGCCGTACTGCACGACGGCCCGCCCATTGTTGCCGCTATAGGCGTTGGTATTGGTCACGGTGAGTCCCGTTCCGCCGCCGAGCGTGGTGCCGGACGGCCCTGTCAGCAGCGCGGCGAGATTGACCTGTACCACGCTTCGATACGCCGAAGCATTCACGCCATTGGTCGGGTCGGTGAGACCGGGCGTGTTGGAATTCGAGATGTCGAGCAGGCCCAGATTGTTGTTGCCGCCAGTCGCCACGGCGGCGATGCCATTCGTGCCGGTCGAGGAGTACGACTGCTGCGGGTTGTAGGCCATGAAGGTCAGGGAGCTGCCGTCAGACGAAAGATTCAGCGCCAGTTCGGACTTGGACGAGAAGCTTCCGACGACAGCGCCCGCGTCGATGTTGTACGTGGCACTCGTCGAATAGTTCTGCAGGAAGATCCCCGACGTGACGCCGAAGGCGGCATCGGGGCCGGCATTCTGGAACACGTTCTGGAACTGGCCGTCCGCAGTCGCGACCGAGTTGGCCGCGCCCAGGGTGCCCGGCGCCAGCAGGCTACCGGCCGCCAGCGTGGCCGCCTGGCCGACATCCTGGTAGGCAGTTCCTGAGACGATCAGGTTGGTCGGCGTCTGCGCCTGCGCCGCATCAAGGAATACCAGCCCGAACACGGCGACCGGTAAGGCGGCCAGGGCCGCCTGAGAACGTTGTACCTTCATGTGGATCCACTCCCATTGCTGTCGCAGGCCAAGCGGCCGATCGCTGCAAAGGTAGGGAATCTTCGATTCCGCCAGGTGTCAGAATCGTTACCGATCTGTATCCGCTGCAGTGCCCGCGCAGGCATCCGGCGTGTCGCTCGCTATACTGGGGTCGGTACTGCGGCCGGGAGAGGGACCATCGACTGCTTGAGAGAATAGCTTGCACGGAAATTGGACCAGCGCGACCCTCGTCGCCGTCGCCCTGACCGCCTGTGCCTCGCTGGAGCGGGCGCCGTCCAGCGTGCGAGCCAACCCCTCGACTACGGCGGCGCAACCCTCAGCGCCGCAAGCGCCGACACCGCCACGCGAATCCTCCGTGGCGCCGATTCCCGCCGCGACGCCGTCGGCCGCCACCGCGCCGCCGGCCGCCGCCGCGTCGCCAGC
>CAZGVE010000010.1:6027-33553 GCA_964528845.1 uncultured Steroidobacteraceae bacterium | reverse complement strand
CCGCCGCGACGCCGTCGGCCGCCACCGCGCCGCCGGCCGCCGCCGCGTCGCCAGCGGCCGCCGCGTCGCCAGCCGCCACGACGACACCTCCAGCGGCTATGCCGCCGCCGGAGTCCGGAAATGCGGACCACGCCAGCGTTGCAACCTCCCGCAGGCAGCCGCCGCGGCCAGCGCCGCAGCAGCAGCCAGCGCTACCGCCGACTCCGACACCATCGCCGCCAGCGTCGCCGTCGCTGCCCCCGACGCTCGATCTGCAGGCACTCGAGCAGCGACTCCGGGACACTCGTGCGATCGGGGTGTTTACCAAGCTGTCGCTCAAGAACCAAGTCGATGACCTGCTCGCGCAGTTCCGCGCCTATCATCAGGGTGATCGCCGGACCTCGCTGGCAGATCTGCGGCAGCGGTATAACCTCCTGCTGCTCAAGGTGCTCTCACTGCTGCAGGACAGCGATGCTTCGCTTGCCACAGCGATATCATCGTCGCGGGAAGCGATCTGGTCCGTGCTTGCGGATCCCGAAAAGTTCGCCAAAATCTGATTACCACGCCAGGAGATCACATGAAGCAGCGCGTATACGTTCTGATGCTAGCGGCGATGGCCGTGGCCGTGGTCGCACCGGTGCGTGGTGCCGATGATGCGTCGATCGGCAGTGACCTCAAGGCCACCATTGTCCTGCAGGGTCAGTCGTGCGATCAGATCGTCAGTTCGAAGCGCAACGCCGACAGTGACTATTCCGTCAGCTGCAAGGACGGCAACCGGTATCACGTGTACGTCAACGCCCAGGGTCGGGTCGTCGTGGAGAAACAGTAGCGCCTCAGTTGCGGGCGCGTCCTTTCTGAGGTCCGAGCGGAGGTCCGCTCAGGTCATCGCGGAACCGCAGTACGCGCAGATGATCCCCCAGGTCCTCGACCTCGTAGATCTTGCTGCGCGCGTCCTGGAAGGGCTGCAGCACCACGAGCATCAGCTGGCCCTCAAAGCTGTGAAACAGCATGCCGTGGCCGCTGTCGTTGCGGACCAGCGGAGGCAGCTGCTCCCACGGACCAGAAAGCTCGCCGGACTTCGATCTCGCGACCGTCTGAACGTAGCTCTCGAAGTGATCGGGCATCCGCTCGTAGCTGGACCACAGCATCAGCAGCGTGCCGGTTCGAGTACGGAACAGCTCCGGGCCGTCAGTCACATAGTCGTTCAGTCGCGCGTCGGGCGCCATCCTTGAGTCGATCCATGGTGCGTCGGAGGCCTTGAACAGATGAATCGGATCCCCCGCCGCATCCGACAGGTCGTCGCGCAATGGAATGGCTTCCATCGTGCCGTCCCCCTTCTGGACCCACTCGTGCGCATACACCATCCACGGCTTACCCGCGCGGTCGACGTACAGCGTGCCGTCCAGGGTCATGAAGTCCGCAGGCGTGACCGGTGCTCCGGGCTTGAGCATCCGGAACGGGCCGGCGGGTGCATCGCTGACGGCGATGATCGTGCTGCGCATGAACAGCGGTTGCGGCGTGGCCAGATTGCTGCGCGCGATGGGACGGTCCGGGTTGTGCAGCGTCGTGAACAGGTAGTACCGGCCGTGGTAGCGATGCACTTCCGGCGCCCATGCCCGCTGCGGCGGATCTGCCCAGCTGCCATCGGGGCACACGAATACCGTATCGGGTCCCTGCCAGCTACGCAGGTCCTGGCTACGGTAGACGAATGTCCCGCCGCGATGCTGGCCGGTGGCGGCTGCTGACGCCGACGTGTAGAGGTAATACGTGTGCGTGGCCTGGTCCGCCAGTATCCATGGATCGTGGATCTGAATGTCCGCCAGGTGCAGGCCGGTGCGGAACGGCACCGCCTCGGTCGGGTCCGGATTCGCGGAAGGCATGGGCGCCGCAGCCGGCGCTGATGCGGATATCAGCATCGCCGCTGCGCACAGGCCGGGCAGCGCGGCAGCGCGGATCATTCCCAGTGCAGCAGCAGCAGGGATACGGACTGGCGGGGCATCTCGGTGCCGACCGTCACCTGGCCCCGCTCGATGTCGAGCCATTGCGGCGGCCCCAGCAGCTGCAGCCCGTCCAGCCGCTTCAATTCCGCATACTGTGCCGCACTGGGCTGCTGTGGGGATCCCATCGCGAGCCAGGCGGTGTAGGCATTGCTATGCGCGTCGTCGATGCGATAGTGCGTCAGCAGCACGCGGCCCACCGCGCTCGGCAAGCCGCGAATGTGCAGCGTCGTGGGAGTGGCGTCCGCCGGCGTATCGACATCGTGATAGTTCCACAGCATCACGGCGGCTTCGTGCGCTGACCGCGTTGCCAATGCGTCGACGTCCGCGCCAGTGCGCACGCCGGCCGCCAGCATGGTGTCGAGTGGCACGGCGCCATCGCTCACGGCATGCACCCGGCTGCCGGACATCAGGCCGGCCATGCGGAAGAAGTTGAGTACCGGCTTGTCGATGCCATTGGAATTGAGCGAGCGAAAACCCTCGAAGTAGTCCTTGTTCTCGAATTCGAAGGACCAGCTGAGCATGGCCTGCAGATTGACGTGGCGCCGATCCTGCAGCTCGAACAGCCCTTTGTAGGCCGCGGCCGTGTAGGCCGGATAGAGCGTGCCGTTGCGGTAGTTGTTCGCTGGATTCACCTTGGACGAGCACGCCGCACAGCCTTCGGGATCGGCTTCGCTCAGGATGATCGGCAGCCGGCGCAGACCCGGATACTTCGAGATGATCTCGAATCCCTTGTCGGCATCCCCAAGTTCCTTGGCAATGCCCATCGTGACGCGGCCGGCATCGATCTGCGGGCGACCCTTGGCGTGGAACGAGATGAAATCGAGCGGCACGCGCGCGCCGGAAGCCGCGCTTTTGCCCGCAGTCACGTGGCCCAGGAAGTCGTCCAGGAACTTGTAGGCGGCCGGATCTCCGGGGCCCGTGGTCGCAGGGCCACCGACCAGGGCGCCTGGCAACGCGGCCCGCACACCCGCCACCGCATAGTCGTAAAGCTTCCAGTAGTCCGTCGGCGTGGCATGCCAGTAACCGATGTTCGGTTCGTTCCAGACCTCGAAGTACCACTTCTGCACGGTCTCACGGCCATAGCGCTGCACCAGGTGGGCGGTGACCGTGCGTACCAGCTCGCCCCACTTCGCATAGTCCTTCGGCGGATTGTTCGAAGCTCCGGAGGTCGTGCTCTGCGGATAGCGCACCTGGTAGGGTAGCTGCCGGTCCGGCAGTGCGGCGGCGAGATCCTTGGGCATGAAGCCCAGCTCCACCATCGGGCGCACGCCGGCCTGGGCATAGGAGTCGAAGATGCCGTCAAGGATCGTGAAGTCGTAAAGCGGCTTGCCGTCCGCGTCCTCGCGGTAGACGTTGGTCGAACTCCACTTCAGGTCGGGGACACCATCGCCCGAGGTCAGAAGATGGTGGACACGGATCGTGACCGGTACCGGACTCAGATCATGCAATTCGCGCAGCAGCGCGCGGCCATTCGGGGCCGTACCGTAATTGGCCTCGTCATATCCGAACCACGGGTACAGCGGCTGGTAAGGGCCGACGGGACTGGCGAGATCGACATCGATGGTCACGGCGGATGCTGCCGGAGATGGGAGCGGCGCGGGTATTACGCCCTGCGCGCGAATAGGGGCAACGCCGGCCAGCGCGAATGACGCCGCAAGAATAATCGGCTTGCGCAATGTTCGCCCCTTTTACCCGTGTGTCGGTAGGCTACCGAAAACCCGTCAATTTCGCGATAGCGGCCGACCAGGTCCCGGGATCGGGACTGGCACCGGATCAGGGATATCTGTGCGACCTCGTACAGACGGGAGTGTCCTGCTCGCCGATGCTCCCGCGCAACGAGAGCCGCAGTCCACAGGCGGCACGCGGGCCTTCAGGCACGCGGGCCTTCAGGGAGTTCGAGTGCAATGAGCAATATCGCGGCGAATTCGACCAGCGAGAGCGCTGGCGTATGGATCGACCATAGGAAGGCCCTTATCGTCGGTATGGCTATCGAGGGCTGGGGCACGACGGTCGTGCTGTCGAACGTGGAGAAGCACCCGGAGCGCACCGGTGATTCACCGATGAAGGGTGACTACGAAGCGCTGCAGGTGCCTGCGGATGACCGTCGACAACGGGCGTTGACGGGCGAACTCAACAGCTACTACGACGCAGTCATCGCAATATTACGTCGCTACGGAAAGTTGCTGGTGTTCGGACCCGGGGAGGCCAAGACCGAGCTCCATGCGCGCCTCCTGAAACTGAATCTCGGCGGCCGAGTTGCCGCGGTGCAGACCGAAGGCCGGTTGACCGATCGCCAGATCGTGGCGAAGGTGCGGACGTATTTCGGAGCCGCCGCGCCCCGCGTGCTCGCACCCGAGCAGCGGCCACAGCCTCGCGATTCCGCGACGAGGCCTTGACGCAGCGTTATGTCACCTATTAACGCGATGATTCGACGCTGGGGGTGGCGCAAGAGATGCAATTACTGCAGGCCACCGCGTACCGAGCTGATTTGGCCGGTATTGAGGCCCAGCCAATGCATGCGGCCCACGTAGCGGGCATGCTCGACCTTGATGCACCGGTCCATGACCACCGAGAGGCCTGCCTGCTCAGCGATCCTCGCGCCCGCCTCGTTGATCACAGTGAACTGAGTCCATAGGCAGCCCGCACCAATGGCGACCGCCTGCTCAGCAATCTCCGGCAATGCGCTCGGAGCGCGGAATACGTTGACGATATCCACTTTTTCCGGAAGGTCCCGCAGGCTGCCATAGCATCGCTGTCCGAGAATCTCGGACTCCCGGGGATTGACCGGAATCACGCGGTAACCGTGGCGCTGCAGGTAGAAGCCGACGAAATGGCTGGCACGCAGCGCGTTGCCGGACAGTCCGACGACCGCGATGGTCCTGGCACTGCGCAGTACGCGCTGGATCACCAGCGGATCCTGGTACCGGGACAGGTCGACATCCGTCATGGCACCCGCTCCGCGGTCAGCGACGCACGGGCATTCGCAAATCCCTGCTCCAGATCCCACATCAGGTCGTCGACGTCTTCGAGCCCGACTGACAGCCGGATGGTTCCCGGCCCGATGCCCGCTGCTGCCAGTTCCGGCTCACTGAGCTGCCGGTGGGTCGTGCTGGCAGGGTGGATGACGAGGCTCTTGGCGTCACCGACGTTTGCCAGGTGTGACCATAGCGTGAGCCCGCGGATGAATTCCTGTCCCGCCGCCAGACCTCCGGCGATGTCGAATGAGAGCACGGCGCCGGACCCACGCGGCAGGTACCTGTCGACCAGCGGCCGGTACCTGCTCGCACGCAGGCCCGGGTAGGTCACTCGCGAGGCCAGGGGGTGAGATTCCAGGTAGCGCGCGACTGCCGTCGCGTTCTCGACGTGGCGGGTCATTCTCAGGGAGAGTGTTTCGATCCCCTGCAGCAACAGGAATGCGTTGAACGGACTCATGCAGGCGCCCAGGTCGCGCAGCGTCTCCGCGCGCAGCTTCATCAGGTAGCCGTACAGCCCAAAGGTCTCGTGGAACTGCAGGCCGTGATACGCGGGCGATGCGGCAGCGATGACCGGGAACCGGCCGTTGGACCAGTTGAACCTGCCGGAATCCACGACGATGCCGCCCATGCTGGTGCCGTGGCCCCCGAGGAATTTGGTCGCCGAATGCAGGACGATGTCGGCGCCCCATTCAAAGGGACGGCACAGATACGGAGTTGCAAAGGTGTTGTCGACCAGCAGCGGCAATCCGCCCTGGTGAGCGACGTCGGCGATGGCCTCGATGTCGAGCACGTTGCCGCCGGGATTGCCGATGGTTTCGCCGAAGAATGCCTTGGTATTGCTCCGGATGGCGGATCTCCATGCGTCGATATCGTCCGGATCCACCCACGTCAGTTCGACCCCCAACTTGCGCAACAGGTGCTTGAATTGGTTGACTGTGCCACCGTACAGCGCCGAGGAGGACACGACATGGTCCCCCGGCTCCAGCAACGTGAACAATGCGGCGGCCTGCGCAGCCAGGCCACTGGCGAATGCCACGGCTCCGCAGCCGTTCTCCAGGCTGGCGGCTCGCTCTTCGAGCGCGGCCACGGTCGGATTCATGATCCGGGAGTAGGTATTACCGTACTCCTGCAGATTGAAGTAGGCGGCCGCCGCTTCGGGATCTTCGAATACGTAGCTCGTCGTCTGGAAGATCGGCACCGCACGTGCCCCGGTATTGGGATCCGGTCGCGCTCCGGCATGCAGCTGACGGGTGTCGAATCCGAATCGTCTGGGCTGTTCCAACGAGGACGCTCCCGGCGAGCCTGGGGTGCGCTATCTTAGGCCCCCAGGCGCGCGCGTCCAACATCGCCAATGAGGAGATAACCACATGGCTCAGGTCGTCAACAACGGGGTCAACGTCGATGCACTGCTTGCGGCACGCGAGGCGCTGAAGAACGCGCCGGCGGCCGCCGAATTCACCTGGCGTGCGTCATGCAAGTGGCTGAACGGTACGCATACCCGCTCGACCGTCCAGGGTTTTCGGGGTCTGGGGGAAGAGCAATCGCACAAGTCCGAGTTCTCGTTCGACACGGATCATCCGGAAATCTTCGCTTCCGAGGACCATGGTGCAACCCCGGTTGAGGTGGTCCTGGTCGGTCTGGCCAGCTGCCTGACGGCCGGGATTGCGGCCGTGGCGCAGAATCGCGGCATCCAGTTGCGATCGGTGGAAGCGCGGCTCGAGGGCAAGATGAATCTGGCCGGCATCCTGGGCATCGACGGTGACGTCCGCAACGGCTATGACAATATCAAGGTGACCTTCCATGTCGATGCCGACGCCTCGAAGAAGGATATCGAGGCACTGGTGGCACAGTCCCAGAAGCGTTCGGCGGTGTTCGACATCATCACCAATCCCACCAACGTGACCGTCGAAGTCGTCTAAAGACGGCCCCGTCGGCTGATGCGGTGACTGGCATCGAGCGCTTCACGACGGTCATCATCGGGGCCGGGCATGCCGGACTGTCGATGAGCCGGGTTCTCACCGAACAGTCCATCGACCACGTCGTGCTCGAGCGTGGCGAGGTGGCGAACTCCTGGCGGCACGAACGCTGGGATTCACTGCGCCTGCTCACCCCCAACTGGCTCTGTCGGCTGCCTGGTCATGCCTACGAGGGTCCCGATCCGGACGGCTTCATGAATCTGCCGGACGTCGTGAACTTCATCGCGGCGTTCGCGGCCGGGACTTCGGCGCCGGTACGTACGCATACCACCGTCAGTTCCGTACGGGCGGTCGAGGACGGGTACCAGCTGGTGACCGGGCGCGGCGAAATCCGCTGCCGCTCCGTCGTGCTCGCCACCGGCGCAAACAACATCCCAAGGGTGCCGGACCTGCATCGCGCTGTGCCGCAGTCGGTGCAGTGCCTGACGACGTTCAGCTACCGACACCCGGAGCAGCTGCCACCCGGAGGCGTGCTCATCGTCGGCGCCGCGGCTACGGGCGTGCAGCTGGCCGATGAAATCCATCGCTCCGGACGGCCGGTGACGCTTTGCGTCGGTGAGCACGTACGGTTGCCCAGATCCTATCGAGGCCACGATGTCCTGTGGTGGATGGAGCACTCCGGGGTTTGGAACCAGCGCTACGATCAGATCGAGGATCTCGAGCGCGCCCGGCGACTGCCATCACCGCAGCTCGTCGGGACGCCCGAGCATTCCACGCTCGAGCTGAACAGACTTGCCGACGCGGGCGTGGAGATAGTCGGCAGGCTGGCGGCCATACGCGATGGTCACGCGCTCTTTTCCGGCGGTCTCGCCAACCATCTGGCCCTTGCGGACCTCAAGATGGAGCGCCTGCTCGATGCGTTTGATGCATGGGCGCGAGACCAGCACGTCGACATCGATGCCGGTCCGGTCGAGCGTTTCCCCTCGACTCGCTTGCCGTCACGGTCGCGGCTGTCGCTCGACCTGCACCGCGGAGAAATACGCACGATCGTGTGGGCCACCGGGTACCGTCCGGACTATGGCTGGCTGCAGGTCCCCGTGGTCACGCCCAAGGGAGACCTGCGCCACGATGGCGGTGTCGTGACCGAAGCACCCGGCATGTATGCCCTCGGCCTGCCCGTGCTGCGGCGACGCAAATCCACGTTCATCAACGGTGCCGAAGCCGACGCTCGCGACCTTGCCCGGCATCTGGCGGGCTTCCTCGCCGGCAGCGGCGGCCTGGTGTCGCGGGATCCAGAAGACGCCGCATAGCGCCGTTGCGTCATCGCGTCCCCTGGGTGGGAGTACGGAACCAGACCGACTTGATCATCTCCAGTACGACAAGGCTCGACACGCCGACCGCCATGCAGATTGCCAGGTCATCCCAGTGCAACTGGCCGAAATGAAACAAGGTGCGCGCCGGTGCCCAGAGAATCGCGATGGTCAACAGCATCGACACGGTCCCCAGCAGGATCCACAGTGACCGGTTCGGCTGGAGGAGCGCACGCACCAGGGATGCCTTGTAGGATCGATTGACCAGGATCAATCCCATGTTGATCAGCACCAGCGATGTGAACACGAGCACCCGCATATCGCCCTCGACCATCCCGGCGCGTGACACCGTGATCAGAAGTCCCGCCAGGATCGCCAGCGCGACGAGCCCCTGCACCACGGCCCACAGGATTCTCTTGCGCAGCAGCAATGGACTCCTGGGGTCTCGGGGCGGGCGCCGCATCACGTCGTCCTCCTCTGCTTCGGCCTCGAATACCATGGAGCACGCCGGATCGATGATCATTTCGAGAAATGCGATGTGGATCGGCGTCAGCATCAAGGGCAAGCCGAGCAGCAATGGCAACACGGCGAGACCGGCAATGGGGATGTGCACGGCAACGATGTATTCGATGGCCTTTCTCAGGTTGTCATAGATGCGACGCCCCAGCCGGATCGTGGTGACGATGGAGCCGAAATCGTCCGCGAGCAGCACGATCGAGGAGGCTTCGCGCGCGACCTCGGTGCCCCTTCCGCCCATCGCAATCCCGATATGAGCCGCCTTGATCGCCGGCGCATCATTCACCCCGTCGCCGGTCATCGCGACGATGTCCCCGTTGGCTTTCAGGCATTCGACGATGCGCAGCTTCTGGTTGGGCCGTATGCGCGCAAAAATGCAGGTGGTCTTGACGCGCTCGGCGAGTAGCTCATCGGACATGGATTCAATGGCATCGCCCGACAGGACTTCCGTCGAGTCGAGTCCCGCCTGGCCGCCGATCGCACTCGCGGTGGCGGGGTAGTCCCCAGTGATCATCAGCACGCGGATTCCTGCAGAACGGCATTCGGCAATGGCGGCCGGTACGGTGGCGCGCAAGGGATCAGCGAAGCCGATGAGGCCCAGGTACTCGAAAGGCATGCCGCGCGGCGTCTCCGGAAGCTGTCCGGGCGATGTCACGGCGAGCCTGTCAGCTTTCGCCACCCCGAGCACACGCACGCCGGACTGCGCGAGTGCATCCATCTGCGCGCGAATGGCCGACATCTGGTCCGCTCCGAGGTGACAAAGCTCCGCAATCGCCTCTAAAGCCCCCTTCGCATAGGCGGTCAGCGGCTCGCCCGCACCGCCGGCCAGGACGTTGGCCACGGCAAACAGGTCAGGGCGCAGCCCATACGCGCGCACTATGGACCGGGAGTCCGGCTTTGACCCGTCCCGATGAGTGGCCGCGACCGAGTGGATCGCCACATCCATCGGATCCGTGGCCTCGCGCGGACAGGCCAGTCGCGCGGCTTCAAGGGTCTGCGCGATCGTTCCGGCGAGCGGCACCTTGTCCTTGGCGTCCCAGCGGGCGTCCGTGGCGACGATCGAAACGACGGTCATGCGATTTTCGGTGAGCGTCCCGGTCTTGTCTGTGCACAGCACCGTAGTGGCGCCCAGTGTTTCGATCGCTGAGGCACGGCGCGTCAGCACCCGCACGCGCGAGATCCGCCACGCACCCATCGCCATGAACACCGCCAAGACGAGGGGGAATTCCTCCGGCAACAGCGACATGCCGAGCGCAATGCCGCCCAACATGGCCTGGAGCCAGGATCCGCGCAACAATCCAAACAGCAGCACAACCAGCCCGCCGGCCAGCGCGCCCACGATCGCAAAGTCCCGGATCAACCATTGCAGCTGCTGCTGGAGATGCGGCTGCTCGGTTTCAATCGTGCCGAGGGCGCGTCCGATCTTGCCCATCTCCGTACCAACGCCGGTGCGAGTGACGCGCGCTTTGCCGGAGCCGCGCACAACGAGTGTGCCTGCGAACAGCCAGGGAAGGTCTTCGCCCCCGGGAACCGGTTCCGGAGCTGCAGGCGGCGGCCCGGTCCGGGAATCGGGGTCAAGTTTACGGACCGGGACCGACTCGCCGGTCAGCAGGGATTCATCGACCAACAGGTCCATCGACTCAAGCAGCGCAGCATCCGCGGCCACCCGGTCGCCCTCTGCCACGACAATGACGTCATCGCAAACCACCTCCCGTCCGGCGATCTGCAGTCTCTGCCCACTTCGTACGACCAGTGCCCTGGGGCTCGCCAGGTCCCGCAGTGCCTCGAGCACCCGCTCGCTGCGCGACTCCTGCACGACGGTGATCACGACCGACAGCGTGGCAAAGGCCAGCAGCAGCAAGGCCTCCGTCCGGTCGCCGAGGAGCAGATACACGATGCCGCCGCCGATCAACAGCGCGAACATCGGCTGGCGCACGACCTCCCAGATGATGCGCGCGAACCCTCTGCGTGCCGCAGCAGGAAGTTCGTTGTAGCCATCAGTGGCGAGGCGTGCGGCCGCCTCTTCTGTAGTCAGTCCGGAAGCCGGGATGGGCACGCTCGTCCGGCTAGGTGATGTGTACCGAGAATCGTCCGCATTGCCCCTGCCGGAAATCGACCATCACCGTGGAGCAGTCGACACGTGGAACCAAGGTAGTAGCCACAGCAGTTCTCCGGTGGAGCCCGAATGCCGACGCCGGCGCTCCGGAGAATAGCAGCACCGTCCCTCAGGCAATGTACGCCATCTAACGGTCCCTTCGCGGTTCTGCGTGATAGCCTCGGGCACAGGATGAGGCGAACCCGACCCATGCGACCCGTTCTCATTCCTTCCGACCGCGAGATCCAGATCGTCAGACGCGTGCTGCTCGCGATCATGGTTGCCGTTACGGGTCTCGCCTGTCTGGTCGTGATCGCTCCGTTCCTGTCACCCATTGCGTGGGCCGCCATACTCGCGTACGCGAGTTGGCCGCTGTACCGCCGATTCCGACCACTGTTCGGGAAGTGGCGCGCGACGGCGGCCTTTGCCATGACCGTACTACTCACCTGTGCGGTGGTATTGCCCGTACTGTGGATGCTGACCCTGTTCGGACAGGAGCTCTTGGGCGCATATCGGGGCATAGCCGACCTCTCTACCAGCAGCTCCTACGCAGTGCCCGGTTTCATTCGCCGCATACCATGGATCGGCGAACAGATTCAGCTGCAGGTGAGCCGCTATTCGGCGGAGCCCGCCGCGCTGATGCGCCAGATGGGCGCCTTTCTTCAGGCGTGGTCCGGCGAACTCGCTGCTCTGGCCGGTGGTATCGGCCGCAACCTGGGAAAGCTCGTCGTCACGATGGTGACGCTGTTCGTCTTCTATGTCGACGGGGAGAGCACGATCTCACAGGGCCGCCGCGTCCTGGCGCGCCTGTTCGGCGATCGCCTCGACCCCTATGTCGCTACTGCCGCCACGATGACGCGCTCGGTGGTCTATGGACTGGTCGTGACGGCGATCGCTCAAGGGATTGTCGCCGGCGTCGGCTACGCGATCGTTGGCCTTGCAAGTCCCGTACTGCTCGGGGCGTTGACGGGATTGCTGTCCGTCGTGCCGATGGTGGGAACGGGGTTGGTCTGGGGCTCGCTCAGTATCTATCTGGCCGTGACAGGTCACCTCTGGAAAGCCGTCATCCTCGCGGCCTGGGGGCTGCTGCTCGTTCACCCTACTGACAACCTATTGCGTCCGCTCCTGATCAGCCACGCGACCCGCGTGCCTTTCCTGGTGGTGATGTTCGGCGTACTGGGCGGAATGGCGGCGTTCGGGCTCATCGGCGCTCTTATCGGGCCGATCATTCTGGCGATGGGAGTGGCGGTCTGGCGGGAGTGGGCTTCGGGCACCTTTTGACCGATATCTGGCCGGCGACGCTCGGCTACTTCCCGGCGCGACCTGCCGCCCGGTGACCCTAACGTCCCCGATCGCGGCGATCGCCCGTGGTGGCCCGTGGCAGCAGGCGATCCGTCTCCTTCCTGACCACCCCGTAGCATTCACAACAGAGCGTCTCCAGCTTGGGCCGGTCCAGGACGGTGATATGACCGCGCTGGTATTCGATGATGCCAAGGCGCATCAGCTTGCCTGCGGCGTCGGTGACGCCTTCGCGCCTCACCCCCAGCATGTTGGCGATCAGCTCCTGGGTCATGGCCAGTTTGTTCGACGGCAGACGGTCGAGCGACAGCAACAGCCAGCGGCAGAGCTGCTGGTCGACCGAGTGATGACGATTGCATACGGCAGTCTGCGCCATCTGAGTGATCAGGGCCTGTGTGTAGCGCAGTAGCAGGGCATGCAGCGCACCGTTGAGACGAAACTCGTCCTTGAGTCGTTGCCCGGGCATTCGAAAGGCGCATCCTGAACTCTGTACGATGGCGCGGTTCAAAGACGTCTCTCCACCCATGAAAAGCGCGATGCCGATGAGCCCGTCGTTTCCCACGACGGCTATCTCTGCGGACGATCCGTCCGCCAGCACATACAGCAGCGAGACGATGCAATCGACCGGAAAGTAGACATGACGCAGCGTGTCGCCGGATTCATACAGCACGGTGCCCAGCGGCAACTCCACATACTCGAGGTACGGCAACAGCCGCGCCAGTGCGTCGGAGGTGAGGGCTCTTAGAAGGTGGTTGTCGCCAGGACTATGGATTGCATTCATCAGGCAAGCGGAGCCACCTTCGTCCCTGTGACCCGAATCATCGCGATCAGGAATCCTCCACCCGCCGGATCAAGGCCGACCGAGGTACGCATGCAGCGAGCTTCCCCGTCCTGCGTCGGCCGCAGGTGCAGGTCGGCGCAATCGGAGCGGGCGCCCGCGGTGACGCGCGCCAGCATCGCACGCAGGGTCGGCGCGTCTTCCGTCGTAAGAAAGCTCTCGAGCGAGCGTCCGCGCAGGAAATCGCGCTCGAATCCCAGCAGGCTCGCCCCAGTGAGGTTCAGTTCGCGCAGCACCGTGTCGTCATCCACGGTGAAAAAACCCGCCGGAGCATAGTCGTAGAGTTGAACCTGCCGATTGAGCGAGGTCTCGAGCTCAGTTCGTGCGCGCCGCAATTCCTCGTCCTGCAGGTCTAGTTCCACCTGGTGAACCTGCAGCTCATGCAGCAGGGCCAGCGCATCAGGGGCGGTCGACGGCGAGGAAGCGAGCTCGTACAGCACGCTGAGGGCGGCCGATGCGTCCGCGTGCGCCTGCGCGACAGGTCCCTTGAGATGTGCGACCGCTCGGGAACGCAGTTCCGCCGCGCGGCTCGGGTTTTGGGGGATTGTGGCCATCATGTCACCTCGTTGATCGTGCGATACGCGTGCCGCTCTATGACCCTCCAGTCTACTCCCTTATACCTTGCGAAGTCGGGACTCCAGCTGTTTTGCCGCGGTAATGTCGACGAACGTGATCACGGCGCCCTGAATGACATTGGCTACCGTCCGGTACGGCATGATGCGCACCTTGAACCAATGCGCGTCGCTCGTTGAGATCTCCTTTTCGCTGAATGCCAGCGTCCGCAACGTCTCTTTCGCGTCGGCGTCGAGCTCCGGATAGTTCAACGTCGTAGTGAGATCGCTGAGCGGGCGCCCGATGTCGGCATCCCGAAGATTGATAATGCGTTTGATCTGATCGGTGAAGCGTCGTACGTTCAGATTCTTGTCCAGAAAGAGCGTGGCGATGTCGGTACTGTTGAGCAGGTTCTGCATGTCGCTTTGAGCGAGCGCGAGATCGTCGAGCTTGGATTGAAGTTCGACGTTGATGGTCTGCAGCTCCTCGTTCATCGACTGGGATTCCTCCTTAGAAGTCGTGAGTTCCTCGTTGGCGGACTGGAGTTCTTCATTGGTGGATTGAAGCTCCTCGATGGCCGCCTGACGTTCCTCTTCCGAGGCGCGCATGGCTTCGCGCAGGGTCTTGAGTTCCCCCTGAGCACGCGTGAGCTCGGCGGAGATTGCGGGATCGATGCTGCCAGGACGCTTGCCGCGCGAAGACTTCCCAGCTGGGGGCGCTGCCACCTCGCAAAACACGATCATGATCAGATCTTCCAGCGCCTTCGGCTCTTCTATGGGTTCGACGGTGATGTCGAGCAGATGTGCTGCGTTGCCTTCCATAGGGAGGCCGCGCACTTCGACCATTCTTCGCTCTTTAGTGGCCTGCCTGAGCGCAACAGTGAGCTGCGTACGAATAGCGGGGCGGGCCATGACATGAATATTCCAGTTCGCCTTGCCGGCTGCGGGTTCGAGGTACTTCCCCGTGCGTCCGCTGATATAGAGGATGTCGCCGAGTCCGCTTACCAGGACCGCGGCCGGGGAGTACTTCTGCAGCAGCAGCTGATCCGCCAGCGTTTGGACGTTTGTCGAGGGCGGCGACTGCTGTGACATCGGAGACTCCTGCGCAGGCGCGCGCGCTGAAAGGCGTCGAAAGGCCGGGAAATCCACGGCTCCGAACGGCGCCGTACCGGGTCCGCGACGGAATATCCTCGATTTTGACGACAGGGGGGGGAAGAGATTCTGCGCGGCTCCCACGGTCTCCGATCCGCCGAGCATCAGCACGCCGCCCGGAAGCAGACTGTAGTGGAACAGCGGCAGCAGGCGCTTTTGGAGCGTGGCACTGAAGTAAATCAGGAGATTGCGGCACGAGACCAGATCGAGGCGGGTGAACGGCGGATCCATGACTACATCGTGCTGGGCGAACAGCACCATGTCGCGAATACGCGCATCGACGAGATAGCCGTCACCCTGTGCGCGAAAGAAGCGCGCCAGGCGCTCCGCCGAGACATCCGCGGATATCGAGGCCGGGTAGCGCGCCCGCCGGGCGAACGCAATCGCATCCGCATTGAGATCCGAGGCAAAAATCTGCAACGTAGATGCGCCATGGTCGGCAAACCGGTCCCGGGTTTCCATGAAAACCATTGCGAGTGAGAACGCCTCCTCGCCGGTGGAGCAACCGGCGACCCAGGCACGGAACCGCCGGTCGGGCGCGGTGCGAGCGAACAGCTCCGGAAGCACGACAGCGCCGAGTTCTTCCCAGGCTTCCGGGTCGCGGAAGAAACTCGTCACCCCGATCAGCATCTCCTTGAACAGCAGGTCGAGCTCCGATGGGTTTGCAGCGAGGAAAGCCGCGTAGTCGGTCATCGCCTTGAAGCGATGTATCGCCATGCGTCGCTCGATCCGGCGCCGCAGCGTGCTCGGCTTGTACAGCGTCAGATCGTGCCTGCTGCGTGTACGCAACAGTTCCAGGATGGATTCCAGCGCGCCGGCTGAAGCGTCCGCGGCGCCATTCACCGGGGCAGTCGCGCCGGATTGGGCTCCTGTGACGCTCAGAATGCGGTCTGGCAAATCGGAGGCGAGCCCAATGACATCGGCCGCACCGGCCGCAATGGCACTCTTCGGCATCGACTCAAACTGTGCTGTGAGCGGGTCCTGCGCCAGGGTCAAGCCGCCCTGGCTCTTGATCGCCTGAAGTCCGAGCGTCCCATCGGACCCCATGCCCGAAAGGACGACCCCGATGGCGCGGGCCGCCTGGTCCCCGGCGAGGGAGCAGAACAGCACGTCGATGGGCAGGCGCATCCCGCGTCGCTCACTCGGCTCGCCGAGACGCAGCAGCCCGCCCTTTACGGTGAGTTCGGTGTTGGGAGGAATGACGTAGACCGAGTCGGGCTCCAGTGGCATGGACGCCGTGACCTCGCGTACCGGCATGGACGTCGCACGTTGCAGCAGTTCCGTCAACATCGCTTTGTGGGTCGGGTCCAGGTGCTGCACGACGATGTACGCGAGCCCGCTCGGCACCGGCACGTGCGCGAGGAACTGTTCCAGCGGATCCAGGCCGCCCGCCGAAGCGCCCAGTCCGACGATACGCACCGGTACGCGGTCCGGTTCCGGGAAATTGCTTGTTGGCGGCGGCACGTTCATCGGCTTTCCTGGCGCCATTGTCCATCGAAACGGCCGTGAGCGCGTCGAAAATGTCCATGATCTCGAGCCATGAGCTCCAGGCGGCAGTGTTCCTTGCGCCTGAGCCGGCAGCTGCGAAAAGGACGTAGGCGCGTCAGGGCACGAGGACGGCGGCGCCCTCGAAGCGTCCGGCGCGCAGGTCGGCGAGAGCCGCGTTGGCTTGCTGCAGTGCGTAGATTGAGGTCTTCACCTCGATCCCGATCTGTGGTGCGAGCTCCAGGAAATCCAGTCCATCCTTGCGTGTCAGATTGGCTACCGACAGCACTTCCCGCTCCTCCCATAGGATGGAGTAGGGGAAGGCCGGAATGTCGCTCATATGGATTCCGGCGCACACCACGCGCCCGCCCTTGCGTACCGCCCGCAGCGCTGGTGGAACCAGAGCGCCGACCGGCGCGAAGATGATCGCCGCGTCCAGCGCTACCGGTGGCAGCTCGTCGGAGCCGCCAGCCCAGACCGCGCCGAGACCGCGTGCGAAGGCCTGGGTCGTCGCATCCTCCGGACGGGTGAACGCATAGGCCGCTCGGCCCTGCCATTTGATGACCTGCGCGATGATGTGTGCGGCGGCGCCGAACCCGTAGAGGCCGATCTTCTGGACGTCGCCCGCGATCACCAGCGAGCGCCAGCCGATGAGGCCGGCACAGAGCAGCGGCGCGATGGCGACGTCGCTGCCGGTCTCGCCCAGTGGAAACGCGAATCGTGCGTCCGCCACTGCGGCCGTCGCGTAGCCGCCGTTACGGGTGTAGCCGGTGAACAGCGGATGATCGCAGAGGTTCTCGCGCTGCATCAGGCAGTAGGGGCAGGTGCCATCGGTATGGCCCAGCCACGGAATGCCGACGCGCTCGCCGACCCTCAGATCGTGGACGGCGTGGCCGACCGCATCGATTCGACCGACGATCTCGTGACCGGGAATGATCGGCAGCAGCGGGTTCGGCAGTTCGCCATCGACGACATGCAGGTCGGTGCGGCACACCCCGCAGGCAAGCACTTGCACGCGGATTTCATCCGCGCCTGGCTGCGGGTCCGGAAGCTCGGTCCAGGCGAGCGCCGTGCGCAGTTTGTTCAGGACCATCGCCTTCATGACGCGGATCCTAGCAGTCGGCGCAGTAAGGCCGGCAGCTACCGGGTCGGCCTCTAGCCGGCAAGGTGGAAATAGTCTCGTGCCATTGCGACGAGCCCGGCATCGCCGGGATGAGTCGCGGTATCGAGCTCGTGCGCATGGGCGGCAAGGTCGGGCCGGGTTTCGCCCAGAAAGCGGCCCAGCTCGAACCGCGCCTCGCCGGGACCTGCAAGCAGGGTGCCGCCGACATGATTCAGCGTCGAGGCTATGCGCGAAAAGTATTCAGTGTCGACTGGGTGATCGTGGCTGCCGTTGTCATCCCCACGATGATGCAGGCTTTGCGTTGACGTATGGGAATTGACCACCAGCTTGGACTGCTCGAGTGCATTGATGCGGAAAATTTCCGCGGCGTTGTGGTTGATCCAGACGATCGCGTAATAGCGGGCGCTCATGAAGCCTTCTCCTCGTGTGGCGGCACGGCGTCCATGCGAACGACCAGCTTGCCGAAGTTTTTACCGGTGAGCATGCCGATGAATGCCTGCGGTGCGTTCGCCAGGCCTTCGATGACATCTTCCCGGTATCTGATCTGTCCGGCAGCGAGCCACGGGCTCATGGCCGCGAGGAATTCCGCTTGACGGCCGGCGTAGTCCTCCGAGTTGATGAACCCCTGCACGCGCAGTCGTCGCCTGAGTATGGTGCCGAGCAGGAGTCCGGTCCGGTCCGGTCCGGGAGGCGGGGCGGCGTCGTTATAGAGCGCAATCAGACCACAGACCGGAATTCGCGCGCGCACGTTCAGTAGCGGCAGGACCGCGTCGAACACGGCACCGCCGACGTTCTCGAAATAGACGTCGATTCCGTGCGGGCAGGCGGCCGCGAGGCGGGCCGGCAGGCCCTCAGTGTGGTGATCAATGCAGGCATCGAACCCCAGTTCAGCGGTTACGAAGCGACATTTGTCGGCGCCGCCCGCGATGCCGACGACCTTGCATCCGAGAATCCGGGCCACCTGGCCGACGACGGAGCCGACGGCGCCGCTTGCCGCGGCGACCACGACCGTCTCTCCGCGCTTGGGGGTCCCGATCTCGACCAGCCCCATATAGGCCGTGAATCCCGGCATGCCGAGTACGCCGAGATACTGCGAAGGCTGCCGGGTCTGCGGATTGAGCTGGGTGAGCCCCGACCCATCGGAAAGCGCGTATTCCTGCCAGCCGCTGTAGCCGAGTACGAGGTCGCCGGTTGCGTAGCCGGGATGTCGCGATATCTGGACGCGCGACACCGTGCCACCGACCATGACATCCCCGACCCGCATGGCGGGTGCATAGGAAGGCGCTTCCGACATCCGGCCGCGCATGTAGGGGTCGAGGGACAGGTACAGCGTGCGGGTAAGAAGCTGGCCGGCAGCGGGATCCGGGATTGGCAGCGCCTCAGTGCGGAAATCCGTGAGCAGCGGTACGCCGTGAGGGCGTGCGGCGAGAACGATTCGGTGATTGATGGCGGAATCTGGCATGGATGCCCAGTGCGTGGCGGCAGGCGGGATGCTGCCTGCCAACATAGGCGTCGGGGGCGATGCCGTCAGTACGGTGTCGCACAGCACCACGATGCAGATTCACCGCAGCAGGCGACGGCGAATGCGTGCGATATCGTACATATAGGGGTATCTACGACATGACTATTGTCCACATTGACCCTAGCTTGGAGATTGGTTCAGACGGCACTAAAGGGGTCAAAGACTATGGATGCAGCGACCGGTGATCCGTGCCTGAACACCCTGCTTGCGGGGCTCCCGCGTGTAGCATGGAATCACCTGAGGCGCTCTCTGGATCTGGTATACCTGCCGCTCGGCGCGGTGCTCTACGAACCTGGTGGTGAGTCCGACAGTGTCTATTTCCCGACCACGGCGATCGTTTCACTGCAATCCGAATTGGCCGATGGCAACTGTGCAGAACTGGCTGCGGTAGGCAATGAAGGCATGGTGGGCATCGCGCTGTTCATGGGCGGTGCCACCACTTCCTCGCGCGCCGTCGTGGACATCCCTGGCGAGGCACTGCGTCTCAAGGCCGAGATCCTGAAGCAGGAGGCCTGTCATTGGGGGGGATTGCAGAGTCGAGTATTGCTCTACGCGCAGGTGCTGATCACTCATTTGGCGCAGGCCGCCGTGTGCAATCGGCATCATTCCGTGGAGCAGCAGATGTGTCGCTGGTTGGCGGGGAGACTGGATCGGCAGCACTCCAATGAGCTGATTGCGACGCATGAACTCATTGCCGCCAGGCTTGGGGTTCGTCGCGAGAGCGTGACCACGGCGGCTAGCAGCCTGCAGCATGCTGGAGTGATCCACTACCAGCGCGGCCACATCCTGGTGCTTGATCGGGCGGGTCTCGAAGCGCACTGCTGCGAATGCTATGCGGCGGTGAAGCAGGAAATGAATCGGCTGTCGCATATCACAGTTCAGGCCCCCCATATGCCGGCACCCCTATTGGATGCGCATCCCAAGGCGCGGCCTGCGCTTCGCGCACCCGGAGCATTGCACCCGCAGCTTGTCGTGTGTCGTGATCTGCCGACGTGATGCAGCGGCGAATTGCGCGATCGACGTGGCCTCGTGATCAGTTCAGTCGGTGGGCCGCTTGAGCGGCCCAGTGGGCGGCAGTCAGTCGAACCGATCACAAGAGCCGGCAGCAAGCTGTGAATTTGTGCACAGGTAGTACTGGCGGTTTCTGTGGTGCAACGTACCGACATTGAACGTCGCCGCGGTCAGCCTGGCGGCATGAAATTGCAAGTGCAGCTGCCTGCCGTTGCGGACGCGGTCCGCTCCTATCCGGGCGATGTCCCGACACCCGGAAGCAAACCACTCGACTCGCGAGATGCGCCCGAATTGCCGCCGGCGCTGACTGCCGACCGATGCGTGGTCGGTGGCGTGAATTATTACGTCTGTGGCAAAGGACCACCGCTGGTGCTGGTGCATAGCGTCAACGCAGCGCCATCCGCGGCGGAAATGCGGCCCCTGTTCAATCACTATCGCCGGACTCGTACGGTGTTTGCGCTCGACCTTCCGGGATTCGGGCTCAGTGAGCGTCGCGACCTCCGGTACCAGCCTCGATTGATGACCGATGCGCTGCATCTGCTCGCTGCACAAGTGCATCAGCGCTGCGGAATGGTACCGATGGATGCGCTCGCTGTGTCACTTGGCTGCGAATTTCTTGCGCGTGCCGCCGTGGAGCGGCCTGCGATGTGGGGGCGGCTCGCGTTCGTGAGCCCAACAGGCCTGAGCGGCACCACGCCTCGGCGCGGTCCGCCGGGCAGCACGCGCGAGAAACCCTGGCTGCACGCATTCCTGCGCTCAAGGCCGTGGGAGCAGACGCTGTACCGCGGGCTCACCAGACCGGCGGTGATCCGCTATTTCCTCGAGCGTACCTGGGGCAGCAAGTCGATCGACGAAACCCTGTGGGAGTACGACGTGCTCACGGCGCGCCAGCCGGGCGCGAGATTTGCGCCATTTGCATTCCTGTCCGGTGCACTGTTCAGCCAGGACATCCACGATATCTACGAGCGTGTTTCGCAGCCCATATGGATGAGCCACGGGCTGCACGGCGACTTCAAGGACTTCCGCGGCAAACGACTCATCCACGACCGCGGGAACTGGCGCACGACGGTCTACCAGACTGGCGCGCTACCGTACTTCGAAGTGCCTTCGAAGTTCTGCGCGGATCTCGATGCGTTTTTGAATGAAAACGAGCCCATTGCGCCTCGGATGAGCGCGGGCCGCTAGTACGAGCCGAAAGGAATTGCGGGGGAAATCACCTGTCGTTTGGCGATCCGCAGCCTGATCATTTCCTCGTCTGTTCGCTACAGCATAGACCGGATGGCGCAGAAAACTCACGCTCGGGTCGATATGCGGGCGGCCCCGTCGCGCGCTCGATGCCCAGATTCGAGGTAGGTACATGCTCGTCGAGTCGAAGCCTGCCCCCCAGCAGAATCACCTTCTGGCCGCGCTGTCGGCGGACGTTCAGAGCCGACTTTTCCCATACCTCGAACTCGTGCCGCTGCCGCTTCGCGCGGTGATGTATGAGTCCGGGCGCGCGATGCGGCACGTGTACTTTCCCGCGGACTCGATCGTATCACTGCAGTACGTGATGGAAAGCGGGGCATCGACCGCGATCCTCGTGGTCGGGAATGAAGGCCTGCTCGGCATTTCGCTGCTGATGGGAGGCGAGAGCACGCCCAGCCGCTCTCTGGTTCAGAGTGCCGGCTATGCGTATCGCCTCCCCCGATCCAGAGTGCGGGCGGGGTTCAGCCGCCATGGCCAGTTGCTGGCGCTGATGCTGCGATACACGCAGGCCCTGATCACTCAGGTCGCCCAGACCGCGGTCTGCAACCGTCATCACACGATAGACCAGCAGCTGTGCCGCTGGCTGCTGCTGTCGATGGATCGCCTGTCGCACAACCACTTGACCATGACGCAGGAATTCATCGGCAACATGCTCGGCGTGCGCCGCGAGGGCGTCACCGCCGCTGCATCGAAACTGCAGCAGCTCGGCGTGATTTCCTACACGCGCGGATTGATCAAGGTGCTGGACCGGCCGAAACTCGAGACCTTGAGCTGCGAGTGCTATGGCGTGGTCAAGAAGGAAACGGAGATGTTGCTCAACTACCTGCCGCAACGCCCCGTCACGACCAACACCGCGTCGATCCCGACGGTGATCCTGCCCACGACGCAGCAGCCGGAAACGAAACTGCCGCTCGCGACGGAATAGACCTGAAGCAAGTGGTCGGGGTGACAGGATTTGAACCTGCGACTCCTACGTCCCGAACGTAGTGCTCTACCAGGCTGAGCTACACCCCGAAATCAGCCGAACTTCAGTGCTTGCGCGCGATCGCGAAGCGCACCAGCGCGGCGAGAGCTTCCCGGTAAGGCGTCTCCGGCAGCGCGGTCAGCGCAGTCAGTGCCTTGTCTGCCTCGGATTGCGCGAGCCGGGCAGTGTACTGAAGGCCCCCGGTCGATTCAATCGCATCCATGATCTCGTCCAGGCGCTCGCGGCCGCCCTTGCGGATGACTTCGCGGATCAGCTCCGCGCGCTCGGGCGTGGTGTTACGCAGCGCATGGATCAGCGGCAATGTCGGCTTGCCTTCGGCGAGGTCGTCGCCGAGGTTCTTGCCGCGGGTCTCGGGGTCGGATTCGTAGTCGAACACGTCGTCGATGAGCTGGTAGGCCGTGCCGAGGTGGCGGCCGTAGGCGGCCAGCGCGCGCTGCATCTCCGGAGGCGCACCGCTCAGTACCGCGGCGACTTCGGCGCCGGCCTGGAACAGCTGGGCGGTCTTGCGGTGGATCACATCGATATAGCGCGACTCGCTGGTATCAGGATCGTGCGCATTCATCAGCTGCAGCACTTCGCCTTCGGCGATCTGGTTGGTGGCATCGGCCATGATCTCGATGACGCGCTGCGAGCGTGAGGCGGCCATCAGCTGAAAGGCCCGGGAATAGACGAAATCTCCGACCAGCACGCTGGCCTGGTTGCCGTACAGCTCGTTGGCAGTCACACGGCCGCGACGCCGGGCCGACATGTCGACGACATCGTCATGCAGCAACGTCGCGGTATGGACCAGTTCTATGAACGCGGCGGCCTGGATGCAGGCCGGGTGCGTGCTGTCGCAGGCGCGGCCTGCCAGCACTACCATCAGCGGCCGCATGCGCTTGCCGCCCCCGCCAATGATGTGCTCGGCGACTTCGCGGATCAGGGGTACCGCACTGGCGAATCCACCCCGGATCGCCTCGTCCACGGCCCGCAGCTCTCCCTGGACCAGCACACGGATCTGCCCCAACGCTTCCCGGCTGCCGACTTCGCTGCTCAAATCCCTGTTTCTCCTAGAGAATGCGTCGTTTGACCGGCCGCCGCGGCATCGTTAGAATGCGCGACCTTTTCGCTTGCCCCGCAAGCCCCCGGCGCCGGTCTCTTATGATACGCGTGTGGCGGCTGTTTCTGCGGGCAGCGGCCTGAACGGAGTTGCAGACAATGTACGCGGTCATCGCCACGGGCGGCAAACAGTATAGGGTCGAGAAGGGCGCGGTGCTGCGCATCGAAAAGCTGCTGGCGGAGCCCGGCTCGACCGTGGAATTCAACGAGGTGCTGATGATTGCCGACGGCGCGGACGTGCGCCTCGGTGCGCCGCTGCTCGCCGGTGGCAAAGTCACCGCGCTGGTCGAGAAGCATGCCAAGGGCGACAAGGTCGTGATCGTCAAATTCCGCCGCCGCAAGCACTACCTGCGGCAGAAGACCCACCGCCAGTTCTTCACGCAGGTGCGCGTGACCGATATTTCCGCCGCCTGAAGCAGCGGCCGGACGCAGCAGGAGCAGACGCATGGCACACAAGAAAGCTGGTGGCAGCACCCGCAACGGCCGCGATTCCCATAGCAAGCGCCTCGGCGTGAAGCGTTTCGGCGGCGAGTCGGTGCTCGCGGGCAATATCCTCGTACGGCAGCGCGGCACCAAGGTGCGTGCAGGCGAGAACGTCGGTATCGGTACCGATCACACGCTGTTCGCCGTGCTGACCGGACGCGTGCAGTTCCGCGTGCGGGGTCCCGAGCAGCGCATGTATGTGAGCGTATTGCCCGAGCCGGGCGCCGAAGGCCAGCCTGCGCCGACGGGCCCGACGAACTGACCATGGCATCGCGCTCGCGGTGATGAAGCCGCGTCTGCGATGAAGTTCGTCGACGAAGCGGTGCTGCGCGTGCAGGCCGGCAATGGCGGACGCGGCAGCGTGAGTTTTCGACGCGAGAAGTTCGTGCCTTTCGGCGGCCCGGACGGCGGTGACGGTGGCAATGGCGGCAGTGTCTGGCTGCGCGCGGCCTCCGGCATCAATACGCTGGCCGATTTCCGGATCTCCCGAACGTTCAAGGCGAAGTCGGGGGAAGGCGGATCGGGCAACGACTGCACCGGCCATGGCGGCGCCGACCTGTACATCGTGGTACCGGTCGGCACAGTCGTCCGCGATGCCGACACGGAAGAGCAGCTCGGTGACCTGACCGCAGAGGGCCAGGAACTCAAGGTTGCGCAGGGCGGCAAGGGCGGCTGGGGCAATCAACGCTTCAAGTCGAGCACCAATCGCGCGCCGCGCCAGTTCGGACCCGGCTTGCCCGGCGAGAAGCGCAGCCTCACCCTCGAGCTCAAGGTCATCGCCGACGTCGGACTGCTCGGCCTGCCCAATGCCGGCAAGTCCACGCTGATCCGCGCGCTGTCCTCGGCCCGACCAAAGGTCGCCGATTACCCGTTCACGACGCTGTACCCGAATCTCGGCGTCGTCTACTGCGGCGAGCAGCGCAGCTTCGTGATGGCCGATATTCCCGGGCTGATCGAAGGCGCCGCGGACGGGGCCGGCCTCGGGCACCGCTTCCTGAAGCACCTGCAGCGCACCCGCGTGCTGCTGCACATCGTGGATCTGTTGCCGCCCGATCCAGCCGCCGATCCGGTGCACGATGCGCGTTCGATCATCAGTGAGCTGAAGAAATTCAGCGCATCGCTCGCGCGCAAGCCCCGCTGGCTGGTGATCAACAAGCGCGACCTGCTGCCCGACCTCGAAGCGGAGGCGCGTGCGGCCGAGATCCGGCGCCGGTTGCGCCATCGCGGCCCCAGCTTCCTGATCTCCGCAGCGACCGGACGGGGTACCCGGGAGCTCGCCGACGCAGTGATGAATTACCTCGATCAGCGCTAGCAGCGCGGTTCGCTCCGGTGCGGCACTTGGGCGAGAATGGCACGATGCGCAATAGCAAGGTCCGGGCGCGAATTGCCGCCGGCAAGTTGCGGCTGCGTATCCGCGACCTGCGCAATCTCGGCCTCAAATCCGAGCAGCTGCTCGCCGGCATCGGCGTGCACAGCGTCGAGGAACTGCGGCGGCGCGGCGCCGTCCGCACGTTCGCGCAGCTGCGCAGTGCGGGCGCAGGGGCTTCGCTGAACATGCTGTGGGCGCTGTGCGGGGCACTCGAGCCCTGGCCCGAAGGGCGGCACTGGCGTGAAGTGGCGCGTGGGGACGAACGGCTGTCGATGCTGCTCGCGCTCGAGGATCTCGAGCGGACGGCCGGGCATGCCGGCCAGGGCGACTAGAGCGAGATCGACTTGACCCGGGCGGCCAGGCGACTCTTGTGCCGGTCGGCCTGATTGCGGTGGATGATGCGCTTGCCCACCAACGTGTCGATCAGCGGCACCGCGGCGCGATAGCTGCTCTGGGCCTCGACCTTGTCGCCCTTGGCGACGGCATCGACGACCTTGCGGATGGCCGTGCGCATGCGCGAGCGCAGGGTCACATTGTGCGTCCGGTGCTTCTCGGCCTGACGCGCCGCCTTTTCCGCCGATTTCGTGTTCGCCACGCTGCACTCCAACCAGTTTCGAGCCGATAAGTGTGCGCAGGGCCCGGAAGCTTGTCAATGTTCGCGGGGCCGGCAGACCCGCCGCGGCGCAGCCCTGTGTAGACATTAGGTTCTATAATTCCCGGTTTTGGGCGCCACCATGCAGCTGATCCGCCGACTCGAGAGCCCGCCGGTGCGCGATTGCGTGCTGACCATTGGGGCTTTCGACGGGATTCATCTCGGCCACCAGGCGCTGATCGCGCGGCTGCTGCAGCACGCCGGCCGCCTCGGGCTGCCTCCCATGCTGCTGAGCTTCGATCCGCTGCCAAGGGAGTTTCTGCAGGCCCAGCAGCCGCCCGCGCGGCTCACGAACCTGCGTGAGCGCTGGCGGCTGCTGCAGTCGACCGGCCTCGAGCGCCTTTGCCTGCTGCGCTTCGGCGAGCGGCTGCGCTCGCAGTCGGCGACGCAGTTCATGGAGCGACTGCAGGAAGCGCGGGCGCGCGTCGTGGTCGTCGGGCACGATTTTCATTTCGGGCGCGGTGGCCAGGCGGACGCGGGCTGGTGCGCGGAGCGTGCGGCGCAGTATGGCTTTTCGGTCGACGTGGTCGAGCCGGTGCTCGTCGATGGGGAGCGCGCCAGCAGCGGCCGCGTGCGTGCGGCGCTTGCCGCCGGGGATTTCGTCCGCGCCACGCGCTTGCTCGGCCGCGCCTACTCCATGCGCGGGCGGGTGCGCGGGGGAGCGCGCCTCGGGCGCCAGCTCGGCTTTCCGACCGCGAACCTGCCGGTCAAGCGCCGGCGTGTCGCCCTCGACGGGGTGTTCGCGGTGCGGGTTTGCGCGGCGGGTGGGTTGGCCGGCTGGCCTGGCGTCGCGAATCTCGGAACGCGGCCGATGGCAGGGGGCGGGCCCTGGCTGCTCGAGGTTCACCTGTTCGATTTCGCGGGCGATCTGTATGGTCAGGAACTGGAAGTGCAATTCGTAGCGCGCCTGCGCGCGGAGCAGAGGTTCGACTCGATGGATGCGATGGTGCAGCAAATGCAGCGGGATGCGGACGCCGCGCGCGCGGTGCTTGGCGCATGAGTGCGACCGAGCCGACCAGCGGGGCGACGCCGGCCCGCGACTACAAGCAGACGGTGAATCTGCCGCAGACGGAGTTCCCAATGAAGGCGGACCTCGCGGCCCGCGAGCCCGGGCAACTGCAGCGCTGGACGGACCTGCGACTCTATGAGCGCATGCGCGAAGTCGCCGTCGGGCGCAAGCCTTTCGTGCTGCACGATGGTCCCCCGTATGCCAATGGAGTCATCCATCTCGGCCACGCCGTGAACAAGATCCTGAAGGACATCATCGTCAAGTCGCGCGCGCTCGATGGTTTCGATGCCCCGTATGTGCCGGGCTGGGACTGCCATGGCCTGCCGATCGAGCTGGCGGTGGAGAAGAAGCACGGCAAGCCGGGGCACAAGCTCGACGCCGCCGCGTTCCGCGCCGCCTGCCGCGCGTTCGCTACGGCCCAGATCGAGGCACAGCGCCGCGACTTCAGGCGTCTCGGCGTCCTGGGCGACTGGGAACACCCATACCTGACCATGGACCCTCGCTACGAGGCACAGCAGATTCGTGCGCTCGGCAAGGTGATCCACAACGGACACCTGTACCGGGGTGCCAAGCCCGTGCATTGGTGCCTGGACTGCCGCTCCGCACTGGCCGAAGCGGAGGTCGAGTACGAGGAGCGGACCTCGACCGCGGTGGACGTGGCATTTCGTGTGACGGACCTTGCGGACTTTGCGCGCCGCACGGGTATAGAACCCGCGCGGCTCGCCGCACCGGTCTCGGTCGTGATCTGGACCACGACGCCGTGGACCCTGCCGGCGAACGAAGCGGTAGCAGTGCGCGACCATTTCCGCTACGCGGCCGTGGAAGTACGCGCTGCGGATGCGGCTGGCCCGGGTGCGCCTGGCCCGGGTGCGGCTGGCACACAGGTGCTGGTGATCGCCGCTGAGCTGATGGA
>CAZGVE010000010.1:0-5927 GCA_964528845.1 uncultured Steroidobacteraceae bacterium | reverse complement strand
CTGGCCCGGGTGCGGCTGGCACACAGGTGCTGGTGATCGCCGCTGAGCTGATGGAGAGCTGCCTCGCGCGCTACGGCTTGGCCGTAGGCGAGCTGCTGGGGGAATTCACGGGTAGTGCGCTGGAGGGCCTGCGGCTGCAGCATCCATGGTTGCCTCGCACGGTGCCGGTGATCCTGGGTGAGCACGTGACGCTCGAAGCCGGCACCGGCGCCGTGCATACCGCGCCCGCGCATGGCCAGGAGGACTACCAGGTCGGCACGCGCTACGGCCTGCCGGTCGTCAATCCGGTCGGTCCGGACGGGCGCTTCGACGCGGCGACGCCGCTGGTCGGCGCACTGAAAATCGATCAGGCCAACGGTGTGATCGTGCAGCGGCTCGCCGATGACGGCCTGTTGCTGCGTCAGGCACCGCTGCGTCACAGCTTTCCGCACTGCTGGCGTCACAAGAGCCCGCTGATATTCCGCGCCACCCCGCAGTGGTTCATCAGCATGGATCAGCACGGCCTGCGCGCGCACGCGCTGCGCGACATCCGGCAGGTGCACTGGACGCCGGCCTGGGGTGAACAGCGTATTACCGGCATGATCGCAAGCCGCCCGGACTGGTGCATCTCGCGGCAGCGGACCTGGGGAGTGCCCTTGGCGCTGTTCGTGCACCGGCAGACCGGCGCCCTGCATCCGTGCACGGAGGAGCTGCTGGAGCAGGTCGCCGCGCGGGTCGAGATCGGCGGCATCGATGCGTGGTTCGCGCTCGATGCGGCCGAGCTGCTGGGGCCTGAGAGTGCCGAGTACGAGAAGGTCACGGACGTGATGGACGTATGGGCGGACTCGGGTCTGTCGTTCGAGTGCGTCGCCGCGCTGCGGCCTGATTTTCACGCCCCCGTCGACCTGTACCTGGAAGGCTCCGACCAGCACCGCGGCTGGTTCCACAGCTCGCTGCTGATGTCCGAGGCGCTGTACGCGCGCGCTCCGTACCGCGGCGTGCTCACGCACGGCTTCACCGTCGACGATCAGGGCCGCAAGATGTCCAAGTCGCTTGGCAACGGCATCGAGCCGCAGGACATCATGCGCACGCTCGGCGCCGACATGCTGCGGCTGTGGGTCGCTGCGACCGACTATGCGAACGAGATGAGCCTGTCGCAGGAGATCCTCAGGCGCATGAGCGACTCCTATCGCCGCATGCGCAATACCGTGCGCTTCCTGCTCGGCAACCTGCATGATTTTGATCCGGCGCAGGCGCTGCCGCCAGCGCAGATGGTCGCGCTGGATCGCTGGGCACTCGCCCGCACCCACGCGCTACATGCCGAGATCACCGGCGCCTATCGCGACTACGCGTTTCACCTGATCTACCAGAAGCTGCACAATTTCTGCGTGGTCGATCTCGGTGGGCTGTACCTCGACGTGCTCAAGGACCGCCTGTACACGACGCCCGCGGCGGGACTGGCGCGCCGCTCGGCGCAGAGTGCGATGTGGCACATCGCTTCGAGCCTGGTGCACTGGCTCGCGCCGATCCTGTCTTTCACGGCCGAGGAGATCTGGCGCCATCTCCCGGGACCGCGCCCGGACTCGGTGTTCCTGTCCACCTGGCACGTGCTGCCGGACTTCCCGGACGATTCGCTCGACTGGCCGGCGCTGATCGCGCTGCGAGGCGAGGTAGCACGCGAACTCGAGCGCCTGCGCGCCGGTTCCCGAATCGGCGCACCGCTGGATGCCGTTCTCGAGGTCTGGGCGACCCCAGCGCAGTACCGGCGGCTCTCAGGGCTCGGGGATGAATTGCGCTTCCTTCTGATCACGTCCCAGGCGCAGGTGCATCAGCTCGACGCAGCCGCCGACGCGGCGGTGCCCCCGGCGGCGGATGCCGTGCCGGCGGCGGGATTCGAGGGCGGCGGCGTGTGGATCCGCGTGCGTGCGAGCGAGGATCCGAAATGCGTGCGCTGCTGGCACCACCGCCCCGACGTCGGTGCTGACCCCGGGCATCCGGAGCTGTGCGTGCGCTGCGTCGGGAACCTGCAGTTGCCCGGCGAAGTGCGCCGGTTCTGCTGATGGGCCCCGGGGAATCAGCGCGCGGCAGTCTGGCCTACCTGTGGCTCACGCTGGCCGTGATCAGTGCGGACCAGCTGGTCAAGGCATGGGTGGTGCGCAGTCTCGCGCTGTACGAGTCGGTCGTGGTCCTGCCGGTGCTGCAGTTCACGCACCTGCATAATCCGGGCGCGGCATTCAGTTTTCTGGCCACTGCCGATGGCTGGCAGCGCTGGCTGTTCACGGCCCTGGCGCTGGTGGTCAGCGCGGCGCTGGTGTTCTGGCTGCAGCGCATCGAGCGCGGTGCCCCGCTGCTGGCCTGCGCCGTCGCGCTGATCCTGGGCGGGGCGCTCGGTAACGCGATCGACCGGCTGCGCCTGGGGTACGTCATCGATTTCGTGCAGGTGCATTGGGGCGAGCACTATTTCGCGGCTTTCAACGTCGCGGATTCGGCGATCAGCATCGGCGCGGCCCTGCTGCTGCTGGACAGCCTGCTCGCAAGCCGCCGTGGCCACGCGTAAGATCGGGTCCCATGCAAATCATGCTCGCCAATCCGCGCGGTTTCTGCGCCGGCGTCGACCGCGCGATCGAGATCGTCGAGCGCGCGATCACGTTGTTCGGCAAGCCGATCTACGTCCGGCACGAGGTCGTGCACAACCGCCACGTGGTCGAGCGGCTGCGCGAGCTCGGCGCAATCTTCGTCGAGGAACTGGACGAGGTGCCGGACGGCGGCACGGTCGTGTTTTCCGCCCATGGCGTGTCCACGGCCGTGGAGCAGGAGGCGGCGCGGCGCGGACTGCAGGTCTTCGATGCGACCTGCCCGCTGGTTTCGAAGGTGCACATGGAAGTCGCGCGTTATGCCCGTGAGGGCCGCGACGTGATCCTGATCGGGCATGCCGGCCACCCGGAGGTCGAGGGTACCCTCGGGCGCTTCGACACGCGGTACGGCGGACGCATGAGCCTGGTGCAGGGCATCGAGGATGCCGAGCGTCTGCAGGTACGGAACCCGGAGCATATGGCCTTCGTGACCCAGACGACGCTGTCAGTCGATGACACCGTGGCGATCGTGCAGGCGCTGCGCGCGCGCTTTCCGGCGCTGGAATCGCCGCGCCGCGAGGACATCTGCTACGCGACGCAGAACCGGCAGGATGCGGTCAAGAAGCTGCTCGAGCGCTGCGATGTACTGATCGTAGTCGGCTCCAAGAGCAGCTCGAATTCAAACCGGCTGCGCGAGCTGGCCGACCGTGCGGGGGTCCCGGGCTACCTGGTCGATGGGGCGGCCGACCTGCGGGCTGAATGGCTCGACGGCAAGCGCATCATTGGCGTGACGGCCGGGGCTTCTGCACCGGAAGTGCTGGTCCAGGAAGTGGTCGCCCAGCTGCGCGAGTGGGGCGGAGAGCTGCCCGCCGAGATCAAGGGACTCGAAGAGAACGTGATCTTCGGACTGCCGAAGGCGCTGCGCGCCTGAAGCCGGCGGATCTGATCATTGCCGGAACATGACGGTATAATGGCTGCATGCGAGCCGCTCTCGCCGTCGCGGAATCCGACCTGGCCCAGGCAGCTGCCAGGCTGCAGGCCTGCGGCATCCGTGTCACGGACCAGCGGCTGCAGATCGCGTCGATCCTGCTGGCATCGCCGCAGCACCTGTCAGCCGAGCAGATCGCCGCGCGGCTACGGCATGAAGGCGCCCAGGTCTCCAAGGCCACCGTCTATAACACGCTGAATCTGTTCGCGACCCGCGGTCTGATCCGCCCGCTCGCCGTCGGCGGCGAGTGCGCGTGGTTCGATTCGAACGTCCAGCCGCACTTTCACTTCCAGGACGAGCAGTCCGGGACCTTGAGCGACGTGCCGGTGCGCGATGTGCAGTTCAGCCGCCTGCCAGAACCCCCGCCGGGCATGGAAGTGGCAGGGATCGATCTCGTGATCCGCCTGCGGCCGAGCCGGACCAGCGGCTGAAACGACGACCCCGTCGCCGCGGCGTGACCTGCGACATTGCCCTGCCGGGGCCGGCTGCTTAACATACCGCCCCTTCGCGCCGGAGTAGCTCAGTTGGTAGAGCAGCGCATTCGTAATGCGCGGGTCGAAGGTTCGAGTCCTTTCTCCGGCACCATTCCTCACCCATGTGCCCGAATGCACAATCAGGTATTTGCATTGGCTTCCAGTGGAGATGCCTGCTTTCGCGGACATCTCATCGTACTGGGCTGGGGTGAATGCAACGTGCTACGAAGATGCCCGTGATGTCTATGTCGGCGGGACTTGCGCGGCGCAGGTGGCGCTGGCATTCCTTGAAGTGTTTGCCGGAGTTCAGAACATCATCGACCAGCATGATACCTTCCCGTAGCGGAGCAGATCGAAGTTCAGCCATGTCCACATGCAAAACAGCGCGTAGCGCATCGCGTGTCAGGCGCTCCTCCTGCTCGTGATCCGCCACGGTACTGACCGACTGGCGGACCAGCGGCCGAATGTCCGCGTTGTAGCCCTGGAATCCCAGGCGAAGCGTGCGGAGAATCCGGTCGTCGTAGTCGGGATCGCCAATCGCCTTTGAGGGCGGAATCGGAACCCATGTGTAGCGTTCCGCGTTCCGTTGGCCGATTACCCGGCGCATTCCGTTGGCGTTGTCTGAATGGCTTGGATCTTGTGGCGTGCTCGGCCTGAGTTCGCGGTGGCGACCGTCGGTTTGCACTTGTAGTTGAATACAAGCTGATTGGTGGCCCCGCCCCCGTAGCTCTTTCCGGCGAAGTACTCCCCGAAGAAGAAGCAGCGATCACCCGCTTCGAGATACGGATGATCGCCCCGATTCGTCTCGTCGATAAGCGTCAACCGGTCAGGTAGCAAGATGCTGCATGATCCCGTCAAAGTCCGTGACGCGAATTGCCCCACGTTCCAGGTACTTCGCGGGCCATGTCAGCTTCGGATCGAGGAAGCAGCTATCGAGGATGAACAGCTTGCGCTTTTGCTGAATGGCGTGGCGCGCCTGGATCAATGTGCCTGAGGTTTCGCCGGCTTCCACAATGACCGTCGCCTCCGTTAGGGCCGACATCGTTACGTTACGCTCAGGGAAGAACAACCTGTTGCCTTGGTAAGTCTGGCGGTCGTAGCGGACGATGGGTACCTGGCTGATGACCAGATAGTCATCCGCGATGAGCTGCTGGAGTGCCCTGTTCTCATATGGGTAGCACCTGGTGATCGGCGTGCCGAGTACAGCGATGGTCTGCCCGCCGGCCTCGATTGCCGTTTCATGCGCTACCGTATCGACGCCCTGAGCCAGTCCGGAAACGACCGTGAAGCCGTTCTGCACGAAACTGCGAGTGAACGCGGTCGCCCGGCGCACGCCATCCTCGCTTGGCCTGCGAGTGCCGACGATGGCCACGCAGCGTGAACTGGTCAGATCCCAGTTGCCCTGAAAATAGAGCAATTCGGCGGGGTATTCCGCGACCCGCAGCTTGTCGGGGTACTCCCCGGCGCCATGGACGCGAATGCCGAAGTGCTTGATGCCTTCGGCTCGGATGGCCCCCAGAGCGAGGCGCGAATACTGCTCGGCGTCCGCCCTGGAGACGAAATCCGAGGGCACGGAATCAGGGTGATTGCGGAACATGCTGGCCAGCCGCTTGAAGGAAGTGCCCTCCCGCGCCCACAGCGCCTCATAAGCCCCCAGCTCGCGAGCAGGCAGTATGGCTCGGGCTTCGAAATCGCCCACAGCGGCTAGGGAGACAAGGTCATTCATGGGCGTAACTCGGGATGAGTTCGCAGCTTACTGTATAAGAATACAGTAATACGTAGTGCAACTCCAGCGGCGCACGAAGCGTACTGAATCTATCGCCGTCGCCCTCCGATGATTCGGCACACCGGTTGTTTCGATCTCAATCCGGCAGCGCGAAGCTCACGAATCCGGCCGAGGAGGCGATACAGACG
>CAZGVE010000009.1:92085-97798 GCA_964528845.1 uncultured Steroidobacteraceae bacterium | reverse complement strand
GCGTTCAAGGGCATCCGCTACGGCGCCTCCACGGCCGGCGCGGCGCGCTTTCTGCCGCCGGCCAAGCCGCTGCCCTGGACCGGCGTACAGGACGCGCTCGAGCTCGGCGAGCGCGCGCCGCAGGGCGGACAGGACATCATGTTCATCACCTTTCCGGCGCTCGAGCGCCGCGAACCGGAAGGCGAGGACTGCCTGCGGCTGAACGTCTGGACCACCGGGTTCGGCGCGCCAAAGCGGCCGGTCATGGTCTGGCTGCATGGCGGGGCCTATGTGACGGGCTCGGGCGGCTTCGCCGCCTACGATGGTGCCAATCTCGCACGCCACGAGGATGTCGTCGTGGTCACGGTCAACCATCGGCTCAATGCCTTCGGCTTCCTGCACGTTGCCGCGATCGGCGGCGCAAAGTATGCACAGTCGGCCAATCTTGGCATGCAGGACATCGTCGCGGCACTGCAATGGGTACGCGAGAACATCGCGCAGTTCGGTGGCGATGCCGGCAACGTGACGATCTTTGGACAGTCCGGCGGCGGCGGCAAGGTCAGCACGCTGCTCGCGATGCCTTCGGCGAAGGGGCTGTTCCATCGCGCGATCATCGAGAGCGGTTCGACGCTGCGCCAGAACACCGCCGAGGATGCGACCGTGCTCGCGCACATGTTCCTGGCCCGGCTGAACCTCAAGAGCGTCGATGAGCTGCAGCAGGTGCCGATGGAGCGCATGAGGGCGGAGGTCGTCGCCGCGCTCGGCACCGGACCGCTGCTCGCACCGCCCAAGTCGCAGCCGGCGTTCACCGCGCTGTCACTCGGACCGGTGGTGGACGGTCACGTGCTGCCCACGCATCCGTTCGATCCGGTGGCGCCGGCCCTGTCGGCGGACGTACCGCTGCTGGTCGGAACCAACGAATCGGAAATCACGTTCTTCCCGGGCATACCGTTCGATCCGATCGACGAAGCCACGCTGCGCGCGCAGGTGCAGGGGATGCTGCACACCGACGGCACCGGCGCCGACGCGCTGATCGCCGCCATCCGCGAGCCGCGGCCGGGCGCGACGCCACTGGATGTGCTGCAGATGCTGCAGTCCGACCTGTTCATACGCGGCGCCATGCATACCCAGACCGAGCGCAAGATCGCGCAGGCGCGCGCCCCGGTCTACGTCTACTACTTCAACTGGCGCACGCCCGTACTCAATGGCCGTCTCAAGGCCTGTCATTGCCTCGAGATACCGTTCGTGATGCGCAATCTCGTGGCCATGCGGCCGATGGTCGGCGCGGGAGCGGAGCTTGCCGGGATGGCCGATCAGATCAGCGGGGCCTGGGCAGCCTTTGCGCGCACCGGCAATCCCAACCACGCCGGCCTGCCGGACTGGCCAGCGCATGACCTGCGGCTCCGCCAGACCATGCTGCTCAACCCCCACCCCGCGGTTGTCAACGATCCGGACCACGCCGAGCGCCTGGAGCTCGCCGCGCTGATGCAGCCTCCGGCAAAGCCTGCGAACAAGCCCGCGGCCAAACCGGCGTAAGGGGCATGGCGACAGGCACTCGCCTGCCGCTATGATTGCGCCCTCATTCGACGGGGGTCGCTCATGGGTCGCAGGTCCGGCTGGTACGCTCTCGGGCTGCTTGGCGCATGCGCATCTGCCGCGCTGCCGGCGCTCGCGCTCGAGGGCGGGGAACTGGCCCCGATCGTCGTAACGGCCACGCGCCTGCCGCAATCCAGCCTGGACCTGCCCGTTGCGATCGATCGCATCGATCAGGGGCGCATCGAGGATGGGCAACTGCAGGTGAACCTGTCCGAATCCCTCGACCAGGTCCCGGGACTGTCGGTCGAGAGTCGGCAGAACTATGCCCAGGATCTGCAGCTCTCGGTACGCGGGTTCGGTGCGCGCTCGAGCTTCGGGGTGCGCGGCGTGCGGCTGTACTCCGATGGCATTCCGGGCACGATGCCAGACGGGCAGGGGCAGTTCTCGCAGTTCGACCTCGGATCGGCCGGACACATCGAAGTCATGCGCGGACCGTTCTCGGCCCTCTACGGCAATTCCTCCGGGGGCGTGATCGCTCTGTTTACGCAGGACGGTCCGCCGGGATCTCAAGTCGACGCGACGCTGCAGGCGGGAAGTCTGGATACGCGGCGCGTTGCGCTCAAGGTCGCCGGCAGCAACGCGCTCGTCAATTACGTCGTGGACGCCGCGCACTTCCGGACCGAGGGCTATCGCGATCACAGTGCCGCCGAGCGGGAGAACTTCAATGCCCGGCTGCGATTCGACCTCGGCGGCGCCGGTACCTTGACGCTGATCGCGAATGCGATTCAAACGCCGGAGATCCAGGATCCGCTCGGTCTCACGAGCGCGCAGCTGGCCGCGGACCCGGGCCAGGCGGGCACCAATGCCGTGCTCTACAACACGCGCAAATCACTGAACCAGGAGCAGGGCGGCGCGGTGTATGAGCGATCGCTGGCCGCGGGACTGGATCTGACCCAGACGCTCTATGCGGGTCATCGCTCGACCACGCAGTTCCAGGCGATCCTGGTGTCCGCAGAGGCCACGCCGACCAGCCCGGGAGGCGTGATCGGACTGGATCGCGGCTACTGGGGCACGGACACGCACGTGTCTGGTCAGTGGACGCCTGGAGGCACGACTGTGCGTGTCACCGGCGGCATCAGCTACGATCACCTGAGCGAGGCGCGCCAGGGATTCCTGAACTTCATCGGATCGACTCTCGGAGTACAGGGCGCGCTGCGGCGCGATCAGCGCAATTATGTATTCGATCTCGATGAATACCTGCAGGCGCAATGGGATCCGGACGCGCACTGGCGAGTGCTCGCGGGGTTGCGGCACAGCCTGGTGAACGTGAGTTCCAATGATTTCCTGGCCGCCAGCGGCGTGTTTCCCGAGACCGGCGTGAGCTATCAGGCGACCAACCCGGTTGCCGGTGTGACCTTCCGTATCACGCCGCAGCTGTCCGTGTACGGATCCTACGGGCGCGGATTCGAGACACCGACGCTCAATGACCTGGCCTATCGCTCGGTCAACGGCAATCCGCCGGGACTGAATTTCGCGCTGCAGCCGGCCCGCAGTGATGACTACGAAGTCGGAATCAAGAGCGCAGGCACCCGCCTGAGCTTCGATGCGAGCGCGTTCTACATCCGCACCCACGATGAGCTCGCCGTGCTGCAAAACAGCGGCGGCCGCTCGGTGTACCAGAACATCGGAGCGACGCAGCGGCGCGGCGCCGAACTCGGCGCGAGCGCCACACTCGGCGCCGGCTTCGATGCGCGGCTCAGCTATACCTGGATCCGCGCGCAGGTGGCGCAGCCGTACTCGACCTGTATCACGCTGCCTTGCGTGCCGCAGGTGGTTGCTTCGGGCAGCCGCCTGCCGGCGGTCCCGGAGAACGACCTGTACTCCTCGCTCACGTGGCGGTCGATGAAGTGGGGCTTCTCGACCACGCTCGAGGCGATCGGTCGCGCGCAGATCTATGCCAACGACCTGAACACGCAGTCGGCCAACGGCTTCTGGGTCGCGAACCTCGAGGCGGGACTGGAGCAGGACTGCGGCGCCTGGAGCTTTCGGGAATTCGCTCGGATCGACAATCTCGGCAATGCGCGCATTGTCGATTCGGTGATCGTGAATGAGAGCAACACGCGCTATTTCGAGCCGGACCCGGGACAGACTTTTCTGCTGATGTTCCGCGCCACCTACCGCTGACACGGACCGTATGCGCCAGATTCTCCTGCCATTGCTGGTCCTGCTCGGCTCGCCGCTGCCGGGGCAAGCCGACAGCTTCCGGGTCTATGCGACCAACGAGATCTCCGGGAACCTGTCCGTCATCGATGAACCCGCGCACGTGCAGCGGGCGCTGATCCGGCTCGGCACGCGACCGCGCGGCGTGCGCGTCAGTCCGGACGGACGGCTGGTCTACGTCGCGCTGAGCGGCTCGCCGATCGCGGGACCCGGCGTGGATGAGAGCAAACTGCCGCCGGCCGATCGCAGTGCGGACGGCATCGGTGTCGTCGATGCGGTGCAGCTCAAGCTGCTGCGCGTGCTGCGCGGCGTCACCGATCCCGAGCAGATCGTGCTCAGTCCCGACGGCAAGCTGCTGTATCTGGCAAGTCAGGATGCCAATGAGGTGCTGGCGCTGCGCCCGGCGAGTGGCGCGATCGCGTGGCGCTACCACGTGCCGTTCGAGCCCGAAGGACTGGGCTTGAGCCCCGACGGTAAAGTGCTGCTCGTGACCGAGGAGAGCGCCAATTCGGTCACGATTCTGGACGCCCTGACTGCCCGGCCGCTCGCGAAGATCGCGGTCGGCATGCGGCCGCGCGGCGTCGCTTTTGCGCCCGATGGCCTCCATGCCTACGTTACCGGTGAGGGCGACGCCAGCCTCGCGGTCATCGATATGCGCACGCACGCGCTGCTGCGCACGGTGCAGGTGCCGGGCGCCGGCGCGCGGCCGATGGGTGTCGTGTCCACGCACGATGGTGCGCGCCTTTATGTCGCGACCGGCCGTGGCGGCGCGGTGGTGCCGGTCGACACGCAGCGTCTCGAGGCACTCGCACCGGTGGCGGTCGGGACGCGCCCTTGGGGAATCGCTGTGAGCCCGGATGACCGCTACGTCTACAGCGCGAACGGGCAATCCAACGACGTGAGCGTGCTCGATACGCACACGCTCGCAGTGGTGGCGCGGGTCGCGGTCGGTGAGCGGCCCTGGGGAGTCGCCGCAGGTCCGCTGCCGCCGCCGGCGATGGTCGGTACCCCGTCAGCGCCCGGCCCCGCGGCAGCGCCCAGCCCTTAAGGAGCCACTGCCCCAATGTACGCTATCGTGCTGCTGCTGCACGGCCTGTGGCGCTGGGTCGTCCTGCTCGCCGGTGCCGCCACGATCGCGAGCGTGGCGCTCGGGCTGTCGCGCGCGGCGCCGTGGCAGAGCGGAGCCGGCAGAATTGCGCGGCTGTTCGGCATCGCGTTGGACATACAGGTGCTGATGGGCGCCTCGCTGTACCTGGTGTTCAGTCCGCTCACGAACGAGGTGCAGCGGGTCGGCGGCGATGTCACGCCAGGCTCAGACGTGCATTTCTTTGGCGCGCGCCACGCGCTGCTGATGACCTGCGCATTTCTCTGCGTGCACGTGAGTTCGGTGCTGATCCGGCGCACGCCGGGCGACGCGGGCAAGCACCGCCGCGCGCTGTGGCTCTACGGTCTGGCGCTGCTGCTGGTACTGGCCGGAATTCCATGGTGGCGGCCGCTGGCGCGGTTGTGAAGGCCGCTACGCGACGGTGCCGCCGCTGCGGTTGCTGGCGTAGCGGGGTTGGGCTATAAATGCCGGCCAGTTCGACGCGCGGGCGCGTCGATGCATCCACCAGGGGGAATCATGAAAGCGATGGCGAGCGCGATCGGCATGCTGATCGTGGCGGCGATGCTCTGCCTGTCCGGCGCGCAGGCTGCCGCGCAGGTGCCGGTCACGGCAGCTGCTGATCAGTCGGTGCTGCTCAAGAGCACCAGTCCGCGGCTCGCGCGCAACAAGCAGCTGGTCTACGATTTCTGGCGCTCGGTGCTCGAAGCGCGTCATGTCGAGCTCGGACCGAAGTACATGCAGGAGACCTACATCCAGCACAATCCGAACTTCCCGACCGGCAGGGACGGCATCCTCTCGGCGCTCTCGCATCGTCCGAAACTGGACATCCAGTCCACGATCCAGCGTCCACTGATCAACATCGTCGCCGAGGGC
>CAZGVE010000009.1:81665-91985 GCA_964528845.1 uncultured Steroidobacteraceae bacterium | reverse complement strand
CCACCAGTGAGCACGCCGTGAGCAACAACGCAGCCAACTTGAGCCGGATCCAGGAACAGGCGGGCATTCGTGCACCCATCCGCCACCAGCTTTACATCGGCGGCAAGTTCGTCGATGCCGCCAATGGCGAGACCCTGGCGACCGTCAACCCGCACGACGGCTCCACGATCGCCGAGGTCGCGATGGCCGGGAGGGAGGACGTGGATCGCGCGGTGGCGGCGGCCCAGGCCGCGCTGCCCGTGTGGAGCCGCATGGCCGCCAGCGACCGCGGGCGCATCCTGCTGCGGCTCGCCGACAAGATCGAGGCCAATCTCGAGGAGCTGGCCCGCCTCGAGTCGCTCGACACCGGTCATCCGCTGCGCGATTCGCGGGTGCTGGACGTGCCGCGCACGGTGCTGTGTTTCCGCTACTTCGGCGGCATCGCCGACAAGCTGGAAGGATCGGTGGTCCCGGTCGAGACCGGGTTCCTGAACTACCTGCTGCGCGAGCCGCTTGGCGTGGTCGGCGCCGTGGTGCCGTGGAATTTCCCGCTGATGTTCACGAGCTGGAAGCTCGGGCCAGCGCTCGCCGCCGGAAACTGCGTGGTCATGAAGCCGGCGGAGATCACGCCGCTCACCTCGCTGCGCATCGCAGAGCTGATGGCGGAGTCCGGGATGCCGGAAGGCGTGGTCAACATGCTTCCTGGCTTAGGCTCGGTCGCCGGCCAGTACATCGCCGAGCACCCGCAGATCGCGAAGATCTGCTTCACCGGCTCGACCGCGACCGGGCGGCGCATCGTGCAGGCCTCGGCCGGCAACCTGAAGAAGGTGCAGCTGGAGCTGGGCGGCAAGGGTGCGAACATCGTGTTCGACGACGCCAATATCGCGGCGGCCGTGAACGGGTCGGCGTGGGCGATATTCCACAACCAGGGCCAGGCCTGCATCGCGGGCTCGCGACTGATCCTGCATGAACGCATCGCCGACGAGTTCCTCGAGCGCTTCACAGCTCTGGCCCGCACCATTCGCCTGGGTAATCCGCTCGATCCGAGCACCGAGATGGGGCCGCTCACGAGCGCACTGCACCGCGATCGTGTACTCGGCTACGTGACCACCGCACGCGAGCAGGGCGGCGTGGTGCTGACCGGTGGCAAGGGGCCCGATGATCCGGCGCTCTCGCGGGGATTCTACGTGGAGCCGACCGTAGTACGTGCGAACAGCGACCGGGACCGGATCGCGCAGGAGGAGGTGTTCGGTCCGTTTGCGACCGTGCTGACCTTCAGCAACGACGAGGAAGCGCTGCGCATCGCCAACGGCACCGAGTATGGTCTCGGCGGCGGTCTGTGGACGCGCGACCTGTCGCGCGCGCACCGCTTCGCGCGCGAGATGAAGAGCGGCATGATCTGGATCAACTGCTACAAGCGCGTGCACCCGGGTTCACCGTTCGGCGGCGTCGGCGTGTCCGGCTACGGGCGCGACATGGGATTCGAGGCGATGCGCGAGTACACCCAGGTCAAGTCGGTCTGGGTGAACGTCGACGCGCAGATACCGCCCTGGTATCCGCGCTGATGCGCGATTTCGTCTACAGCGCACAGGCGGCGCGCATCGTGTTCGGCGCCGGCGCGCTCGAGCACCTGCCGCGGGAGATTGAACTGCTCGGCGCGACGCGTGCCCTGGTGCTTTCGACTCCTGAGCAGGCCGCGTCAGCCGAGCGGGTCGCGCAGCAGCTCGGAGCGCGTGCCGCGGGCGTGTTCGCACGCGCCGTCATGCACGTGCCCATCGAGACGGCGCGCGAGGCGCGCGAACTCGCACGCGCGCTCGGAGCCGACTGCGCGATCGCGATCGGCGGCGGTTCGACGACCGGGCTCGGCAAGGCAATTGCGCTCGACTCCGGCCTGCCGATCCTGGCCGTCCCGACCACCTACGCGGGTTCGGAAGTCACCCCGATCTACGGGCTCACCGAGGGCGGACTGAAGCGCACCGGCCGCGACCCGCGCGTGCTGCCGCGCACCGTGATCTACGATCCCGAACTCACGCTGACGCTGCCGCTCGGGCTCACGGTCACGAGCGGCATGAATGCGATCGCGCATGCTGCCGAGGGCCTGTATGCGCGCGACGGTAATCCGATCATGGACCTGATCGCGGAGGAGGGCATACGCGCGGTCGCGCAGGCGCTGCCGCTGCTGAGCCAGGATTCCCAGGACCTGGAGGCGCGCTCGCTGGCGCTTTACGGCGCCTGGCTGTGTGGCACGGTGCTCGGCAACGTCGGCATGGCCCTGCACCACAAGCTCTGTCACACGCTCGGTGGCAGCTTCAACCTGCCGCATGCCGAGGTGCATACCGTGGTGCTGCCACACGCGATCGCCTACAACGCGCCGGCCATCCCGGACGCGCTCGTGCGCATGCGTCGGGCGCTGCACGCCGCGGATCCGGCTGCGGCACTCTACGATCTGGCGCGTGCAAACGGCGCGCCGATCGCACTGCGTGCGCTCGGAATGGCGGAAGCGGATCTGGACCGGGCCGCGGATATCGCGGTTGCCAATCCGTACTGGAACCCACGGCCGATCGAGCGCGCGGGAATACGCGCGCTGCTGCAGCGCGCGTGGGAAGGAGAACGTCCGGCCTGAAGGCCGGACGTCGATGATCACACCCCTGCGCGACCTTCAGGGATCGGCAGGGGGATGGCGAGCGCCTTAAGGTTAAGGCGCTCGCCAGTGGTCAGTGCTTACCAGCGACCGCCGCCGCCACCACCGCCACCACCGCCGTTGCCGCGGTAGCCACCGCCACCGCCGCCACCGCCGCCAGTGCGGGGCTTGTCCTGCGCCTCATTGACGCGCAACGGACGACCGCCCATGTCGTGACCATTCAGGTTCTGAATGGCACGCGAGGCATCGGCCTGGCTCATTTCCACGAAGCCGAAGCCGCGCGGACGCCCGGTTTCCCGATCCGTCGGCAGGGACACTTTCTCGACCGTGCCGTGCTGTCCGAACAGGGTCCGCAGATCCGTCTCGCTGGCCGTAAAGGGCAGGTTACCAACATAAATCTTCGCCATGACTCAACTCTCTCCAAATGATGCGAGCCGTCGCGGGTGCTTAGTGATTCCCGTTACGACTCAATACGGCAGGAATACCGGATGAGGGAAGTGGGAGAGGGTATCTCGCCGCGCGCCGTCGAACCGTCAGTCCTGTCACCAGATCGCGGGCGGCTCGAACTTATGATGCGCCCCAGATGGGGGGCGCAGGACAAAACAGGGACGTCGACGATCGGATTGCAGTGTAGCACACAACGGCCGGCGAACGCACGCACGCCCTCAGTATCTGAACTGTGCGTAAAGACCGATCTCTTCGTAGGAGCCGTCCGTCTTCGCATTGATGCCACCGATGGTGTAGGCCGATCCCGCATCGCCGCCGCTGATGGAGACGACCCCGTCGGTGACCCGCTCGTTCTTGTAGACCAGCGCGAGATCGATCGGCGGGATCGGCTTGAAGGCGACCCCCAGGTTGTAGAACGTGTCCTGCAGCCCGGTGTCCACATGCTTGCTGGGCTTGGTCGTGTCATAGCGGCCGAACACGGCCCATTGCGGCGTGAAGTTGTAGGAGGCCCAGCCCGAGTATCCAGCCGCCTCATCGCTGACCGGGGCGGTGCCGGGATTCGTGACGACGCCGTTGACGACCACCGCATTGGTCGCGACGATGTCCGCGCCGAGGGCGCCGGTGGTCGCGCTGCCGAGCTTGAAGTTCTTCGCCTCGAAGTACTCGCCGCCCACACGCAGTCCCTTCCAGTGCACAGCGAGCAGCAGATCCAGGCGGGACGCGGTGTTTCGGGCGTAGTCGGCATTCGACTGCGTCACCTGGCCGAGATGGCCGTTGTAGTAGCCGAGGCCTATGGTCAGCCAGTTGACCGGATTGATCCCGACCCGCATTTCTTCGTCCACGTACTTGCTGCGCGAAGGATTCTTGTAGCCGTTGCCATTGATGACCGCGATGGCGTAATTCACGAGGTTGTGCGCGAACTGGCCGCTCGCGCTCACGCCCCAGTCGGTCGTATTGCCGTAGCCCAGCCGGTCGAGCGTCAGCTTCTCGACGTAGCGATATCCATACTGCGCCTCCGCAAACGGAATCCACGGGTTGTCGTAGGAACCGGCGTGCAGCACCAGCGCGTCGCTCAAGGTGGCCTGCAGATAGAACTTCTTGATGAAGATCTCACCCACCTTGCTGTTGGTGTCGTATTGCGCATCGGTCGTGATATTCGCGGCCCATACGCTGTCGAACTTGTGGTCGACGATCAGATAGGCGCGCTTGACGTCGAAGCCGACTCCACTGCCCGTGACCGGAGCGGTCGCCGCGGGGGGCGGCACCGGATAGTCCAGGCCGTTCTGTTTCTGCTGTATGTCACTGAAGTCAAGGTAGGCCAGCCCGCCCACGGTGGTGCTGCTGCCGACGTCGAGTGCCTGCGCGACACTCGCGGCGCCCAGCGCGGCCAGAACGACAGGCATCAGAATCTTCTTGCTGTGCATTACCTTGAACTCCTGGATGAATGAATCCGAACGCCGCGGGTGGAGCGTTGATCTACTCGCACTTGCCCGGCGCGCAAAAGCTATGGGCGTCGTATGACAGTACGATGTCAGCGGATGCATTTGGAGGAATGAAGAAATGCCCTGGAGGGATGATTGCGCCATTTCTGGCGGGTTTCATGCGCCTTTGTCACCAATCTGTAACTCGCGCGCTCCCGGCGCGAGCGCCGGCTGCAGCACGCCTGGCGACGGCCGATGCTGGCTGAACGAGTCGAAGGGCCGCTGGTCGGCGGACTATTTCTTGGATCCGGAAGCCGGTCTTGGCGCTGAGCCAGGCCTCGGGGCCGAACCGCGCGTGCCGCGGGCGCGCGCATTCAGGCGCGTCACCGGTGCCGGCAGCCCTGTGGGTGCAGCACGCTTTGGCTCGGCAGCGCCATCGAGCCGACCGAAATGGCGCGCCGCCCGTCCCTGAATGTCGGCTTCGAAATGCCGGTAGCTCTGAATCAAGGCGATGCCAAGCGGGGTCAGGGTCGCTCCCCCGCCGCCGCGTCCGCCGGTGCTGGTCGCGACTACACGCTCGCTGAAGGTCTGGTTCAGGCTCTCGAGCAGCTGCCACGCGCGCCGGTAACTCATTCTGAGATTGCGTCCGGCCTGGGACAGGGAGCCGCTGGCCGCAATCTGCTCCAGCAGCGCGATCTTTCCGGGCCCGATCGCGCGACCGCCCCCGAGGTCGATGCGAAATCGGACCGTCAGGCTTGATCTATCGGGGCGCATGGCGCGGTCGATCTTAGCGCGTCTGAGGTGTGAGGACGCCGCCGGGGCGTGCCGGGTAACGAAACCGCCGATGTCGCTGTCATTGTGTTGTAACACATTCCCGGCTCAATACGCCCGCGGGCGCAGGCCTGCCATTTCTATAGAACGCCAGGAGATCCTTCACGTGAACACCCCTGTATTGCGGGTCGCCCTACTCAGCGCAGCCGCACTGTGCACCGCGGCAACGCTGCCGGCGCTCGCCGATGACATCTCGGGCGCGGGCGCAACCTTTCCGTACCCCGTCTATGCCAAATGGGCGGAGGCCTACAAGGCGCAGACCGGTATTGGCATCAATTACCAGTCCATCGGCTCGGGCGGCGGCATCCAGCAGATCGAGAAGGGCACCGTGACCTTCGGCGCCTCGGACAAGCCGCTCGAACAGGCAGATCTGAACACGAATGGTCTGGTGCAGTGGCCGCAGATCATCGGCGGCGTGGTGCCGGTCGTGAACATCCCGGGCATCAAGCCGGGTGATCTCGTGCTCGATGGCCCGACGATCGCGGCGATCTATCTCGGGGACATCACGCGCTGGAACGATCCGGCCATCCAGAAGCTGAATCCGCAGCTCAAGCTGCCTAAGCTCGATATCGCGCCGGTGGCGCGTTCCGATGGCTCCGGCACGAACTTCCTGTTCACCAACTACCTGTCCAAGGTCAGCCCGAAGTTCCAGCAGCAGATCGGCGCCAACACCTCGGTGCAGTGGCCCGTTGGCATCGGCGCCAAGGGCAACGAAGGGGTCGCGAACCAGACCACCCAGACCGGCGGCGCGATCGGCTACGTCGAGTACGCGTATGTCAAGCAGACCGGCATGACCTATGTGCGGATGGTGAATCACGATGGCAAGCTCGTCGCTCCGGAAGCAAAGGCGTTTCAGACCGCTGCGGCGAACGCCGACTGGGCCAAGGCGCCGGGGTATTACCTGATCCTGACGGACCAGCCGGGCGCCGCGAGCTGGCCGATCACCGGTGCCAGCTTCATTCTGGTGCATGCGGACAGCAAGGACACCAATGTGGTCTCGGCACTCAAGTTCTTCGACTGGGGTTTCCGGAACGGCACCAAGCTGGCGCAGGATCTGGACTACGTGCCACTGCCCGACAAGGTGATCACGCAGATCGAGAAGACCTGGGCGGATGCACTGAAAGTCAACGGCAAGCCGGCCTGGCCTGCGAAGTAGGCCAAGAACGCGAGGGAAGGGCGCGGTACGGGGGGTGCCCGGCCCGGGCGGTGCACAGGCGCTGGGCCGGCCGCGAGCTGCGGCCGCCTGGTAGTGCGCCGAGGGCCGATTTGGGCTAGCGTGCACGCCTCGCGCCGCATCGTCGGGACCTGAAAGAGCCCAAACCATGTCAGCCGTCAGCGCATCGTTCCAGCACCAGCTCAAGAGCGAAGCGCGCGCGGAATCCGTATTCCGTTTCCTGACTGCGCTGTCCGCCGGGCTCGTGCTGGTGCTGCTCGCGGGAGTGCTCGTCGCTCTGTTCTATGGTGGATGGCCGGCACTGCGCCAGTTCAAGTTCGGGTTCCTGACGCGCGAGGTCTGGAATCCGGTCACGGAGCAGTTCGGAGCGCTCGCCGCGCTCTACGGCACGGTCGTCACCTCGCTGATCGCGATGCTGATCGCGGTGCCGCTGGCGTTCGGCATCGCCGTGTTCCTGACCGAGACCTGCCCGCTCCGGCTGCGCGGACCGATCGCCGGCTGCATCGAGCTGCTCGCAGCAGTCCCGAGTATCGTGTTCGGCATCTGGGGCCTGTTCGTGCTGGCGCCGATCCTGCAGCACACCGTGCAGCCCTGGCTGATCGATACGCTCGGCGACCTGCCGTGGGTCGGCAAGCTGTTCCGCGGACCTCCGTACGGCATCGGCCTGCTGACCGCCGGACTGGTGCTGGCGATCATGGTACTGCCGTTCATTACTTCGGTGATGCGCGAGGTATTCCTGTCCACTCCGCGCTCGCTCAAGGAAGCCGCCTACGGCCTCGGCGCGACGCAGTGGGAAGTCATCTGGAACGTGGTGCTGCCCAATTCGCGCGCCGGGGTGATCGGCGGCATCATGCTGGGCTTAGGGCGGGCGCTGGGCGAGACCATGGCCGTCACCTTCGTGGTCGGCAACGCCCATCGCATCTCCAGTTCGCTGCTGGCCCCGGGCACCACGATCTCGGCCAGCATCGCCAATGAATTCACCGAGGCGGTGGGCTCGCTCTACATCTCCTCGTTAATCGCGCTCGGACTGTTGCTGTTCGTGCTGACCTTCGTGATCATCGCGGCCGCGCGACTGCTGCTGCTGCAACTCGAGCGCCGGGGCGCGCGCGTATGATCGGCAACCTGCGCAAACGACGCATCATCGCGTTCATCGCGCTGGCCGCCTCAGGACTGGCCACCTTGATCGGACTCGCGTTCCTCGCCGCGATCCTGTGGACGCTGTTCTCGCGCGGCTTAAGCGGTCTGAACTGGCAGGTCTTTACGCAGACCACACCGGCCCCGGGCAGCAGCGGTGGGCTGATCAACGCGATCTTCGGCAGCGTGGTGATGACCCTGCTCGGCCTTGCGATCGGCGCGCCGGTCGGAATCCTCGCCGCGACGCAACTGTCAGAGTACGGACGCAAGGCGCGCCTGAGCGTCGTGATCCGCTTCATCAACGACGTGCTGCTGAGCGCGCCCTCGATCGTGATCGGTCTGTTCGTGTATACGATCGTCGTGGCGACCATGGGGCACTTCTCCGCGATCGCGGGTGCCGTGGCGCTCGGGATCATCGTGATCCCGGTGACCGTGCGCACGGCCGAGGACATGCTGCGCCTGATCCCTGAGAGCATGCGCCAGGCTTCCGCCGGGCTCGGGGCCCAGCCCTGGCGTACGATCACCAGCGTCGTTTATCCGGCCGCGCGCAGCGGCCTGCTGACCGGCGTGCTGCTGGCCCTCGCGCGCATCAGCGGCGAGACCGCACCGCTGATCTTCACGGCGCTCAACAACCAGTTCTGGAGTGCGAATCTCGGCCAGCCGATGGCGAACCTGCCGGTCGTGATCTTCCAGTTCGCGACCAGTCCGTACCAGAACTGGCAGTCCCTTGCCTGGGCCGGAGCCCTGCTGATCACGCTGTTCGTATTGTTCCTGAGCGTGGTCGCGCGGCTGATCGTCAGCATGTTCGGTATCCGCGGCAGCCAGGTCGAATAGGGCGTCTCGAACCGGGCCTCAGGCGCGCCAGCGCACGCGCAACTCCTGGCCGAGCCGCAACATCTCGCCGACGCCGCGCTCGACGATCACGTTCTGCCCGAAGCACACGCCGCGCAGTGCCGCATCGTAGCGGTAGGCCTTCAGCGTACGCAGCGGCTCGTCGCCCTCGACGGTGCCAAGCTCCTGGTCCGTGCTCGTGATGCTGCAACGTGTGCAGGGCTTGACGACCTTGAGGCGCACTCGGCCTGCGTGCAGCTCATCGATGCGATCCTCGTCGTAGGCCGCGAGCCCCTCGAGCAGCAGGTTCGGCCGAAAGCGGTTCAAGGGTAGTGGCGCCGGCAGGCGCGCGTTGAGATCGCGCAGCGACGCGGCGCTGAGCACCAGCAGCGGAAAGCCGTCCGTGAACCGGTTCGGGGCCGCCAATGCGCCGGTCCAGGCCCGGTCTGACAGGCGGGGCTCGGCCGGATCGAAGCGCACCAGGCGGCACGGGCGGCCCAGCAGGCGCTGCAGCCACGCCGCGGCCTCCTCGCCTTCGTCGAAGGCGGCGCAGTCGTCCTTCCAGACCCTGACGCGGCACGCGCTGCCCACGCGATCGCGCGCCAGGGCGAGTTCAGGCGTCCCGGCCGAGCGCAGCACCAGCGTGTCCGCCGACAGCTCGGGCGCCAGCAGGGCCAGTCGCGGCAGCTCGCGCTGCGTGAGGAAGCGGCCCTCGGGAGTCACGAGCATCCACATCCGATCCCCGTCCAGCCCGGCGTCGGTGATCAAGGCCTGTGCGTGTTCGGTGCCGCGTGCGGATTTTACCGGGTAGCTGTACAGGGCGGCGATGCGCGCGGTGTCGGGAAGGCTCACGGTCCCGTCTTATGCTCGAATTCGCACCAGCGTGCAATCGGGCACACCGGACACTGCGGCGCGCGCGCCCTGCAGATGTAGCGGCCGTGCAGGATCAGCCAGTGGTGCGCATCGCGCAGGTATGGAGCCGGAATGATCCGCAGCAGCTGCTCCTCGACGCTACGCGCGTTGCTGCCGCGGGCGAGTCCGGTGCGATTGGCGACCCGGAACACATGCGTGTCCACCGCCAGCGTGGGCTCACCGAACGCACAGTTGAGCACGACGTTGGCGGTCTTGCGCCCAACTCCTGGCAGTGCCTCGAGGGCCGCGCGCTCACGTGGCACCTCGCCGCCATGCTGTTCGACCAGCAGTCGGCAGGTGCGCATGATATTGCGCGCCTTGGTGTTGTACAGGCCGATCGTGCGGATGTGGCGCTTCAGTCGCGCGAGCCCGATGCCCAGCATCTGTGCAGGGGTGCGGGCGATGCGGAACAGTGCACGCGTGGCGGCGTTGACGCTCTTGTCGGTCGCCTGCGCAGAGAGCATCACTGCGATGAGCAGTTCGAACGGGCTCGCATACTCGAGCTCGGTACGCGGCTCCGGATTGGCCTGGCGCAAGGTCTCGAAGATCTGCCGGCAGGTCTGCGGTGTCATTCGCAGGATTGTCTGCCAGCCGTGCTCTTCCGTGCGGCGAGCAGCCCCGCCTGACCGGAACGGTCCCGTGCTTCCCGGGCGACGTGCCGCTCGAAGCGAGCGCGGTTGTCCGACGCGCTCGGCGCCACGTCGCCAGCCGCTCGCGGGTGCAGCACGATGCAGTCGACCGGACAGCTGGGCAGGCACAGCGCGCAACCGGTGCACTCCGCGCTGATCACGGTGTGCAGGAAGCGCGGGGCGCCAAGGATCGCATCGACGGGACAGACCGGCAGGCAGCGTGCGCAGCCGATGCAGTCCTCGGCGTTCACCTGTGCCACCAGGTCCGCCACGACCGGTCCGCACTCCGGGTCCGGGGGCAGCTCCGGGCGCTGCAGCAGC
>CAZGVE010000009.1:80369-81565 GCA_964528845.1 uncultured Steroidobacteraceae bacterium | reverse complement strand
GTCACGCCGGCGGAGGAGCTCAAGTCCACGCTGCGGGTGATACCGGTCCAGATCAGCTTGCCGCCCGCCGCATCCACGCCGAACACGTCGGTCTGGTAGTCGGCGCGCTGCTGGACATCGACGTAGCCGGGTGAATAGGCCCAGTCCCAGTACCCGAAGTAGCGATGTCTCCAGCCGAGCCCGAATTGCCCGTAAGCGCCATAGGGCGCGTTCGGGCCATAGCTGCCCCAGTAATAGGACTTGGTCGCTTCGAGGAAATGCGTCGCGAGCACGCCATCGAAGCCTTCGTGCGTCGCCGTGGCAGCCAGTTCATCTGCGCTCGGCGCCTTGTCGGGGAACACCCGGTACGACGGCGTCGCCTGCACGCCCTCATGTGTCAGCGCGGCCACCATCCCGTCCTCCCAGATCCGGCGACGCCCGCCGTCCTTTTGCACCCCGACGACGAGCACCTTGTGCAGCGGGGGCCCGGTGAACGAGGCGTCCCGCCAGTGCTCGACCAAGGCGGTGCTGATGCAACCGCTCAACCCCAGCAGGCTCACCGCGCCCAGCAGCAGGGTGCGGCGGCCCGCCCTCGAAGGTCTGCCAGAATTACCGTACATCGCGTGTCTCTCCCGATGGCAAAATGCTATCCCTGTTGGCGGTGGTTCATACAACCCTATGATCCCAAAGCGAGCCTGAATGTTCCGCTCCCTGACGCCCGTGGTCCGGGCGCTGCTCTATTCGAACCTGATCGTGTTTGCGGCCCAATCGTTGACCGGCGACACCCTGACTGACCTGTTTGCGCTGTGGCCATGGAATTCCCGTAGCCTCTACGGTGCGCCGCCCTTCGAGCCATGGCAAATCGTCAGCTACGCGTTCCTGCACGCGAATCTGCTGCATATCTTCAGCAATATGCTGGCGCTGTACATGTTCGGCCCGGACAGCGAGCGGGTGCTCGGATCGCGCCGCTTCACCCAGTACTACTTCGCCTGTGTGGTCGGCGCTGCTCTGACGCAGATGCTCGTGATGAGCCGTGTCGATCCGGGCCCCTCACCGACCGTCGGGGCTTCGGGCGGGATCTTCGGGGTGCTGCTGTTCTACGGGATGGCGTTCCCGCACCGGCGGATTCTGCTGCTGTTTCCGCCGATCCCGATGCCGGCATGGCTGTTCGTGACCCTGTACGGCGTGTTCGAACTCGTGCAGGGGGTCTTTGGAAC
>CAZGVE010000009.1:62994-80269 GCA_964528845.1 uncultured Steroidobacteraceae bacterium | reverse complement strand
GCGACCGCCACCGGATCCAGGCGCACCGCCAGCGGGCGGTACGGGCGGATCGCCCGGCCCAACAGCGGCTGCTGAAGCGCGCTCCAAGAGGTGAACGGTGCGTCGAGAAACTCGCCGGCGGCGGCTGCAATCTGCGGCAGCACCGGCGCCAGGAATCCCATCAGCACCCGGAACAGGTTCAGGCCCTGAGTTGCGATCGCGCGCACCTGCGCCGCGTGCTGCGGGTCGCGGGCCAGGTTCCAGGGCTTGTGCGCATCGACATAGCGGTTCGCGCGATCGGCCAGGTCCATGACCTCGCGTACCGCCGCGCCGTATTCGCGCGCCTCGTAGAGTGCTGCGACGCTCTCGGCGGCGCCGGTGAATTGCGCGTACAGCGCGGGGTCCGGCAGCGCATCGGCGAGCATGCCGCCGCCGCGTTCGATGAAGCCGGCGCAGCGGCTGGCGATATTGACCAGCTTGCCGACCAGGTCGGAGTTGGTGCGCGCGATGAAGTCGGCGAGATTGAAATCGATGTCCTCGATGCCGCTGCTGAGCTTGGCTGCGAAGTAGTACCGCAGCGGCTCCGGGGGCAGGCGTTCGAGATAGCGCCGCGCCGTGATGAAGGTGCCGCGCGACTTGGACATCTTCTGGCCGTTGATCGTCAGGAAGCCATGGGCGAACACGGCGGTCGGCCTGCGGTACCCCGCACCGTGCAGCACGGCCGGCCAGAACAGCGTGTGGAAATAGCTGATGTCCTTGCCGATGAAGTGATAGAGCTCGGTGGCGGTCTCGCTCTTCCAGTACTCGTCGAAACTGCCGCCGTGGCGCTCGCGCCAGGCTTCGAAACTGGCGATATACCCGATTGGAGCATCGAACCACACGTAGAAGAACTTGCCCGGAGCGTCCGGAATGCCGATGCCGAAATAGGGCGCGTCACGCGATATGTCCCAGTCCTGCAGGCCCGCCGCAAACCACTCGCCCAGCTTGGCGCGTACCGCCTCCTGCAGGCTGCGCCCGGCAACGTACTCCCGCAGCATCGACTCGAACATGCCGAGCCGGAAGAACAGGTGTTCGGAGTCACGCCATACCGGTCGGCTGCTGCTCAAGGTCGAGACCGGGTCGATCAGGTCGGCCGGTGTATAGGTGGAGCCGCACACCTCGCAGGAATCCCCGTACTGATCCGGGGACTTGCAGCGGGGACAGGTCCCGCGCACATAACGGTCCGGCAGGAACATCCCGACCTGCTCGTCGTAGGCCTGCCGCACCTGCCGGCGCGCGATGCAGCCCGCCGCGCGCAGCAGTCCATACAGTTCATGCGTGAAATGAACGTTCTGCGGCGAATGGGTCGAGTGAAACTGGTCAAAGCTGATCAGGAACCCGTCGTAGTCGCTCCGGTGCTCGGCCGCGGTGCGCTCGATGAGCGCCTCGGGCGTCAGGCCTTCGGCCTGCGCCCGGATCATGATCGGGGTGCCGTGGGCATCATCGGCGCAGCAGTAGAGGCAGTCGTGGCCGCGCAGCCGCTGGAATCGAACCCAGATGTCGGTCTGCACCGCCTCGATGATGTGTCCGACGTGGAGCGGCCCGTTGGCGTAGGGCAGGGCGCTGGTGACGAGAATCTTGCGGCGCATGAGCCGCGTATTATTGCATTGTTGCGCCGCGCCGTCCGCTCAGTGCAGCTGGTCCTTGACCGGCTCGAAGTGCGCCTTGTTCATTCCCTTCTTGTACGCCTCGGCACCGGAGATGAGTCCGCCATCGAGCAGCTGCTGGATCGCCGAGTCCATCGTGCGCATGCCGAACTGGCCTCCGGATTGCATCGTGCTCTCGAGCTGGTCGAGCTTGCCCTGCCGGATCAGGTTGGCAGCGGCCGGAGTGTTGATCAGGATCTCGAGGGCGGCGACGCGGCCGGCCCCGTCCTTGCGCTTCAGCAGCTGCTGCGAGACCACGCCGCGCAGCGATGTCGAGAGCATCGTGCGCACGTGCGATTGCTTGTCGGACGGAAATGCGTTGACCATCCGATCGACCGTCGGCGCCGCGCCGTTGGTATGCAGCGTACCCATGACCAGGATGCCCATCTCGGCCGCGGTCACCGCGATGCTCATGGTCTCCAGGTCGCGCAGCTCGCCGACCAGCACCACGTCCGGATCTTCGCGCAGGGCCGAGTGCAGGGCGGCCGCGAAGCTCGGCGCATGGACTCCGATCTCGCGCTGGCTGATCAGGCAATTACGGCGCGTATGGACAAACTCGATCGGGTCCTCGATCGTCAGGATATGTCCCTTGATGCGCTTGTTGATGTCGTCGATCATCGCGGCCAGCGAGGTCGACTTGCCCGATCCGGTCTTCCCGGTAACCAGGATCAGGCCGTTGTTGGCCTGTGCGAGCTGGCGCACCGCCAGCGGCATGTTCAGTTCATCGAGTGTCAGGGCCTGCGAGGGGATGGCCCTGAATACCCCGCCCATGCCGTTCAAATGGCGCATCACGTTGACGCGAAAGCGTCCCTTGCCTTCGAGCGTGTAGGCGAAGTCGGCGCCATCCTTAGCGTCGAAGCGTTCCATCGCCTTGCGCGGCATGATCTCGATCAGCGTCGCCTTCGCGTCCTCGGCGGTGAGCGCGTCGGCGCGCAATGGCGCGAGGTCACCGTGCAGGCGAATGCGCGGCGGGTCGCCGGCGATGAAATGCAGGTCCGAGCCGCGGCGTCGCAGGACCTCATCGAGCAGTGCATCGATCCGCGCCAACGGCTGGTCCTCCGGTTCAGGTACCGACCGACTGCACGCCGGCCTCGGGGCGCACGACCATGCTGGAGTCGGTCACGAATTTCTGCAGGATGCGCTTGTCGGTCACATACGCCGCCGCGTCGTCCGGATCGATCTCCTTCGCCGTCAGCGCCGCATGCAGCGCCTGGTCGAACAGTTGCATCCCAAGGTCCCGGCCCATCTGCAGCTGAGTAGGAATCTGGTGCGTCTGGTCGGTCTGGATCAGCTTCGCGATCGCCTTGTTCATGACCATGACCTCGACAATGGCGCGCCGGCCGCGCAGGTCCGCGGTCTTGATCAGGATCTGAGTGATCACCGCGAGCAGGCTCTGGGACAGGAAGCTCTTGGTCTGCTCGCGCTCCTCCGCCGGCAGTGCGTCGATCAGCCGGTCGATGGTCTTGACGGCGCTGGTCGTGTGCAATGTGCCGAGGACGAGATGACCGGTCTCGGCGGCGGTCATGGCCATCCGGATCGTCTCGGCATCGCGCAGCTCGCCGACCAGGATCACGTCCGGGTCCTCGCGCATCGCGGCGCGCACGCCCTCGGCGAAGCTCGGAATATGCGTGCCGAGCTCGCGCTGGATGATCTGGCTCGACTTGCTGCGGTGAACGAATTCGATCGGGTCCTCGAGGCTGATGATATTGAGCCGCCGCCCCTGGTTCAGCAGGTCGATCATCGCCGCGAGCGTCGTGGACTTGCCGGTTCCGGTCGAGCCGGTGACCAGGATCATGCCCTGGTGGAAGTCGCACAGGCGCGTCACCACCGGTGGCAGGTTCAGCGTGGACAGCTTCGGGATCTCGCTCGGAATCGCCCGGAAGGTCGCGCCGACGCCGGTGTCCTTGCGGAACACATTCACGCGGAAGCGGCCGCCGTCGGCTGACACATAAGAGAAATCCAGGTCATTGCCGCGCTGGAAGTGTTCGGACTGGTTCGGCGTGAGGACCTCGGTGATGTATCCCTCGAGCTCGACGTCGCGCAGGTCGCGGAATTTGATCGGCACCAGATCGCCATACAGGCGCAGCATCGGCGGCACGCCGACCGCAAGGTGCACGTCCGAGCACCCCTGCTGGGTACCGAGCTTCAGGAACGCATCAATGCGCGCCACGTGTATCCCTCAACGCGATGGTTTGAGCTGAGAATGAAGGTTTACCCCAGAGTAGTGAACCGGATCAATGCCTTGGAGCAGGAATCTTGACCCACTGCTCGCTGCGGGGCGCCATTTGCCTACAGAAAGCGCTCCAGGGCACCCCGGAAGTCCTCCATGGTCTGGAAGCGCTTGGCCTTGTCGACCTGCATCGCCTTGACCACGACCTCGGCCAGGTTCGCCGACAGCTGGGAATTGATCTCCTGTGGCGCACGCGCCTTGCCCTGAACGTGCTGGTACATCACCGCCATGTGATCGCCGCGCGAATACGGGGGCACGCCGGTCAGCATCTCGTACATCATCACGCCGAGGGCGTAGATGTCGGCGCGCTCGTCGACCTTGCGGCCGAGGATCTGCTCCGGCGCCATGTACTTGGGCGAGCCGATCACGTAGCCGGTCTTCGTGAGCTGCGTGTCGCCCTCGCGTTGCGCGGCCGCGACGCCGAAGTCGACGATCTTGAGCAGGCCTTCGTCGTTGATCAGCACGTTTGCGGGCTTGAGATCGCGGTGCACGATACCGACCTGATGCGCGACCGTCATGCCGGTCGCGATGTCGATCGCGAACTGCAGTGCGCGCTTCTGCGCCAGGGGCTTCTCGTTCACGATCTCCGAACCCAGGGTGTGGGACGGGAAGTATTCCATCGAAATAGCGTACAGGCCCTGGATGTAAAGGAAGTCGTAGATGCGGATCACGTTGCGGTGAGTGATCTTGCGCGAGTAGCGCAGCTCGTGCACGAAGCGCTTCATGATCTCTTCGTCCTGCGCCACGTTCGAGTTGAGGAACTTGAGGATCAGACGCTCCTCGACCACCGTGTCCTCCATCAGCAGCACGGTGCCGAAGGCACCGCGGCCGATGCGTTCGATGTACTTGTAGCGCGACTCGATGATGTCGCCCGGGGCGAGCGTATTGATGTCCAGGCGCGCGCCGCCGGAATTCGCGACCTGCTGCACCACCTGCGCCACTTCGCGCTCCGGGATCAGCAGCGTCCGCGCGGCTTCGGTCGGACGCGGCAGTGGCACCGGCCGCCCGGGATGCGTCGTCGATGCTGCGCCGACTGCCGCCGCTACCGTCACTCCGGAGGAGAAGCGCACTTCCAGTTCGGTCAGCGCGCGCACCGCGGCGCGCGCGACCGTGCTCTCCGGCTGCGCTGCCTGTCCCTGCAGCTGGGCACGGATCTGTTCGGCGCGGCCCTCATCGGCCAGGCGCGCAAGCGCCCCGATCACCTCGACGCGGATTTCCTTCTCGCTGCGCGCCAGCAGCGGGCTGACCAGGTCCAGCGAGCGTGCGTCGCCCAGCTTGCCGATGGCACGTACCACGACCGGCAGCGCGCGCGCGTTGCCGCCCCGAAGCATCTCGTACAGGCGCGGCACCGCGCGCTTGCTGCCGATCTCCGCGAGCGCGTCGACCGCCCGCTCGCTGACCCACCAGTCCGCATCGCGCGTGGCCTCGAGCAGGTGGTTGACCGCACGCTCATCCTTGGTCTGATTGAGAATCTCGATCGCGGCGCGCCGTATGTCCTCGTCGCGGTCGCGCACCAGCTCGAGCACCGCGTCGATGACCTTCGGGCCGCCGATCTTGCCGAGCGCATCGCCGGCCCGGCTGCGGACCCACCAGTCATCGTCCTTGATCGCCTCCAGCAGGTACTTGACCGAGCGGGCATCCCCGACCTCGTTCAGCACCTCGACCGCGGCCCGCCGGACCTGCTCGTTCTCGTCCTTGAGTACGGGTACCAGGTGGCGGATCGTGTCCGGATCGCGAGCGCGCTGCAGCACCTCGACCGCACGGTTCTGGACCTCGATCTCCGGATCGCGCAGCAACGCGCAGATCTTCGTCACTTCGATCGGGCCGTCGAGCTTGGTCAGCGCGGCGAGCGCGGCGCTGCGTACCATCTTGTTGCTGTCGCCGACCTGTCCCAGCACGGCGCGCTGCACTTCGGGCCGGTTGAAGCGCGCGATGATGTTGATCAGATGCAGACGCGCGATCGGATCCTTGCCGCCCAGGCGTCCGATCAGCTCTGGCAGCGCCGCCTCGTCCGTAGCTTCGCCGATGATCCGGAACAGTGCCGCCTTCTCGTTCGGATCCTGCGCATACGCGGCATTGAGCAGCTCGCGGATCGTGAAGCGCTGGCGCTGCCCGTTGATCACGTCCAGCAGCGCCGATTTGGCGATGCCGGGTGTCGAGAGCGCATCGAGCAGCAGTGCGGGTGGGTAGCCGCGGCCGCTGGTCAGGGCCCAGGCGACGCCGGCGATCACGCGCGGACTGCCCTGGACCAGGGCCTGTACGTACTGCGGGAAGGTCTTGGCGGTCGCGAGCGTGGACAGGATGTCGACGAAGGCCACCGTGGCGTGCTTGTCCGCTTCCGGTAGCGCGGCGATCACCGGCTCGATCGCCCCCGCCCCGACTTCCTTGAGCTTGGCGATCGCCTTCTGGGTCTCTGCGCCCAGAAGATCGTTGGTCGACCGGATCTGCAGGATCAGTCGATCAGCGCGCAGGTTCGTGAAAAAACTCATTCCGGCGTGTTAATGTTGTTGGGAAGCGCCGACTCCGCGCGGCCGTTCGCATCGTCGCAGGGCCTTGAGGTACGTGCACAACAAGCCCGGATTATGCCATGTTTGCCGGATGGCACGGCCGTTCTTCCAACCAATAGCGTGACGCAATTCATGGAGATATCGGCGGCCGACGCGAGCGCGGCGCTGGCAGCATTCGTCGAGCCATACCAGCGGGCGACCCTGGCGTCGACGGGTGCACTGCGGGGGGTCGAGCTGCGCGACGGCGCGTTGCATGTACGCATCGAACTGGGGTTCCCGACCGTGGGGTACGCGCAAGAACTGCGTCCGGCGCTGCAGGCGCACCTGCGCGCCGCCGGCATCGACCTGCCGGTGACGCTCGAGCTCGGCAGCTCGATCGTCGCGCACGCCGTGCAGCGCAACCTGCAGCCGATGCCGGGGGTCCGCAATATCGTGGCGATCGCGAGCGGCAAGGGCGGGGTCGGCAAGTCCACCGTGGCCGTAAACCTGGCGCTCGCCTGGGCTGCCGCGGGCGCCCGGGTCGGGATCCTCGATGCCGATATCTATGGTCCGAGCCAGCCGCTGATGCTCGGGCTGGTCGGCCGTCGCCCGACCTCGGCCGACGGCAAGCACCTGACACCGCTGCACGCCCATGGGCTCAGCGCGATGTCGGTCGGCTTCCTGGTCGATCCGGCGCAGGCCGTGATCTGGCGCGGACCGATGGTCACCCAGGCGCTGACGCAGCTGCTCGGGGATACCGAGTGGGGCGAACTCGACTACCTCGTGGTCGACATGCCTCCTGGAACCGGCGATATCCAGCTCACACTCGCGCAGCGGGTGCCCGTGGCCGGCGCGATCATCGTCACCACACCGCAGGAGATCGCGCTCGCGGACGCCGCCCGCGGCCTGGCAATGTTCGAGAAGGTCGCGGTGCCCGTGCTCGGCATCGTCGAGAACATGAGCATGCACGTGTGCAGCGCCTGCGGGCACGTGGAGAACATCTTCGGATCGGGCGGCGGCGCGCGCCTCGCCGCCGAGCACGGCACGGAACTGCTCGGCGCCGTGCCGCTCGACGTGCGCATCCGCGAGCAGACCGACGGCGGCCGGCCGACGGTGGTGGCCGAGCCGGACGGCCAGTGCGCGCGCGCCTACATCGAAATCGCGCGCCGTGCCGCCGCGGCGCTGGCACGACGGGCGCGTGACCGCAGCGCCGCGTTCCCGAAGATCGTGGTTGAAGACAGCTGAATGAGCATCAAGTCGGACAACTGGATACGGCGCATGGCCGCGCAGGCGGGCCTCATCGAGCCGTTCGAGCCGGGTCAGGTGCGCGAGGGAACGCATGGCCGGATCATCTCCTACGGCACCTCGAGCTACGGCTACGACGTGCGCTGTGCGCGGGAATTCAAGATCTTCACGAACATCAACTCGACCATCGTGGATCCGAAGCAGTTCGACGAGAAGAGCTTCGTCGACGTCATCGCCGACGTGTGCATCATCCCGCCCAACTCTTTTGCGCTGGCGCGCACCGTGGAGTACTTCCGCATTCCGCGCAACGTGCTGACCGTCTGCCTGGGGAAATCCACCTACGCCCGCTGCGGCATCATCGTGAATGTCACGCCGCTCGAGCCGGAATGGGAAGGCCACGTGACGCTGGAATTCTCCAATACCACGCCGCTGCCGGCCAAGATCTACGCCAACGAGGGAGTCGCGCAGATGCTGTTCTTCGAGTCCGACGAGGTCTGCGCGACGTCCTATGCGGATCGAGGCGGCAAGTACCAGGGCCAGCGCGGGGTCACGCTGCCCAAGACGTGAGCGGAGCCGCCGCAAGCCCCGAGCGCTCTCGCCGGGCTCACCCGCCCGTGAGGCGCATGATCTCCATGCTCCACTGGACGTCATTGCCGATGCGCTGTTCCACCTTCAGCGGTACGTAGCCGCGCGCCGGGGCGCACCAGAAGCGCGTGATGCGCGGGGAGCCCGGGTGCTGGCTCGCGTAGACCACCGTGTCGAGCGCTCCGAGCGCGGTCATGATGCGTTCGGGGGCGAGCTCGCGGTAGTCGTAGTCACGGATCGTATTGCGGTCGATGATCGAGAGATTGCGGGGCGCACGGCCTGCACGCACGGCCGCGAGCATCGCGATCTGTACCGACAGGTCGTCCTGCACTCCCGGGTGCAGTGCCAGATCGATTGCAGCGCCGCTGTAGCTGCCGGTGGCATGCATCGCGTCCCAGTCGAAGCGCACGTCCGCGCCGCGGGAATTCCCCGCCGTGCCGTCGTCGGCCTGGTAGTGCAGCGGACGCACGCCCTCGGGCTCCACGCGCATCAGGCTCTGCAGCTTCGGGTGAATCGGGTAGAGCCGTCCGAGGCCGCGTGGCTCGGCGCTCGAACTCGAGCGCCAGGTGGTGCCATCGACCTGCTCGAAGCGCAGCGTCGAGACGGCGACCGTTATGTCATGCCACTTCCATGCGTACACGGCCTCGAACGGCGCCGGGGCCACGACGGCGGCGGCATCCTGGGCGGCCAGCTGCGCGCACCAGCCCAAGGCCGCGAGGCCGCCCCACAGCCTGAGCGCGCGCCGGCGGCGCGGTTCAGCAGCCCGCACCGGACGCCCCATCGACGGTCAGCGGAGCCTCGAGCGCATGTCCGTCGAGCATGATGCGCCCGCCCAGGTACTGCAGCCTGCCGCGGGCGATCAGCCCGATGACCTGCGGATAGAGGCGATGCTCGAGTTCCAGCACGCGCGCGGCCAGGCGATCCTCGGTATCACCGGCGAGGACGGGCACGCGGCCTTGAGCGATCAGCGGTCCGGCGTCCAGATCCGGCGTCACCAGATGCACGCTGCAGCCGTGCTCGCTCTCGCCCGCCTCGAGCACGCGGCGGTGGGTATGCAGGCCGGGATGGCGCGGCAGCAGCGAGGGATGAATGTTGAGCATCCGGCCCTCGTAGTGCTGCACGCAGGGGGCCGAGAGCACGCGCATGAAACCTGCCAGCAATACCCAGTCCGCGCCGCTCGCATCGATGGCACCGATCAGCGCGCGCTCGAAGTCCTCGCGCGTGCCGTATCGCGCGCGCTCGATCACCGCGCTGGCCAGCCCCAGCTCGTGCGCAGCGGCGAGCCCTGCGGCGTCCGGGCGGTCGCTGACCACGAGCGCGATCTGCGCCGCGATGCGGCCGGCACGGCATTCCTGCGCAATCGCGAGCATGTTGCTGCCGCGGCCTGAAATGAGCACTGCGAGCCGCAGATCCCGCTGCTCAATCACGCGCTCACGCGCTCACGCGTCCGCGTCGATGATCACGCCCTGCGTTCCGCGGCGCACCTCACCGATCAGCATCGCGTCCTCGCCGTGCGCGCGCAGCAGCCGCACGGCCTCGGCGGCGGCAGCGGCCGGGACGATAGCCACCATGCCGATGCCGCAGTTGAAGGTGCGGTACATCTCCGACGGCGCGATGGAGCCGGTGCGCTCGAGCCATTCGAAGATCGGGGTGCGCGGCCAGCTGCGTCGCTGCAGCAGTACTTCCAGGCCTTCGGGCAGCACGCGCGGGATGTTGTCCGTGAGCCCGCCGCCGGTGATGTGCGCGAGGCCATGGACCGGCAGTGCCTGCAGCAGCGCGAGCAGCGGTTTCACATAGATGCGGGTCGGCGTCAGCAGTTGCTCATAGAGCGAACGCCCGTCCAGCAGCGTTGTGGCGCTGGCACCGGCCACGGACAGCAGGCGCCGGATCAGCGAGTAGCCGTTGGAATGCGGTCCGGAGGAGGCCAGCCCGATCACGGCATCGCCGGCGACAACCTGCCGGCCGTCGATGATGGCCTCCTTGTCGACCACACCGACGCAGAAGCCCGCCAGGTCGTAGTCTGCGCCGTGGTACATGCCCGGCATCTCGGCGGTCTCTCCGCCCACCAACGCGGCGCCGGCCTGCGCACAGCCCTCGACGATTCCGCCGATGACGGCCGCGGCGGCCTCGACGTCCAGGTGTCCGCTCGCGTAGTAGTCAAGGAAGAACAGCGGCTCGGCGCCCTGCACGATCACGTCGTTGACGCACATCGCGACCAGGTCGATGCCGATCGTGTCATGCCGTCCGGTCTCGATGGCCAGCCGCAGCTTGGTGCCGACGCCGTCGGTGCCCGATACCAGCACGGGCCGGCGGTAGCGTTCCAGCGGCAGTTCGAACAACGCGCCGAAGCCGCCAATGCCGGCCAGCACTTCGGGCCGCAGGGTCCGACGCACCATGGGCTTGATGCGCTCGACCAGCGCATCGCCCGCATCGATGTCGACGCCAGCGTCCCTGTAGGTGTAACTGCGCGGCCCGCTCATGCCTTTTCATCTGCCGGTCGGAAGCACGTTATAGTAGCCGAGGGAACCCCCGAACCATGCATCGCGCGCGCGTTTTTTTTCATTTCCGGCGGCTGCTTGCGCGCGTGGCGCTGGCATTGGCCGCGCTCGGCGCACCGCTGCCCGGACAGGCGGCGGCGGTACCTCAGCTGTTCGCGGTGCTGGTGCCGGATGCAGACCCGCAGCGCGCGGTGCAACAGGCGATGCGGGTAGTGCTGGTGCGGCTGACCGGGACGCGTGACGCGGCGAGCGACCCGACGCTCAGTGCCATCATCGACGATGCGACTCATTACGTACGACTCGAGCGTGCCACGACCGGCGGGGCTACGCAGGTGATCTTCGATGGTCTCAGCCTGCGTGCGGCGGTCAGCGCGACCGGGCGTAGCGTCTGGAATCTCGACCGCCCGGAACTGGAAGTCTGGTTGCCGGCGCTCGATGAGGCGGCAATGGACGCGCTTCGGGCGCAGCTCGCGACGGCGGCCCTGGAGCGCGGGCTGCCGCTGCGGTTCAGCACCGAGCCGGCATCAGGGGACGCTGCCGCGCTGCTGGCCGCGACGCGCCGCGCCGGTGCGAGCGCGGCGCTGCTCGCGCACAGCGCTCCGGACAGCCCCGGCGAATGGCAATGGACTCTGGTGGCTCCGCAGGCGGACGGCCAGTGGGTGGGCAATGCGGCGGCCGGCATCGACGGCGCGACCGACGAGCTCGTCCACAGCACGCAGATCCTCGAGGCCGCGCCGGTCGTGGCCATCGACTGCCATATCGCGGGGGTTGCCAGCCTGGAGGAGTTCAGCGCCGTGCTCGACGCCGTGCGGCAGGCACCGGGCGTCACGGCCGTGCAGGTGCGCGACATCGACGGCGATGCGCTCACGCTGCAGCTTGCTGCCCACGGCGGTGAGGCGATGCTCGCGCGGGCGCTCGCGAGCGAGCGGCTGCGACCGCTCGATCCCGGGCAGGACGGTGCACTCGCTTTCCGCTACCAGGCTGCGCCCTGAGAGACTGACCGTGCGCTGGCTGCCGAACCTGCTTTGCCTGCTGCGCATGGCGCTGATCTGGCCTGTGGTGGTCTCGATCGGGCAGGGTCAGTACACGCGCACGCTCGCACTGTTTATGCTCGCCGCGTTCACCGACGGACTCGACGGCTTTCTCGCCAAACGCTTCCACTGGACCTCTGAGCTCGGCAAGCTGCTCGACCCGATGGCCGACAAGCTGCTGCTGATCGCGGTGTTCCTGGTGGCGACCTGGCATGACCTGATTCCGCCCGCGCTCACGGCGCTCGCCGTGGCTCGGGATCTGGCGATCGGCCTTGGGGCCGTGGTGTACCGGATCGGCTGGGGTACGCTGCGTGGTCGCCCGACGCTCAGCAGCAAGCTCAACACACTCGCTCAGGTCTGTTACGTGCTCGCGGTGCTCGCGCATGCGGGACTGCGCGAGCCGGGCACCGGGGTGCTGCGGGTGCTCGGCGTCCTGACCGTCTGTACGCTGCTGGTCAGCGGCTACAGCTATGTGCGCGAGTACACCGAGCGCGCGCTGGCGGTCGCGCGCGCGTGAAGCAGCTGCCGCTTGGGATCCGGCTGCGCGAGCGTGCGCGATTCGAGAGTTTTTTTCCGGGTCCGAATCGCGCCGTGATCGAGCAGCTGCACGGCCTCGCGCGGCCGGTCGCGGCGGTGCGTGCCGCCGGGCTGTGGGCCGTCGCGTGGCTGTGTGGACCGCCCGGCGTGGGCAAGAGCCACCTGCTGCAGGCGGTGTGCGCGGAACGCGCCCGCGACGGTGCCGTGACCGCGTATCTGCCGCTGGCCGCGCTGCGTACGCATGGCGCGGCCGTACTGGAGGGCTGGCAGGAGGCGCGTCTGCTGGCCATCGACGATCTCGGAATCGTGGCCGGGGACCGCTCGTGGGAGCAGGCGCTGTTCAATCTCTACCGGGAGTGTGAGGAGCGGGGAGTGACGCTGATCGCGGCGGCTATCGATCCGCCCATGCGCCTGCCTTTCGGGCTGCCGGACCTCGCCTCGCGCTTCGCGGCCGCGAACCTGCTGTCGCTGCGACCGCTGGACGATGCGCAGCAGCGCGAGGCGCTGCGCGTGCGCGCGCGCGCGCGCGGACTGGAGATGCCAGAGGAGACGGCCATCTACCTGCAGCGGCGTTATCGGCGCGACCTGCGCACGCTCTATGAGCTGCTCGACACGATCGACGAGGCGGCGCTGCAGGCGCAGCGGCGGTTGACCGTGCCTTTCATCCGCGCGGTGCTGGGCCCGGGCGCGGCTGGGCCTTGATCGCCACAGCCAACGCAGCGACCCGGCGACCGAGCGCCTGCGCGAGCGCGATTTCCTCCTCGGTCAGTCCCGGCTGTGCGCCGGCCACGTGCGAGGCACCGTACGGGGACCCGCCGCTGCGAGTGCTGTTCAGGGCCGCCTCGGTATAGGGCAGCCCGACCAGGAACATCCCGTGATGCAGCAGCGGCAGCATCATCGAGATCAGCGTGCTCTCCTGCCCGCCATGCATGCTCTGCGTCGAGGTGAACACACCCGCCGGCTTGCCCGATAGTGCCCCGTCGAGCCAGAGCGCGGAGGTCGAGTCGAGGAAATACTTGAGCGGGGCGGACATGTTGCCGAAGCGCGTCGGGCTGCCGAGCAGCAGGCCGTCGGCACGCCGCAGCTCCGCGAGCGTCGCATACGGCGGACCCTGATCGGGTACCGCCTGCGGCGGGCTCTCACTGCTCGAGCTGACCGGCGGAACCGTGCGTAGCGTGGCACTCGCCCCCGCGACGGATTCGATGCCGCGGCACGCGTGGCGCGCGAGCTGGGCAGTGGCGCCCGTGCGCGAATAGTAGACCACGAGGATTTCAGTCATCGCCGCAAGTCTACCCGATTGAAGCTACGGGCCGATTGACGCTACGCGCCGATTGACGCTACGGGCCCGCGCGGGGAAGACTTGCCCGATGGCCGCACCCCCTAAGACTGTTCCCGCCGTGATTGCGCGACGCTGCCACGTCAGTGGACGCGTGCAGGGAGTCCACTACCGGGCCAGTGCCGCCCGACGCGCCCAGGCGCTGCGGCTCACCGGCCACGCGCGCAACCTGCCGGACGGACGCGTCGAGGTGCTCGTGTACGGCAGCGAGCCCGCGCTGCGGGAGTTCATTGAATGGCTCTGGATCGGTCCGTCGGCGGCCAAGGTGCACGAGGTCGTCGTGGTCACGCTCGATATCCCAGGCCCCATGCCGACGGCCTTCACGACCGGTTGAATGCCGTGCGCCCGAGATCGTCGGCGCCCTTCCAGTAGGTCGTCCAGCGCACGATCACGCGATCGGGGTAGTCGCGGTGGCCGATACTGCCGTTATAGCGCTCCAGCGCGCGGCGCACGTCGCGCCGCTCCTGGCCGAGGTAGTAGCGCAGGATCGCGCAGCCCATGCGCACATTGGCACCGATGTGCGTAAGTTCGTAGCGGCGCATGCCGAGCTGCTCGGGCCAGAATGGCATTACCTGCATGAGTCCCACGGCGCCGGCACTGGATACGGCCCACGGGTCGAAGCGGCTCTCGACGTCGAGCACCGCCAGCACCAGTCCCGGGGGCAGCGCGGGCACATCGCGGCGGTGCGTCTCGCAGTAGACCGTCTGCAGGATCTCGATGCGCTGGCGATCGTCCATGACGTAGCGCCGCAGTTTCGGTTCCATCAGCGCGTACCAGACCGCCGAGTCGTACTGGTCCGCGAAGCATTGCGCCTGCGCAATCGCGCCCTGTACGACCGCACGCAGCTCCGGATCCTGCTGCGCGTCGCTCGCGGGGCCGGGTAGCGCGGCGGCCACGGCGAGCGCCATGCGGCCGGCGAGGCCGGCGATGAGCAGCCAGCACCGCAACTTACGACTGCGGCTGGAGCTGCAGGCGCGAACGCAGGAATTCCAGCGCACCATCCTTCGGAAAATCCTCGCTGGCTTCGGCGCGGCGATGGCGGTATTCGAGCGTGCCGGCCTCGAGCCCGCGTTCGCCGATGACGATGCGGTGCGGAATGCCGAGCAGTTCGGCGTCCGCGAACTTGACCCCCGGCCGCGCGTCGCGGTCGTCATACAGCACTTCGATGCCGGCCGCTTCGAGCGTCGCGTAGAGCGACTCGGCGGCGGCGCGGACGCGTTCGGATTTCTGCGCATTGAGCGGTACCAGGACGACGTGAAACGGTGCAATCGGGTCCGGCCAGATGATTCCATGGCTATCGTGATTCTGCTCGATCGCCGCGGCCACGATGCGCGTCACACCGATACCATAGCAGCCCATCAGCATCGTGACCGGGGTGCCGGCCTCGTCCAGCACGCTGGCCTGCAGCGCCTGACTGTACTTGCGGCCGAGCTGGAAGATATGACCGACCTCGATGCCCCGTACGATGCGCAGGCTCCCATGCCCCGAGGGACTCGGGTCGCCGTCGATCACGTTGCGCAGGTCGGCCGCGGGGGGGTCGGGCAGATCGCGGCCCCAGTTCACGCCTGTCAGGTGCGTGTCGCGGGCATTCGCGCCGCAGACGAAGTCCGAGGCGGTCAGCGCTGCGTGATCGGCGTAGATGCGCACCCCGTCCAGGCCGACCGGACCTAAGAAGCCCGGCTCGCTGCCGGTGGCGGCCTGCACTTCGGCGGCGCTGGCGAGCCGCAGCGGGGTGGCGACCCCGTCGAGTTTCTGCGCCTTGACCGCATTGAGCTCGTGATCGCCGCGCAGCAGCAGCGCGACCGGCGTGCCGGCGCTGCCGGCCACCAGCAGGGTCTTGAGGCATTGGGTCGCACTGACCTGCAGCGCGGCGCAGACTTCCTCGATGGTCCGCGCACCGGGCGTCGGCACGCGCTCCAGGGCTCGCGTCGGTGCCGCGCGCGGCGTCGCGGGCGGCAGCGCCGCGGCGAGTTCGAGGTTGGCCGCGAATCCATCACCGTCAGAGACTGCGATCGCATCCTCGCCGGATCCGGCCAGCACCTGAAATTCCTCCGAGGCGTGGCCACCGATCGCCCCGGTATCGGCCTGCACGATGCGGAAGTTCAGCTGCATGCGCTCGAACATGCGCGCATACGCCGTCCGCATTGCCGCGTAGCCCTCGGCCAGCGAAGCCTCATCGGCGTGGAAGGAATAGGCGTCCTTCATGATGAACTCGCGACCGCGCATCACTCCGAAGCGTGGCCGTACCTCGTCCCGGAACTTGAGCTGGATCTGGTAGAAATTCACCGGCAGCTGGCGGTAGCTCTTGAGCTCCCGGCGCGCGATGTCGGTGATGACCTCCTCGTGCGTCGGCCCGACCACGAAGCTGCGATCGTGCCGGTCGCGCAGTCGCAGCAGCTCGGGGCCGTAGTCGCTCCAGCGCCCCGATTCCTGCCACAGCTCGGCGGGCTGGATGGCCGGCATCAGCAGTTCGAGCGCACCCGCGCGGTTCATTTCCTCGCGGATGATCTGCTCGACCTTGCGCAGCGTGCGCAGACCGAACGGCAGCCAGCTGTAGATGCCCGCGGCCACGCGGCGGATCAACCCGGCCCGAAGCATCAGCTGGTGGCTGACGACCTCGGCCTCGGACGGGGTTTCCTTGACCGTGTTGACCGGATATCGCGACAAACGCATGCGGGCGGGAACCTTCGGTGGCCGGGGCGCGGGTGGCCTCAATCCTAGCAGATGGGTCGGCCCGATCCGTCGCTGCAGGGCCGCGGGTTGCCTTACGGCAGGAGCTGCCTATGATGTCGGCCCCATGGATCCTGAGGACCAGCCGGTTCGTGCGCAGCCGCGCGGCATCTACCTGCTGCCGAACCTGCTGACCACCGGCTGCCTGTTCTTCGGTTTCTACGCGATCATCGCCGCCATCGACGGCAATTTCGAACGCGCCGGCATGGCGGTGTTCATTGCGATGATTTTCGACGGCCTGGACGGCCGCGTGGCGCGGCTCACCAGCACCGAGACCGCATTCGGCAAGGAGTACGACAGCCTCGCTGACATGGTCGCCTTCGGGCTCGCGCCCGCGATCGTGTCGTACCAATGGGGTGTCGCGCGCATCGCCGAGTACGGCAAGGCGTGGTACCGATTCGGCTGGTTGGCAGCGTTCTTCTACGCCTGTGCGGCTGCGCTGCGGCTCGCGAAATTCAATTCACGGGTGCAGGACAAGCGCTACTTCGAGGGCCTGCCGAGCCCGTCGGCCGCCGCCGTCGTCGCCGCGTTCCTGTGGGGTTCGAGCGAATGGCGCGAGCCCGGCCTGCCCGGCCTGATCCTCGCGTTCCTGATCACCGCCGCGGCCGGTGCGCTGATGGTCAGCAGGTTCAGCTATCCGACCTTCAAGGGCTTCGACCTGACGCGCCCGGTGCGTTTCATCTGGCTGGTCGTCGTTGCGCTGGGCTTCGTCGTGATTGCGCCCTTTCCGCCGATCGTGCTGCTCGCGATCTTCGGTTCTTATGCGCTTTGGGCGCCGCTGCAGTCGCTGTGGCGCCGCGTCCGGCGCAAGAGCCGTCAGGCGCGCGCAGGCGGTCGCAGCCCGGGTCTCGAATGAGTCGGCGCGAACGCTACCTGGACGCGCTCGGCATCGACCAGTGGCGGCCGCGTGCCCTGGGCACGCAGGCCGCGGAG
>CAZGVE010000009.1:57861-62894 GCA_964528845.1 uncultured Steroidobacteraceae bacterium | reverse complement strand
CGCGCTCGGCATCGACCAGTGGCGGCCGCGTGCCCTGGGCACGCAGGCCGCGGAGGTGCCCATCGCCGTGTCGGCGCCCCCGGCGGTGCCGGTGCCCATCCGCACCGCCGCCGGAGCGTCCGAGTCGCTTCCCGCGGTGAGCGCGGCCTGGGCGGCCCTGCGCGCCGCGGTCAGTGGCTGCACCCGCTGCGAGCTCTCGCGCACCCGCACGCAGACCGTATTCGGGGTCGGCGCCCAACGCGCGGAGCTGCTCGTGATCGGAGAGGCCCCGGGCGCCGACGAGGACGCCCAAGGCGAACCTTTTGTGGGCCGCGCCGGTCAGTTGCTAAACTCGATGCTGCGCGCCATGGGCAATCCGCGGGAGACTGTGTACATCGCGAACGTGCTCAAGTGTCGTCCCCCTGGCAACCGGGACCCGAAGCCGGAAGAGGTGGCCTGCTGCCTGCCCTACCTGCAGCAACAGGTCGACCTGATCGCGCCATCGCTCATCCTGGCTCTCGGGCGAATCGCGGCTCAGAACCTGCTCGCGACCGACACGCCGATCGGGCGGCTGCGTGGGCAGGTGCATCAATTCGGCACTGGCGCGACGCCGCTGATCGTTACCTATCATCCGGCTTATCTGCTGCGCAGCCCCGGCGAGAAGCGCAAGGCCTGGAGCGACCTGAAGCTGGTGCGGGCGGAACTTGTGCGTCTGCGCGGCCATTCTGCCGCACGCGGCTGAGCCGCGATCAGAGCGCAGCATGGCCGCCGTACGACCTGAAGCGATTGAGATACCGGAGCTCGCGATCCGGCCGATGCGCGAATCGGAACTGGATGGCGTGGTGCGCATCGAGCGGGCCGCGTACGCCTTTCCGTGGACCGAAGGGATCTTCCGGGACTGCCTGCGGGTCAACTACATCTGCCGCGTGGTCGAGATCGACGTGGTGCTGGTCGGCTACGGCATCATGAGCGTCGGGTCAGGGGAGGCCCATCTGCTCAACGTCTGTGTCGCCGATCCGTACCGCTGCCGCGGTATCGGACGACGCCTGCTTGGCCACCTGCTGCAGACGGCCGCGGCCGCCGGAGCGCGCGAGGCCTTCCTCGAAGCCCGGCCTTCCAATACCGCGGCGATACGGCTCTACCAGTCGCTCGGCTTCCAGCAGATCGGGGTGCGCCGCGGCTACTATCAGGCCAGCGAAGGTCGCGAGGACGCGATCGTGCTCCGGCGCGACATCGACTAGAATCCCGCGCCCCTTCCGGCCAACACTTCAGAACCGCTGCAGGCATGAGCACGCTCGAGCAGGAAATCGCGCGGCGGCGCACCTTTGCGATCATCTCGCATCCCGATGCGGGCAAGACCACGCTGACCGAGAAGCTGCTGCTGTTCGGCGGCGCGATCACGATGGCCGGGACCGTCAAGGGGCGCAAGGCCACGCGCCACGCCACCTCGGACTGGATGCGCCTCGAGCAGCAGCGCGGTATCTCGGTGACCAGCTCGGTGATGCAGTTCCCGTACGGCGAGTGCATCGTGAACCTGCTGGACACGCCGGGTCACGAGGACTTTTCTGAAGACACGTACCGAACGCTCACGGCCGTGGATTCGGCGCTGATGGTGATCGACTGCGCCAAAGGGGTCGAGGAGCGGACGATCAAGCTGATGGAGGTGTGCCGGCTGCGGGACACGCCGATCATGACCTTCATCAACAAGCTCGATCGCGATGGCCGCTCGCCCATCGAATTGCTGGACGAGATCGAACGGGTGCTCAAGATCCAGACCACGCCGATGACCTGGCCGATCGGCATGGGACGCGAGCTCAAGGGCATCTATCACCTGCTCGAGGATCGCCTGTACGTCTACGAGTCGGGTGAGCGCGGGCGTGTGGGGGGCAACCGGGTCATCGATGGACTCCATTCGCCCGGCGCGGCTGAGCTGCTCGGCGAGGAGGCGGCGGCCTTCGGCGCCGAGATCGAGCTGGTGCGCGGCGCGAGCCCTCCGTTCGACCAGGCGGCCTACCGCGCCGGCCGGCAGACCCCGGTGTTCTTCGGCTCGGCGATCAGCAATTTCGGTGTCGAGGAACTGCTGCGGGCGTTCGTGACGCACGCGCCAGCGCCGCTGCCGCGGGTCTGCCGGGAGCGCACCGTCGAGGCTCGCGAGCCGCGACTCACCGGGTTCGTATTCAAGATCCAGGCCAACATGGATCCGGGCCATCGCGACCGCATCGCGTTCCTGCGCCTGTGCTCGGGCCGCTATCAGCGCGGCATGCGCATTCGCCACGTGCGGCTCAACAAGGAACTGCGCATCGCCGATGCGCTGACCTTCATGGCCGCGGACCGCACGCAGGCCGAGGAGGCGTTCGCAGGGGACATCATCGGCCTGCACAATCACGGCACGATCAACATCGGGGACAGCTTCAGCGAAGGCGAGCCACTGCATTTCACAGGCATCCCGAACTTCGCCCCGGAGATCTTCCGGCGCGCGGTGCTGAAGGATCCGCTGCGCACGAAGGCGCTGTCGAAAGGGCTCGACCAGCTGTGCGAGGAGGGGGCGACACAGTTGTTCCGTCCGCTGCGCAACGCCGAGCTGATCCTCGGTGCGGTCGGCCAGCTGCAATTCGAGGTCGTCGCGTTCCGGCTGGCGGACGAGTACGGCGTGCAGTGCGTGTTCGACACCATCGGCGTGCATACCGCGCGCTGGGTCAGCGCCGCGAATGCCGCGACGCTGGAGGAGTTCCGCACGCGGGCCTACGACCACCTGGCACTCGACCATGCCGGCGCACTGGTCTACCTCGCCCCCTCGCGGGTGAACCTGCAGCTCACGCTCGAGCGCTGGCCGCAGATCGGATTCCACGAAACACGCGAGCAGGTGGCGGCCTCCGCGTGAGCACCCCAAGGTCAGTGCGCGCGGCGCAATGGGCCTGGGCAATGTCGGCCTGGGCCAACCATGCCTTTTCGACCACGGTGCTGGTCGGCCTGTTTCCGATCTTCTTCGACAAGTACTGGGCCGCGGCACTATCCGGTACGCGCTCGACCTTCTACCTCGGGCTGGCCAACTCCGGCGCGAGCTTCGTGGTGATGCTGATCGCGCCGTGGCTCGGCACGCTCGCCGATCGCCGCGGAGCCAAGAAGTTCTGGTTCGGCGTTTCCACGGCACTCGGCGCGGCCGGCACTGCCGCGCTGGCGCTGATCGGTGCCGGCCATTGGGGACTGGCGCTGCTGGTATTCGCGCTCGCTTCGGTCGGTTTCTTCGCCGGCTCGTCGTTCCAGGACGCGCTGATCGTGCAGGTGGCCACTCCGGCGCAGTCCAATCGTGTGTCGGCCCTCGGATTCGCGCTGGGCTACTTGGGCGGCGGACTGCTGTTCCTGGTCAATGTGGTCATGGTGCTGCACCCGCACGCGTTTCACCTTGCCGATGCCACTGTGGCCACGCGCGTCGCGTTCCTCGACGTGGCGCTCTGGTGGGTGCTGTTCACGCTGCCGCTGTTCGCACGGGTGCCGGAGGCGGCGGCGAGTGCCGGGGGAGCCACCTGGGGAGATCTGTGGTCGACGATCAGGCAGGTGCTGTCCGACCGGCCGGTGCTCCACTTCCTGCTTGCCTACTGGCTCTACATCGACGGCATCGCCACGCTGCAGCAGATGGCGGTCGACTTCGGCGCCAAGCTGGGCTTTTCGACCAGCGCACTGATCCAGGCGCTGCTGCTGGTGCAGTTCGTATCCTTTCCGTGCGCACTGCTGTTCGGTCGCCTCGGTGACCGCATCGGGCCGCGGCGCGCGATCTATATCGGACTGTCGGTGTTCGTCGTGGTGACCGTCTACGCCTACTTCATGCGTTCGGAACGCCAGTTTTACCTGCTCGCCGCTGTCGTTGGCACCGTACAAGGGGGGGTCCAGGCGCTCTCGCGCTCGTATTTCACGCGCCTGATTCCGCGTGAGCGCTCCGGCGAATACTTCGGCTTCTACAACATGCTCGCGAAGTTCGCCGCGGTGCTCGGTCCTCTGGCGATGGGCGTGGTCGCGATCGCGAGCGGCAATCAGCGTCTCTCGATCCTCGTGCTGCTGCTGTTCTTCGCCGGCGGCGGCGCACTGCTGGCGCGCGTCCGGGATCCGGCGCCGGCTTAAGTCCGCGCCCGGGTCCGGGCCCGGAACAGCCGCACGGCGCGGCGGAACTGCTGCAGCTGCGAGGCGCTGCAGCCGCTCCCGTATCTCAGCCGGGCATATCGGACGGCGAGCGGTTTGAGCTGGGCGGCCAGTTGCGGCGCGCGCTCTGCGATTCGATCGGCATAGCCTATCGGGCCTTCGTGCTGGAGACGCGGGGCGGCGTAACCGCGCAGCGCGCGCTCGAGCGCCAGCCATGCCCGTCCGAGGGCGTCGGGTCGCGATCGCGACAGCGACGGGGCCATGCGCCAGGCGATCAGCGCGGACCACAGGGCGCCGCCGGCGGTCAGAAGCACCGCGAGCTCGCGCCAGTCGTGGCCGGGAAGCCCGAGCCAGCTCAGCAGCCCAAGCTGCTTCGCGAAATTGAAGCTCACGAATTGGTCCTGCCACCAGGCGTTCATCGCCTGCCAGGCCTGCACGGTGTTGCGCATCCACAGTGCGGAGTTCAGCGATCGATCGGTGCCGAAGCCGGCTGCGCTCAATGGATCGAATCCGTCCGTCAGGCGGCCGGGTGCCACGACCGAGGTCGGATCCACCCGCATCCAGCCGCGTCCCTCGAGCCAGACCTCGGTCCACGCATGGGCGTCCGCCTGGCGTACCAGCAGATAGCGTCCGAACGGATTCCACTGCCCGCCGAGATAGCCGGTCACTACCCGCGCCGGTACGCCGCCGGCCCGCATCAGCATCGCGAACGCCGAGGCGTAGTGGCCGCAGAACCCCTGGTGTGAGCGGAACAGCAGATCATCGATCGAATTCGGGTCGAGCAGCGGCGGAGTGAGCGTGTACTCGAAGTTGCCGCGGCGGAAGTAGTCGAGCACGGCTTCGACAAAGGCGCTGTCGGAGGCGGCCTGCGCACGCAAGCTGTGAGCGAGTTCGACGCTGCGCGGATTGCGGTTCACGGG
>CAZGVE010000009.1:30273-57761 GCA_964528845.1 uncultured Steroidobacteraceae bacterium | reverse complement strand
GAAAGCTCAGCAGCACCGCGACCGTCATGATCAGGACGACCGTGACACGCCACGGACCACCCATCAGCGGCGTGGCCGTGGCGCCGGCACGCAGGCGCCACGCGGCACTGCCGAGCGCGACCGGAATGCACCAGGCGGCGGTATGGTGCAGGTTCAGCAGCACCGCTCCGAGGAATCCAGCCAGTACCCAGCGCAGTGCCGGCGCGGCCGGTGGCACGCGCGAAGGATCCGGAGCCGCGAACACGGTCGCGGAGATCGGGGTGCGCAAGGTAGCGACGATGTCCATCATCAGGTCCGTGCGTTCAAGCGCGATACAGTGCCAACGCCTCGAGACAGGCGCGGCGCTGTCCCGGTCCGACCCCGGCTTTCAGCATGCGTCCGGACAGGCGCAACGCGTAGCGCGCGCCGTGCTGCTCGCATTCCAGCACCCACGCCGTGAGCTGCGAGAGCGCGCGTTCGAGCGGTAGCCCGTCCAGCCGCGCGAGATCGAGCAGCCGGTCGGTGCCGGCCGGCGCATCGTACTGCGCGACCATCAGCGGCCCGCCGCGCGCGTAGACCTTCCAGGCCACACTGCGCGGTGAATCGCTGTCCTGAAACGGGCGCAGGGAGGCCCATTCCTCCTCGCCACCGAGCCGGCGTTGTCGCTGGCCACGGCGCTGCTCACCCAGGGCACGGGGCAGCGGCCGCAAGCGCAGTGGCTGCGGATACACCAGCACATCGAGCGGCAGATGCAGCCAGGTCCAGGCGCGGAACAGGCCGAGCGGCGTGGTCGTGGCCAGCTCCACGCGATCGATGCGCTGCCAGCCGCGCACCCGCGCCGGAAACTCGATGCGTACCGGGGTCACGGTCTGCGCCGGCACGTCGAAGTAGACCACTCGGGCCGGTGCACAGCGCAGCGAGATTCCGCGGCGCAGCCGCGGCTCGCAGTTCTCCAGGCTCAAGGCGAGCTCCCCGTGCGCCTGCGCGAAGGCCGGCGCGGCCTGCGCGCGCACCAGACGCAGCCCGGCCAGCGTGCGGTGACAATCGTACATCGAGACCAGCGCGAAGCCGCACAGCGTGAAGCACAGCAGCAGCGCGAGACTATTGTTGTAGTTCAGCCCCGCGAGCAGCATCAGGAACAGCAGCAGGCCGGCCATCAGACCGCGACGTGTGGGCAGGATGTACAGCCGCCGGGACTCGAGCGTCAGCGGCAGGATGTCCGGCCCCTGACGCCGGCGCGCCCAGGCCTGGGCGGCGCGCGCGAGCGCGCCGAGCGGATCAAACCGGAACAGGGACGGCGCGAAGGATCTCAAGAGCGATCTCGCTGCCGCGTTCGCCCGGTTCGCCATCGCGCGCCTCCAGGCGGTGGGCGGCGATCGCGGGGAACACGACCTGCACATGCTCGGGCAGCACCGCGCGCTCCCCGTCGATCAGCGCCCAGGCCTGGGCGGCGCGCAGCAGTCCCTGGGCGGCGCGCGGCGAGAGGCCCAGTGACAGTTCGGCCCGTGATCGTCCCACCAGCCCCTGCACGTAGTCGAGCAGCAGCGGCGATACGTGCACCGCACGCGCCTCGCGCTGCAGCGCCAGCACCTGCGCCGCCCCCAGCACCGCCGGGGTCTCCTGCATCAGCTCGCGCCGGTCCCCATGCAGCAGCACGCGCCGCTCGGAGGCGGGATCGGGATACCCCAGGCTGATGCGCATCAGGAACCGATCGAGCTGCGATTCGGGCAAGTCATAGGTACCGACCTGCTCGTGGGGGTTCTGCGTCGCAACGACGAAGAATGGCTCAGGCAGGACATAGCTGCTGCCATCGATGCTGACCTGGCGCTCTTCCATCGCCTCGAGCAGCGCGCTCTGTGCCTTGGGGCTCGCGCGGTTGACTTCGTCGGCCAGCAGCAGCTGCGTGAATACGGCTCCGCGGCGGAACTGAAACTTCTGCGACGCGCGATCGAAGATCGACACGCCGACGATGTCGGCGGGCAGCATGTCGCTGGTGAACTGCAGCCGCGACCACTCGAGCCCGAGCACACGCGCGAGCGTCTGGGCCAGCGTGGTCTTGCCGACGCCCGGAACGTCCTCGATCAGCAGATGTCCGCGCGCCAGCAGGCATGCGAGGCAAAGACGTACCTGGGACTGCTTGCCCAGGATCACGCGCTCGACCGCGGCGATGGCAGCGTTCAGTCCGCTCATGCGCCGCGTTCCAGGCGCTCGAGCGCCCGCACCTGCTCGAGCTGCCGGGAAAGTCCGACCCGCGTGCGCTCGAAGTCGGCGAGGCGTGCGCGCTCCTGCGCGACGACCTCCGGGGGCGCGTGATCGACGAAATTGGCGTTGGCGAGTTTTGCGGTGGCACGGGCGAGTTCCTGCTCCACCTTCTGCAGCCGCTTGCCGAGCCGGGCCAGCTCGCTTTGTGGCTCGATCAGGCCTGCCATCGGCACCAGCAGCGCAAGCTCTCCGACCAGCGCCATCGCGGCCGGTGGCGGAGCCTCGAGCGCATCGAGCGCGCGTACGCTCGAGACTCCTGCCAGGCGCGCCAGCATCGCCTCGTGGCACCGCACGCGCTCCAGATCCGTAAGGCTCGCGTGCCGCAGCAGCAAGGGCAGGCGCCGGGACGGCGCGATGTCCATCTCGCCGCGGATCTGGCGGATTCCGAGCACGACCTGCATGACCCATCGCAGTTCGGTCTCGGCCGCAGGGTCGGGCGGGTAATCCTGCGCATGCGGCCATGGCTGCCGCATGATCGTGTCGCCTTCGACGCCGGCCAGCGGCGCGACCCGCAGCCAGATCTCTTCGGTAATGAAGGGCATCAGCGGATGCAGCGCGCGCAGCAGCGTCTCGAGCACGATGATCAAGGTGCGCAGCGCTGCGGTGCGCGCCGGGCCGGGCTCACCCTGCAGCACCGGTTTGACGATCTCGAGGTACCAGTCGCAGAACTCGTGCCAGGTAAACTCGTACAGCGCGGTGGCGGCGAAGTCGAAGCGGTAGTCGGCGAAGGCCGCGTCCACGGTGGCGATCGTGGCGCCGAGGCGCGAGCGGATCCAGCGGTCGGCGGCGGAATCGGCCGCGGCGGCGGCGCCGGGCGCGGGCTGCACCGGGGCTGGAAGCGATCCGACGTCGGGGCCGATGGCCCCGAGCACGAAGCGCGCCGCGTTCCACAACTTGTTGCAGAAATTGCGCGAGCCGGCGACCCGCGCCAGGTCGAAACGGATATCGCGGCTTTGGGTCGCCAGCGCGGCGAAGGTGAAGCGCAGCGCGTCCGTGCCATAGGCATGGATACCCTCTGGATACTGCGCGCGCGTCGCGCGCTCGATCCGGGAGGCCATGTGCGGCTGCATGAGCCCACCGGTGCGCTTGGCGAGCAGTGCTTCGAGCCCGATGCCATCGATGATGTCCAGGGGGTCGATCACATTGCCCTTCGACTTGGACATCTTCTGTCCTTCCGCGTCGAGGATCAGCCCATGCATGTACACCTCGCGAAACGGGACTTCATCCATGAACTTCAGTCCGAACATGAGCATGCGAGCGACCCAGAAGAAAATGATGTCGAAGCCCGTCACCAGGACGTCGGTAGGGTAGAAGCGATGCAGTTCAGCCGTCTGTGCGGGCCATCCCAGAGTCGAGATCGGCCACAGGCCAGAGGAGAACCAGGTATCGAGCACGTCCTCGTCCCGGCGCAGCGGCACCTCCCGTCCGTGCCGGGCCCGTGCCGCCGCCGCGGCCGCCGCGGCGTCGCGCGCGACATAGACCTGCCCCTGCTCGTCGTACCAGGCGGGGATGCGGTGCCCCCACCAGAGCTGGCGGCTGATGCACCAGTCCTGGATGTTGCGCATCCACTGGAAAAAGGTCTTCTCCCAGTTCCGGGGCACGAAGCGCACCTGGCCGGATTCGACCGCGGCAATGGCCGGTGCGGCCAGTGGGGCGATCCGCACGTACCATTGATCGGTCAGGTACGGCTCGATGACCGCGCCGCTGCGGTCACCGCGCGGTGTCATCAGCTTGTGAGGCACGGTGGCCGCGAGCAGTCCGGCGGCCTCGAGCTCGGCGAGGATGCGCACGCGCGCCTCAAAGCGATCCAGCCCGCGCAGCCGCTCCGGTGCCTGCTCGTTCAGGTGCGCGTCCGGCGTGAACACGTTGATCATCGGCAGTCCGTGGCGCTGCCCGATCGCGTAGTCGTTGAAGTCGTGAGCCGGCGTGATCTTGACGCACCCGGTGCCGAATGCCGGATCGACGTACGCGTCGGCGATGATCGGGATCTCGCGCCCGGCCACTGGTAGCAGCACCCGTCGCCCGACCAGATCACGGTAGCGTTCATCCTCCCCGTTGACCGCGACGGCGGTGTCGCCGAGCAGGGTTTCGGGACGGGTGGTGGCGACCACGACGTGACCACCGCCCCCGACCAGCGGATAGCGCAGGTGCCAGAGCTGGCCGTCTTCCTCCTCGGACAGGACCTCGAGATCCGACAGCGCGGTCCCCAGGACCGGATCCCAGTTCACCAGCCGTTTCCCGCGATAGATCAGTCCCTCTTCGTACAACCGTACGAAAGCCTCGATGACCGCGGCCGACAGTCCCGGGTCCATCGTGAAGCGTTCGCGCGACCAGTCGACCGAGGCGCCGAGACGGCGCATCTGCCGGGAAATCACGTCGCCGGACTGCTGTTTCCAGGCCCAGACGCGCTGCTCGAACTGCTCGCGCGACAGGTCGGTACGCTGCTGACCTGCGGCATTGAGCTGCCGCTCGACCACCATCTGCGTCGCGATGCCGGCGTGATCGGTGCCGGGCTGCCACAGCGCTGCCGCGCCGCGCATGCGCTGCAACCGCGTGAGCGCATCCATGATCGTGTCCTGGAACGCGTGCCCCATGTGCAGCGTGCCGGTCACATTCGGCGGCGGCAGCATGATGCAGTAGGCGCGCTCGCCATCGCCGGGCTCGAAGTAGCCAGCACTCTCCCAGCGCTGGTACAGGCGCTGTTCGATCTCGGCGGGTGCATAGGCCTTGTCCATCACGGGGCATCCTCGGCAGAGACGTTGTGGGTTTCAGGACTGAGGCCGGCGGCGCGGTAGGCGCGGAAGCGCAGGCGGCCGGCGGCACGTCGGGCGGCGTGCGCATCGATGACCTCGGCGATCCGCGCGGCGTGGCCGGTCCCGTCCGGCACCACGTTACCGAGGTTCAGCAGCAGGTCAAACGGCTGCGCAGGCAGCGTGCCGCTCCCGAGCAGCACCGGCGCGTCATCCCACTGCCGCACGTCGCTGAACAGCTCGTGCGGCACGAAGCTGCGGTCGCCGAAGGTCCACAGCAGATCATCGAAGCGCTCGAGCTCGGCCGGGTCGTCGGCCCACGCGAACACCCGCAGGCCTGCCAGTGCGGCCTGCTCGGCCAGCCGGCAGACGAACTTGAGCCGGGCTCGCGTGTCCTCGCCGGCAAGGACATAGAACTCGACCCGCTGCGCTCTGCCCACCACCTGCCGGGACGTACCCTAGCCGGCCGCGCCGGCGCGACGGCTCAGGAAGTCCGTCACCAGCGAGAGCGGCCGTCCGGTCGCGCTCTTGGCCACACCTCCGACCGAAGCCGTACCGGCGATGTCCAGGTGCGCCCACTTCAGGCCGCCGGTGAAGCGCGCGAGGAATGCGGCGGCGGTGATGGCACCTCCGTCCCTGCCTGCGACGTTGGCGAGGTCGGCGAAATTGCTGCGCAGCTGCTCGCCATACTCCTCGGTCAGCGGCAATCGCCATGCACGATCGTCGCTGCGGGTGCCCGCTTCGAGCAGCTCCTGCGCCAGCGCGTCATCGTTGCTCATGAGGCCGCTATGGTGATTGCCGAGTGCGACCACGCAGGCTCCGGTCAGGGTCGCGAAATCGACCACGAGCTCGGGCTGAAAACGCCGCGCATAGTGCAGCGCGTCGCACAGGATCAGGCGACCTTCGGCGTCGGTGTTCAGCACCTCGACGGTCAAGCCGGCCGCACTGGTGACGATATCGCCCGGTTTGACGGCGCGCCCGTCCGGCAGGTTCTCGCATGCCGGGATCAGGCCGACGATGTTCAGTTTCAGCGCGCTGCGCGCCGCGAAGTCGATCGCGGCCAGTACCGTCGCCGCACCGCACATGTCGAATTTCATCTCGTCCATCGCTGCCGGGTCCTTGAGCGAGATCCCGCCGCTGTCGAACGTGACGCCCTTGCCGACCAGCACCAGCGGCGCGCGAGTGCTGCGTGCGCCGCGGTACTCGAGCACGATGAAGCGGGGCGGTTCGGCGCTGCCGCGCGTGACCGCAAGCAGGCAGCCCATTTTCTGGCGGCGGATCGCCGCCTCGTCCAGCACGCGCACGCGCAGCGAGCGACGGTAGGTCGTCTCGAGCGCACGTGCCCGGGCCGCGAGGTAGCGCGGCGTGCAGACATTGGCCGGCAGGTTGCCAAGGTCGCGCAGCAGGGCCGCGCTCTGGGCCAGCGCAGCCCCGGCTGCCAGCCCGCGGCGCACGTCCGCCACGGCGCTGCGAGCGACCGGCCCGGCCAGCACCCGCGAGAGCGCCGGGGGGCGCGGCTTGCGGGCCGACTTCAGGTCGTTGATCCGGTACAGCGACGCGCCGGTGATCTCGGCCAGCGCCCGGCCATAGTAGTAGTCGTCCAGTTCGCGCAAGCCCGGGCGTTCGAGCGCGATCGCCGCGCTTGCGATGCGCGTGCGGGCCAGGGCCGCAATCGCGCTCTGCAGTCCACGGCGCCAGGTGCGGCGGTTGAACTGGGCCTTCGCACCTAAGCCCACCAGCAGCAGGCGCGTGCTGGCCAGCCCGCGCGCCTCGGTGAGCAGCAGGGTCTCCCCCGCGCGCCCCGAGAAGTCCCCGCGCGCGAGCAGGCTGCGCAGCCGCCCGCCCAGCGCACGGTCCACTCCGGAGCCTATGTCTCCGAGTTCGGCCCGCTCGAAGCTGCCCACCACGAGGCAGTCACTGCGCTGCGCGGCCGGTTTGCGGCTGAAGGCTTCGAATCGCATCATTCCGGTCCTTGTTTGGCTGCGACCTGTCCGTATAACGTAGGCTTGGTGTCAAGCCGATAAGTGTAGCCCAAGAGTGCTTTTCCGATGAGTATCTCGTGAGAATTCTGCAGCGCTACCTGCTGCGGGAGATGACGCTCAATTTCGTCGGCGTCACGGTGCTGCTATTCGCGATCCTGTTCGTAAACCAGGTGGGCTCGGTGCTGGCGCGGGCGGCCCAGCTGCAGTACCAGAGCGGCTTCGTGCTCGAGCTGATCGGCCTCGGGGCGGCGCAGAACGTGGCGATCCTGCTGCCGATCAGCCTGCTGCTCGGCATCGTGCTGGCGTTCGGGCGTCTGTACCACGACAGCGAGATGGTCGCGGCGCAGGCCTGCGGCGTCGGGGTACGGCGGGTAGCGGCGGCGGTCTGGCTGCTCGCCGTGCCAGTCACGATCGTGGTCGCGCTGCTGAACTTCGAGCTCGCGCCGCGCGCGGCGGGCGCCGAGGCGGACCTGCGCAGCGCCGCGCTGCGTGCCGGCCTGCTGGCGCCGATCGAGCCGGGCAGGTTTCGCAGCTTCGCCGGCGGTCGAACCGTCGTGTATGCGCGCGCCGCCGACCCTCAGGGTGACCTGATCGACGTGTTCGTGAAGCGGGGCGAGGGCGCCGTGGTGGAGACGACGGTCGCGCGGCGCGCGCATTACGCCATGTCGTCGGACGGGGAGAACGAGACCATCACGCTCTACCGCGGCGAGCGCATCGAGGGCACGCCGGGCAGCGCCCGCTATCGCATCATGCGCTTCGATGAGCAGCTGATCCCGCTGCGCACGCCGGAGGCCTCGCGCCGTGCCCCGCGGCTGGACGAGCTGGGAATGCGTGCGCTGGTGGAAAGCGCCGATCCCAGACTGCAGGCGGAGCTGCAGTGGCGCCTCGGCCTGCCGGTCATGACGCTCGTGATCACGGCACTGGCCGTGCCGCTGGGGCGACTGCGTCCGCGGCAGGGGCGCTATGCGCACGTCTGGATGGCGGTGCTGGTGTTCGCGTTCTACGCCAACCTCGCGCTGGCCGGAAGGTCCTGGCTAGCCCATGGCCAGACGCCGCTGTGGCTCGGCCTGTGGTGGGTCCATGCGATCTTCGTGCTGGCCGCATTCATCGCCGCGGTCCTGCCTTGGCTGCAGCGCCAGCGCGCGCAGCACCGCGCCGGCTGATGCTGCTCGACCGCTACATCGCCCGTACGCTGCTGTCGGCGGTGGCGCTGGTCATGGCCGTGCTGATGATGCTCGGCATGCTGTTCGTGTTCATTGGCGAGCAGGGTGATGTCGGGGTGGGCAGCTACCACATGCTGGAGGCGCTGCTGTACTCGGCGCTGTCCGTGCCGCAGTTCGCGCTCGAGGCATTCCCGGCCGGCGTGCTGGTCGGCGCGCTGCTGGGTATCGGCGTACTCGCCCGCAGCCAGGAACTCACGGTGATGCGGGCCTCCGGCATGTCCAAGCTGCGCCTCAGCGTCGCGGTGCTGTTCAGCGCAGCACTGCTGACCGGCATTTCGCTGATGGTCAGCGAGTATCTGGCGCAGCCGATGGCGCAGCTGGCCGACCAGAGCAAGGCGCTGGCCCGCTACGCGAGCATCAGCTTCGCGGGCGAGGGTGGCGCGTGGGTCCGGGACGGCAATACGATCCTGAACGTGCAGGGACGCTCCAGCGCCGCCGAGTTCGGCAGCATGCTGATCTTCGAACTCACGGATGACAATCGGCTCTCGGCGATCGGCCGCGCGGATCGGGCCGAGGCGGCCGGCACGCAGGCCTGGCAGCTGCGCAACTATGCCGAATCCCGCTTCGATGGCGATTCGGTCCGCAGCGAGCACGCCAAAGAGCGTTCGCTGCATACGGCCGCCGGCGCGGATTTCCTGCAGCTCGCGATCAGCCAACCCGGGGAGCTGGCGCTGCATACGCTGTACGGCGCGATCCGCTACCTGCGCGACAACCACCTCGATGCGAAGCCCTACGAATTCGCATTCTGGTCGCGCCTGGCGCGCACCGCGGGCATTCTGGCGGCCACGCTGTTCGCGCTGCCGTTTGGCTTCGGCTCGCTGCGCTCGACCAGCCTCAGCGCGCGCACCAGCCTTGGATTCGCGCTCGGCATCCTGTATTTCTTCTCCCAGCGCCTGGTGGAGAGCGGCACGCTCGTGTTCCGCCTGAACCCGCTGCTGCTGGCCTGGATCCCGACCGCACTGCTGGCCGCGGCCGGCCTGATATTGATCTGGCGCGCGCGCTAGCGGCCCTCGCTAGTGCCAGCCAGCACGGCGCGCCTGGCTCTCGAGCGCGCCATCGAGCGGCGCGCCGCTGGTGTTCGCGTTCACGACTGCCAGCAATGCCGGTGGCACAGGCATGAACACGTGCGCTCCGGCCGCGCCGTCCACCAGGGCGAGCAGTCGCCACCGCTCTCCGGACTTGCACGCGAGCCCATCCGATACGGTGCTGCCGCCGAGTTCAAAAGTACGGCAATAGCCGCCGGCACGTGAGCGCAGGCTGACCCCGATACGCACCGTAGCGCCCGGGGATCCTTCGGCGGCCAGCTGCTCATTCAAGGCGCGCTGCAGCGCGCCGCGGGCCAGCAGCGCGCCGGCGCGCAATTCGGTCAGATTGTCGCCGCTGGACCAGCGTTCGATGAACCAGCCGGCGAACAGCCCGACCAGCAACCCTGCCAGCACCCCTAAGCCGCGGGCGGCGGTCCGGTTGCGCTGCGTGCGCTCGACACGTCGCATGCGTTCCGCCCGGACCCGGGCCAGATCGATGACCTGCGCTGGGCCAGTCGGGTAGCCACGTCCCGATGCCTCGGTCCGTGATCGGCGACGCCGCTCCTGCAGCGCAACACCGGAAGCGCCCTGTCGGCGCGGCTGCGCGGCACGGAAACGCGCCACGCGCTGCGCGAGCTGGCCATCGCGCGCGATCGCGAGTTCGACGCGTTCGCGTTCGGCACGCTCGAGCCGATCCTCGACGTAGGCGATCAGCAATTCATCCGTCATATCCACGTGGCACCCTGCAGCTCCGGCCGCCCGCGCCCGCGCCGGTATCCCCTTATGGCCTGCGATGATCCCCGTGCCGGACGTTTCCGGCAAGTCTTCAGGTGAACTGGTCGCCCGAAAATCTGTGCGACAAGGCACATAGGCTGACAAAGAATGCGGTATCAGATCACTGGAACTGGAGACGCGGCAGCGCGATGATCGGACTCATGAAGATCAGCTACCTCTGGCCATTCCGGGACTATCGCAATGCCAGCGCCGGATCGGCACTCGAGCGTGCCGCGGCCCTGCGCCACAACAAGACTCTCGCTCGGCAGCTGCCCGCTTATCTGAATCGCTGGTCGGCGATCTCGTGTGTACTGCTGACCGCGTCGGAGGTCTGCCCTGCGGCGCTTGCACCGGTGGTCGGTGTCGCCTTCACGCTGGCGTTTGTGATGACGGTGCACATCGCGCACGTCTGGCTGCTGTTCATCCGTTCCTGACTTGCCCTGGACCTTGCGCCGTTACTGAAGAATCGCTCATAAAGTCGTAAATACTTGAATCTTTGCGGCACTCTGCCTTTGACCCTGTCGGCGGCGCATCGGCAGCGGCCAAGAAAGGGCCGACTGACCCTCCGGCAGCATCCCCGGCGACGTGATATCCACCACCACGATCCACGGATGGAGCTCACGGAACAGTAGCGTACGGGCCGTCGCTGCATCGCCGGCCTCCCCAGCCACGTCAATATCCGTCGGGCGCCCGCGTTCCATCATTGCGGTAGACTTCGCTGATTGAGTGGGCCGGGCGCGTGCCGCCGAACAACCAGGGGGAAGAACAAGATGGTATCGCTGTCTCGCAGGTCGCTGCTTCTCAGCAGTGCAGCAACCCTTGTTGGATCCAGCCTGCCGCCGGCATGGGCACAGTCACGTGCGGCAGGCGATACGGACTGGCTGCATTACGCCAATGACCTCGCGAGCACGCGCTATGCGCCGCTGGATCAGATCAACGGCGAGAACTTCGACAAACTGGAGATGGTCTGGCGCTTCTCGACTGACGCGCTCGGCCGCCAGCCCGACGCCGACTTCCAGTCGACGCCGCTGATCGTCAACGGGCGCCTCTTCACTACCGCTGGGCTCGAACGCGATGTGGTCGCGCTCGATGCCGGCACCGGCCAGCTGCTGTGGCTGTACCGGAAGGAGGAGGGCTCGCGTGGCGGCTCGCGCGGCGGGCCTGGCTTCGGTCTCGGCTATTGGCGCGATGGCGACCAGGAACGCATTCTGTATGTGACCATCGGCTATCAGCTCATTTCGCTCGATGCCAAGACCGGGCTTCCCGATCCGGGGTTCGGCACCAACGGTTGCGTCGATCTGCGTCTCAACGATGACCAGGACATGGACATGACGCGCGGCGTCATCGGCCTGCACGCGCCACCACTGGTTGTGCGCGATGTCGTTATCGTCGGTGCGGCTCCCACTGTGGCCGTCAGGGGCTACGTACGCGGGTTCGACGTCAGGACCGGCCAGCGCAAATGGATATTCCATACCGTTCCGCGCAAGGGTGAGTTCGGCTATGACACCTGGGTCAAGCCGGAGCAGACCGAGACCATTGGCAACATGGGCGCGTGGGCAACGATGTCGGCCGATCCGGAACTCGGCCTCGTCTATGTTCCCGTCGAGCTGCCGGCCACCGATTCCACCGGATTCGGCCGCCTGGGCAACAGCCTGTTCAGCGAGACGCTGGTCGCGCTCGACATCGACACTGGCGAGCGCAAATGGCACTACCAGACGATCCATCATGGCCTGTGGGACCGTGACATCCCGTGCGCAGCGGTCCTGTTCGACCTTCCCGTGAACGGCAAGATCGTCAAAGCGCTCGCCCAGCCCTCGAAGCAGGCCTATGTCTATGTGCTCGACCGCGAGAGCGGCAAGCCGATCTGGCCGATCCCGGAAGTCCCGGTGCCGAAAGGCGATGTGCCGGGGGAATGGTATTCGCCGACCCAGCCGATGCCGAGCAAGCCGCCGCCGTTTGATCGTCAGGGCGTGCACCCGGAGGACCTAGCCGACTGGACGCCCGCAATCAAGGCACGCGCGCTCGAGATCGCCAGTCACTACCGGATGGGACCGCTGTTTACGCCTCCCGCGTTCTCCAAGCCGGACGGCCCCTGGGCCACCATGTTCATGCCCGGCACGCAGGGCGGCGCCAACTGGCCGGGCGCGTCCTATGATCCCGACACGCACATGCTCTATGTGTTCTCGAAGTCCGTGATGGAGATACAGGGCATCGGACCGAGCCCGGTCAATCCGTCGAATCTGGTCAACGTGGTGTTCGGCGGAACCACCGCCTATAGCCAGGACAACGGCGGCGGGGGCTTCGGTGGCTACTATCATGGCGTCGCGCGCTTTCCGCGCATGGACGACGCCCTGAATGCGCCAATCAAACCCGGTCTGGCGTCGATCGAAGGGCTGCCGATCATCAAGCCCCCTTACGGCCGCATTACCGCCATCGACCTGAACCATGGCACCATCGCATGGCAGGTCGTCCACGGCGAGACGCCAGACCACATCAAGAACCACCCGCTATTGAAGGGGCTCGACATTGCGCGCACCGGACAGTCGGGGATCCTCGGGACGCTCACCACCAAGACGCTGGTGATCTGTGGGGATTGCGGTCTCTTTACCGACGAGAAGGGCGTGAAGGGCGCACGGCTCCGCGCCTATGACAAGGCAACGGGCGCGCAGAAAGGCGCCGTGTTCATACCGATCGTGGCGACCGGTGCTCCGATGACCTACATGCACGGCGGCAAGCAATACATCGTCGTCGCATTGGGTAGCAGCAACGGCGCCTCGTTGGCTGCTTTCCGGCTGCCGGACGCCTGATGTCCGATCCGCCGGGGGCCCTTAGTCGACGACGATGAGCTTCAGTTGGTCCGTCACTGCCGGAAGCTCAGACGGTCCGGCGGGGCGCTTGTTGGAACTCAGCAGAAACGCAACCAGGTCCGCGGCCTCCTGCGCCGTTAGCGTGCCAGGCTGATCGGACGGCATGGACGCATGAATCTTTTCAAAAAGCTCTGCGACCGGTTGGCCCGTCCAATGTGACAGGAAGTCGGCGCCCGCCAGGGGCGGGGCCGTGCCGTCGCCTGCCAATTCTGCGCCATGGCACAAGGAGCACTTGGACTGGTAGATCGCCGCGCCCCGCGTTGCCTGCTGTGCCGTGTAGACACCGGTGGAAGTCAGCTTGGGTGCCTGCGCATGCAGTGCTAGGGAGGCCAGCAGGGATAGCATCACGCCGAGTGATGTGGCAACACTCAGCTTCAACGTCCGTCCCTGCGATCCTGCATGCATATCCGTAAGAATGATCCACCCGGGGATGGCGCCATTAAAGCACAGCGCAGCCCGATCCAGCTGCCGTGGTGGCGAACACGGTCATCGCGGCTGGACTGAATCCCGGCATCATGGCCGGACACACGGTCCGGTACCCCGTCAGAACTTCCTGCCCACCGTCAGCCGCAGGCTGATCGGCTCGAGCGGATGGACGTGGATGTCGGCGACCCCACCGGCAGGTTCGCCTGCAAGGCGGTCCACATACCAGTACTGGATCGCATCCGCGTGAGTATTGAGCAGGTTGTAGACGCCCAGTGCCAGGCTCCAGCCGCTGCCGAACTCGTAGCGCGCGTCGCCATTCCATTCCCCATAGCCCGAGCCATTGACCTGGCCGCGCGGCGTCGGTGCATTCGCGCACGAGGTGGCACCGGGGAAGTCCGCCTGGGCCGCAGAGTCCACGCACGGTCCGGAAGAGAGTCGAAAACCTCCCAGGTAGCGGTATTGCAGGCCGGCGCTCCATGGGCCCAGGTTCTTCACATAGACCGAGAATGAGCCGGTCGCGAACGGTGCATTCGGCAGGTATGCGCCGAGGTGTCCGGTACCGTCATCGTACGGGGTCTTGAAGCGCGCTCGGTCCTGCGAAATGGTGCCGTAGAACTCCAGCCAGCGCCGCGCCTGATACGTGATGTTGAGTTCGTAGCCCAAGCGCTGGCTCCCCGGGCCAGCCGTGTCCTGTCCGACGTCGGGGTTGTAGGTGGTCTGGGACTGTGCGTCCAGATTGAACACCGCCAGGGTCGCCGCGACGCGATGGTTGAACAGCTCCCAGCGCAGGCCGACTTCCTCGCCCGTCTCGCCAGAGAGCAGGCTGGAGCCGGAAACACCGCCGGCCCTGGCCTGGTTGACGCCGCGCAGGTCGTTGCTGTGAAAGCCGCGCCCGGCACTCAGATAGAACTCGATGGTATCCATCGGAGTGACGATCAGGCTGGCCTTCGGTTCGAACAGCCCTGCGCTCGCGGTACCAGGATTGGTCCCGGCATCGCTGCCATGCTGGTAGTCCTCGCGCACACCGAGCACGCTGCGCAGCCAGTAGGTCCAGTGCGTCGTCGCCTGCAGAAAGATCCCGGTGCTGCTCAGATGCACCGAGTCGGCTTCGACGAAGCCGAGCGGCTGGTCCGCCGCAGGGATCGGCAGTCCTCCCCGCGACGGCAGCCGCCCGACATCGTTGTAGTCGTAGCGCTCCTGCAGTCCTGCGAGCAGCTCATGCTCCAGCCCGAACACATGGGCATCGTGCGCGTAGCTGATCACGCCACCTGCGGTCAGGCGACTCTCGTGCTGCTCCTCCTGGTCGCCGTTGACCGGATCAATCAGGAAATGCGTGAAGTCGTTGATCAGCACCAGGTGATTGCTGAACCCATAGAAACTGGCATGCAGCTCACCGCCGCCGATCGTGGAGGCGAATTGTCCCGACAGGTTGATCCGCTGCGCCGCGCCGCGGTCCGAGGTGTCCAGTTCCGCAAACGGGCTGATCAGCCCTGCCGTGATCGCGCGCTCCGGCTGGTCGGTCTGCGCATTCCAGAGGCCGTGATAGAGCGAGGCAGTGAGGGAGTAGCCTTGCTGTGCGGTGCCCTCGCTGTACCGCAGCACCAGGTTTTCCTTGCGCTGGTCGCCCGCCGTTACCCAGGGTCCGTCGTAGTGTTGGAGTTCCAGCGCACCGAGCAGCTTTCCAGTTCCCACATCGGTGGCCCCGGCGCTGAACACGCGCTCGAATCCCCAGCTGCCGCCGGTCACGTCGATCTGGTCCGGGATCGTGTCGACGTACCCGATGTGGATCGCCGCGACTCCCGCGAAGTCGCCCTCGGTCGCGTAGTACGTGCCCTTCGTGAAATGAATGTTGGTGGCGAGTTCCGGAATCAGGAAATTCATGTCGCTGTAGCCGTTGCCATGCGCATGGGTAACCTGGTTGACCGGCACCTCGTCGACGAAGGTCGCGAGGTCGGTGCCATGATCGAGATTGAAGCCGCGCAGCAGGTATTGGTTGGCCTTGCCTTCCCCGCTGTGGATGGTCACCACCAGGCCAGGCACGGTTTCCAGCAGCTGGCCGGGCCGGTACGCGGGCGTGAGCGCCAGCTCGTCGTTGACCACGATGCCCTCGCTGGCGGTACTGGCGGTGCCAATCAGGCCGAGGCGCGCGGCAGTCACGGTGACTTCCTCCAGCTCGCCGACGGCCGCCTCCTCGGGGGCGCCCAGCGCAGGCCCGATGCCAAGCAACAGGGCAATTGCGAAGCAGGCGAGCAGGCTCCATGGGCTCCGATGGCGCGTCGCGATGCCCTGCAGCGATACACCGGCCCATCTTTGAAACCGATTGAAATCAATACCCATTGGCTCGGATCCCGTCGCGGGACGATGAGTGGATCAACACTTAGCGGAGGTCAGTCTGCCCTGCCGCCACTGGTATACGTGCAGATTCAGGGGTGGATGCGAGGCATTCCAGCAATTTACTGTTTATATTGGCGTTAATTAACGTTAAGGTCAGGAATCCATGTCGCTGCCGCCCTTCAAGCACGCCCCAGCCCACGGCGGATCCTGAGCATGGACGTGATGGATGAAAATGCAGCGCTGCGCGAAGCCGCCGCGCGTATCCAGAAAAGCGGCGTGCTGGGTGAGGCGAAACTCCGGCGCCTGTTCGACTACCTCGTGAGCTGTTCGATCGCGGGACAGTCGCCGAAGGAGATCGCGATCGCGGTGGATGTGTTCGGCAGGGACGCGAGCTTCGACGTATCCCAGGATTCGCTGGTTCGTGTCTACATCCACAAGCTGCGGCGCACGCTGGACGAATTCTATGCCGACGCCGGCGATGACGGTACCGGCGTGCTGCAGATTCCGCGCGGCGAGTACCGGCTGCGCCTGCGCCCGGGGACGAGCGTTCCGACACCCAGGCCGACGGTGCGCCCGTCGTCGGCACGCCAGACGCTGGTTTCCGTGATTGGCCTGGGTGCCGCTCTCGCACTCGGCTTCGGCATCGCCTGGCTGCGCAGCCCGCGCTCCGAGCTCGATCCAGTGCGCGCTAATCCAGTCTGGTCCGCCATACTCAATGATGACCGCCCGATCCTGATCGTCGTCGGTGATTACTACCTGATCGGCGAAACCGGAGATGCGCTCGAGCTCAAGCGTCTGGTACGGGAGTTCTCGGTCAATTCCAAGAGCGACCTGAACGACTACATCCAGCAGCATCCCGAATATGCCACGCGCTACATGGATGTGGGGCTGCGCTATCTCCCGCCCGCGGCGGCGTTCGCGCTGCGCAACGTGATGGCCGTGCTCGCCCCGGCCAACCGCCGTATCACCGTGAGCATGGTCTCGGACCTGCAGCCGCGCAGCCTGGTGTCAGCGGACATCGTGTATGTCGGCTACCTCAGCGGGCTCGGGATCCTGCAGGACATGGTCTTCAATGGCTCGCGCTTCAAGGTTGGCGACTCCTACGACGAGATCATCGATCAGCCGACGCACCATTCCTACGTCAGCCAAACCGGTGATCAGTTCTTCAGCCCGCCCCAGCCCTCCGGCTCCGAGAGCGCGTACCACGACTATGGCATCTTCGCGAAGCTGCGCGGACCCGGCGGCAACACGGTGCTGGTGATCGCAGGAACGCGCGACGCCGGCGTGCGGCAGACCGCCGAGGCCTTCACGAGCCCCGACAAGATCGATGACCTCGCGCGCCCTGCGCTGGCTGCCGCTGCATTTGAAACGCTACTGGACGTCAGTGCGTTCGACGGCGTGAACCTGAGCGGCAAGCTGCTGCTGCAGTCCCGACGCGAGGGCGCTAACGCGAAGTTCTGATTGCGGGATCGGCGGCAGACGCGGTGTCAGACAGGCTGCGATGGCGCGGGTCGAGTGATCACCGGCAGGCCCGCTGCCTTCCAGGCGGCAATGCCCCCACCCAGATGTGCGGCTCGAACCTGGCCGGAGGCGAGCCTGCGTTCCGCTGCCACCAGCGAGCGCTTGCCGCTGCCGCAATGGAACACGACGCGTCGCCCCCCGTCTTCCGGAAGCATCGCCGGGTCAAAGCTCGACAGCGGGAAGAGCAGCGCGCCGGCGATCCGCTCGGCCGCGTATTCGTCCGGTTCGCGCACGTCGATCAGCACGATCTCATGTGCCTTTAATAGCGCGTTGACCTCGCTGGCGGCCAGCGTCTCGACGGGCGGTGCGTGCATGGATCACTCCTCGTTGGGAGCCCAATTTATGGCGATAGCGCGATGCAAGCTATACGGGAAAGTCGCCACATTTTGCAGCGGACCGCAGCGGGCAGTTCAGATCCGAACGCGGCGTTCGATGCGCTGGCGATCCAGAATGCGGCTCGCGATCTCCTCGATGCTGCACTCGGTCGTGTCGAGGTACGGGATGCCGGCCCTGCCGAACAGCGACAGCGCGGCACGCACTTCATATTGCACCTGCGGGGCGGAGCTGTAGCGGCTGTTCGGACGCCGTTCCTGGCGGATCTGCTGCAGCCGCTCCGGGCTGATGGTCAGGCCGAATAGCTTGGCTCGGTACGGCACCAGGACGGCGGGCAGGTCCGGGCCGTCCAGATCCTCGTCCGTCAGCGGGTAGTTGGCCGCGAACACGCCATATTGCAGGGCCAGATACAGGCAGGTCGGGGTCTTGCCTGAGCGCGACACGCCGATCAGTACCAGATCGGCCGTGTCGTAGTCGCGGCTGCCGACGCCGTCGTCGTTCGCAAGCGCAAAGTTGGTCGCATTGATGCGCGTGGTGTAGGCGGTGAGGTCGGCCATGCCGTGCGCGCGACCGCTGGCGTGGGCCGAGGGCATGCCCAGTTCCGCCTCGAGGGGGCCGAGGAAAGCCGCGAAGAAATCCAGGAACAGGGCGTTGGCGCGCTGGACCACCGCCCGGATGTGATCCTCGACCAGGGTCGCAAAGATGATCGGGCGCACTCCGCTGTCCTGCGCCACCGCATTGATCTGGGCGACCACCTCGAGGGCCTTGGCCGGAGTGGCCACGAACGGCATCGTGACGAACCGGTAGTGCGAGCCATCGAACTGCGTCAGCAGGCTGTGGCCCATGGTCTCGGCGGTCACGCCGGTCTGGTCGGACACGAAGAACACGGTGCGCATAGGACAGTGTCCCATGCATTGAAATCATGGACAATGCGCCTAAGTTCACGGGAAGCCAGGCTAAGGAGCGAGCAGCCTTGAGCGACTATGTGCTGTCCTTCAACGAGGTGGGCATTCAGGACATCGAGCGCGTAGGCGGCAAGAACGCCTCGATCGGCGAAATGCTGCGTGCCCTGAGCGGACTGGGCGTGCGCGTGCCGGACGGATACGCGACGACGGCGGACGCGTATCGCGATTTTCTGCGGCAGGGTGGCCTCGATGCGCGCATCAATGCGGAATTGAGCCGCCTCGACGTCGAGGACGTCGCCGCGCTGGCCGCCACTGGAGCCCGCGTCCGGCAGTGGATCCTCGATACCCCGTTTCCGGCCGCGCTCGAGCGCGCGATGCTCGAACGCTTCCGCACGATGGATGCGGGCCGCGGGATCGCGGTCGCGGTGCGCTCCTCGGCCACTGCAGAGGATCTGCCCGAGGCGTCCTTCGCCGGCCAGCAGGAGACGTTCCTGAACGTGCAGGGCGAGCCGGCACTATTGCGGGCGATGCACGAGGTCTATGCCTCGCTGTTCAACGATCGTGCGATCGCCTATCGGGTGCACCAGGGCTTCGATCACGCCCAGGTGGCGCTCTCGGTAGGCGTGCAGCACATGGTCCGCAGTGACCTCGGGGCGAGCGGTGTGATGTTCACGCTCGACACCGATTCGGGCTTTCGCGATGCGGTGTTCGTGACCAGCTCCTACGGCCTCGGCGAGACTGTCGTGCAGGGTGCCGTCAACCCCGACGAGTTTTACGTCTACAAGCCATCGCTGCGCGCCGGTCGTGCGGCCATCCTGCGGCGCAATCTCGGCGCCAAGGCGATCAAGATGATCTATGGCGCAGCCGGTTCGAATGAACGGGTGCGCACGGTCGAGGTGCCCGCGGCCGAACGGGCGCGCTTCTCGCTGCGGGACGAGGAGGTCGAGGCGCTCGCCCGCCAGGCGCTGTTGATCGAGCAGCACTATGGCTGCCCGATGGACATCGAGTGGGCACGCGACGGGCAGGATCAGCAGCTCTATATCCTCCAGGCGCGGCCCGAGACGGTGCAGAGCCGGGTCGGCCGGACGCTCAACCGCTACACGCTCGCCAGGCGCTCGACCATTCTGGTCGAGGGCCGCAGCATCGGCGGGCGCATCGGCAGCGGTCGCGTGCGCGTGATTCGTGACGTGGCGAGCATGGCGCGCGTACAGCCGGGCGATGTGCTGGTGGCCGACATGACCGATCCGGACTGGGAGCCGGTCATGAAACGCGCGGGCGCCGTCGTGACCAATCGCGGCGGTCGCACCTGCCACGCGGCCATCATCGCGCGCGAACTGGGTATTCCGGCAGTGGTCGGCTGCGGCCGGGCGACCGAGATCCTGCGCGACGGCCAGGAAGTGACCGTGAGCTGTGCCGAAGGGGACACGGGCTTCGTCTATGAGGGACTGCTGCCGTTCGAGCAGCAGCAGGTCGAGCTTGACTCGATGCCGGCAGCCCCGGTACGCATCATGATGAACGTCGGTAATCCCGATCGCGCCTTCGCGTTCGCGAGCCTGCCGCACCGCGGGGTCGGGCTGGCGCGCCTGGAATTCATCATCAACCGGATGATCGGGGTGCATCCGCGCGCGCTGCTGGATTTCGAGCGTCTCGATCCGGCGCTGCAGGAAACCATTCGCGCCCAGATGGCCGGGTACGCCGATCCGGTCAGCTTCTACGTCGAGCGCCTGAGTGAGGGAATCGCGCAGATTGCCGCGGCGTTCGCGCCCGAGACGGTGATCGTGCGCCTGTCCGACTTCAAGTCCAACGAGTACGCCAATCTGATCGGGGGCCGGCTCTACGAGCCGCACGAGGAGAATCCGATGCTCGGATTCCGGGGCGCGGGCCGCTACCTCGATGCCGCGTTCCGACCCTGCTTCGAGCTCGAGTGCCGCGCGCTGCGATTCGTGCGCGAACAGATGGGGCTGCAGCACGTACAGGTCATGGTGCCCTTCGTCCGCACCGTCGAGGAGGCGCGGGCGGTCACCGGGCTGCTCGCCGAGAACGGCCTGCGCCGCGGCGAGCACGGGCTCAAGCTCATCATGATGTGCGAGCTGCCGACCAATGCGCTGCTCGCGGACCAGTATCTGCAGTATTTCGACGGCATGTCGATTGGCTCGAATGACCTCACCCAGCTCACGCTCGGGCTGGATCGCGACTCGGCGCTGGTCGCAAAGCATTTCGATGAGCGGGATCCGGCGGTCAAGGCGCTCGTGGCGATGGCAATCGCGGCGTGCCGCCGGCAGGGCAAGTACATCGGCATCTGTGGCCAGGGGCCGTCCGACCATCCCGACCTGGCGCGCTGGCTGGTCGATCAGGGCATCGACAGTATCTCGCTCAATCCCGATACGGTCGTCGCCACGTGGCTGTTCCTGGCCGGGGTCGCTCCGGACTGATCAGCAACGTTTTGCACGGGTCAACCGGTGCTGCCGAGCAGCCGGACCTCGCGCTGCGGGTAGGGGATCGCAATACCCCGGGCGCGCAGCGCCGCGAGCAGCGCGATATTGAGCTCCCCCTCGACCACGCCGTAATCGGCTACTGCCACCCACGGCCGGATCGCGATCTGCACCGCGGAGTCCGCGAGCGCGACGACCTGGATCACCGCCGCCGGCTCGGCGAGCACGCGTGGATTGGCCAGCACCAGGTCGCGAATCGTTGCCAGCGCGAGCGCCAGATCGGATTCGTAGGCGACGCTCACACGCAGCACGGACTGCCGGATGCGCCCGTAGTTGTGCAGGATTTCCCCGACCACCTTGCGGTTGGGCACCACCACGCGCGAGCGGTCGGAATGCCGCAGCTCAGTGCTGAACAGCGTGATGTTCTCGACCTGGCCCTCGACGCCCACGATCGCGACGTAGTCGCCGACGCGGTACGGTTTGGTGAAGATGATCGTGAGCCCCGCGACCATGTTGCTGAGCACGCCCTGTGTCGCGAGGGCGACCCCGGCGCCGGCCACACCGAGTCCGGCGATCAGCGGCAGCAGTTCGACGCCGAGGTTCTGCAGGGCCAGGATGGCAAACAGCCCGAGCACCAGAAGGCGCGCGATGCGCGCGAGCAGCTGCCGCACCGGGGGCTCGAGATCCAGGCGCTGCAGTCCGCGCGCGCTGGCTCGGGCGGTCCAGCCCGCCACGAATGCTCCGACCAGCAGGATCACGACCGCCGTGAGCAGCTTCGGACCAAAGCGGATCGCCAGGTCGATCAGCGTGCCTCTGGCCTGCCCCAGAGTATCTAGATTCTGGATCATAAATATTACCTAATATGATGTTTTGTAAACATATTTAATAGATAGAGGCGCAGACTATTGATCGAAGGCCGCCTGCAGTTCGGGAGCGCTGACGCGACCGTCCTGCAGCAGCAGCATCAAGAGTATCCGGGCCTTCTGGGCCGACAGGTCATTCCCCAGGACCGCACCGGCGGCGAGCAATGTTGCGCCACCCCCCTCATAACCATAGTGGGGCGCGACGGCGCCGTTGGTAACCCGGGTCGTGATCACTACTGCGACACCCTGTGCCAGCGCCTCGATGATCGCCGCAAGCATCGGCGGGTTGACGTTGCCGGCCCCGAGCGCCTGAACGACGATTCCTGCGGCGCCTTGACCGACCGCGGCTCGAACCAGCGCGCCGTCGGCGCCGCCATAGATCGTCACGATGTCGACGCGCGGCATCGCCGCGGTACGGATCGCGACGTGCGCGCGCCGCGCCGGGGCGCGCCGGTAAAAGACACGTCGGGCGTCGACTGCGCCGAGCATGCCGTAGGCCCCGGAGCCAAAGCCTTCAACGCTCGCCGTATCGAGCTTGCGGACCTCCCGCGCCGCGTGGATCCTGCCATTCATGACGACCAGAGTGCCCTGGTTGCGCGAGTCGGGTGCGATCGCGACGCGCACTGCATCGAGCAGGTTGCGGGGGCCATCCAGATCCGGCTCGGAGGCACTGCGCTGTGCGCCGGTCAATACGACCGGCCTCTCGGATTCGACCGTCAGGTCGAGCCACCACGCGGTTTCCTCGAGCGTGTCGGTGCCATGCGTGACTACGACGCCCCGCACCTCCGGCGGCTCCAGGGCTGCGCTGACCGCAGCGCTCAGGGCGCTCCAGCGTGGCGGATCCATGCAGGAGGAGGGAATGTTGGAGTGCTCCCGCACGTCGATCGACGCGATCCCGCTGACGGCCGGAACGCTCGCGAGCAGGTCCGCACCCGATATGGCCGGCACGACGACGTGTCGCGCCGGGTCGAGCTTCATCGCGATCGTTCCGCCCGTGGCTATGAGGACGATGTTCGGACGGTGCCCGGCCATGCAGCGTGCAGTTCGGGGGCTGGTGCGCAGCCGCTAGCCGCCGGCCGCCGTGGCGCCCAGGAGTTTCTCGATTCCCGCGGTCATCGGCTCCGACTCCGGCGTGACCTCGCTGCCAAAGTGCGCGCTCACCTTGCCGTCGGGCCCAACCAGGTATTTGTTGAAGTTCCAGTCCGGTTCCCGGGCCTGCCGCGCCAGTTCGCGGAACACCGGGTTCGCCATTGCACCGGTGACGGCCATCGGAGCGAGCATCGTGAAGGTGACCCCGTAATTGATGAAGCAGACGGCCGCGGTCTCGGCTTCGTCCGGCGATTCCTGCCGGAAATCATCGGAAGGGAAGCCGATCACGACCAGACCACGGCCGCGGTATTTCTCGTGCAGCGCCTGCAGTGCCTGGAACTGCGGGGTGTAGCCGCAGTGACTGGCGGTGTTGACGATCAGCAGGGGCTTGCCGCCGAAGGCGGAGCACAGGTTGATGCTCTGCTCCGAGTGTAGCTTGCGGAATTCATGAGCGAGGAATGCCGGGCACGAGCCGGCCGCAGCGAACGGCGCGGACAGCAGCATGCCGAATCCCGCCAGGCACAGCGTGCGGCGGTCGGTCAGGCAGTCGGCCATCGTGGATGCTCCATTGCGTGCGTGAGTCGCCGCGGGCGCGAGTGGGCCCGGAACTGATAGTATCCGGCAGGTTCCCACGAAGTCACGGCTCTCACCATGAGCGACGCAACACCGCAATCGGAGAACGCGCGCACGGTGCCCGTGTCGTCCAGGATCCGCGCCCGCCTGCTGGAGGCGCGGCAGCGGTTTCATGCCAACGACAACATCGCCGCCTTCCTGGAACCCGGCGAGCTCGACTCGCTGATCGAGGAAGTCGAGGGCAAGATGCGAGGCGTGCTCGAGAGCCTCGTGATCGACACCGACGGCGACCACAATACCCAGGAAACCGCGCGTCGAGTCGCCCGCATGTACCTGACCGAGGTGTTTCGCGGTCGCTACGAGCCCGCACCGCCGGTCACCGAGTTTCCGAATGCCGAGCGCCTGAACGAGCTGATGATCGTCGGGCCGGTTACGGTGCGCAGTGCCTGCAGCCATCATTTCTGTCCCATCATCGGCCGCCTGTGGATCGGACTGATGCCCAACGAGCACTCCAATCTGATCGGGCTGTCGAAGTATTCGCGCCTGGCAGAATGGATCATGTGCCGGCCGCAGATTCAGGAGGAGGCGATCGCGCAGCTGGCGGCGCTGCTGATGCGCAAGGTGAGCCCCGACGGCCTGGCAGTCGTCATGGAGGCCGATCATTTCTGCATGCACTGGCGCGGAGTACGTGATCCGCAGACCAAGATGATCAACAGCGTGATGCGCGGCTCGTTCCTGAAGGACCCGGCGCTGCGCCGGGAATTCCTGTCGCTGATCAACCTTAGGAACACAGGCTGATATGCTGGTACGTCTACTCTATGCGAGCCGGGCAGCCGCGGCGCTGAGCGAAAGCGTAGTGGAATCCATCCTCGATCAGTCGCGCCGCAAGAATCCTGCGCGCGGCATCACCGGGCTGCTGTGTTCGAGCGGCGACCTGTTCATCCAGGTGCTGGAAGGCGGGCGGGACGAGGTATGCGAGCTTTTCAATACCATCGTGCGCGACCGGCGGCATCTCGAGGTGCGCCTGCTGGTCTATGAGGAGATTTTCGAGCGGCGGTTCGCCGGCTGGACCATGGGCCAGGTGGACCTGACCCGGGTCAATCCTTCGCTGCTGCTGAAATATTCCGACCGGGCCGCCCTCAATCCATTCAGCTGTTCCGGGCGCGCCTCGATGACGCTGCTCGAGGAGCTGATCGATACCGGATCCGTGGTGAGCCGCGGCGGCTGAGGGCGGGTCGGCCGGCGCAGCGCGCCGTCGCTTGCGACTGGGCATGCGATGCGTTCAGACTATGAGCCATGGCGCAGGCTCCGCAACGCTACTCCTCGACCGCCATCGCGCTGCACTGGCTGACGGCGCTGCTCGTGATCGTCGTCGGTACGCTCGGGCTGCTGCACGATTCGTGGCCCAGGAGCACGCAGGCATTCTGGATCAATATCCATGCGCTGATCGGGTTGCTGCTGTGGGTGCTGGTGATGGTGCGCCTGTATTGGCGCATCCGCAGTCCGCCACCCGCGTTGCCGGACGACGTCGGTCAGCTCTCGCGCCGCCTGGCGGGCCCCGTCCACGGCCTGCTGTACCTGCTGCTGCTGGTCATTCCGGTCATCGGCATCGTGACATTCCTATTTCACGGCCGGGTGTTCGATTTCGGCCTCTTCCAGGTGGACTTCGGGATCAAGCGCAACCGCGCGATTTTCCACCCGACGGAAGACATCCACGGATACCTGGCCTATGGGCTGTTCGCGCTTGCCGGCCTGCATCTGCTGGCCGCACTGTGGCACCAGCTGGTCCGCCATGACGGCCTGCTGCGGCGGATGTGGCCGGCGCCGCGCTGAGCGGGGGCTTGCGCGGCGGCCGGCGGCCGCCGGCCCTTTCCAACGGCAGCCGGGCCTGTCAGGATTTGAGCCAGTCGGGTTTCCTCATCCACTCGGGTTTCATCATTCAAACCGCCGCGCGTCGCGGCGAACGGGGGCATTGCCATGAAGCGTCTACTGATCGGTTGTATCGCGATGAGCGTGTTCTCGCTGCCGGCGCTCGCCGCGCTCAAGGCGGGTGACGCAGCACCGGATTTCAGCGCCCAGGCCTCCCTGGCCGGGAAGAGTTTCAGCTATTCACTCAAGGCGGCGCTGCAGAAAGGACCCGTCGTCGTCTACTTCTATCCCTCGTCCTTCACCGGCGGCTGCAATCTGCAGGCGCATACCTTTGCGGTCAACAGCGACAAGTTCGCCGCTGCCGGCGCCACGATCATCGGCGTGTCGCTGGACAGCATCACGCGCCTGAATGAGTTCTCGAAGGACCCGAACTACTGTGCGGGAAAATTTCCGACCGCTTCGGATGCCGACGGCAAGATCGCCCATTCCTATGACCTCAGCGTCCGCGATGCGATGCCAGGCATGAAGGACACGCGCGGCGTCGAGATCGACCATGGATTCGCCGAGCGCACGACTTTCATCGTCACGCCGGATGGCAAGGTCGCCGCCAGCATCGGTGGCGTGAAGCCGGACGAAAACGTCGAGCAGGCGCTGGCTGCCGTGCAGGCGCTGCCCGCCCGCAAGTGACGACCCTGCTGGCGCCAGGCTAGATCGCAGGGCCCGCCGCGGCAGCGCGCGCGATCTGCGCGGCGTCGTCGAGACTGGCGACGTCGCGACACAATTCAAGCACGCGGCGGATCCGAGCCGGCGGCAGGATGCCTGCGGCGAGATCGGTGAACTTGGCCTCGAGCGCCCCATCGCTCATGGGCCGCTCGAGGCTGCCGATGGCGTGCTCGACCCGCCGGGTCAGGACCCGGCCGTCCGCGAGGCGGATGGTGAGCTCGGCCTGCTCGGGCCCGATCGCCGTATCGGTCAGGACCGTGATGTGCGGGCGCAGCGCGACGATGGCCGGATCTTTCACCGCGGCGTCGCTGAACTGGCGCTCGCCCGCAGCGCCGTACACGATGCCGGCGGCGATGCAGTAGTAGATGCTGAATTTCGCTTCCAGACCCGAGCGCGGATCGGTCTTGCCGGTGAGCGACAGCACCAGCGGATTGGCCCGCAGTTCGATTGCGCTGATCGGCGCGGCTTGCAACCCGTATTCGTTGCGCAGCTGGATCGCGGCGTCGATCCCCGGATGCGTCACGATGCCGCAGGCAAAAGGCTTATAGGTGTTCAGCGCGCTCTCGAAGCGAGTTCCCAGTCCGTCGGTCACCTCCCGCCAGTCGTGTTCCCGGCTCAGCGCCTGCGCCCAGCCGTCACGCCCCTCGAGGGCCGCTGCGTCTGCGGTGTAGCCCTGTGCGGCCAGCACCGCGGCCAGCAGACCGTTCTGCGCTGCACGGCCCGGATGAAAGCTCTTGGTCATCGAACCGAACTGGATCTTCAACCCGACTGGCTGGGATGCGGCGAGTCCCAGCGCCCAACCCATCCGCGACGCATCGAGGCCCATGAGCCGCCCGCAGGCGACCGCCGATCCGAACGTGCCGCAGGTTCCGGTGATGTGCCAGCCCAGATCATAGTGGCTCGGATAGACCGCGTTGCCGATGCGGCATTCGGTCTCGATGCCGATCAGCAGCGCATTCAGGAAGTCGGCCCCGCGCACGGGACGGTGCTGCGCCCAGGCAAGGATCGCTGAAGCAACCGGACCCGCCGGATGGATGATGGTCTTCAGGTGGGTATCGTCGTAGTCGAATACATGCGAGCTGATACCCGCGACCAGCGCCGCCAGAAAGATGTCGACGCGTTCGCTCCGGCCGGGGATCCGCGCCTCACGTGCACCGCAAAACGGTTCCAGCGCCGCGATCGCCCGCTCGACGGCCTCGTGGCGCGCGCCACCGATCGCGCATCCGGTCCAGTTCAGCAGCGTGCGCACACCCTGTCGTGTTACCGCGTCGGGCAGATCGGCGAGCCGGACTTCGGTCGCGTATTGCGCCAATGCCCGCGTGACCTCGGGCGGCGGCGCAGCGGCTGTCGGGAGCGGCAGTGCGGAGTGAGCCGGTGCTTCAGGCTCGCCGCGGGCCGCGCCAGCGGCCGCGATCAGCGCCGCAGCGCCAGCGCGCCTGAGCAGGCTGCGACGCCCAAAGGTGGCGGGCTTGTGCATTCAAGAGTCAATCATTGCAGCGATGGCAATCATGACGGCACTCCCCGATCAACCCACGTTTACCAGAATGACAATGGCGGA
>CAZGVE010000009.1:26716-30173 GCA_964528845.1 uncultured Steroidobacteraceae bacterium | reverse complement strand
CAATCATGACGGCACTCCCCGATCAACCCACGTTTACCAGAATGACAATGGCGGAACCTTTACAGGCTGCTCGCTCCGGTGCAATGCTACAATGCGCGGATACCAATAACCTAGAACGGGGATGCCATGTTCCACCAACTGCTGACGCCGGTCGGAAACAGCCTCGTGCTCTCCTGTCTGGTCGCAGGGTTGCCCGTGCTGATCGTGCTGCTGCTGCTGGGCGTGATGCGCCGTCCGGCCTGGCAGGCGGCGCTCGCCGGCCTGGTCTGCGCACTGGTGGTGGCCATCGTGCCGTGGCAGATGCCGGCCGGTCTCGCGCTGCAGTCGGTGCTCAATGGCGCCACGTTCGCGCTCTGGCCCGTGATGTGGATCGTCGTCAACGGCCTGCTTCTCTACAACATCTCCGTGCGTTCCGGGCGCTTCGACGCGCTGCGCGCCTGGGTGATCCGCCACCTTCCGAACGACCGGCGCGTGGTGCTGGTGGTGATCGGTTTCTGCTTCGGCGCGCTGCTCGAAGGCGTCGCGGGGTTCGGCACGCCCGTCGCGGTCACCGGGGCGCTGCTGATCATGGTGGGATTCCCGCCGCTGCAGGCGATCTGCTGCGTGCTGCTGTTCAATACCGCGCCGGTTGCCTTTGGCGCTCTCGGCATTCCGGTGACGGTGCTGGCAGCCGTGACCAGTCTGCCCGCCACAGCGCTGTCGGCGATGATCGGTCGACAGCTCTCGTTCATGGCCCTGCTGATGCCGTTCTACGTGATGGCGGTATACGGCGGCTGGCGCTCGGTGCGCGCGCTCTGGCCGGTGCTCGTGGTGGCCGGCGGCAGCTTCAGTATCGTGCTGTTCCTCGCATCGAACTACATCGATTACACGCTGACCAATGTGCTGTCCTCACTCAGCTCGCTGCTGATCACGCTGCTGTTCCTGCGGGTCTGGCGGCCGGCGCCGGATGCGGAGTTCGCGATCAAGGACGACCCGCTGACGGCGGCGCCGAGCGGCAACACCGTGCCGGCGTGGCAGGGGTGGATTCCGTGGGTGACCATTTCGGTCACGGTGATCCTGTGGAGCTACTTCAAGGTCCCGTCATATCTGCAGCAGAATATTCCGTGGCCGCACCTGCACAAGGCCATCTCGATCACGCTGTATCAGGACCGGCCGTACGCGGCGATCTGGAACTTTCAACCGCTGGCCACCGGGACCGCGATCCTCGTGTCCTCCCTGATCACCGCGCTGCTGGTGCGTCTGTCGCTGGCGGATCTGGTGCATTGTGTAGGCAAGACCGTGCGCCAGGCGTGGCTCGCCATCCTCACCGTGATGCTGATCGTCGGTCTGGCCTATCTGATGAACTATTCCGGGCTGGCCTATACGCTCGGGCAGGGAGCGGCCTCCACCGGGCATCTGTTCATCGTGTTCTCGCCGTTCCTCGGCTGGCTCGCCGTGCTGCTCTCGGGCAGTGACACCTCGGGCAACGCGCTGTTCGGCAACCTGCAGGTGGTCGCAGCCAAGCAGCTGCATCTCAGTCCGGTACTGTTCGCGGCCACCAACTCCTCGGGCGGTGTGATGGCCAAGATGATCTCCCCGCAGAACATCGCCACCGGCGTGTCCGTCACCGATCTGAAAGGACAGGAAGGCGTGATTTTTGCGCGCACCTTCGTACACAGCATCGTGCTCACGCTGATCCTCGTGGTGATGGTCGCCCTGATGCAGTACGTGATCCCTGGAGTCATCCCGGTGGTACCGGGCTCGCCCTGAGGGCGTGCCGGAGGCGTCTGCCAGGAAACCCGCGACTGGCGGACAACATGTTCCACCAGCAGCTCACGCCGATCGCGAACAGTCTTGGGCTGTCGTGCCTGGTTGCGGCGCTACCGGTCGCTACCGTACTGCTGCTGCTCGGTGTGCTGCGTCGGCCGGCCTGGCAGGCGGCACTGGCCGGGCTGGTGCTGGCGCTGATCATCGCCGTGCTGCCGTGGCAGATGCCGATCGGGCTGGCGCTGCAATCAGTGCTCCACGGTGCGACCATCGCGATCTGGCCGGTCATGTGGATCGTCGTCAACGGGCTGCTGCTCTATAACATCGCGGTCCGTTCAGGGCGCTTCGATGCGCTGCGCCACTGGGTCATCCGTCATATCCCCAATGACCGGCGCGTGATTCTGGTCGTGATCGGCTTCTGTTTTGGCGCGCTGATGGAGGGCGTCACGGGCTTCGGCGCGCCGGTCGCCGTCACCGGCGCGCTGCTGATCCTGGTGGGATTCCCTCCGCTCGAAGCCATCGTGTTCGTGCTGATCTTCAACACGGCGCCGGTAGCCTTCGGTGGCCTCGGCAATCCGGTCACCGTGCTCAGCGCCGTGACCGGACTGCCCACCCAGGCCCTGGCCGCAATGGTAGGCCGACAGCTGCCGATCATGGCGCTGCTGCTGCCCTTCTACGTGATGGCGCTGTATGGCGGCTGGCGATCGATGCGCGCGCTGTGGCCGATATTGCTGGTCGCCGGGGCCAGCTTCGCGATCGGACAGTTCGTGACCGCCAACTACATCAACTACATGCTGACCGACGTGGTGTCATCACTCGGATCGCTGCTATGCACGGTGCTGTTCCTGAAAGTCTGGAAGCCGGCGCCCGACCCTGCATACATGATGGAGCATGCGGCCGACGTGAGTAGCCCGCCGGACGGCAGCGTGCCGGCGTGGCAGGGCTGGATTCCGTGGCTGACGCTGGCAGCCACCGTGATCCTGTGGATCCTGTTCAAGCTGCCGGCCATCGGGCAGCAGAACATAGCCTGGCCGCAGCTGCACAATGCAATCGCCATCACGCTGTACAAGGACAAGCCGTACGGCGCGATCTGGAACTTCCAGCCACTGGCGACCGGAACTGCGATCCTCGTGTCCTGGCTGATCACGGCGATTCTGGTGCGCCTGCCGCCGGCGCAGGTGTTGACGTGCGTGGGCCAGACCCTGCGCCAGGTCTGGCTGGCCGTGATCACGGTGATGCTGATCATCGGGCTGGCCTATCTGATGAACTACTCGGGGCTGGCCTATACGCTGGGCCTGGGAGCCGCCTGGACCGGCAAGGTCTTCATCGTATGCTCGCCGTTCCTCGGCTGGCTGGCGGTGCTGCTGTCGGGCAGTGATGCCTCCGGCAACGCGCTGTTCGGCAATCTGCAGGTCGTCGCCGCGCGGCAGCTGGGTCTCAACCCGGTACTGTTCGCGGCCACCAATACCTCGGGCGGCGTGATGGGCAAGATGATCTCGCCGCAGAACATCGTGACCGGTCTGTCGGTGACGAGCCTCAAGGGTCAGGAGGGACGCGTGTTCGCGCGCACGTTCATCCACAGCATCGTGTTCACGCTGTTCCTGGTACTGCTCGTGCTTGCGCAGCAGTACCTGGTCCCCTGGATGATCCCGACGGTGGCTGCCGGGCCCTAGTGCGGTGCTGCGCCCTGGCGCGGTGGCGCGCCCTAGCG
>CAZGVE010000009.1:10791-26616 GCA_964528845.1 uncultured Steroidobacteraceae bacterium | reverse complement strand
TGGCTGCCGGGCCCTAGTGCGGTGCTGCGCCCTGGCGCGGTGGCGCGCCCTAGCGGGATGCCCCGCCAATCTCATGGTGCGCGAGCAACTCGAGCACACGCACGATGGCAGAGTGATCCCAGGCCTTGCCGCCCTGTGCCGCGCAGGCATTGAACAGCTCCTGCGTGGTCGCGGTATTGGGCAGGGACAATCCGATCTGACGTGCCGCGTTCAGCGCCAGGCTCAGATCCTTCTGGTGCAGTTCGATCCGGAATCCCGGATTGAAGGTGCGCTTGATCATGCGCTCGCCATGCACTTCGAGGATGCGCGAGGACGCGAAGCCGCCCATCAGTGCCTGGCGCACCTTGGCCGGATCCGCGCCCATCTTGGACGCGAACAGCAGCGCTTCGCCGACCGCCTCGATCGTCAGGGCAACGATGATCTGGTTCGCGACCTTGCAGGTCTGCCCGTCGCCATTCTCCCCGACCAGCGTGATGTTCTTGCCCATCAGCTCGAACAGCGGCTTGACCCGCGCGAAGGCAGCTTCGGGGCCGCCGACCATGATCGTCAGGCTCGCGGCCTTCGCGCCGACTTCGCCGCCGGAAACCGGCGCATCGAGATACTGGCAATTCAGCCCGTTGATCCGCTGTGCGAACTGCTTGGTCTCGACCGGCGAGATCGAGCTCATGTCGACGACGACCTTTCCCGGCGACAGTCCGGCGGCAATGCCATCCGCGTCGAACAGCGCAGAAGCGACGTGCGGCGTATCGGGCACCATCGTGATGATGATGTCCGAGCGCTGCGCGACCTCCCTGCCCGAAGCGCAGGCGATCGCTCCCTGCGCGATCAGAGCCGGTGGCGCGGGCTTGTGATCGTGAACGTAGAGTTCATGGCCGCCGGCGCGCAGGTGTTCCGCCATCGGCCGGCCCATGATGCCCAATCCAACGAATCCAACTTTGCTCATGCTGCTTTCCCGGGTTCTATAAGTACGGTTTGATCCAGCCCAAGCCCTGCGTGGTGGTGCCGGCCGGTTTGTATTCGCAACCGATCCAGCCCGTGTAGCCGAGCCGGTCGATGAAGTCGAACAGGAACGGATAGTTGATCTCGCCCGTGCCCGGCTCGTGACGTCCGGGATTGTCGGCCAGCTGCATGTGGCGAATCCGGGACAGCCGGCGTTCGATGGTCGGGGCGAGATTCCCCTCCATGATCTGCATGTGATAGATGTCGTACTGGAAGTACAGATTGTCGGATCCGACCGCGTCAATGAGGTCGATCGCCTGCTGCGAGCGGTTCAGGTAGAAGCCGGGAATGTCGCGCGTATTGCAGGCTTCGACGAGCAGTGCAATGCCGGCCTGCTTCAGCGCCGCGGCTGCGAACTGCAGATTGCGCACCAGCACATCGTGCACCCTGGCCGCGTCGACATCCGCGGGCGTGATCCCAACCAGGCAGTTGAGCTGGGGACAGTCGAGCGCCCGCGCATAGTCGATCGCCTTGCCGACGCCGTCCTGGAACTCCCCGATCCGATCCGGATGGCAGGCGATACCACGCTCACCCGCGGCCCAGTCTCCGGCGGGCAGGTTGTGCAGGACCTGCTTCAGGCCGTGGGTATCCAGCAGCTCCGCCAGCTGCTCCTTGGCGTGGGCGTATGGAAACAGGTACTCCACGCCATGGAATCCGGCGTCCTTCGCGGCACGGAAGCGTTCGAGGAAATCGAGCTCGTTGAAGAGCATGGTCAGATTGGCGTTGAACTGCGGCATGCGCGCTGCCTTCCGATTTGCCGGGGTGAGCCCGTGCGCATATTACGCCGAGCGCGCCGCCCGAGGAGAAAAGCCTAGCCCCCGTGATTCTTCGGCATGCAGACCTGGTACTGATCCTTGATCGTGGATATCTCGTCGTAGGTCTTGTGAAACGCGATCCACTCCGGATCGTGCACGGTCGTCGTGTTCGGCCCGTAGGGCGGCCGGATGTGGAAGGCGATCAGTTCGGTACTCGAATAGCCCGGGCGTCCGGTTGCCGGATCGGTGATGACGATCCGAGAGCCGAAGATCTCGTTGTTCACGAAGCCGTGCGCGCGATACCAGGCGCGATGGACGTCCATGTTGCGCAGGTAAGTATCGACTGTGGCCGGCGGCTTCACCGCGATGCGCCGCACCGTCACGATGTCGCCGGCGCAGGCGGGCGCGGCCGGGGAGGGTGGCAATGCCGGCTCGGACGCCTGGACCATCACGGACCGGGCCAACACGCACACACCCAACAATAACAGCGCGACGGCGGACTTCACACGCAGCATGGAAACTCCCCTGGTATTGCGATGGCGCAGACTCTGCGCCGATTCTCATCCGATCTCAATTCGATCTCACGGCCGGCGTCGATGCGCGGATCGTGAACTTCTGAACACGCGCACCCGGTGCCACTTCCGCGGTGTACAACGTGCCGTGCGAGTCCAGTGCCAGCTGATGGATCCCCTGGAAGTCGCCGGGACCGGCCCCGCGAACGCCGAACTGGGCCACGATGTCGAAACTCCTGCGATCGGCGATCAGCACATGCGAATTCCCGAAATCCGCCATGTACAGGAACCGCTGGTCCCGGTCGGGCGAGAGCGCCAGCGCGCTGACCGAATCGGGGGAGGGCCCGGCGCGGTTGACGAAGAACTGGTTCAGGTACCTGCCATCGGTCGTGAACAGCTGCACGCGCCGGTTGTGGCGGTCCGCGACGTACACGATGCCGTCCTCGGACACGACGATGCCGTGCACCGGACTTGCGAATCGCGGCGCTCCGGGTCCCTGCGTATCCAGGGTCGTCGGACCCGCAGCGCCCGCGGTCCGGCCTGCCGGGCCACCGGAGGGACCGGGTCCTCCGGAGTCGGCGTCGTCTTCCGGAGCCTTGCCGAAGGCGCCCCACATGCGACGGAATGTCCCGGTGTCGGCATCGAACACGATGACGCGCCGGTTGCCATACCCGTCCGCGACATAGACCTCGCCGGTACGCGCGGACACGTAGACGTCGCCCGGCTTGTTCACGCTGCGGGTATCGGTACTGCCATGGCTCACCGAGCGGCCGCCGATCTGCGCCAGGAATTTTCCGTCGGCAGTGAATTTCAGCAGCATGTCATCCGAGCGCGTGGTCCTGGACTGCCCGCTGGGGCTGCTGCCGCTGATCCAGACACGGGATTTCTGGTCCACGAAGATGTTGTGCTCGGCATCCGGCCAGTCGTAGCCAGCGCCCTCACCACCCCAGCCCCGCAGGAATTTGCCCGTGGCGTCGAATTCCACTACGGCGGGGGCTGCGGTCTTGCCGGCCGCAACGGTGCGCGGACGGTGCAGGATCCAGACATTGTCGTGGCGGTCGACGGCAACGTCGGAAACGTTGCCCAGCGACCAGTCATTCGGCAGCCGCGGAAAGCTCGTGTCCGGCTCGTACGCGGGCACGGTCATCGTTGCCGGCCGAGGCGCGCCAGTAGTACAGCCGATCACGCCCAGCAGCAGCAGTCCGCCCAGTATCGGCAGTCCGCCCAGACAGCGTCTCGTTCCGATCATCATTCGCTCCGGCGCTGCACGAGGCGGCCTGAATAACATAAAATGTAGCTTCCCGCGCTGTCGGACGCTATCGTTTATAGATGGATACCCGGTTTCTGGAGAGCTTCGTCATGGTCATCGAGCACGGCTCGGTGGCGGCGGCCGCGCGCCGGCTGAATCTGACCGACGCGGCGGTTACGCAGCGCGTGCGCGCGCTGGAGCGTGAGATCGGGACCAGGCTGATCGGGCGTTCAGGCCGCACCGTGCGTGCCACGGAAGCCGGGGCAGCTATCCTGGTGCATGCGAAAATCCTGCTGCGCGGCGTGAAGGACCTGCGCAGCGTCGCGACCGAGGAGCTGTTCTCGGGCGAGTTGAACCTCGGCGCCGTCTCGAGCGCGCTCACCGGCATCCTGCCGGCGCTGCTGGTCAGCGTGGCGGAACGGCATCCCCAGCTGAAGCTGTTCATCACGCCGGGCAGTTCCGAGGACCTGTACCAGAAGACCATCTCCGGGGAGCTCGATGCCGCGGTCATCGTCGAGCCGCAGGTGGAGATGCCAAAGACCTGCGACTGGACCGTCTGGCGCGAGGAACCCTTCGTCGTGCTCGCCCCGCGTTCGTTGAAGGAGACGGGCGCACACCGCTTGCTGGAGACCCAGCCCTTCATACGCTACGACCGCAACCAGCTCGGTGGCCGCCTCGCGGACAAGTATCTGCAGAAGGTGAAGATTCGCCCGCAGGACCGCTACGAGCTCGATTCCCTGGAGGCCATCGCGGTGCTGGTGGATCGCGGGCTGGGCGTGTCGCTGGTGCCTGATTGGGCGCCTCCCTGGCCGGAAGGGCTGAATCTGCGCAAGCTCCCGCTGCCAGTACCGTTCGAGAGCCGGCGTATCGGTTTGCTGTGGCGCCGCTCCTCGGCGCGCATCCGACTGGTGCAGGCGCTCGTCGCCAGCGCGCCCGCCATCGCACCCGCCAGCGCCGCCGAACGCCGGGTGCGTCGGGACTGAGCGCGACCGCGCTGGCTAGCGACCGGGCGCCCATGGCGTCTCCGGAACCGGCGTGATCGGGCCGCGACCCGCGAACCAGGACTTGAGGTTGCGCACCGCCAGGTCGATCATCAGTTCGCGGGTGTGCGCGGTCGCAGTGGCGACGTGCGGCATCAGCACGACATTGTCGAGTTCCAGCAGCGCCTGCGGCACGTGCGGCTCATCGACGAACACGTCCAGGCCCGCTCCCGCGATCACGCCCTTGCGCAGCGCCTGGATGGCGGCGTCCTGATCGACCACCGATCCGCGCGCAACGTTGATCAGGATGCCTTTGGGTCCGAGCGCCGAGAGGACCTCGGCGTTGATGATCCTGTCGGTCGCGGCGCCACCGGGCAGCATGACGATCAGCACGTCCACCGCCGCCGCCAGCTGCGTGAAGTCCGGATAGAAGGGCAGATCCAGATCGGGCCGGGCGGTTCGACTGGAATAGGCCATCGGCACGCCGAAGGCGCGCAGGCGCCTGACCGTGACGCTGGCGATGCGACCCATGCCGGCGAAGCCGACGACCCGGTCGCGCAGCGATGGCGTCAGCGGAAACTGCTCCCGGCCCCACGCGCCCGAACGCACGAAGCGGTCGGCCTGCGGAATCCGGCGCAGCGTCGCGAGCAGCAGACCGATGGTGTAATCGGCCACTTCGTCGTTGAGCACATCCGGCGTGTTGGTGACGATCACGCCGCGCGAACGTGCCGCCTCGAGGTCGATGGAGTCATAGCCGACCGCAAAACTGGCAATGGTCTCCAGCCGCGGAAGCTCGCGTATCAGTCCGGCATCGATACGCTCGCGACCGCGGGTCGCGATGGCGCGGATGTGCGCACCGTGGCGAGCGACGATGTGCGCGAGCGGCTGCCTGCTGGTGGAATGCACCTCGAAGAAAGGCAGCAGCGCCTGCTCTGCGATGGGCATCATCTCACCCATGCTGAGCAGGTGCATTTTCTCAGTCGCCGCGCGGTCGTTCTCCATCGAACAGCGATTATTGCCGACCAGAACAACCTTTCTGCATCAATTGAAGATAGGTAAACCTTAGGTTTTCGTCTGGTTTTCGTCAGGTTTTCGCGCGGTTCAAAATCACCCGCGACACGAGCTAGAATTGCGGGCCCTCCTCAACTCGAAAGGCGAAGCTCATGGACCTGGGCCTGCGTGGCAAGACGGCTTTGGTACTGGGCGCCGGCGGAGGGCTGGGGCGTGCGATCGCAAGGGCGCTGGCCCACGAGGGCGCAAGGGTTGGCGCGGCCGATCTGAATGCCGCCGCGCTCGAGCCGACGCTGCACGATATCTCTGAGGCCGGCTCCAAGGGAATCCCGCTGGTCTGGGATCTGGCTGACCTGACACAGATCGAGCGACATATTGTCACGCTCGAACAGACGTTCGGACCGGTCGACGTGCTGGTCAACAATACGGGCGGCCCGCCGCCGACGCCGGCTGCAGGGCAACCCGCTGAGCTCTGGAGCCGTCACTTCAACGCCATGGTGCTGTCCATCATCGCGATCACCGACCGGGTCCTGCCGGCAATGCGCGCACGCAAGTGGGGTCGGATCATCACCAGTACCTCCTCCGGCGTGGTCGCGCCCATCCCAAATCTTGGCATTTCCAATGCCCTGCGTCTGACCCTGGTCGGATGGTCGAAGACGCTGGCGCGTGAAGTGGCGCGTGATGGAGTTACCTGTAATATCGTGCTGCCAGGCCGCGTGGCAACGAGCCGCATTCTGTATCTCGACCAGGCGAAGGCCGAGCGCGAGAAGCGCAGCGTCGAGGACGTCACCAGCGAGAGCACCAGCGCCATACCCGTCGGCCGGTACGGCCGGCCGGAAGAGTACGCGGACGTCGTGGCATTCCTCGCCAGCGAGCGCGCCTCGTATACCACGGGCTCCGTGATACGAGTCGACGGAGGCCTGATCGCGAGCATCTGAGAGCCCCGCCCTGGGCGTGTGCTCGCATCGGCGACTTTTTTAGGAACGGATATGCTGCTAACGAATACTCTGCAGGGAGTGGTGCCGGTTGCGCCCACTCCGTTCTTCCCGGACGGGCAGGTGGATTTCGCGTCCATCGAGCGCATGACGGAATTCTTCGTCCATGCCGGAGTCAACGGCATGACGCTGCTTGGCCAGCTCGGTGAAGCACCGAAGCTCGATTATCAGGAGGCCGTGGACATCGTGTCGTGCGTGATTGCGCGCACCCGGCTGCCGATCATCGTCGGGGTATCGGCTCCCGGATTTGCCGCGATGCGCTCGCTGACACGGGAGGTCATGGCCCGCGGTGCAGCCGGCGTCATGATTGGTCCGCCCAATACGCTGCGAACGGACGACCAGATCGTCGCCTACTACCGGCAGGCAGTGGAAGCGATCGGTCGCGATGTGCCGTTCGTGCTGCAGGACTATCCGTTGACCTTCAGCGTCGTCATGACTCCGGAGGTGATCCGCCGCATCGTCCAGGAGAACGAGTCCTGCGTGATGCTCAAGCACGAGGACTGGCCGGGACTCGAGAAGATCACGAAGCTGCGCGAATTCGAGCGCGACGGCTCGATGCGGCACATTTCCATACTCACCGGCAATGGCGGCCTGTTCCTCGATTTCGAGGTCGCGCGCGGGGCCGACGGCGCCAATACCGGGTATGCGTTCCCGGAGATGCTGGTGGATGTCGTGAGGCTGCGAGCCGCCGGTCGGCGCGATGAGGCCCATGATCTGTTCGATGCGCATCTGCCCTATCTGCGCTACGAGCAGCAGCAGGGTCCGACAGGACTCGCGGTGCGCAAATACGTGCTGATGAAGCGCGGCATCCTGAGCTCGGACGCACAGCGCAAGCCGGCGCTGAGCCTCTCGCCGCAGGCGCGGGCAGAAGTCGATTTCCTGGTGGCGCGTATCGCGCGCACTGACAAGAGGGCGGCCCTTGCGCCGTGACGGCGCCGCGACCGGGCCCGCGGGCACGGCTCCTGCGCGGAGACTGCCGTGAGCCGCGGCTTGCGACGCGGGCTCACGAGCTACGGCGATACGGACTTCTCGCTGTTCCTGCGCCGGGCCTTCATCAAGGCCATGGGCTATTCGGACGACGCGCTCAGCCGTCCGATCGTCGGCATCACCAATACCTACAGCGACTACAACCCGTGCCACGGCAATGCGCCGGCGCTGATCGAGGCGGCCAAGCGTGGGGTCATGCTCGCGGGCGGCATGCCGATGGTGTTTCCGACGATATCCATTCACGAGAGCTTCGCGTTTCCGACCTCGATGTTCCTGCGCAACCTGATGGCGATGGAGACCGAGGAGATGATTCGCGCCCAGCCGATGGACGCGGTCATCCTGATCGGAGGCTGCGACAAGACGCTGCCGGCGCAGCTGATGGCGGCGGTCAGCGCCGACCTGCCGACCGTGGTCATTCCGGTCGGGCCGATGGTCGTCGGCCATCACCGCGGTGCCACCCTCGGCGCCTGCACCGACTGTCGGCTGTACTGGAGCGCCTACCGGGCCGGCCGGATCGATGCCGCCGAGATCGAAGCGGTGAACGGGCGCCTCGCCCCGTCAGTCGGAACCTGCATGGTGATGGGGACCGCGAGCACGGTCGCCTGCATGACCGAGGCCATGGGGCTGTCGCTGCCGATGAGTGGGACCGTGCCGGCCCCGCATGCCGAGCGCATCCGCATTGCCGAGGCCAGCGGTCGGCGCGCCACGGAAATGGCGATCGCGGGCGGACCGCTCCCGAGCGAGATACTCAGTGCCGCGTCTTTCCATAATGCGCAGGTCGTGATCCAGGCAATCGGTGGCTCCACCAACGCGCTGATCCATCTCACTGCGGTGGCCAATCGCACCCCGCACCGCATCGATCTCGCGGAATTCGACGCGATCGGGCGCCGGGTACCCGTGCTCGTCGACCTCAAGCCCACGGGTGAGCACTACATGGAGCACTTCCATCACGCCGGCGGCGTTCCCAAGCTGCTGCGACAGCTGGGCGGCCTGATCGATCTGGACGCACGGTCGATTGCCGGCGGCACGCTGCGCAGCAGCGTCGAGGCGGCCGAGGAAGTTCCGGGGCAGACCGTCATCCGCTCGATCGCCGATCCGATCAGTCCGACCGGCGCGATGGCGATCCTGCATGGCAATCTGGCGCCGCGCGGGGCCGTGATCAAGCACAGTGCCGCGACACCGGCGCTGCTGCAGCATACGGGCCGTGCGGTCGTCTTCGATTCCGTTGCCGATCTGGTCCGCCGCATCGACGATCCTGAACTCGATGTCCGGGCCGAAGACGTGCTGGTGCTGCGCAATGCGGGTCCAAAGGGCGCCCCAGGCATGCCGGAAGCAGGGTATCTGCCGATTCCGAAGCAACTGGCACGAGCGGGCGTAAAGGACATGGTGCGGATCTCCGATGCGCGCATGAGTGGCACGGCCTTCGGCACCATCGTGCTGCACATCACGCCTGAATCCGCTGACGGCGGCCCGCTTGGCCTGGTCCAGAACGGCGACCGGATCATGCTCGACGTGGCCGGGCGGCGGATCGAGCTGCTGGTAGACGCGGCTGAACTGGCACGGCGTCGGGCATTGTTGGCAGACCGGGCAGCGACGCCGGTGCCCAGCCGCGGCTATGCGCGGTTGTTCCATGAGAGCGTGCTGCAGGCCGACGAAGGCTGCGACTTCGATTTTCTGCGTGGTGTGAACCAGCCGGATACGGGGGCCGAATGATGCGTGCCGGAATATCGATCCGAACGGGGGGACGGGCAGCCGCCGCGCTGGGGCTGGTGCTGGCTCTGGCGGCGTCGCTGCCGGCACCTGCGGATACGCTCGCGATATCGGAGTACGCCAAGATCACCTCGACCCTGCCATGGGCGGTCGCGTTCAAGAAGGGATACCTGAAGCAGGATGGGCTGAACGTCACCGATATCGTGTCCTCGTCCGGCGGCGGCAGCAGCCTGCGCAACATCCTGGCCAGCGATATGGCAGTCGGGAATCTAGGTACGGCCACCGCAATTGCCGCGATCAATCAGGGCATGGACCTGCGCATCGTGATGTGCAACGCGGACAACATCGGCGATCTGGCCTGGGCGACGACGCTGCAGAGCAGTGCACGATCGCTGAAGGACATGGTCGGGAAGAAGATCGCCTATACCGGCCCGCGCTCGACCACGGAGATGGTGCTGCGTGCCGCGGTTGGGGATGCGGGTCTGACCGGCAAGGTGACGCTGCTGCCGATCGGCGGACTGGGACCGGGACTCACGGCGCTGTCCCAGGGCGCGGTGGACGCCACGCCACTCAGCGACCCGGCACTCACACTGCAGGCCGACCGGTACCGCATCCTGTTCCACGGCACCGATGTGTTTCCGAAGTTCACCTATTCGGTGGTCGTCGCAACGCGGGAATACACGCTGAAGCACCCCGATCAGCTGCGCGCGCTGCTGCGTGCGCGCCGGCGGGCAGTGGAGTACATGGAACAGCACCACGACGAGACCGCGGCGATCTATTCCGAGGTCTTCGGCATCGGCCTTGCGGACGCGAAGCAGCTGCTGCCCAAGTACTACGCATGGGGTCAGTGGTCGCATGGCGAATTCTCCAGGGAGGGCCTGGAGGCGATGTCCAGGGGTATGCAGGCGGTGGGCATCATCGATAAGCCGGTGGACTGGTCGAAGCTCATAGACCAGAGCTTCCTCGCGCCCGATCAGCAACGGAAGCTATGGTGAAGGCAGCGTGTCCGCCGACGTCCATGTAACCCTGAACGCCGTCACTCGGGTCTATCCGGCGCATTCCGGTCACGGTGAGGTGCACGCGCTCGGACCCATCGATTTCAGCCTCCGGCGCGGCGAATTCGTCGGCGTCGTAGGTCCCTCCGGCTGTGGCAAGTCCACGCTGCTCGAGACCGTCGCCGGACTGGCATTGCCGAGCACCGGCACGGTCACCTTCGAAGGGCGCCCGGTCGATAACCAGGTGCCGGAAGGTGTCGGCGTCGTGTTCCAGGAGGATGCGACCTTCCCCTGGCTGACGGTGCGCGACAACGTCGCGTTCGGGCTGCAGCGGGCGGGGATCGACGGCGCGGAGATCGCCAGGCGCGTCGACGAGGCGATCGCGTTCATGGGCCTGAATGCGTTCCGTCGCGCCTATCCCTCGCAGCTTTCCGGGGGGATGCGCCAGCGGGTCTGCATCGCGCGCACCCTGGTGCTGCGGCCGCGGCTGATCCTGCTCGACGAGCCGTTCGGCGCGCTCGATCAGCAGACGCGGCTGCTGATGGGAGAGGAACTGCTGCGTCTGTGGCGTGAAACCGGCGCGACGGTGATGCTGATCACGCATGCGCTGGATGAGGCGGCGATGCTGTCCGATCGCGTCGCGGTGATGTCCTCCCGGCCGGGCCGGTTCATCGCCGTGCTCGAGACCCACTGGCCGCGCGAGCGCGATTCACGGATCGTCGCCGAGCCAGGATTTGGACTGTTCACCAGCCGGCTATGGGAGCTGATCCGCGACGAGTCGAAGAAGGCGCTCGGCATTACATGAGGCATCCGGCATGAGGCATCCGGCACTCTGGCGCCTCGGAATCACGGCAGCGGTGGTGCTGGCGCTCGAGGGGCTGTGCCGCAGCGGCGTGATCAGCGCCTTCACGATGATTGCTCCGTCGCAGATGGTCGTGGCCCTGGCAGGGATGATCCTGCACGCCGACTGGTTCTGGGCCGACGCCCGCTATACATTCGAGAACGTCGGGGCAGCGATCGTGCTGTCTGCCGTTCCCGGTTTCGTGCTCGGACTCGTGATCCACGCGCTGCCCCGGCTGCGGCGGGTACTGAATCCGGTGCTGCTGTCCTACTATTCAGTGCCGACCTTCGTGTTCTATCCGCTGCTGATCGTGATCTTCGGCATCAATCAGCTCTCACTGATCGTCATGGGCGCGATGTTCGGCGTCGTCGCGATGATCTCCTCCACGCTCACGGCCATCGACCGCATCCCGACCGTCTACGGCAAGGTGGCCCGCGTGCTGCGCATGGATCGCTCCGCCACCGCGCTGCGGATCGTACTGCCGGCCGCGACGCCACACCTGTTCACCGGGCTCAAGCTTGCGGTGGCGTATTCGGTGATCGGGGTCATCGCCGGCGAGTTCATCCTCGCGACCGCCGGACTCGGCCGGCGGCTGTCGCTGTCCTTCAACGAATTCGACAACGCCACGATGTACGGGCTGATCGTCCTGATCTTCATCGTGGTCGCGGTGATCAATTCCGGGCTGCAGCGCTGGGAAGCGCGCATCTATCGCCGCTGGTACCGCTCGTGAAGCAGCGCTGGAGCGACTACCTGATCCTGGTCCTGGCGCTGACCGTGCTGTGGCAGCTGGCCTACCAGCTCGCCGGCCCGGATGCGATCACGCCACCGCTGCAGACCGTGCAGCGCCTGGGCCAGCTGGTGCGGCAGGAGGGATTCTGGGAGCACGCCCGCGCCACGGGCCTGGCCTTCGCCTGCGCCGCCGTGCTGGCGCTGGTGGGCGGGCTCGTCATTGGCACCGCGATCGGCTCCAGCAGCGCCGCCCGGGAGATCCTGTCACCGATACTGGAAACCCTGTATTCGATACCAAAGATCGTGCTGTATCCGGTCATCCTGCTGATCTTCGGGCTCGGCATCTCCGCGAAGATCGCCTTTGGCGCGATTCACGGCTTCTTTCCGGTAGCGCTGTTCGCGATCGGCGCGATCCGCAACATCCGGCCGGTGCTGCTGCGCACCGGACGGGTGCTGCGGCTGCCGCGGTTGAGTCTGGCACGACATATCCTGGTGCCGGCCACGCTGCCGGAGATCGTGACGGGCCTGCGCATCGGGTTCTCGACCACGCTGCTCGGTACCCTGATCGGGGAGTTGTTCGCCTCCAGCCAGGGCTTGGGGTTCATGCTGGTGCGCGCGATGGACAACCATAACGTGCCGGATATCATGGCGCTGACGTTGTTGTTATTCCTGATTGCAACCGGCGCGAATTCAGTCATTCTGGCGATCGAGCACCGGGTACACGCACACGGGCGCTAGCGACGGATTTCAAGGAGAACGGTCATGCAGATCGTGCAGGGCGATGAGATGCCATTGGATGCCGAGGCCAGCAGCGTGCGGGCCGGCACCCTGAAGAAATGGCCCTTCCTGGTCGGCGAACCCGGCACTCCGGGCAATTTCAAGTTCGGCCTGTTCCACCAGAGCGGCGACTTCTTCTCCCCCCGCCACCGGCACAACTTCGATCAGTTCCGCTTCCAGATCGAGGGTGAATGCGATTTCGACCGCAACGGCCGCATGAAGCCCGGCATTCTCGGATATTTCCCCGAAGGGGCCTACTACGGCCCGCAGAGTTCCCAGGGGCCGAATCTGGTGGCGGTCGTGCAGTTTGGCGGACCGAGCGGCTCCGGCTACCTGGCCCAGCGCCAGGTCGACTTGGCCTACGAGACGATGAAGCAGTTCGGGACGTTCGAGCGTGGAATCTTTCGGCGCAACGAGGGCGTTCCCGGCAAGAAGAACATGGACAGCTTCCAGGCGGTCTGGGAGTTTGCCAACCAGCGGCCGATGGTCTATCCGAAGCCGCAATACGCCGATCCGATCCTGATGAACCCGGAAGCCTTCCGCTGGCAGCCGCTCTCCGGTGCGCCCGGCGTCGAGGAGAAGGCACTCGGTACCTTTACGGACTGCAATATCCGCTGCGGCCGCTACCGGCTCTCACCGGGCTCGAGCTATGTCGCCCGCGGGCGCGGGCTGTTCATGGCGCTGTCCGGCACCGGATCGGTAGAAGGCGTACCGATGCGTCGCTATACGTCGGCCTATCTCAAGGACGGCGAGCAGGCGACATTCCGGGCCGACCAAACGGCGGAAATCCTGCTGCTCGGACTGCCCGACGAATCGCGCATCGGCTCGCTGCCGCTGATCGCGGACGACACCGAGGAAAGCGCGGCGGCCTGATCGCGCAGCGCGCGATCGCGGCAGTGCGCGATCGCGGCGCCATCAGCCGGGAATGATGAAATCCCGGTTGATGGTCACGCCCAGTCCGGGTTTCTGCGGCACGCTGAAGTAGCCTTCCTTGTCCAGCACCGGTGGTTCCTCGAACAGCGCGAAGGTATTGCGATAGTCGTTCATCGGCAGGTCGTGGTAGACCTCGATATACGGACAGTTGGGCCAGGTTGCCGCCAGGTGCATGTTGCAGACCGTTGCGATGCAGGCATCGCCGATGTGCGGGCTGATCAGCTTGTTCATTGACTCAGCCAGTACCGCGTACTTGCGCAGCGCCATCGGGCCATCAATCAGCACTTCCGGCTGGATGATGTCGAAACAGCCGCGATCGAGCAGATCGCGGAACTCCCGCATGCCCCGGTTGCCCTCGCCGCCGGCGATCGGCACGTCCACGAGCCGATTCAGTTCGGCCAGGTGCTCGTAGTCGTAGCGTGGCAGCGGTTCCTCGAGCCAGTACACGCCGAGCTGCTCGTACGCGCGGGCGGTCTCCAGCGCGCGGCGGAAGTCCCACCGGACGCTCGGCGTCAGCGGCCCGTTCGTGGCCTGGTTCGCGTCGCACATGATGTCGAAGTCATCGCCCACGGCCTTGCGAGTGACTTCCACCAGACGGACGTCGTCCTTCATGCTCGCGAAATGGGCTCGATACTTGATGGCCCGCCAGCCTTCATTCTTCAGGCGGAGCGCCAGATCCGCCCGCTCTTCCGGTGTGCCAAGACGCGCTTCGCTGGCGTACGGTGCCACCCGATCCTTGGCCGGACCCCACAAGCGGTACAGCGGCACGTTCAGTGCCTTGCCGACCAGATCCCATAAGGCGATCTCGGCGGCGGAGGAGGCGCGCTCGGCTCCGGACGCCCCGCCAGTGGTCGGCACCGGAGCGCCGGCCGGAACCGGAGAGGTGGGCGGCGGTGGGCGCGAGACCCGATGCAGGCCCGTCTGGCCTCGCAGATTCGCCACCAGACGCTGGATCTCGAACGGATCGTTGCCGATCAATTCCGCGCGCAGCGCGGGCAAGTAGGCGGGATCGATTCCGGAACCGATGCCGACCAGTCCCGGCTGATCGGTGTGGATTTCGATGAACGAGCCGCCGCCCACGCGCACGACGTTGATGTCGTCGGGTCCCATGAAGCCGACGAAGGATCCGACCTCCTTGACGACCCGCAGCACCACGATACGCACGTCGGTGATCTTGATGCGCATTCCGACCGGCGATGACACCGCCGCCATTGCCGGCATTGCTGCGGCGCCGACCGCCGCCGCCGCGATCGGCAATCCCTTCAAAATATCCCTTCTGCGCACGACTGATCTCCCCGCTATGCTGGCTCGCCCGTGCCGGGTCTGCTCAGTGCTGCCCGTTGGGCGTGAATTTCTCGATGCGACCGGCTTCCGCGGCAATCCTCGAAGCGCCGTACACGTTGCCATCGTGGTCAACGGCGACGCCTTCCGAACCGCCCGTGAGGCCATCCGGATTGGGAATGAACGCGGTGACCTTGCCGTCCTTGACGCTGCCGATGCGGACCCCCCGTTCGCAGCCCGGGTTGTAGCCGTGGGTACCCGGCTTGTCGGAATGCGATTCCGAGTCGCTGACATAGAGGATGTCGTTGCGGATGAACAGTCCACTGGGTCGTCCGAACTGCTTCCATTCGGCGATAAACTGGCCGTCCTGATCCAGGATCTGGATGCGGTTGTTCGAGCGGTCACCCACGAACAGACGGCCGTGGGAATCCATCGCGAGACCGTGCGGTTCTATGAACTCACCGGGGCCGCTGCCCATCTTGCCGATGATCTTGAGGAATTTTCCGGTCCGGTCGAACTTCATGATCCGGGAATGCTCGAGCGTCGGATTGTGTCCCTCGCCTACGAAGATATCGCCGTTCGGCGCGACCACTACGGCATTGGGGGCTTCGAGTTCGTCGGTGCCGCTACCGGCCACGCCTGCCTTGCCGAGGGTCAGCAGCAACTTGCCGTCAGGACTGAACTTGAAGACCTGTTGTCCTTTGCCGTCCTTGTCGAGCCCGTCCGTGACCCAGACGTTGCCGCCGCGGTCGACGTAGAGGCCATGCGGCTGCACGAACATGCCGCCACCAAAATGTCGGAGCACCTTACCGGTGTGCTGATCGAGCTCGAGGATCGGATCGACGCTGGAGCCGACGCAGGAATTGGTGCCACAGCGCTCGACATCCCAGATGCGCCCGTCGGGCGCCACGGAGATGCCGGCGCTGGCGCCCCATTTGCGTCCATCGGGCAAGGTGCCGAATTCAACGAATGTATGGTAGGGATCCGGCACCGCGCCGCTGTTCGGGGGTGCGTAACTCGATTCGGCGCGGGCTTGCAGCCCAGAGAGGGCCAGTGATGCCGTCAGGGTCA
>CAZGVE010000009.1:6250-10691 GCA_964528845.1 uncultured Steroidobacteraceae bacterium | reverse complement strand
CTCGATTCGGCGCGGGCTTGCAGCCCAGAGAGGGCCAGTGATGCCGTCAGGGTCACCAGCAGAACGCGACTCGGCGTGGTCCCGCGGAACATCTTGCCCCCTTCAACCAATTGCGGCTCTCAAGGCCCATTGCCTGCAAGTATCTTAGTTGCAACGCGTGTCCGCTGCCAGCGAGCGGCCGGCACGCACGTTCAGCGCAGCATGCCCCATCCGTCGCGAGATACCTGCGGCCGGCATTCTTTCCCGCCCGGAACAATATTTCTGCATGGACTGATGATAGGGAGAGCGCAGATTTCGTGGGGTTATGATCGCACCGACACAACAACCCAGATCGATGATTACGGGGGATACGGATGCCCCCATGGGAGCCCGGCGGCAGCAGTAGTGCCATGCCGGCGCGATCCAGAAGCTGGACGGCGATCGACAACAATGGACGGGAGGGGATTTATGCTGATCCGAAACATGCCGGCGCCGCGAGCGCACCTCGGCACGCTTCTTTGCTGCAGCGCCATGGCGGCGTGTGCTTTATTCGCCACAAATGTGTTTGCGCAGAGCTCCCAGACCGCAGCGAATGCCGCGGCGACCGAAGAGCTCAGTGAGATCGTCGTCACCGGCACCAGTATTCGCGGCATTGCGCCTACCGGTTCGGAGCTGGTCACCGTCACGGAGCACGAGATCCAGGCCACCAGCGCCTCGAGCGTCAATGACATCCTGCACCAGATTCCGGCGCTCAGCGGCTTGAACGGGACGCCACCGATCCGCTCCGATCCCATGAATTCGATCAACCTGCCCAGCATCCACGGACTGCCGGGAACCGGCCTGGTGCTGGTGCTGTTCGACGGCTACCGGGGAGTCGGTGCCGGCATCCTGTCGAACTCTCCGGATCCGTCCTCGATTCCGGCCTCGGCGCTCGAGCGCGTTGAAGTGGTACCGGACGGTGCCTCGTCGATCTACGGTTCGGACGCCGTCACCGGCGTGGTCAATCTCGTGCTGCGCAAGAACTTCGACGGAGTCGAGGTCAATGCGCGCTATGGCTTCGCCAGCGGGTATGACCACTCCGACGCGAGCATCGCCTGGGGCCACAGCTGGGAAGGCGGCAATGTCATGCTTGCCTACCAGTACGAGGGCAACTCAGAGCTGTTCGGCCTGCAGCGCAGCAGCTTCTACCACCTGAACCAGACCAACGAGACGGACGCCGCCGGCAATCCGGGCTTCGACTGGCGGGATACGGGATGCGATCCGGGCACGGTGTATGTCACTAACCCGAATACCATCACGATGGCGAATCCGAATGGGACCCCGACCGCCTACCCGCTGTCCTCGACCAGGCAGCTCGGCGCAGCCGGACCTGCCAACAAGTGCGACAACAGCGGCTACAACTCGCTGATCCCGCGCGAATGGCGCAACAACGCCGTCCTCAATGCGCACCAGGAGCTCACCGATACGCTGGAGCTGTGGGGCCAGGCGTTCTTCGCGGTCCATGACGCGGAGAAGGATGTCGTGCAGGGTGAGGCGACCAACTTCACGATCAACAACACGAATCCGTACTTCCAGCTTCCCGCGTCCTATGCGGGCCCGGCGGTCACGAGCATCGGCTTCGACTACGGCCTCGAGAACATCGTCGGCGTGCCGCTGCGCGATGATCTGAACTTCAAGACCTACACGGGGCGCGTCGGCCTGACCTGGAAGATCGGACCCAGCTGGGAAGGCAAGTTCGTCGGCAACTTCGGTCACGAGTCCGACTACTTCGTCAACCGGTTCACGAACTTCGCGAACTACCAGGCGGCATTGTCCGGCACGACCCTGAACACGGCGTTCAACCCGTTTGGCCCGAACACGTCCTATGTCGTGAACTCGCTGCAGGACTACCTGTACAACGCCTATGCGGTGGTGCAGAACCTGAGCGAAGGACTGGTGAGTTTCGACGGCTCGCTGTTCCACATCGCGGGCGGTGACGTCAAGCTCTCGGTCGGCGGTTCCTACCGCCGCGAGACCTACGACGGACTCGCGACGAGCGGCACGCGTGACACCGGAGCACCGACGCTCGCGGATCATGCGATCAATGCCCGTACCGATGCGTCGGAGTACATCGAGGTGTACGTGCCGATCTTCGGCGCCTCGAACGCGCTGCCGGGGCTGCAGCGGCTCGAAGTCTCGCTGTCGGCGCGTCACGATCAGTACAACGACTTCGGCGGTACCACCAATCCGAAGTACGGGTTCAACTGGTCGCCGGGCGGCGGACTGCAGATCCACGGCAACTACTCGACCTCGTTCCATGCGCCGAACCTCGCGGATGACACGGTGCCCTCGATCGACAGTCATGCGCAGGCGTTCTGCTGCATCTTCCCGCCTCCCGGTTCGCCGCCTGGCACGCCGGGGCTGTTCACGATCATCAAGAACGGCGGCAGCACCAACATTTCGCCGGAACTGTCGAAGAACTACTCCGTCGGCTTCGACGAGACGCTGCCGGAGCTGACGGGGTTGAAGTTCGGCCTGAACTACTTCCACTCCTCCTTCAGCAACCAGATCGGCTTCCTGCCACCTCCCTTCCTGTATTCGGGCGGTGCGGCGGCGAAGTTCTATACGGTGTATCCGACGCTGGCCCAGGAGCAGGCCTTCATCGCGGGCTATCCGCTGCAGGTGTCGTCGATCAACGGCGGTGCACTGCCGGGACTGCTGCTCGACCTGCGACGCCAGAACATCGGTGCCGTCAATTTTGCCGGCTTCGATTTCAACGCGTCCTATACCCGGCGCGTGATGGGTGGGCAGTTCACGGTCAACGTCGGCGGGACCAGCCTGACGCTGTATGAGGCCCAGGGCGTGCAGGGATCGGGCAGCTTCCTGAACGAACTGGGGACCGGAACGGATCCCAAGTGGCAGGGACGCGGCAGCATCGAGTGGTCGAATGACCTGATCGACGGTGCCATCTACGTGAACTACACCGGCGCGTACCAGTACTACGCGAACACGACCTACCATCCCATCAGGGACTACAAGCCGGTGTCGCTGCACTTCGGGGTTACCCCGTTCAAGCAGCACCTGTTGCAGAAGGTCCAGTTCACGCTGGACGTCGACAACGTGTTCAACGAGGATCCGCCGTACGTCGATGAAGGCGTGCAGGGCGACAACGCTGCGAACGGCTTCGACAAGCAGGAAGCCAATCCGATCGGTCGCCTGGTGACCGTCGGCGTCCGCGCGGCGCTGTAGAAAAGCTGAAGCACAGGGGGCCCCGTCGAGTGATCGGCGGGGCCCTTTTTTCTAAGGGCTCGGCTTTCGTGCTACTATAGAAGACAGAGCGCCGTTATCGGCGCGCCTCGAAGAAGAGCGGGAATCGCGCGCGATACCCGATACGTTCGCCATATCCGGTAGGGGGATGAGTATGAATTTCCGAATTCTTGTGACCACAGCGGCCCTGGGTCTGGCCTCCGCACAGCTGCTGGCGCAGGCGCCCGCGCCCACGGCCGATCCGTATGCGAACTACGCCCGGGCCGGCGCGACGCAGTTTCCGCTGGCGGCGCCTGCGGGCAAGGACAGCGGCGCCTACAACACGCCGCTCCCCGGTGCGGTCAACACCGGACCGTACGACTACACGAAGTGGAAGTACGGCCCGCGCTATGACGTTCCGCCGGCGACTGCCGCGCAGATCTGGAACCCGGTCATGGCGAAGCTGAAGGCTGGCGGCAAGGTGACGGGCGGCACGGTGTTCAGTGCCACCGACCCTGAGACCTATTGCGCAATGGCGAACTCGGGCTACGACTTCATCTGGACCGAGATGCAGCACAACACCAAGACGTGGGATCAGGCTGCAAAGATGTGGGCCCAGTGCCCGCATGCCAAGGCCGTGCCCGGTGCGCGTGTTGCCTATACCGATGAGCGCGAGATCCAGCACGCGGTCGATGCCGGTGCGCTGGTAGTCATCGTGCCGACGATCAGGAGCACGGAAGAGGGCATTGCAGCACGCAACTGGACCTTCTGGCCCCCTCTCGGCAAGCGCAGCATGGGCGGCGGCCAGGCCTTCTCGCCTGAATTCTGGGGTACGGTGCCAGGTGGCTATCGCGAGACCTCCAACTACAACATCGTGCTGATCGAGATGATCGAGACGCTCGATGGCCTGAAGGATGCGGCGGCAATCGCGAAGATCCCCGGCGTGACGGCGGTGTTCGCGGCCAGCGGCGATCTGGGCAATTTCGGCGGCTTCCAGCAGGGCAGCCCCGACTACGAGCGTGAGATCAACATCGTTCACGATGCCGCACTTGCTGCGGGCAAGCGGCTGTGCGGCCCCTTTGCGTGGCGTGATCGTCCCGATTTCACCTGCTTCCAGGCAGGCAGCGAGACCGCGGCGATCCAGAAGGGCGTGACCGACGAACTCGGCCCGCTCGCCAACACGCAGGGCAAGGTCACGATCGGTCCGTACGCGGGCCGATAGACCGGGCCGATAGAC
>CAZGVE010000009.1:0-6150 GCA_964528845.1 uncultured Steroidobacteraceae bacterium | reverse complement strand
CGGGCCGATAGACCGGGCCGATAGACGAAAAACCGGTGCACGGCGGCGCTGCGGGGTGATCCCACGGCGCCGCCGGTTCCGCCGGTCCCCTGCAGGTCACGCACCCGCGCTGACTGGAGCTCCTTCAAGAGGGGAGGACAATGCCAATTTCCCGGAGGACCTTGCTGTCAGGCTCAACGATGGCCCTCCTGCTCGGTCGCGCGGCGATCGCGCGCGCAGCGGCCGCAGCGCCGGATACCGAGTGGCGCTACTACGCGGCTGACCAGGGCAACACGCGCTATTCGCCGCTCGATCAGATCAACGCGCAGAACTTCAATGACCTGGAGGTCGCGTGGCGCTTCCGGCCGGACGCGCTGGGCTCGCGCCGCGAGTACCAGTTCGAGGCCACCCCGTTGCTGGTCAAGGGCCGCCTGTTCGTGACCGCCGGGGCTCGCCGCGATTGCATCGCACTCGATGCCGCTTCGGGCGAGTTGCTCTGGATGCACCGCGTCGATGAGGGACAGCGGGCGCTGAACTCGCCACGGCAGCTTTCCGGGCATGGCTGCGCCTACTGGACCGACGGTACCAGGGAACGCATTCTTTACGTGACGATCGGCTATCGGCTGGTCTGCCTCGATGCGGCGACCGGTATTCCCGATCCGGCCTTCGGCACCGACGGCGTCGTCGATCTCAAACAGGACATCGACCAGGATCTCGATCCGCTGACCGCGGACATCGGCCTGCATTCGACCCCGCTCGTGGTCAGGAACATGGTCGTGGTGGGCGCGGCCCACACCGCGGGTGATGTCCCGAGGCTGCGGCACAACGTCAAGGGCTACGTGCGAGCCTTCGATATCGCGACCGGCAGACGGCGCTGGATCTTCCACACTATCCCGAAGCGCGGTGAGTACGGCTATGACTCGTGGGTCGACTCCGATGCCGACACCGCGGGCAACGGGGGCGTCTGGGCGCAGATGTCGGCGGATGAGGAACTGGGCCTGGTCTACCTTCCCGTGGAGCTGCCCACCGGCGACGAAGTCGGCATCTATCGCCGCGGCAACGCGCTGTTCGGCGATTCGATCGTCGCGGTGGATGCCGAGACTGGTACGCGTCGCTGGCACTTTCAGTTCATCCATCACGGTATCTGGGACTGCGATCCGCCCTGCGCACCGATACTCTGCGACATTCCGCACGAAGGCCGGATCGTCAAGGCTCTCGCGCAGCCGACCAAGCAGACGTTCCTGTGGGTGCTCGACCGTACCAACGGCAAGCCGCTGTGGCCGATCATCGAGCGCCCGGTGGGGAAGGGCGATGTGCCCGGTGAATGGTATTCGCCGACGCAGCCCTTTCCGAGCAAGCCGGCGCCCTATGATGTCCAGGGCGTCAGCCCCGAGCAGGTCATCGACTTCACGCCGGAGCTGCACCAGGAAGCGCTCGAACTGCTCAAGCAATACAAGATCGGTCCGATGTACACGCCGCCGACGATGAGCAGGCTTGGCGGTCCGTATGGGACCATCGCGGCTCCCGGAGCCCAGGGCGGCACGAACTGGCCGGGCGGCTGCTACGACCCGGAGTTGCACACGGTATTCATCTACTCGAAGACGCAGCCGAGCGTGCTCGGGATCGTCGAGAACACCGATACGGCCGTCTCAGATTTTCCGCTGCTCCACGGCATTGCAGGTCAGGCTCCGCGGCCGCAGAACGCGATGGGGTCCGCCTCTTCGGCCCTGCGCCCCGATCCCGAGAGCGCCCCACCGCCGCGTCCGAACCCGCCGGGCGTACAGCCTTCCTCCGCCCACCCGCTTGCGCCTCCGGGTCAGCTGACGGTCCAGGGACTGCCATTGCTGAAGCCGCCGTATGGGCGCATCACCGCGATCAATCTCGAGACCGGGGATTTCCGCTGGCAGATCGCGCATGGCGAGACGCCCGACTACGTCCGCAACCACCCCGCGCTCAAAGGCCTCAAAGTCCCGCGCACCGGACGCGCCGGCAATCTCGGACCGCTGTGCACGAAGACGCTGGTGATCTGCGGCGAGGCAGGCTATTTCACCAATCCGCAGGGAGTGCGCGGCGCGATGCTGCGTGCCTACGACAAGCTCACCGGCGAGGAGAAGGGCGCGGTGTATCTGCCGGCGCCGCAGAGTGGCGCGCCGATGACCTATATGCTGGGTGGAAGACAATACATCGTGCTCGCCATCAGCGGCGGCAGTTATTCCGGGGAGCTGCTGGCGTTCCGGCTGCCCGCGGACGCCTGACACCTCAAGGCTCCACGGGACTGACACGTGAACGCTTACCTAAGGCGCCGTGTGATGCTGGCAGCCGGATTGACGCTGCTCACCGCCACCGCGGCGGCGCTGCGCGCGCAGGAGTCGACCGCGACGACCAATGGTGGCGTGTACAGCGAGGCCCAGGCCGAACGCGGCAAGGCCGCCTACGTGAAGAACTGTCAGTCCTGCCACGGCGAGACCATGAATGGAGTGGACGTGGCCCCCGCGCTGGTCGGAGCCACGTTCCTCGGTAACTGGGTCGGCCTGTCGGTGGGCGATCTGGGCGAGCGCGTGCGCACGACGATGCCGCAGAACAATCCCGGTACCTTGAGTGCCGCGACCACCGCGGATCTGGTCGCGCTGATCCTGAAGGCCAACGGCTACGCGTCCGGGGCTACGGATCTGCCGCGCGACGGCCAGTTGCAGATGATGATCCGAATCGCTGACCCGAAACCCGGAGGCTGATGTGAGCGCCGTGAGCCTGGAAGCTGGAAAGCATGGAATGACCACGTTGGTGAAGCTCAGTCCGGAGGAGCGCGCGCGGCTCGAGGACGTCGGGTTCATGACGTGCATGACCCTGACGCTGCTTGGAAACTACGCACAGACGGGCCATTTCGGCGGACCCCTGGCCTATACGCCGTTCAATGTGATCACCCACGTGGCCGGACCCGAACGCGGCGGCCTGCGTTACGACTACCGGCGGCCCAAGCATCCCTTCAGCGACAAGTTCCTGATGGCGGCGGGCCACAGCGTGCCGACCTGCTATGCGCTGTGGATGATCCTGGGGCAGGCGCTCGAACGCCGCCATCGTCTGAGCGGCGAGGCGCGCTACCGCGTCGATCCGCACGTGGCCATGCTGCCCATCGACGCGCTGGGCTTCCGCCGCGGCGCGGGAGCATTGGCGAGCCTGCTGCAAGACAACGGGCTCGCTGACCACCCGCTGTTCGCGCAGGCGAAGCTGCGCGGCATCAAGGCGCTGGCCGGCCACGCCGAGAGCGTGGACGTCACGAACGATGTGAATGGCGGTCCGTCGGGAGTCGGCGTCGCGATGTCGGCCGGCAAGGCGGCCTTCTGGGACATCGCAGGTGCCAGGGACACGCCGAAGGTGATCGCGTTCGAAGGCGAATTTGCGATGACCGAGGGTCATGCGCAGGAGCTGAAGACCCAGGCGGTGTCACTCGGTGTCGGCAAGCGGCTGCGCGTGATCCTGTCGGACAACAACGCCGGCATCGACGATGTGCTGCTGGGCGGCGTGATTCCGGCCCGAAGCGCCGGCTACAGTCTGGTCGAACAGTGGTCGTCATACGGCTGGAACGTACTGACGGTGGAAGATGGCGGCGACTATGGCCAGATCGCCGCCGCATTCCAGGCCATGGAACAGTGGGACGCCTCCGATCGGCGGCCGATGATCCTCATTGCACGCACGACCAAGGGTTACTGGCCGGCAGCCGCGAACGGACTGCTCGGCGGCGCGGCGGTCAAGCAGATCGTGAGCTATCAGAGCCACCCGTACGCGCAAAAGATGAACTCGGACTACTTCGTGGCGCTGGCGAGCACGTTCGAGGCGCGCTATGGCGTGCGCTTCGAGGGCATCCGCGACGGCGCAGTCAGCAACGAGCGCGACCGGCTGATCCAGTTCAAGACCAATATCGATGTCGCGATGTCGGTGCTGGATCTGAATGGCCTGGGCGACTGGCTCGCCGATCGACTGGTCGGCATCGGCGATACCGTCAGGGACGACCGCCCGGTCTACTTTTCCGGCAAGCCCGATCCGTTTCTCGACCCGCGGCTCAAGGTCGCGAACCTGCCGGCGGAACCGCAGAAGCTGAAAGTCTCCAACCGCCTGTCCGGTGCGCAGAAAGAGGTCTCGATCAGCCTGTACCGGAAAGCCGGCGAGGTCGCGGGTCCGCGACGCGCGGTCTCGGAAATCATCAAGTGGATGAACTATGTCACCGACAACCGGTTTCTGACTCTGGCGGCTGATCTGTCGGAGTCGATCAACGTCGAGCACGGGGCGCTCTGGGGGCACTATGACCCGGAGACCAATCCGCTCGGCACGCGAATCAAGGCAGCGATCCAGGAGGCGGGCAACGCCTGCTCGGCGATCGGCCTGGTCAGCCAGAACGCCAGCGTGGATCCCGAGCAGTTCGCGGGCGTGTGGGCCCTCTCGGGTACCTACGGCGCCTTCACCCCGCTGATGTACACGCCGGCGCGGATCTGGAGCCAGCAGAATCAGGACAGTAAGTTCCGCACTGGCGTGCTGCACATCCTGGTCGGGCATTCGGGTCCCGAGACCGCCGCGGACGGAAGATCCCATTTCGGCATCTTCGCGACCCAGGTGTGGAAGCTGTTTCCGCGCGGCCAGACGATCCAGCTGAACTTCTGGGACTACAACGACGTCGCGTCCGGCTACTTCGCGGCCGCGGAGATCGCAGCGCGCGAACAGAAGGTCGGCATCATCGTGATCGAGGTGGCGCGCCCCGACTTCCCGGTGGCCGACCGTAGCACTTTCGCCGACACCGATCCGCGCGCGGCGGCCAAGGGCCTGTACGTGATCCGCGACTTTGCTCCCGGCAAGCCGCGCCATGGCTACGTGATCGCTCAAGGGTCCAGTTCGACGGTGAATCTGGTGAAGACCCTGCCGCGGCTCGAACAGGCTGGCATCAACGTCAAGGTGATCTCGGTGATCAGTGAGGAACTGTTCGACCGGCAGCCGGAGACCTATCGCCACGCCGTGCTGCCGCCGGACGCGCTGGTCGACGCGATGGTCGTCAGCTCAGGCACGCGGCGCGTCTGGCCGGTTCGGGGCTTGGGTCCGCTGACGGATGAGTATTCGCTGACCTCCGACTGGGACAACCAATGGCTGACCGGGGGACTCGAAAAGGACGTGATTGCGGAAGCGCACCTGGATCCCGAGTCGATACTCAGGGGCGTGACCCGCTTCGCGACCGACCATGCGGCGCGCATCGCGCGCCAGGCGGCCGCCCTGCGCCAGGCCGACTGATTCCCACACCTAAGGACATCCATGCACCGCCAGTCTGCAGCTGTTGCCGCCGCCGCCGTGATGACGGTGGCGATGCTCGCCTCGTCGGCTCTCGCCGCGACGGTCACGCTGCCCGAGAAGGGCGCGCCGGAGAGTATCACCGTGGCCCCCAATGGGGATCTGATCCTGGGCAGCTCCGGAGGCCCGCGGATCTTTCGCGCGAAGCCAGGCGCTGACAAGGCCGACGTGTTCGTGGATGTCAGCGCCGATGGCAATGTGATCTTCCTGGGCGTGCTGTCCGATCCGTCCAGCAGCACGCTGTGGGGCTGTGAGATCTACCCGACTGCGACGGGCGGCCCTGGCCGCAGCGCGCTGCGCGGCTTCGACCTCACGACCGGAGCGGCGAAGTTCCGCTGGGACCTGCCGGGAGCGCGCAACCTGTGCAACGACTTCACGGTAGGGCCCGACAAGGCCCTCTATGTCAGCGACACGCTGGGCGCAAAGATCTGGCGCCTGGCGCCCGGCGCGGCTCAACCCGAGCTGTTCCTCGATGACCTGACCCTGACCGGCATCGACGGCATCACCTTCATCGGCAGCACGCTGTACGTGAACAACGTGACCTTCAACAAGCTCTACCGCGTGCCGGTGGATGCGAGTGGCAAGGCCGGCAAGCCGGTCGACATCTGGCTCGACAAGCCGATCAGGGGACCCGATGGCATGCGCGCGGCGAACGGCAGGCTGTTCCTCGCCGAGAACGCGGCAGGCAGGGTGGACGTCGTGACCGTCAGCGGCGATACCGCTGCCGTCACGGTGCTGCAGGAGGGGCTGGCCGCGCCCACCTCGATCGAGCCCTTTCGCGACACCCTCTGGTACGGCGAGCGCAGCGCAGACCGCGCGCACTCGATGCCGCTGCCGAAGTAG
>CAZGVE010000008.1:95624-100265 GCA_964528845.1 uncultured Steroidobacteraceae bacterium | reverse complement strand
CGGCAGGATGGTTATGTAGAAATCGACGCCGGCCTGGCCGCCGCCCCCTGGCGCCACGTCCACCGGCGCGCGAGCGACCGCAGCCAGGGAGCGCTGCTGCTCAGCGCAGGCAGCGTGCTGCACGCCCCGGAGATTGCGGTCGCAGCCTCAGCCGGCATGGCGCGCGTGCGGGTCAGCAGCCAGCCCGCAATCGTCGTGGTGTCCACGGGCAATGAGCTCGTGGAGCCCGGCGATCCGATCGCCCCCCACCAGATCCGGCGTTCCAACGCCTACGCGGTTGCCGCGGCGCTGCGACAGCGCGGTTTCCAGCGCGTCGCCGATGATCACCTGCCCGATGACGGTGCGATATTGCGCGATCGCCTGCGCCTGCACCTCGATACTCACGAAGTCCTGATCCTCTCGGGCGGTGTCTCGATGGGCCAGTTCGACCTGGTGCCCCGCGCGCTCGAGGCACTGGGGGTGCAGCGCGTGCTGCACGGCATCGCACAGCGCCCCGGTAAGCCGATGTGGTTCGGCACTACCGGCGAGGGTCGTGCCGTATTCGCACTGCCCGGCAATCCGGTATCGACGCTGGTGTGCCTCGCGCGTTACGTCGTCCCGGCGCTCTATGCGGCAATGGGCGTGCCGGGAGTTCCGGCTGAGCGTGTCGCACTCGGCGCGGCCGTACCCTGGGAGGCGCCGCTCACCGGCTTCCTGCCGGTGCGGCTGACGCGTGATGATTGGGCCCGGACCTGGGCCGAGCCCTGTGCGACCAATGGCTCGGGCGACTTCGCCGCGCTGGCGCTGACGGACGGATTCGTCGAACTGCCGCCCGGGCCCGCCGATTTCGCCCGCGGCTACGTCGCGCGCCTGTTTCGCTGGTGAAGCGCACCGATCTGGTAGCCTTATGAACATGCCAAGCGCTCCGGTTCAACCGCTCGTACCGCGCCAACACCGGCTGCAGGACACCCTCGGCAGGCCGATGCGCGACCTGCGCCTCTCGGTCACGGACCGCTGCAATTTCCGATGTCCGTACTGCATGCCGACCTCGCGCTACCACGACCAGTACCGCTTCCTGAAATCCTCGGAACGCCTGTCATTCGACGAACTGCTGCGCCTCACGCGGCTGTTCGTGCAGCGCGGTGTCGTGAAGGTCCGCATCACGGGCGGCGAGCCGCTGCTGCGCGCGGGCCTCGCAGATCTGGTGGGCGACTTGAGCCTGCTGCCGCAGATCGAGGATCTCGCACTCACCACCAATGGCGTACTGCTCGCGCAGCACGCCACCGCGCTGCGCGCGGCCGGCCTGCGTCGGGTTACGGTGAGCCTCGACAGCCTCGAGCAGACGGTATTCGCGGCGATGGCCGGCGGGTTTGGCAGCGTCGCCGACGTGCTCGCGGGGATCGCGGCGGCGCAGCGCGCCGGATTCGATCCCGTCAAGGTCAACGCAGTGATCCAGCGCGGCGTGAACGAGCACACTGCCCTCGGTCTGGTCGAACATTTCCGCGGCACCGGCATCGTGGTGCGGTTCATCGAATACATGGACGTCGGCACGCGCAACGATTGGGATCACAGCCGCGTCGTACCGGCCCAGGAACTGCTCGCCCGCATCGCCGAACGCTGGCCGGTGGTCGCGCTCGAGCCGCGCTACCGCGGCGAAGTCGCGCGCCGGTATGCGTTCAGTGACGGTGCCGGCGAGATCGGCTTCATCGCCTCGATCACCCAGCCCTTCTGCGGCGACTGTGCGCGGGCACGGCTGTCCTCGGACGGCCGGTTGTATACCTGCCTGTTCGCCGCCGAAGGTTTCGACCTGCGCACGCCGATGCGCGCGGGTGCCACCGACGAGCAGCTGGCGGCGCTCATCAGCGCCGTCTGGGAGCGGCGAACCGACCGCTACAGCGAGCTGCGTGACTCGCTGCGCGGTCGCGGCGTCGGTCATGTGGAAATGAACCAGGTCGGCGGTTGAGGCTGGCCATGGCGCGCAGGTCCCGGCCCTCTGCACCCCCCGCGCGCCTCACGCACCTGGATGCCGACGCGCGTCCGACGATGGTGGATGTCGGAGCCAAACCGGTCAGCGAACGCAGCGCGGAGGCCGAGGCGCGTGTGCGGCTGCCGGTCGCCGTCGCGCGCGTACTGCGTCGCACCGGAAATCGCAGCCCGAAGGGCCCGGTGTTCGATACGGCCATCCTTGCCGGCGTAATGGCCGCCAAGCGCACCTCGGAATTGATTCCGTTCTGCCACCCGCTGGCGCTCGAGCATGTGCGGATCGAGATCGGGTTCGCGGCCGCGAAGACCAACGCCGCCGTCATCGTGGTGCGCTGTCGCGTGGCCGTGCACCACCGCACCGGAGTCGAGATGGAGGCCCTGACCGGCGCCTCGGTGGCGGCGCTGACGATCTACGACATGTGCAAGGCGCTCTCGCACCAGATCCGCATTGAGCAGATCAGGCTACTGTCCAAGTCGGGCGGCCGGCGCAGCGTCGCAGCGCTCGGCACGCCCATGCGGCGGGCAGCGGCATGAACTCCGCTACGCTGCACGGGCTGGTGCTGGCGGGCGGCCGCAGCACGCGCATGCAGCGCGACAAGGCCACGCTGGAATACGACGGCCGCCCGCAACTGGAGCGGGCGATGGCGCTGCTCGAGCCGCTGGTGCAGCGTGCATTCGTGTCGGTGCGCCCCGACCAGCTGCAGGATCGATCCCGCGCCGCCTATCCGCGCATCGCGGACCTCAAGCCGGGCCTGGGACCCATCGCCGGCATTCACGCCGCCCTCGCGACGTACCCGGATTCGGCGTGGCTGGTGGTTGCCTGCGACCTGCCATACCTGGGAGCGGCGACCCTCGAATCGCTGATCGCGCAGCGCGATCCGCGCCGCATCGCGACCGCGTACCGCAGCAGCACCGACGCGCAGCCCGAACCGCTGTGCGCGATCTACGAACCTGCGGCCCTCGCTGCCATCGAAGACTGGATCGCGCGTGACCAGCGCTGTCCGCGCGCGTTCCTGGCGCAGGCGGACGTGCTGCTGCTCGATACGGCGGACCCGCACGCGCTCGATAACGTCAATACTCCGGCGGACTACGCCGCGGCCACCGGCACCACGGCGGCACGGCGCCATCTGCGCGTCCGCTACTTCGCCCTGCTGCGCGAGCAGGCCGGCCGCAGCAGCGAGGAACTGGACACGCCGGCCGGCACGCCGCAGGAACTCTATGCGGAGCTGTCCCGACGGCACGGGCTTACGGTCGGGGCGCAATACCTGCGGGTCGCGATCAATGATGAATTCGCCGACTGGCGCGCGCCGCTGGCGGATGGCGACACGGTGGTATTCCTGCCGCCGGTGGCGGGCGGATGAGCCGCTTCTACCTGCTGGATTCGCCGATCGAGCCGCAGCGCCTGCGCCTCGCCCTGCAGCACGGAGCGTTCGGGGGCTACGTGTCCTTCGAGGGCTGGGTGCGCGACTTCAACGAGGGCCGTGCCGTGCAGCGCCTCGAGTACGAAGCCTTCGCGGCACTTGCCCAGCGCGAAGGCGAACGCATCATCGATGAGGCCGGTGTGCGATTCGCACTCGGACGCGCCCTGTGTGCGCACCGCGTCGGTGCGCTGGCCATCGGCGAGCTTGCGGTGTGGGTTGGCGTCAGCAGTGCGCACCGCGACGAGGCGTTCCAGGCCTGCCGCTTCATCATCGATGAGATCAAACACCGGCTGCCGATCTGGAAGAAGGAATACTACGCCGACGGCGACTCCGGCTGGGTCAACTGCGAAGCCTGCGCAGCACACGCGCACCGCCCAGGGCACGCCTCGCACCACCACGGCTGACGCACCTCCACGACCGGTCAGGGTGGGCGCACCTGACCGGTGCCGCGCACGACGTACTTGTAGCTCGTGAGCTGCTCGACTCCGACGGGTCCGCGGGCGTGGAAGCGATCGGTGGAAATGCCGATCTCCGCTCCCATCCCGAATTCACCGCCGTCTGCAAACTGCGTCGACGCGTTGTGCAGCACGATGGCGCTGTCGACCCGTGCGAGGAAGCGCTCGGCGGTCGCGACATTGCCCGTCACGATCGCATCGGTATGCGAGGAGCCGTAGCTGGTGATGTGGGCGATCGCCTCGTCCACCCCGTCGACCACGCGCACGGCGATGATCGCGTCCAGGTACTCGGTATACCAGTCGGCCTCGTTGGCCGGGAGCACACGCGCGTCGGCATCCCGGGCGGTCGCGTCGCCGCGCACCTCGCATCCGGCCGCGATCAGGTCGGCGATCAGGGCCGGCAGCACCTGCGAGGCGCAGTGGCGATCGACCAGCAGCGTTTCGGCTGCACCACAGATGCCGGTGCGGCGCATCTTCGCATTGAGCGTGATGCGCCGGGCCATGCCGAACTCGGCATCACGATCAACATACACGTGACAGTTGCCCTCGAGGTGCCCGATGACCGGCACACGCGCCTCGGCCTGCACACGCGCGACCAGGCTCTTGCCGCCGCGCGGCACGAGTACGTCGATGAAGTCCTGCATGCCGCCGAGCATCTCCCCGACCGCGGCGCGATCGGTCGTCGGTACGAGCGCGATGCATGCGGCGGGCAATCCGGCGGCTGCGAGGCCTTCGAGCAGGCAGGCATGGATCGCGGCACTGGAGCGGGCGCTCTCCGATCCGCCGCGCAGGATCGCGGCGTT
>CAZGVE010000008.1:0-95524 GCA_964528845.1 uncultured Steroidobacteraceae bacterium | reverse complement strand
GGATCGCGGCACTGGAGCGGGCGCTCTCCGATCCGCCGCGCAGGATCGCGGCGTTTCCCGACTTCAGGCACAGGGCACCAGCGTCGGCGGTCACGTTCGGGCGACTCTCATAAATGATGCCGATCACGCCGAGCGGCACCCGCACGCGAGCGATCTGCAGGCCGTTCGGACGCTTCCACTGCGCGATCACGGTGCCGATCGGATCCTCGAGAGCCGCGATCGCCTCCAGGCCCGTGGCGATTGATTCGACTCGAGCGGGCGTGAGCTTGAGCCGATCGAGCATCGCGCCGCCAAGGCCCGCCTCCTGGGCAGCGCGCAGATCCTGTGCGTTGGCCCCGAGCAGCGTCGCGGCCTCGCGGCGCACCGCGGCCGCCGCGGCCCGCAGGGCGCGATCCTTGCTCTCCCGACCCGCCAGCGCGAGCTCGCCCGCCGCAGCGACCGCGGCACGGCCCATCGCCTGCATGAGTTCCTGCACGGACGCTTCACCCGGCGCCGGGATGCCGACCGCACCGGCGTCGTGCGGGACCGCAGCGTTCATGATTTGACCTCCGCAAACTCGAGCGCGGCGCCCGGCCGTGCACCGGCATGATCATGCTGCAGAATGACCAGGTCGTCACGATGAATCAGTTCCTCGCGGCCGCGAAACCCGAGCACCGCCTCGATGTCACCGCTACGCCGCCCCAGGATTCGCGCTGCATCGGCGTCGCCATACGCGATGATCCCGCGCGCCACTTCGGCCCCTTCCGGGCTCATGACGCTGACCGTATCTCCTGACTCGAAACGCCCGAGCGTACCGGTCACACCCGCGGCGAGCAGGCTCTTGCCACTGCGCAGCGCGCGCAGTGCACCGGCATCGATATGCACGGCGCCGGCCGGCTTGAGCGTGCCCGCGATCCATTGCTTGCGGGCCGCACGCGGCGTCGCGCTCGGCATGAACCAGCTGCAACGCGCGCCATCCTCCACGCGGCGCAGCGGATGGCGCGGATGACCGCTGGCGATGCACATGTGACAGCCCGCATCGACCGCTATCCGGGCCGCCGCGATCTTGGTTGCCATGCCGCCCGAACCGACATCCGAAGCCGAGCGACCCGCCATGGCTTCGATCTCGGGCGTGATGCGCCACACGCGTTCGATGAACTGCGCCTCGCGATCGCGGTGCGGATCGGCGGTGTACAGTCCGTCGACGTCGGACAACAGCACCAGGCAATCCGCGCTCGCCATCTGCGCCACGCGCGCAGCGAGTCGATCGTTGTCGCCGTAGCGAATTTCGGCGGTGGCCACGGTGTCGTTCTCGTTGATGACCGGCAGCGCGTCCAGCGACAGCAGCGCCTCGAGCGTCGCGCGAGCGTTCAGATAGCGCGTACGCTGCTCGCTGTCCTCGAGCGTCAGCAGCACCTGCGCCACGTTGACGTCCGCCTCATCGAGCAGCTCCTTGTAGGCATGCGCCAGCCGTATCTGGCCGACGGCGGCCGCCGCCTGGCTCTCTTCGAGCCGCAGCGCCCCGGCGGGCAGCCCAAGCTGTCGGCGGCCGAGCGCGATCGCGCCGGAGGACACCAGTATCACCTGCTGGCCGCGGCGGCGCAGGCGCAGCAGGTCCGCGACCAGCGTTTTGAGCCATGCCCGGTTGAGCCTGCCGGTGCGTGCGTTGACCAGCAGCGCCGAGCCGACTTTCACAACCAGGCGCCGGGCGTCGGCGAGCGGGGTTGCTGCGGATTTTTTCTTGCCGGTGGCCATGATTCCGGACGCTATTGTAGGTCAAGCCTGTGCGGGCGATTGCCTGACCGGCTCCCCGGCCCTAATATCGCGACCGGTGCGCACGGAGCACCGATCGCATAGCGCATGAGGATGCCGTCCTGTGGCAAGAGAATACGAGCCCGTAGCGGGTCAGTGGTACGAAAACGTCGATGAAAACGAAAGTTTTCGGGTGCTGTCCGTCGACGAGGATGCCGAACTGATCGAAATCGAATACCTCGATGGCGACATCGAAGAACTCGACCTCGATACGTGGGCGGAACTCGATCTCGAGAAGATCGAGCAGCCGGAAGGCTGGTCGGGCGAAGATGACGAGGATGAGGACGAAGAAGACGAGGATTGGGATGAGGATGAGGATGAGGAGGACGACGAGGACGATGACGAGGACCTCGACGAGGAAGAGGAAGAGAGCGACCGCTACTGATCCGACCGTGCCACCGCACCGTTTCCCTTCGACCTTTTTGTTTCTATCTATTTGATTCTTAAGGTCAATATCACCGAAAAGGTCAATATCACCGAAGCGGCCGCCGCATCGCTGACTTTCCGCGGTCTGCCGTCTTGGTGATGCGCGCCCGCATCCGCACACCGGACCTCGGCGCGATCCCCCACTGCTGGCGCTGAGCACGGGCCTGCTCCAGTCGATGGGCCCCGATCAGCTCGAGCCTGTTTGTGCCTTGCGCCGGCACTTCATGGGCCAATCACCGCTATCGGAGCGCGTCACAGCGCTGCGCGCCGCGTCCCTGCAGGGTTCCTGAGCGCTCGTATACAATCGAACCACTACGAGAGTCTGCGTGACGCGGACCCACGCCGTACCAGTCCAACATGCCGGACGCGCTGCACGCCGTTGCATCCGACCGGGTTGGCTGCGCGTATGAGGTACTGATGAGCGAGCCCACCCATATCTCCCCCGCCTCGGGTACCGATCCGGCGAGCGCCGCGCGCCGCGCCGGCTTGCCGGTGCGGGCCATGCGCTTCGTGCTGCGCACGCTCAATCGCTGGTTCGACAGCAGCATCGACTATGTCGCGGCGGCCCGCGACACGATGCCCGATCGCATCGACTGGCTGCGCGTACTGCCGTTCGTGCTGGCGCACTTCGCGTGCCTGGCCGCGTTCTTCGTCGGCGTGAGCCCGGTGGCGCTGCTGGTCGCACTGATCGCCTACCTGGTGCGCATGTTCGCGATCACCGGCTTCTACCACCGGTATTTCTCCCATCGCGCGTTCAAGACTTCGCGCACCGGCCAGTTCATCTTCGGCCTGCTCGGCGCTTCCGCCGTACAGCGCGGCCCGGTCTGGTGGGCCGCACACCACCGCTACCATCATGCGAATTCCGATCGCGCGTCCGACCTGCATTCCCCTTCGCAGCATGGATTCGTGCGTGCCCACATGGGCTGGTTCCTGTCGATGAAGGGCTTCGCGCCGGACCTGGGCCTGGCGCGCGACCTGCTAAAGTTTCCAGAGCTGCGCTGGATCGACCGCTACGACGCCCTGATTCCGGTGCTGCTTGGGCTCGGCATGTTCCTGCTCGGCGTGCTGCTCGCTCACACGGCGCCGGCCCTGCACACCAGCGGCTCGCAGATGCTGGTATGGGGCTTCTTCATCTCGACGGTCGCGTGCTGGCATGCGACGTACACGATCAATTCGCTATCGCACCTGTTCGGATCGCAGCGTTACCGCACCGGTGACACCAGCCGCAACAACTGGCTGCTCGCGATACTGACGCTCGGCGAGGGCTGGCACAACAACCACCACCACTATCCGCGCGCCGCGCGCCAGGGGTTCTATTGGTGGGAATACGATCCGACCTACTACCTGCTCAAGCTGATGGCATGGCTCGGGCTGATCTGGGACCTGCAGACGGTTCCGGTCGCGGTGCGCGACCGCTCCCCACGCCGGTTGCGCGTCGGCACGCGCTTGCCGCACCGATGAAGCCGAGCATCATTCCTGTCGAGTCGATGCGCACCGGAGCCGCGGCCGGCAGCCGGCCCTCGCCGCTGGCGCGCCTGTGGCGCACCCTGCTGCTTGCGGCGCTCGAGCACCTCGAGCATGGCGAGGTGCGGCTGATCGACGCCGACGGGGAACATCGGTTCGGGCGGCGCAGCGCGCGCTGTCCGCTGCACGTGACGCTGCGCGTGCTGCACCCGGAAGCCTATGCGGACATCGCGCTGGGCGGCAGCGTAGGGGCCGGCGAGGCGTACATGCGCGGCCACTGGAACTGCGACAACCTGACGGACCTGGTGCGCATCCTGATCGTGAACCGACACGTGCTCGAGGGCCTCGAAGGCCGTTTCGCGCGGTTGAAGCGGCCGATGCTGCGGGCATTCCATTTCCTGAATCGCAACAATCGCCGCGGCAGCGCGCGCAACATCGCCGCCCACTACGATCTCGGCAATGCACTGTATGCACTGATGCTCGATGAGACGATGGCGTACTCCTGCGGCATCTTTGAACATGAGGACGCGACCCTGGAGCAGGCCTCGCGCGCCAAGTTCGATGCGGCCTGCCGCAAGCTCGCACTGACATCGAGCGACCACCTGCTCGAGATCGGCACCGGCTGGGGGGGGCTCGCATTGCACGCCGCCCGCCACTACGGCTGCCGGGTGACCACCACGACGATCTCGCGCGCTCAATACGAGTTCGCGCAAGAACGCATCGCGGCCGCCGGACTGTCCGATCGCGTCACGCTGCTGCTCGAGGACTATCGCGACCTGCGCGGCAGCTACGACAAGCTGGTCTCGATCGAGATGATAGAGGCCGTAGGCGCCAGCTACCTGGACACGTACTTCGGCCGCTGCAGTGCTTTGCTCGCCGACCACGGGGCGATGCTGCTGCAGGCCATCACGATCCAGGACCAGATCTACGAATCCGTGCTCGGCCAGGTGGACTTCATCCAGCGCTACATCTTTCCCGGCAGCTTCATTCCGTCGATCACCGCGCTGACCGGGGCGGTGTGCCGCGCCACCGACCTGAAGCTGTTCCATCTGGAGGACATCGGGCCGCACTACGCGCGTACGCTCGCCGCCTGGCGCGCCAATTTCCTCGAGCACCTGCCACAGGTACGTGCGCTGGGGCTTCCCGACAGCTTCGTGCGCATGTGGGAGTTCTATCTGTGCTACTGCGAGGGCGGATTCGCCGAGCGCCAGCTCGGCGACGTGCAGATGCTGCTGACCAAGCCCGGCTGCCGCCGCATGCCGGTCTGAAGCCGCAACGGTGAGCACCGCAGCGGCTTCGGCCGCGGAGCGCATCCGGGCCTGGCGCGAGCAACTGCGCACGCTGATCGGCCCGGACGCAGTGCTCACGCTGCCTGCCGACTTAGGACCGCTCGAGGTGGATCATCGTTCGCTCTACCGCGGCCATGCGCTCGCCGCCGCGCTGCCGCGCACCGTGGATGAGGTCGCGCGGCTGGTGATGTGGTGTCGGGAGCGGCGCATCGGCATCGTGCCGCAGGGCGGCAACACCGGCTATTGCGGCGGCGCCACGCCCGATGACTCGGGCCAGCAACTGCTGCTGCTGCTGCGCAGGCTCAATCGCATCCGTGAAATCGATGCGGCCAATTTCTCCATCACCGCGGAGGCCGGATGCGTGCTGGCGGGAGTGCAGCAGGCCGCGGCGGCCGCGGAGCGTTTCTTTCCGCTGAGCCTGGGCTCGGAGGGCAGCTGCCAGATTGGCGGTAATCTGGCAACCAATGCCGGCGGCCTCAACGTCGTGCGCTACGGCATGGCGCGCGATCTCGTGCTCGGAATCGAGGCCGTGCTCCCGGATGGCAGCGTGATGCATGGACTCAAGTCGCTGCGCAAGGACAACACCGGCTATGACCTCAAGAGCCTGCTGGTGGGATCCGAGGGCACGCTCGGCGTGATCACGGCCGCAACGCTGCGGCTCTGGCCGGCAATGCGCAGCACCGCCACCGCCTTCGTCGGCCTGTCCAGTCCGCACGACGCGCTCGAGCTGCTGGGGCTGCTGCGCGCCCGCTCGGGAGAACGGCTCAGCTCCTTCGAGCTGCTGCCGCGCATCGCCATCGAGCTGACGACCCGCCACCTCGAGGGCGTGACGGACCCGCTGGATACGTCCTGGCCCTGGTACGTACTGTGCGAACTGAGTTCCAGTGCGGACGAGGCACTTGGCGACCTGCTGGAGCAGGCGCTGGTGCATGCGGCGGAGCACGGCTTCCGCTGCGACGCGGCCTTCGCGACCAGCGAGCGGGTGCGCAGCGCCTTCTGGCGCCTGCGCGAGGGGGTGCCCGAGGCGCAACGCCGATCGGGTCCGAGCCTCAAGCACGACATCGCCGTACCGGTAGCGGCGCTGCCGCGATTCATCGAGGAGGCCTCCGGCTGGGTGCGCGAGCATTGCCCCGAGGGCGTGCTGATCTGCTACGGCCACGCGGGCGACGGCAACCTGCATTTCAATATCAACGCCATCGACGGCTCGTTCGATGGGCCCGGCGCGCGCGCGCTGCTGGCGCGCGAGCAGACAATACGGCGCGCCATCCACGACCTGGTCGCGCGCTACGGTGGAAGTTTCAGCGCCGAGCACGGGATCGGCCAGCTCAAGCGCGGCGAACTTGCGCGCTACGCCGATCCGGCGACGCTGGCGGCGATGCGCGCGGTCAAGCTGGCGCTCGACCCCGAAGGCATCATGAATCCCGGCAAGCTTCTGTAGCGCGCGCTAGGCGCCGGCCGGCGCCGTGACCACGCGCACCAGCCCTTCCTGCGCGGTGCTCGCGACCAGGCGTCCATCGCGCGTGAATACGCTGCCGCGCGAAAATCCGCGCGAGCCCGACGCGCTTGGGCTGTCGATGGCGTACAGCAGCCACTCGTCGACCCGCAGCGGCCAGTGGAACCACATCGCGTGATCGATGCTGGCGTGGATCACGTTGCCGCTGAGCGCCTGCAGCGCATGCGGCAGCATCGAGGTACTGAGCAGGTAGAAATCCGACGCATAGGCCAGCAGGCAGCGATGCAGCGCGTCGTCGTCTGGCAGCCGGTCGACCGCACGGAACCAGATGTGCTGCAGCGGCGGCGCCTTCTGCGGACGCGCCAGGTCGATCGGCTCGACCCGACGAAACTCGAACGGGCGCGCGCGCGCGTAGAACTCGCGCATCCGGCCCGGCAGCTGATCGAGCGTGCGCGCCGAGGGGATCGCGGGATCCGTCAGTGTCTCGGGAGCGGGCACCGGCGGCATCGCGAGCTGATGTTCAACGCCCGATTGCGGCAGTTGAAACGAGGCGGCCATGTTGAAGATCTGTTCACCGTGCTGGATTGCCGTGACACGGCGGCTCGTGAAGCTCTGGCCGTCACGGCTGCGATCGACGAAGTAGACGATCGGGGCATCGAAATCGCCGCGCCGCAGGAAGTACGCGTGCAGCGAATGGGCCACGCGGTCCGGGTCGACGGTTGCGTAGGCCGCCTTCAGCGCCTGCCCGAGCACCTGGCCGCCGAACACCTGCGGACTGCCGATGTCGCGGCTCTCGCCCCGGAACAGGTTGACTTCGAGCCGCTCGAGTTCGAGCAGCCGTACCAGCTCGGCGAGGCGCGGATCCATCAGGCTCCGGCGACGCCGAGGCGCTTCTGCATCGCCGGACTCGTGGTCGTGTACTGCAGGAACTGCTTCTTTGCCGGGTACAGGTGCCGCTGGACCGCGAAGGCGGCCAATGCCGCCTCGTGGAAGCCAGACAGGATGAGTTTCTTCTTGCCTGGATAGGTATTGATATCGCCGATCGCGAACACGCCCGGAATGTTCGACTCGAACCTCTCCGTGTCGACCTTGATCGCGCGCTTGTCGAGCTCCAGGCCCCACTCCCCGATCGGCCCGAGCTTGGGCGCCAGGCCGAAGAATACCAGCAGATGCTCGGCTGCCAGCTCGTGCAGCACCCCATCGTTACCCTTCACGGTGACGCCGCGCAACGCACCGGGCCCACCGTGCAATGACTGCGCGAGCCCCTCGATGAAGCGCAGCCTGCCCTCGGCCTCGAGCGCCCGCATGCGTCCGACCGATGCCGGGGCACCGCGGAATTCCGCGCGGCGATGCACGAGGGTGCAGCTGCGGGCGCTGGGTGCGAGATTCAGTGCCCAGTCGAGCGCCGAGTCTCCGCCGCCGAAGATGACGATGTCGCGGCCATGGAAGTCCGCCGCGTTGCGCACGCTGTAGTGGATCTGGCTGCCCTCATGAGTCTCAGCTGACTCTAAGGCTAAGCGGCGTGGCTGGAACGAGCCGACTCCCGCCGCGATCACGACCGCGCCCGTATCGAACACAGTGCCGGTGCTGGTCACGAGGGTGAATCGGCCGTCCTCGCGCCGTCGCAGCTCGACGGCCTCCTGGCCCAGGTGGAACTGGGCACCGAAGGGCTTGATCTGCTCGATGAGCCGGTCGATCAGCTCCTGCGCACCACAGATCGGCAGCGCCGGAATGTCGTAGATCGGCTTATCGGGATACAGCTCGCTGCATTGCCCGCCGGGACGAGACAGTGTCTCGATCACATGGGTCTTGACGCCGAGCAGCCCGAGCTCAAAAACCTGGAACAGGCCTGCCGGACCGGCACCGATGATGACCGATTCGGTATGTATGTCATTGTCGCTCAAGGGATCTCCGCTCGCGCTCCAGCCTCAGGGGCCGCGATTCTAGCGATGCGGCTGCGCGGCGGGCAAACGAAACTGGTTCTGAGCTTATGCGCCGGCGGATTATGCCCCCGAGCCGACTGCCGGCCCCGACCCGCGCTTCAGGCACGGCCGGCGTTCGCGTCCGTTGGGGCGTGGAAGTATTCGCTCTCGGCCGCGAGCTGGTCGATCAGCCGCTTCAGCTCGGCCATGCGCGCCTCGGCGGTACTGATCGGCGTGCAGTCCTCGCAACGCGGGTCGCCGCAGGGCTGACGCGAGTAGAGCCAGTATTGGATCGCACCGGCCAGCAGGCCGTCGGCGATGTCCCACAGATCCGCTTCCTTGTCTTTGCCGGCGAGGCGATTGCCGAGGTCGACAGCTTTGGAGAATGCGGAGTCGAATGTGTCGGCGGCTTCTTCCATCATGTCACCTATTGTACCTGCTCAGCGCCTCAGCGATAGCCGCGCGCCTGCAATGCGAACAATTGCGCGTAGTGCCCCCCCTGCTCCATGAGCTGTGCATGGGTGCCGCGCTCGATGATACGTCCATGGTCCAGCACCGCGATCTGGTCGGCCATTCGCACCGTCGAAAAACGGTGTGAGATCAGGATCGTGATGCGATCGCGCGCCAGATTGCGGAAGTGCTCGAAGATCTCGGCCTCGGCGCGTGCATCCATCGCGGCGGTGGGCTCATCGAGCACCAGCACGTCGGCCGCAGTGCGCATGAACGCGCGCGCCAGTGCGATCTTCTGCCACTGGCCGCCGGAGAGTTCCTGTCCGTCCCGGAACCACTTGCCGAGCTGCGTCGCGTAGCCGCGCGGCAGCTGCTCGATGAACTGCGCGGCGCGACCCTTCACGGCCGCATCGCGCCAGCGCTCGGCATCCTCGAAGTAGCGCTCATCGCCGACGCCAACGTTCTCGCCGACCAGCATCTGATAGCGGTTGAAGTCCTGGAAGATCACGCCGATGCGCGCGCGCAGCGCGGCTTCCTGCCATTCCCCGAGCGGCAGGCCATCGAGCAGGATGCGGCCGGATTCCGGACGGTACAGTCCGGTCAGCAGCTTGATCAAGGTGGTCTTGCCCGAACCGTTCTCGCCGACCAGGGCGAGGCTGCTGCCGGGCGGCAGGTGCAGGTCGATGTCCTCCAGCGTGCGCGTCGTCGCTCCGGGGTAGGTGAAGCTCACGTGCTCGAAGCGCACCCCATCTTCAGGGGCTGGTCCGCGCAGCGCGGTGCCGCTGGCCGCCGGGACCGGGGTCTCGAGGTACTCGTACAGCGTGGAGAGATACAGGTTGTCCTCGTACATGCCACCGATCGAGGACAGGATCGCGCTCACCGCCGACTGTCCCTGACGGAACAGCAGCAGGTACATGGTCATCTGGCCGAGCGTGATGCGGGCGTGAATCGTCGCGAGCGCGATCCATGCGTACGCGCCATAGAGCGTGGCGCTCGCCAGCAGTCCGAGCAGGAAGCCCCAGCCGTCGCGGCGGATGGAGAGCGACCGGTCCTCGCGGTACAGGCGGGTGAAGATATCCCGATAGCGCTGCAGCAGCCGGGCGCCGAGGCCGAACAGCTTGACCTCCTTCGCATGATCCTCGCGCGCCAGCACGGTCTCGAGGTACATCTGCATGCGCGTCTCGGGCGAACGCCAGCGGAACAGACGGAACGCGTCGCCCGAGAACTTCGCTTCGGCGATGAATGCGGGCAGCCCCGCCGCCAGCAGCAGCAGCACGGTCCACGGGGAGAAGCGCAGCAGCAGCGCCGCGTAGCTCAGCAGCGAGATCAGGTTCTGCACCAGACCGAAGGTGCGCATGACCAGGCTCAGCGGCCGGCTGGAAGCCTCGCGGCGCGCGCGCGTGAGCTTGTCGTAGAACTCGGAATCCTCGAACTGCTGCAGCTCGAGCGTCAGCGCCTTCTCGAGGATCATGACATTGACGCGCTGGCCGAGCTGGGCGCGCAGCAACGACTGGCACAGCGAAAGTCCGCGCTGCGCACCGGCCAGCATCGCCACCAGCAGGCCCTCGAGCAATACCAGCCGGAATACGTGGGTGGGATCATGGCCCGCAGCCGCGCGTGCGCCGAGCACCGCGTCGACGATCCGGGAGCCGACGTACGCCACGCCCGCCGGCAGCGCGCCGGCCAGCAGCGTCAGCCCGGCGAGGCCTGCGAGCAGTGCGCGATTCGTATCCGCGACCAGCGCGATCGCGCGCCGGCTGTAGCCGAACACGCCGGCAAGCCCACGCAACAGGTCGGCACCGGCGCCGTCCGTGGCCGCGGCCTTGGCCGCCGCCACGCGTGCGCCGGCCCGCGTCCCGTGCCCGGCCGAGAGTTCCGCCATGACGCCTTTAGGCCGTGGCGACCACGGTGTCTTCCGGTTCGTAGCCGAGATTCGGACCGAGCAGCCGTTCGGCGTGCGCGAGCGTGATGCCCTTGCGGCGCGCATAGTCCGCGACCTGATCGCGATCGATGCGTCCAACCGCCAGATAGCGGGCTTCCGGGTGCGAGAAGTACCAGCCGCTGACCGCCGCCGTCGGGTACATCGCGAATGACTCCGTCAGCGTGATGCCGACGCGACGCTCGACATCGAGCAGCCGCCACAGAGTCTCCTTCTCGGAATGGTCCGGGCACGAGGGATAGCCGGGGGCCGGACGGATGCCGCGGTATTCCTCCCGGATCAGCTGCTCATTGCCGAACTTCTCTTCCGGTGCGTAGCCCCAGAACTCGCGTCGTACGCGCTCGTGCAGACGCTCAGCGAAGGCCTCCGCGAGCCGGTCGGCCAGCGCCTTGAGCAGGATCGCGGAGTAGTCGTCGTGCTGCGCCTGGAAGCGCTCGAGTGGCGCCTCGATGCCCACGCCGGCGGTGACCGCGAATGCGCCGAGGTAGTCGTGGCACTGGGAGGTGCGGGGTGCGACGTAGTCGGCCAGCGCGGCGTGTGCCTTGCCCTCGGGCAGGTCGCGCTGCGCGCGCAGGAAATGCAGCCGCTCGAGCACCTGCGTGCGGGAGTCGTCGGTATAGAGTTCCACATCCTCGTCGATCGAATTGGCGGGAAACAGTCCGAACACGCCGCGCGCGTGCAGCCAGTGTTCCCGGATCACCGTGCGCAGCATCCGGCGCGCGTCGGCATACAGGCTGCTCGCCTGCTCACCGAACTGCGGGTCGGTCAGGATATCGGGAAAACGACCGCGCAGCTCCCAGGCCTGGAAGAAAGGCGTCCAGTCGATGTAGCGCGTCAGCTCCTCGATCGAGTACTCCTCGAAGCTGCGCACCCCGAGCATACGCGGTACCGGCGGCAGGTAGCCGCTCCAGTCCAGGCGCGGCCGGTTGGCCCGCGCCTCCGTCAGGCTCAGCTGCGGCGTCTTCGCGCGACGCGTGCCGTGCTGCGAACGGCGCAGCGCATGTTCGGCCTTGATGCGTTCGATGTAGGCGGCACGGGTGGCGGGCGTGACCAGCTGCTGGCAGACGCCCACCGCGCGCGATGCGTCCTTGACGTAGATCACGGCGCCGGAGTACTGCGGATCGATGCGCACCGCAGTGTGCGCCGGGGACGTGGTGGCACCGCCGATCAGCAGTGGCAGGCTGAATCCCTGCCGCTGCATCTCGCGGGCGACGTGGACCATCTCATCGAGCGACGGCGTGATCAGGCCCGACAGCCCGATCATGTCGGCGCGTTCGCGCTGCGCGGCGTCGAGGATCTTGTCGCACGCGACCATCACGCCCAGATCCACGACCTCGAAGTTATTGCACTGCAGGACCACGCCAACGATGTTCTTGCCGATGTCGTGCACGTCGCCCTTCACCGTCGCGAGCACGATGCGACCGTTGGTGCTGCGCTGTCCACCACCCGCAGCCTTCTCCTGTTCGATGTAGGGGATCAGGTGCGCCACCGCGCGCTTCATCACGCGCGCGGACTTCACGACCTGCGGCAGGAACATCTTGCCGGCGCCGAACAGGTCGCCAACCACGTTCATGCCATCCATCAGCGGCCCCTCGATCACCTGCAAGGGCCGCTCGAACTGGCTGCGCGCCTCCTCCGTGTCCTCGATCACGTACTCGTCGATGCCGCGCACCAGCGCGTGCTCGAGGCGCTTGCCGACCGGCCAGTTCCGCCAGCTGAGGTCCTGGGCGGGACGCGCGCCGGCCTCTCCGCGGTAGCGCGCAGCGATCTCGAGCAGCCGCTCGGTCGCATCCGGCCGGCGGTTCAGGATCACGTCCTCGACCCGATCGCGCAAGCCAGGCTCGATCTCCTCGTAAATCGCGAGCTGGCCGGCATTGACGATGCCCATGCTCATGCCGGCGCGGATCGCGTAGTAGAGGAACACCGAATGCATCGCCTCGCGCACCGGCTCGTTGCCGCGAAACGAGAACGACACGTTGCTGACGCCGCCGCTCACCAGCGCATGGGGACAGCGTTCGCGGATCCGCGCCGTCGCCTCGATGAAGTCGAGCGCGTAGCCGTTGTGCTCCTCGATCCCGGTCGCGACCGCGAAGATGTTCGGATCGAAGATGATGTCCTCCGGCGGAAAGCCCACCTGCTCCGTCAGCAGCCGGTAGGAGCGCTCGCAGATCGAGACTTTGCGTGCCACCGTGTCGGCCTGGCCGGATTCGTCGAAGGCCATCACGACCACGGCCGCGCCATAGTCGCGCACCAGCCGCGCCTGGGCGAGAAATGGCGCCTCGCCTTCCTTGAGGCTGATCGAATTGACGACACCCTTGCCCTGCAGGCATTTCAGGCCGGCTTCGATGACCGTCCATTTCGACGAATCGATCATCACCGGCACGCGCGCGATGTCCGGCTCGGATGCGATCAGCTGCAGCATGCGCACCATCGCCGCCTGGGAGTCGAGCATCCCTTCGTCCATGTTGACGTCGATGATCTGCGCCCCACCGGTGACCTGGGCGCGTGCGATGTCGAGCGCGCCGGCGTAGTCGTCCGCCTCGATCAGGCGGCGGAACTTCGCCGAGCCGGTCACGTTGGTGCGCTCGCCGACGTTCACGAACAGGCTGTCGGGCCCTATTTCCAGCGGCTCGAGCCCGGAGAGGCGGCAGCGCGGGGCGAGGCGCGGCAGCTGACGCGGCGGCAGCGGTGCGACCGCCTCGCGTATATGCGCGATGTGTTCGGCATTCGTGCCGCAGCAGCCGCCGACAATGTTGACCAGTCCGCTGGATGCAAACTCCTGGATCAGATCGGCGGTCTCGCAGGCCTGCTCGTCGTACTCGCCGAACGCATTGGGGAGTCCGGCATTCGGATAGGCACACACCGCGACGTCCGCGATGCGTGACAACTCCTCGACGTACGGGCGCAGCTGGCGGGCGCCGAGCGCGCAGTTCAGGCCGACGACGGCGGGGTTCGCGTGGCGGATCGAATTCCAGAACGCCTCAACGGTCTGCCCCGAGAGCGTGCGCCCGGAAGCGTCGGTGATGGTGCCGGAAACCATGATCGGCAGGTCGACACCACGCTCGCGCATCGTGCGGCGCACCGCGAACAGCGCTGCCTTGGCATTGAGCGTATCGAACACGGTCTCGATCAGCAGCAGGTCGACCCCGCCCTCGATCAGTGCGGCGCACGCCTCGCTGTAGGTCGCAACCAGCTGATCGAAGCTGATGTTGCGGAATCCCGGATCGTTCACGTTTGGAGACAGCGAGGCGGTGCGGTTGGTCGGACCTATCGCCCCGGCCACGAAACGCGGCCGCCCGGTGCGCTCTGCGAACTCGTCCGCCGCGGAGCGCGCCAGGCGCGCGGCGGCGAGATTGAGTTCCGCGACCAGTCCCTCCATGCGGTAATCCCCGAGCGATGGCGCGCTCGAGTTGAAGGTGTTGGTCTCGATGATGTCGGCGCCGGCGAGCAGGTAGCTGCTGTGGATCTCGCGGATCACCCCGGGCTGCGTCAGCGTCAGCAGGTCGTTGTTGCCCTTCACGTCGGAGGGCCAGTCGCGGAAACGCTGCGCGCGATAGGCGGCCTCGTCGAGTCCGTAGCCCTGGATCATCGTGCCCATGGCACCATCTAGCACCAGGATGCGCTGCGTGAGCAGGCGCTTGAATTCGGCAATGCGTTGCTGGCGGGTCATGCGCCCTCCTTCATGGTCGGCTTCGCGCGCAATCCGAGCATATGGCAGGTTGCGTAGACGAGATCGGGTCGGTTCAGGGTGTAGAAGTGGAACGTATCGACCCCCTGCGCCTGCAGCGACTGGCAGAGCTCGGCGGCGACCTTGGCGGCGACCAATCGCGCCGTCTCCGGGTCGTCCTCGAGCCCCTCAAACAAGCGCAGCAGCGCGTCCGGCACGGTCACACCGGTCTTTCTCGCAAAGTTTAAATTACTCTTGAAGTTCGCAATCGGCATTATTCCCGGCACGATCGGCACATGGATGCCGGCCGCCCAGGCGCGGTCGCGAAAGCGCAGATAGAAATCGGCATCGAAAAAGGAATTCGTGATGGCGCGGTCTGCGCCGGCGTCGATCTTGCGTTTGAGCACGTCGAGATCGGCCTGCGCGCTGGTCGCCTCCGGGTGCGGCTCGGGGTAGCAGCCGACCGAGACCTCGAAAGGCGCGATGGCCTTGATGCCCGCAACGAGCGCTGCACTGCTTTCGTAGCCGCCCGGATGCGGCGTGAAACGGGTGGCAAGACCGCCAGGAGGGTCCCCGCGCAGTGCGACGATGTGGCGCACCCCCGCGTCCCAGTAGGCGCGCACCACCTCGTCCACCTGCGCGCGGGTCGCTCCCACGCAGGTCAGATGCGCGGCGGGTCGCAGGCTCGTGTGATCGATGATGCGCTTGACCGTCGCATGGGTGCGCTCCCGCGTGGAGCCGGCCGCACCGTAAGTCACCGAGACGAACGCGGGTTGCAGTGGCTCGAGCTTGCGGATGGCCTGCCAGAGAGTCTCTTCCATCGCCGCCGTCTTGGGAGGGAAGAATTCGAACGAAACGGTGACCGGCTTCATCACAGATCCGCTGGGTTGACAGACTGCGCGGTCGTGTTGCCCCGTGCACCGGCATCGATGTCACCGGCCGTGCGCGGCGCGAGCGTGGCCACAGCCATCAGAAAATGCCCTCCCGGCAAATCGCATGGCCGCAGGCGTCCGGTATCCAGCCCCGCGCCGGCCAGCCAGCGACGCAGCTCCGCGATTGCGTTGTCCGGCGCGCGCGCCCCGATCGCCTCGAAGTCCTCGACGATCAGCAGTCGCCCGCCGGCACGCAGCATACGCGCGGCCTCGGCGATGGCCGCGCGGGGTTGGACCGCCGGGGCGAGCACCCGATCCATCGTCACGGTGTCGAACACGCCGTCTTCGAACGGCAGCCCGTACATGTCGCCGCGCCGGAATTCGCAGTGACTGAGGCCCGCACCATGGACGCGCGTGCGGGCCAGACGCAGCGCCGGGGCCGACAGGTCGATGCCGATGGCGTGACGGGCCCGGGGACCCAGGATCTCGAGCATCAGTCCTGTGCCGGTCCCGATGTCGAGCAGTTCACCGACTCCGGCGGGGCCGAGTTCCTCGAGCAGCATGCCCTCGAGCACCTCACGTGCCGCCACCTCCTCCGTGCCGGCGGCGCCTGCGCCTGTGGTCCTGCGCTCACGAACCACGCGGGCCGCATGCTCCCGGTCGCGCCGGAGCGCCGCGGCCTCAGGATCGAGCATCGAGAGCAGTAGGCGCGACCAGTCCAGCGCGCGCCCTAGCACTGGAGCGCGGTAGTACACGCACTGCTGCTCGCGAAAGCGGTCCAGGAAACCCGCCTCGATCAAGATTCGAAGGTGGCGGGAAATACGAGGCTGACTCTGGCCGAGGATCCGGCAGAGTTCCCCGACGGTGAACTCGCCATGACTCAGCAGCACGAGCAGGCGCAGTCGCGTCGGTTCGGCGGCTCCTTTGAGCGCCTGGACGACCTGCCCAAGGTCGGTACTGGCCTTTGACTCTTTAAACATATAAAGAAAAGCTTATACTATCCCAATCAGTGTAACCCCAGCCGGGAGGTTCTGCTACCCTCGGCGCCCTTTTGGCGACCCGCCGCAGTTTTCACACCCCATGCCACGCCCCATCCGCAATATCGCGATCATCGCGCACGTCGACCATGGCAAGACCACGCTGGTCGATTGCCTGCTCAAGCAGTCCGGGACGTTCGCCGCACATGAAAAGATGGGCGAGCGAATCATGGACTCGAACGACATCGAGCGCGAACGCGGCATCACGATCCTGGCCAAGAACTGCGCCATCGCCTATGGCGGCACCCGCATCAATATCGTCGATACGCCCGGGCATGCCGACTTCGGTGGCGAAGTCGAGCGCGTGCTCTCGATGGTCGACGGCGTGCTGCTGCTGGTCGACGCGGTCGAGGGTCCGATGCCACAGACGCGCTTCGTCACGCGCAAGGCGCTGGCACTGGGCCTGAACGCCATCGTGGTGGTCAACAAGATCGACCGCCCCGGTGCGCGCCCGGGCTGGGTGATCGACCAGACCTTCGAACTGTTCGACAAGCTCGGGGCCACTGACGCGCAGCTCGACTTCCCGGTGATCTATGCCTCGGCGTTGCAGGGCTGGGCGAGCACTGACATGACGCGCCGCGAGCCGGACATGTCGGCGCTGTTCGAGGCGATTCTGCAACACGTGCCGGCGCCGCCGGCCGATGCCGCGGCACCGCTGCAGCTGCAGATCTCCACGCTCGACTACAACTCCTACGTCGGCCGGATCGGCATCGGACGCATCCGCCGCGGCACACTGCGGGCTGGGCGCAATGTCGCGCTGCGCTACGGGGACGAAGAGCGCGGCGTCGCGAAGATCGCCCAGGTCCTGACCTTCACGGGCCTGCAGCGCTCGCCCGTCGAGGAAGCCAGTGCCGGCGACATCGTCGCCATCACCGGCATCGAAGATGTGAACATCGGCGTGACGATCTGCGATCCGGAACAGCCGGAAGGCCTGCCACCCATCCGGGTCGATGAACCCACGCTGGCGATGAACTTCCAGGTCAACACCTCGCCGCTGGCCGGCCGCGAAGGCAAGTTCGTGACCAGTCGCCAGATTCGCGAACGCCTGTACCGCGAACTGCAGAGCAACGTCGCGCTACGGGTCGAGGACACCGCCGATGCCGACGTGTTTCGCGTGCTCGGACGGGGCGAACTGCACCTGACGATCCTGATCGAGAACATGCGCCGCGAGGGCTTCGAGCTTGCGGTCGGCAAGCCGCAGGTGCTGCGCAAGACCGTGGACGGACAGGTGCTCGAGCCCTTCGAGGCCCTGACCGTCGACCTGGATGAGGGCCACCAGGGCGGAGTGATGGAAGCACTGGGCACGCGCCGCGCGGAACTCACGGACATGGTGATCGACGGCAATGGCCGCGCGCGCCTCGAGTACCGCGTGCCGGCCCGCGGCCTGATCGGCTTCCAGGGAGAGTTCATGACGCTCACGCGCGGCACGGGACTGATCAGCCATATTTTCGACGGCTTCGGGGTGGTCAAGGGCGAAATCCCGGACCGGCACAATGGCGTGCTGGTCAGCAACGAGGATGGCGAGGCGGTGGCGTATGCGCTGTTCGCGCTGCAGGAACGCGGGCGCTTGTTCGTCAGCCCCGGGGAGAAGCTCTACGAGGGCATGATCATCGGCATCCATAGCCGCGAGAACGACCTGGTCGTCAATCCGATCAAGACCAAGAAGCTCACCAACATCCGCGCCGCGGGCAAGGATGAGGCGATCCTGCTCACGCCGCCGATCCCGCTCACGCTCGAGTACGCGGTGGAGTTCATCGCCGATGATGAACTGGTCGAAGTCACGCCACAGAGCATCCGGATCCGCAAGCGGCACCTCAAGGAACACGAGCGCCGGCGCGCCTCGCGCGAGGATCCGGTCCCGGTCTGAAACCCGGCCTCGCACGCGCTGCGGGGGATGAAGCCTACGGGTATCTCCTGATGCTACCCGCCGGTTGCGATCCTATCGTCGCTGCAGCAGCCGAGGAGGGGTCGACGCATGGACAGACAGCAGGGTGGTAGGCGCCAGGGCGGAATTCCGGTGGCATCGGCGACCGGATGCGTCGCTGCGCTGGTGCTGGTGTTCGCCGGGCCCCCGGCAAGCGCGCAACAGGCCGGCGCCCCGACGCCGATCAAGCCGGTCGTCAGCGTGAACGTGCTGATGGTCAAATTCGTCGACCAGGCGGCCGATGCGATCTGGACTGCCGCCGTCAAGCCGCCGAAGAACGCATGCGAATGGGAGCAGGTCGAGTACCGCGCAACGCAACTCGCGACGACCGGCACGCTGCTCAAGGTCGGCGGCATCGGACCGATGGACATGCAGTGGCGCAATTCCTCCGGGTGGTCCCCATTTGCCGACCGCATGACCGACTTTGCGCTACGAGCAGCGCAAGCGGCCGCGAACCACGATCTGCCTGCGCTCAAGACAGTCGGCGATCAGCTGATCCTGAACTGCGAGGCCTGCCACCGGGCATTCAAGCCGGCAATCCCGACCCAGGGGATCGCGACGCACTTGGCGCACACCTCGCCGTCCACCGAAGGCCTGATCACCACCTGCCAGGGCAAGTAGTCCTGCGGGCGGCGTCGCACGCGTGAGATGTTCAAAATTTAATCTCGTCGCGGGCTCTTTTTGGGGCCGCACCGGTCCACCGAATGCACGCGTGATGCGTTGCGCGTCCCAGTGGACACGGCATTCAAGCAAGGAGCGTAGCGACATGAGATTCACATCCAAGTTGACGCTGGGAGCGATGGCGCTCGCCGGCATGATCGGACTGGCCAGCATGGCGCTGGGCCAGGAGGCGCCTGCGGCCGGGCCGCCGGCCTGGCATCGTCACCATCACCCGGGGATGCTTCCCGGCGGCGGACTGCTGATCGCGCTGCGGCAGCTCAACCTGAGCCCTTCGCAGCAGCAGCAGGTCAGGACGATCCTGAAGACGGCGCGGGGCCAGTTGGCTCCGGATCGCGACGCCGCCCGTACCGAATTCCTGGCGCTGTCCAATCCGGGTGATCCGAACTACCCGGCAGCAGTGCAGGCGGCCGAGCAACGAGCGACCGCACGCATCGAGCAGGCCAGCAGGATTGAACAGCAGATCTATGGTGTGCTTGATACCGCGCAGCAGCAGGCGCTGCCCGGAGTGCTGGCCAGCCTGCAGGCCAGCCGCGGCAAATGGCAGCACGGCGGACCGCCGGCACCGCCGCCGGCGAGCTGACGGCGGGTTCCAGTCCTTAACTGCGCTCGGTCGCGCCGCCAGCGCCTACAGGCCGGCGCGACCGAGCAGGTCGATGAACTGCCGCAGGTTCGCCGCCAGCGTCGGGTGTTGCCCTTCGAACGCGACCGCAAGTCCCTCGAGTCTGTGCGGTACCTGCGCGCCGCCCGAGGGCTCGCCTTCCCGGAGCAGGCGCTCGATATCGGCCAGCAGCGAGCGCAGCAGCTGGCGGGTATGCTCATCGACCTGCGGGGCGGCCGCGAGATCCGCATGCAATTGCGCCAGCGACTGTTCCAGAGGGGGTGAGGAAGTGTCTGCGGGACTCATGCGCCAAATGCTCCACTGCGTTGCGCTGATCTTACGCGATCCCTCCACGGCCTGTCGGCGCTGCCGGCGTGACGCCGCGCCGTAACCGCCGCCGGACCGCGGGGCGCACGCGCACATCGCGGCACCCGCGGCCACCGACTGACGATCCGGCCATCGATGCGCTCTATGGGCTCGATGCGCCAATCGGGGCCGAGGACGACGCACGACGCGGCCCCGAGGATGCGCCGGCCGGTCTGCTCGCCATGCCGTTGGACTGCCCGTACTGCGGCGAGCCGTTCGAGACGCTCGTGGACCTGTCGGCGGGCAGCGCCGCCTATATCGAGGATTGCCCGGTCTGCTGTCAGCCGATCGAGTTGCAGGCTGAACTGGACGCGCACGGCGCGCTGGTGACGCTCAGCGCGTCGCGCGGTGACTAGCCTTCGTACGCGGGGTCCGGATCACTCGTCCTGGACCTGCTGGCCGGGAAACAGCTCTTCGTTGAAACCGAACATGCGCATGTCCGGCATGCGCATCGGATACAGGATGCCGTCCAGGTGATCGACCTCATGCTGCACGACGCGCGCATGGAAGCCGCTCACGGTGCGATCGATCGGCTGGCCTTGCTCACACAGGCCGCGGTAGCGCAGATGCCGGTAACGGGGCACGAGGCCGCGCAGGCCCGGTACCGACAGGCAGCCCTCCCAGCCCTGCTCCAGCTCCGCTCCGAGCGGCTCGAGCTCCGGATTGATCAGTACGGTGGCCGGCACGATCTGCGCGTCCGGGTAGCGTGGATTGGGCGCCCCGGTGCCGAAGATCACGACCCGCAGCGCCACCCCGATCTGCGGTGCGGCCAGGCCCGCGCCAGCCAGCGCGGCCATCGTGTCGCGCATGTCGCCGAGCAGTTCTTCCAGCAGTGCGGCATCGCCGATGCGTGCGGCATCGCCGGTGCGGACTGGTTCGCTGATCCGCAGCAGCCGTGGATCTCCCATGCGCAATACCGGCCGCACCGCCACCGCCCTAGGCCTCGATACGGTCGAACACGGAACTTGCGACCAGCAGCAGCGCCAGCGTGAGGGTCCCGAGCACCCCCAGATCGGTGGCAGCACTGAAGTGCCAGGCGCCGGTGAGCGAACCGCGCAGACCGTCGATGCCATAGGCCAGCGGGTTCAACCGCGCGATGAATGCCAGCGCCGGTGGCACCTGGCCGAGCGGGAACAGCGCCCCGGACAGAAAGAACAGCGGCAGCACCATGAAATTCATGACCAGCGGAAAAGCCTGAAAGTCCGCGACCAGGCACGCGATCACCGTGCCCAGTGCGGTGAAGAACACCGCCACCAGTACCATGTAGATCGGCAGCAGCGGCAGCTGCGCCAGCCCCTGCGGCCTGAAGCCGACGATCAGGCATAGCACGATCACGATCACTCCCTGCAGCAACGCCACGGTCGCGCCTCCTGCGGTGCGTCCGAGCATGATGAGCCAGCGCGGCACCGGTGCGACCAGGGTCTCCTTGATGAACCCGAACTGCTTGTCCCAGATCAGCTCGATGCCGGAGAACACGGCATTGAAGAGGATACCCATGCCGACTACCCCGGGGGCCAGGAACTGCAGGTAGTCACCCTGGCCGGCGCGACGGTAGACCCCGCCGAAGCCGAATCCGAACGCAAGCAGGTATAGCAGCGGCTGACCCAGGGACACCAGGACACGACCGCGCGAGCGGACATAACGCTTGAGCTGTCGCAGCCACAGGATATAGATGATGCTCATGTGCGCAAGGGACCCACGGTGGCTCAGCGAGCGGCCCCGCCGCGCATGAACTGCCGCATCCGGTCCATGCCGGCCCCGCCTTCCTCCTCGCGGATGCGCGTGCCGGTCAGCTGCAGGTACGCCTGCTCGAGCGAATCGGAACTGGTCTGTGCTTTGAGCTCCTGGGGCGAACCGTGGGCCACGATGCGACCGCGATCGATGATCGCGATGCGTCCGGCGACCCGCTCGGCCTCGTCCATGTAGTGCGTCGTCAGAAACACGGTCACGTGCTCCTGCTCGTTGAGAGCGCGCACGTGCGTCCAGAGCTGGTTGCGGGTCTGGGGATCGAGCCCGAGGGTCGGCTCGTCGAGAAAGATCACCGCTGGGGTGTGCAGCAGGCAGCGTGCAATCTCCAGGCGGCGGCGCATGCCCCCGGAGTAGCGCTTGACGAGCTCGTCCCTGCGGTCCCACAGATCGAACATCTTCAGCAACTGCTCGATGCGCGTCGCCCGCTGGTCGGCCGGCACGTGATACAGCACCGCATGGATCACCATGTTCTCCCGCGCCGTGAGCTCGATATCCAGGCTGGGGTCCTGGAACACGATGCCGAAGCGGCGCCGGGCGGCGGTCGGATGGCGCACCACGTCCAGTCCATCGAGCTCGATATGCCCGCTGCTCGGCCGCAGCAGCGTCGTGAGCATGCGGATGGTCGTGGTCTTGCCGGCACCATTGGGTCCGAGGAAAGCAAAGATCTCGCCGCGCGCGACCTCAAAGCTGATGTCATCGACGGCAACGAATGAGCCAAAGCGGCGAGTCAGTCCGGAAGCGCTGATCAAGGTGGCCTTGCGGGCTTGCCCAAAGCGTCGGGGCGTGGCCGCGGATTCTACGCCAGCGCCACCCCCCTCTGCAGGGCCCGGCGCGCCTGCCTCGCAAGCCAGCCAACCTGAGGCGCAAGCCAGCGGAGCTGAGGCGAGTGTTTTCGGCTTTGAATTTTCCGGCGCCGCGAGCGATCATGCACGCTACCGCGGCTCGCACATCCATAGAGCCCAATGAGCTGGAGGAATAAGAAATGAGGCTAATGCTGGCCGTCTCGATCCTGGGGGTACTGGCGAGTGCGCCGGTGTTTGCCGCGTGCACGGCGCCGGACAACAACGTCGTGATTCCGAACGGCAAGACGGCGACGAAAGAGGAAATGCTGGCCGCACAGCAGGCGCTCAAGGCCTACAACAGTGCGGTCGCGGATTACAGTACCTGTCTGCAGCAGGAAACCGACGGCAAGATCGCGGCGGGCGGCGACAAGGACAAGCTCACTGCCGCGATGGCCAAGCGCAACAACACCGAAGTGGACAAGGTCCAGGCGCTCGCCGACCGCTGGAAAGTCGAACTCGCCGCGTTCAAGGCCAAGCCAGCGGGGTAGGCCTCGCCCGGTGCCGCGCGGCTGGTTCGGACGGCTGTGGGACCGCGCGGTCGCCCTGATCCTGGCGCAGCTGCGGCAGGGAATCACTCCGCCGAAGATAGCGCTCACGCTCGCCGTCGGGCTGGCCATCACGGTGTTCCCGATCTTCGGGACCACGGCGACACTCTGCGTGCTGTTCGGGCTGTGGCTGCGACTGAATCAGCCGCTGCTGCAGCTCATCAACTGGTGTGCGACGCCGCTGCAGTTTCCCGCGATCTATTTCTTCGTCCGAGTCGGGGAGCGGCTGACGCACACGCCACCGGTATCGTTCTCGATACTCGGCCTCGCGCGCAGTTTCCGTGCCTCTCCGGGGGCGTTCCTGCGCGAGTTCGGGATGACCGGACTGCGCGGCATCATGGCCTGGGCCCTGATCGCACCGCCGCTGGCGGCCGCCGTGTACCTGCTGCTGCTGCCGCCGCTACGCCATCTCGCGCGTCGCAGTGCCCAGGAGGCGGCCCCCGTCAGCGGACGACGCGACCTCTAAAGCGGCAGCGCCACGATGAGGTCTTCGTAGTCGTGCCTGCCGACATGGAAGAGCCTGCGGCCGACCGCGCCATATCCCAGCTTTTCGTAGAACGCGAGCGCCGCCAGATTGCGCGAGTACACGCCGAGCAGCAGACGCGGCGCGCCCTCCGCTGATGCCAGCTCCCGCGCCTGGTCCATCAGGCGCCTGCCAAGTCCGGTGCCCTGGAATCGATGCAGCACGTAGATGCGCTTGATCTCGCGATCCCGTGGGCCCAGATCGGAAAGGGGAAGGTCCGGGACTCCGAGCACCAGGTAACCGACCGGAGCCCCGCCCGGCTCGGCCTCGGCGATCCAGATCCGCGTCGCCTGATCGAGCAGCCATGCGTGGTAGCGCGCGGCGCTGTGCTCCCGCGCGCAATGCTGCCTGATGTCCTCGCCGGGCAAGGTCCCAGCATAAGCCTCGAGGAAGGTCGCCTGCCCCACCAGCGCGAGTGCGTCGGCATCATCGGCGACAGCAAGGCGGATGCGTACCGGCGGCGCGGTTGATTCCGTGCTGCCCATGACCGGGGCGGCTAGTGCGTCCCCGGCGCTGGCTCGAGCCCCTTCGAGTACAGCACCCGCCCGTCGGGCGTGACCAGGATCGCCTCGACGTCGGGCAGCGTACCGTAGATGCGAAGGGCCTCTTCTGCACCGAGCACGAACGCGGTCTTCGACAGACCGTCGGTACGCGTGGCCGTTGGTGCAATCACGGTCGCGCTGCGCACCCGGCTGGCCGAATGTCCGGTGTGTGGATCGATGATATGGTGATAGCGCACGCCGTTCTCGTCGTAATAGCGCTCGTAGTCCCCGGATGTGGAATAGGCGGTGTCCGTCAGCGGAACACGCGTGAAGTAACGCTCCGGATGATTAGGGTCGCTGATGCCGATGACCCACGGTTGGCCCCGGCGGTCGCCGATGACGCGACTGTCCCCGCCGGCATTGACGAGTGCGTGCGTGTACCCGCGCTGCTGGAGGATCGCGATGCCCCGGTCCACCGCCCAGCCCTTCGCTATGCCTCCGAGATCGATGCGTACACCGCGCTGCGTGAAGCGAACCGTCTGCTGCTTCGGGTCGAGCAGCACGTGACGGAAATTGACGGCCGGCAGCGCGGAACGGATCTGCTGGTCGGTAGGTCGCACGTGCGCCCGGAAGTCGTACATATACCCCACGCTGGCATAGGTGATGTCGAAGGCACCCTCGGTGATGCGCGAGTACTCGAGCGCGGTATCGAGCAGCGCGTACAGATCGGGGCTGATCGGCACTGGCCGGTCGGCGGCTTCGGCGTTGACCTTCGAGACCTCGCTGGTCGGCTTGTACGTGCTCATGGTTTCATCGACGTGCTGCATGTCTGCCATCACGGCGTCGATCGCCTGCTCGCCCGCCACCCTGTCGTCGGCCCAGAGCTGCACCATGATGCGCGTGCCCATGATGCCGTCCACCGTGCGCTCGAGCCACTCGGCATGGGCCGGCAGGCTGATGCTACCGAGCATCACCAGCAGCGCGCGCGCGCCGTTCATGCGCCCTGCCCGACAAGGCCCGCTGCCGCGAGCAATCCCTTCTGCGCGAGCCAGTCACGGTTGTAGAGCCGCGAGAGGTACTTGGCGCCGGTGTCGCACAGCACCGTGACCACGATGTGCCCAGGACCCAAGCTCCGGGCCACCTGCGCGGCCGCGGCCACGTTGATGCCGCTGGTGCTGCTCACGAACAGCCCCTCGTCGCGCAGCAACCGGTAGACCTGGCTCACGGTCTCGGTGTCTTCGATATGCACCGCGTCATCGATCGGCGCGTCCTGCATATTGGCGGTCACGCGGCCGATCCCTATGCCCTCGGTGATCGAACCGCTGCCGGTGGCCTTGAGCGCGCCATGGCGTATGTATTCGTACAGCGCGCTGCCCGGCGGATCGGCCAGCACCGTGCGGACGCTTGGCCGACGCGACTTCAGGTACTCGGAAACGCCCGCGACGGTGCCGCCAGTTCCGGCCGCGGCCACGAAGGCATCGATGCGGCCGCCGGTCTGCTCCCAGATCTCCGGTCCCGTGGTCTCGAAGTGGGCGCGGCGGTTTGCCGTGTTGTCGAACTGGTTGGCCCAGATCGCATCGGGCAATTCGGTGGCCAGCCGGCCGGCGACTTTCTGATAGTGGTTCGGGTCGCTATAGGGCACGGCCTTGACGCGCCGCACCTCGGCGCCCAGCGCCTCGATCAACGCGTACTTCTCCGGCGACTGGTTGTCCGGCATCACGATCACGCAGCGGTAGCCGCGGGCATTGCAGACGTGCGCCAGGCCGATGCCGGTATTGCCCGCCGTGCCCTCAACTACGGTGCCGCCCGGCTTGAGCTGGCCGCGCCGTTCGGCGTCCAGCACGATCGCGCGCGCCGCCCGATCCTTGACCGAGCCGCCGGGATTCATGAATTCCGCCTTGCCGTAGATCTCGCAGCCGGTTTCCTCGCTGACGCGCCGCAGGCGAATCAGCGGAGTGCGGCCGATGGCCTCCATGAAATCCCTGGCAACATGATTCATCCGCGTGATTGCTCCTGCGGCATCAAGGCCGCGACATTCCCGTCTGCCGCGGCACGCGCGGCCACTTCCCCGACGATCAGCAGCGCGGGCGCCTGCACTCCTGCTGCCTGCGCACGCTGCGCAATATCGAGCAGTGTACCGCTGACGGTGCGCTGCTCGGGCAAGGTCGCACGCTCGATGATCAGCGCGGGCCGCGTGCTCGGGGCACCGCGCGAGAGCAGGTTGCGCACGATGCGCGGCAGCTGTGCGACCCCCATGTAGAACACGACGGTCTGCAGTGGCGCGGCGAGCGCGGTCCAGTCCAGAGATTCAGCGGCCTCCCCCATCGCGGTCACAAAGCTCAAGGATTGTGCCAGACCTCGATGGGTAAGCGGCACCCGGGTCGCGGCCGCGGCCCCCTGGGCCGCGCTGATGCCGGGCACGATGACCACAGGGATTCCTGCCGCGACCAGTACGTCGACCTCCTCGCCCCCGCGCCCGAAGATGAACGGATCTCCGCCCTTCAGCCTCGCCACTCGCAGGCCACGTTCGGCGTGCTCCACCATCAGCTCGTGGATGCGCTGCTGTGTCACGCGGTGTCGGCCGGATTCCTTGCCGACGCAGATGCGCGTCGCGTCGCGCCGCACCCGCTCGAGCACCGCCGGACTGACGAGCCGGTCGTACAGTACGACATCGGCACGTTGCAGCAGCTGCAGCGCGCGCAGCGTCAGCAGGTCCGGGTCGCCGGGACCTGCGCCGATCAGGTACACCTCGCCGCGCGCGCCCGCGCCAGGCACCGCGCGCACTTCCTGCTCGAGCGCCTGCTCGAGCATGGCCTGCGCGGACGCGGCCTGTCCGCTCAGCACGGCCGTGGCGATGCCGCCGTCGAACAGCCGGTCCCAGAATCGGCGGCGCCGGTCCAGGTCCGGCAGCGCGCGGGCAATGCGTTCGCGGGCTCGGCCGGCCAGGCGCGCCAGGTCCCCGAGGCCCTCGGGCAGCAGCGCCTCGAGTTGGGCACGGACCCGGCGCACCAGCGTCGGGGACTGCCCGGAACTGCCGATAGCCACGACGACGGGAGATCGATCGACGATGGCCGGCATGATGCAGGACGATGCGGACTGGTCATCGACGACATTGACGAATACACCGCGCGTCGCGCCGGCGGCGGCCACCGCACCATTGACCTCGGGCCGGTCGGTCGCGGCAATCGCGAATACGATCCCGTCGAAGTGCGACGGTTCGAACTCCACCGGCTGATGCTCGATGCGCCCCGCATCGCGATACAGCGCGAGTTCAGGATGCAGGGCCGGGGCCACGACGCGCACCAGCGCGTGGGCCTTGAGGAGCAGTTCGACCTTGCGCATCGCCACCGGGCCGCCTCCGACCACGAGCGTCCGGCGTGCGCGCAGATCCAGGAAGACCGGCAGATAGTCCATCAGTCGGGGCCTCCAGCCATCTTGGGAGCGCACCGGGCGCGCCCTGCGGCTCGAGCGCGCTCGTTGCTAGCTGACCGCCGTCGGTCGCGTGCGCGGATGAAGTCCGCATTCGCGCGACTCCGGCTGCTCCCACCACCAGCGACCGGCTCTGTGGTCCTGGCCCGGTTCGATCGCTCGCGTGCAGGGCGCGCATCCGATGCTCGGGTATCCTCGGTCGTGCAGCGGGTTGTAGGGCAGCTGGCGGGCACGGATATAGGCCCATACGTCCGCCTCCGTCCAGTCCAGCAGCGGGCTGATCTTGGCAAGCCCATAGCGCTCGTCGTGCATCGAGGGCAGCGCCTGGGCGCGGGACTCGGACTGCTCGCGCCGCACGCCGGTCACCCATGCGCCGTAGCCCTCGATTGCCCGCCGGAAGGGCTCGACCTTGCGGATTTCGCAGCACCGCAGCCGGTTGTCGAGGCTCTCGTAGAAACCATTGATGCCGCGCTCGCGCACGTAGCGCTCGATGCTCTGGCTGTCTGGATACACCAGCCGGATGCGGCGCTGGTAGCGCCGCTCCAGCCGTTCGAGCAGCTCAAGCGTCTCCTCTGGCAGGCGTCCGGTATCGATACTGAAGATGTCGATCGCCGGCACCGCCGTGCAGATCAGGTCGGTCAGCACCATGGCCTCGGCGCCGAGGCTGTTGGCATACACGACGCGACCATGCTCGCGCACCGCGTCGCGAAGCAATGCAACGACTGCATCGCTCTTGGCCTGAAGCGCGGGGTCGATACCGGGGTCTGGGGCAGCCTTGGGTGCCATGGGCCGGACATTGTGCCCGGACTGCTTATGACTTTGGCGCATGATTTCACCGCTCCGACGCGGGCTGGGACATCGATCCGCGGCAGCGTGACAAAGCGTGACCGGCCCCGGGAAGCACCACGGCAGACTGTAGAATTGCCGGATCACCTCCAATCCACCCCAACTCCCATGAGCTCCCTCGATCTACGGCGGCTGCGCCAGAATGAACACGTCCGCGCGCTGACGCGCGACGTGTACGTGCAACTCTCCCAGCTGATCCAGCCGCTGTTCGTCGGGGAATCGACCCGCACGCCCGAGGCGGTACCGGGGCTCACCGGAGTGCATCAGGAGAGTCCCGAATCGCTGCTGCGCCAGGTCGAGCAGGACCTGCGGGCAGGCGTCAGCAAGTTCCTGCTGTTCGGGGTACCGACAGCCAGGGCGCCACACCAGATCGACTGGAGTTTCACCTCCGGACAGATCCGCGCGCTCAAGCAGCGCTTCGGGCACGACATCTGGCTGAGCACAGACGTGTGCCTGTGCTCATCGACCCCACACGGTCATTGCGGCGTGCTCAATGCGGAGGGCGATCACCTCGACAATGACGCCAGCCTCGCCGAGCTCGAGCAGGCCGCGCTCAGCTACGCCCAGGCCGGGGCCGACTGCGTGGCGCCGAGCGACATGATGGACGGTCGCATCGGCGCGATTCGTGCGCGATTGGACGCGTCCGGGCAGGAACGCACCGTGCTGATGAGCTATGCCGTGAAATTCCACTCCACACTCTATGGGCCGTTTCGGGCCGCGGCGGATTCGGCGCCCAAGTCCAATGTGAAGCTCAAGGACCGCTCGACCTACCAGCTCGATCCGGCGCGCACCGACGATGCCTGGCAATGCGCGCAGCGCGACGCCGCACAGGGCGCCGACATCCTGATGGTCAAGCCCGGTCTGCCCTACCTCGACGTGCTGCGGGAGCTGTCGGCGGCAATTCGCAAGCCCTGGGCGGTCTACCACGTCAGCGGCGAGTTCGCGGCGCTCGAGTCCCTCGCGGCGCAGGGACTGGCGCCACGCGCGGCCCTGCACCGCGAGATCATGCTCAGCTTCAAGCGCGCTGGCGCCGACATGATCATCACCTACGGCGCGCGTTTCGCCCGCGAGTGGCTGCAGGTATGAGCGGATCGGCGCTCTCGGAACAACTGTACGCACGCGCACTGCGGGTCTCGCCCGGAGGAGTGCATTCCCCGGTGCGCGCTTTCCGCGGCGTCGGCGGCACGCCGCGCTTCATGCGCAGCGCCGCCGGTGCGTGCCTGACCGATGTCGAGGGCCGCGAGTACATCGATTTCTGCATGGCCTTCGGTCCGCTGATCCTCGGTCACGCCGATTCCGGCGTGCGTGCCGCGGCGGAAGCCGCCCTGGCCCGCGGCTGGAGCTTCGGTACCGCGGAGCCCTACAGTCTCGAACTCGCCGAGCTGATCACCTCGCGCATACCCTGGGTGCAGAGCATCCGCTTCGTGAATTCCGGGACCGAAGCGGTCATGTCGGCACTGCGGGTGGCACGCGCGGCCACGGGTCGCGCACGCATCCTGAAATTCGAAGGCTGCTACCACGGCCATGCGGATTCGATGCTGCTGCGCGCCGGCTCGGGACTTGCCGAAGGCGCAATACCCGACAGCGCCGGTCTGCCGCCTGAGGTCGCGCGCGAGACCGTGGTCGCGCCGCTCGATGACCTCGATGCGCTCGAGGCAGTATTCGCCCGCCACGGCCAGGAGCTGGCGGCAGTCATCATCGAGCCGCTGCCGGCGAACTACGGACTGCTGCCGCAGCGTCCGGAATTCCTGCGCGCGATCGCGCAGGCCGCCCGCGCGCACGGCACGCTGCTGATCTTCGATGAAGTGATCTCGGGATTTCGCATCGGCTTCCAGGGCTATGCCGGACTCGCGGGTATCACGCCTGACCTCGTCACCTATGGCAAGGTGATCGGCGGCGGATTTCCGGTCGGCGCCTACGGCGGCCGGCGCGAACTCATGGAACTGGTCGCACCCGTCGGGCCCGTGTACCAGGCTGGCACCTTGAGTGCGAATCCGCTCGCGATGTCCGCCGGCCTCGCCACGCTCGCACGCTTGCTCGATGGCAGCGTCTACCGGCAGCTCGACGCGCTCGGTGCGCGCCTCGAGGCGGCGCTGGCGGGTCTGCCGCACCTCGCCGTGCAGCGTGTCGGCTCGATCTTCTGGCTATGCCTGTCCGGCCAGGACCATCCGGTCACTCCCATCCGGACCCTGCAGGGATTGCCGGTCGACGCAAAGCAGGCGTTCGCGGGGCCATTTCACGCACTGCTCGAGCGCGGGATCTACCTCGCCCCGAGCGCCTTCGAGGTCGGGTTCCTGTCCGCCGCGCACACCGAGGCGCACGTAGACGCACTGGCCGCAGCATTGCGCGTCGCGCTGCAGTAGCTGGCGCCGTCCATCGAACCGCGGATCCCCTGGCCGATGCCGGATGGCATCGGCCAGGGCGGGGTTCGAGCCCTCACCGGCAGGTCTTATTCGCCTTCGGTACCTATCGCATACGCGGTCTCGCCGTGCACCGCGTCGTCGCCCACCTTCAGCGTCGCATCGTCCATGCGCAGAGGCGTGATGAACGAGATGACCTTCAGGATGATGAAGGTGGCTACTATGTTGTAGACGATGATGAAGGCCGCGCCTTCGGCCTGCAGCAGCAGCTGCTTCGGATTGCCATAGAGCCATCCGGTGATGCTGACTCCCGGAGCGTCCTTCTCGGTGCCGATATATTCGAGCATCGCCGGGTTGGCGAGTACGCCCGTCAGCAGCCCGCCCATCAGGCCGGCGACACCATGGGTGGAGAACACGCTCAGCGTGTCGTCCACCTTCATCATCAGCTTGGTCTTCTGCAGCTTGTTCATCGCCAGCCACGGAATGATTCCGGCACAGACGCCAATGATGAGCGCGCCCCAACCGTCCACATAGCCGGCAGCAGGCGTGATCGCCACGAGGCCCGCGATCATGCCGTTGACCGCGCCGATGACCGAGGGCTTGCCATAGGCAATCTTGTCCAGCAGCGTCCACACCAGCAGCGCCACGGCCGTTGCCGTGTTCGTATTGAGCACCGCGGCGCCGGCGTCGGCATTGGCGAAGTACGGGTCGCCGCCGTTGAATCCGTTCCATCCCAGCCACAGGATGCCGGCTCCCACCAAAGTGATCAGCAGGCTGTTGGGCGGAAAGTGATCCCTATCGGCCTGCAGTCGAGGACCCACCATCGCCGCGGCGACGAAGCCCGAGGTCCCGGCCGCCAGATGGATCACATAGCCGCCAGAGAAGTCTGCGACTCCCATGCTCCCCAACCAGCCGCCACCCCACAGGCTGAATGCGCCCACGGTGTACACCAGAGTCATCCACACCGGCACGAAAATCACCCAGGCCTTGAAGCTCATGCGCCCGAGCACCGAACCGGCCAGGATGATCAGCGTGATGGCAGCGAATACGAACTGGAAGAAGATCAGCGTCGCCATCGGAAAGGTCAGCGCAGGCATGCCCGCGGCGGCTGCCGGAACCGTCGCCTGTCCCGTCGTGAACGCTGCCGAGGTGGCCAGCATCGGCTTGCCCAGGAACGGGAACCACTGGGGTCCGAAGGCCATGTTGTAGTCGAACAGAATCCACACCACGAGCACCGAGGCGAAGGCATACAGCGACATGAATGCCGAGTTGATCGCCCATTTCTTCTTGACCACGCCGCCGTACAGAACCATCAGCCCAGGAATGCTCTGCAGCCCGACGAAGGTCGCGGCTGCCAATTGCCAGGCGTTGTTTCCGGTGTCCAACCATGCTGGAGAGGGCACGAGTGCCATAATGGCCTCCTGTATTTTATTTTCTATCGGCAACACGACTGTCTCGAGACAATGGCGCCGCCGTACCGATATGAGAGGACCGACGGGTTCAATCTAGCGCCCGAAAAAAGATTGCGCAACAGCAATCACACACCTGTTCGGCGCTGTGCACCCGGTTCGGATGCAATCAACGACGAGTAGAACTACCATCGCGCGCACCATTGGTGCACAGGAGAGTTGAGTGCTGATCGAAAGTGGGTCCGAAGCAGCGATTGAATCCGCAACCGCGCCGCGCCGCACGTGCACACGCCACGGCTACTGCTTCGCTGGCGGCAGCAGAATAGGTAGCACGATGCGCGGCGCTACCGGTTAACAGGTAATACGGAGCACCGGAAAATGAACAGCAACTACCGTAATCACGGCATGGTCGCAGCGTCATGCCGGACATCGCGGCATCCTGCTTTGATCATCGCGCTGATGGTGGCGCTCTGCCTTCCGCTGGCGGGTCCCGCTGCCACGGATGTACCGCAACAAGGCGAGCAAACGATCACTTGCACCAATCTGGCCAGCGGCGCCAGCTGGCGGATCACGATCAACTTCAATGCGAATACGGTCGATGCGAATCCGGCACGCATCAGCGCCACCCGGATCTCCTGGCACGCCGCGGCGGACGGCGGGAACTACACTCTCGATCGCAAGTCCGGAGAACTCACCGTTGTCATCGCGTCGAGCACTGGCGGCTATTTCCTGCACGATCGTTGCCGGCTCAATGACTAGGTGCCGGCGATGGTGCTGAACGCGCGCATCAGTGGTCTCCAGGCGAGCGTAGGCTTCAGCTCCGAGATCGGACCGCGGGCGCGCAACGAGGATTTCGCCGGTGCCGTGTTCGGCGCCGAGCTGCCCGAGCCGCGGCGCGACGTCATCGCGGTCATCGCCGACGGCATCGGCAGCACCAAGGGCGGTCGCGTGGCGGCCGAGACCGCAGTACGCACTTTTCTCGGAGGGATGTTCGACCTTCCAGACACCATGGAAGTGCAGCGCGCAGCGGCTACGATCTTGAATTCGATCAACGGCTGGCTGTATTCGCAGGGTCGTCGCGATCCGGATCTATCCGGGATGGGCTGCACCTTCACTGCGCTGGTGCTGCGCGGCCGACGCGTGCACGTGCTGCACGCGGGCGACACACGGGCCTACCGACTGCGGAGCGGCCGGTTGAGCCAGCTGACCTCGGATCACGTGCGCGAGGGTCGGGATGGTCGTTCGCACGTACTGAACCGGGCGCTTGGGGTCGAGGCGGAAGTGCGGCTCGAGTACGCGAGCCATCCGCTCGCGCTGCACGATCGGTTCCTGCTGTGCAGCGACGGTGTGCACGCGTTTCTGTCGGACGCGACCATAGCGCAGATCCTATCCTGCGGCTCGGCGCCGGCGGATGCCGCGCGTGAGCTGGCCGCGACCGCGCTGGATTCTGGCAGCAACGACAACCATACCGCGCTCGTGCTGGACGTCGTCGGACTGTCGATGGTGGATTCCTCCCAGATCGAGCCGGAACTGCTGCAACTGCCACTGATCCCGGTGCCCGCCGGGGGCGAGACGGTCGATGGCTTCGTGCTTCGGACGGTGGTGTCCGATGGAACCTATAGCCGGCTGTACGCCGCAACGGACGAGATCGACGGCGGCGATGTGGCGCTGAAGTTCCCGAAGGCTCAGGTAGCTGCGATCGCGGCGCAGCGCGCGGCGTTCGTGCGCGAGGCGTGGGTCGGCGCGCACACCAATTGCCCGTGGCTCGGCCGGACCATCGAGCTGCCGACGGGACGACAGACCTGCCTGTATACGGTGATGCCGCTCTACCAGGGCGAACGGTTGGACGTGCGGGCCGCGCGGCGCCCATCCATCGGGCTGGAGGAAGGACGCAATATCGCGCTCAAACTCGCGCGGGCGGCCGCCGCGCTGCACCGCCTCGGTATCATCCATCGCGACATCAAGCCGGATAACGTGATCCTCGAGTCCGGCGGATCGCTGAAGCTGATCGACCTCGGTGTCGTGCGCGTTCCAGGACTCGAGGACTTCCCGCCGGAGGATATCCCCGGTACGCGTGCATACATGGCCCCGGAGATGTTCACCGGCGAGGCGGGCAACGAGGCAACGGACGTCTACGCGCTTGGAGTCACGATGTTCGTGGCTTTCACCGGCGAATATCCCTATGGGAACGGAGATGCCGCCGCTCCGCCGCGCCGCGCACGTCCGGTTGAGCTGTGCGCGTTGCGTCCCGACCTGCCGGCGTGGCTTCAGGCCGTCATCGGGCGTGCGCTCGCAGCCGATCCGGCCGAGCGCCTGCGCGACATGGGAGAGTTTGCCATGGAGATGGAAGCCGGCCCTGCGCGCATTGCAGCCCCGGTGCGCCGGCCGCCGACGCTGTACGAACGTGCGCCGGTGCGATTCTGGCAGGGTGTGGCCGCCCTGCTCGCACTCGCGCTGCTTATCTCATTGCTGCGGCGCTGAGGGCGGCGTGCCATCGGTCGCACGCTGACGCGGGGCGACCAGGCGCGTGCTGCCCTCCTGGCTCGCCACGCTGAAGTCCTCGAAAGCCGCCAGCGCCGCCTCCGGATCCTCGGTCGGGTCGAGCTCGAAAGCATCGAAGCCGCAACGGGCCAGGAAATACAGCTGGTCGCGCTTGATCGCTCCGCGCGCACGCAACTCGCCGTCGAATCCGTAGCGCGCGCGCAGCAGCCGCGCCTGCGAAAAGCCGCGCCCTTCAGCGAGCTTTGGAAACTCGATCACGACCAGCCGCACTCGCCCGAGATGGGGTGCCAGCAGCGCCACCTCGTCGGTGGGGCCGAGCAGCACGCCCGCGGGCGTATCAGCGTCCGCGGCCGTGGCCGCGAGCCAGTCAGCGAGGGCAAGCACCCGCACCGCGCCCTCCGGCGCCGAATCGCCCGGATAGCCAACCGCATCGGCGACGACTTCACGCCGCCGAATGATCCGCCGCATACACGCGCTCCTGGAATGGTTCGATGCCGATGCGACGCACCGTGTCGAGGAAACGCTCCTCCTCGCTGCGGCGCTCGCGCACGTAGACCTCGAGAATCCGCGCGATCGTCTCGGCAACCTCGGCTTTACGCACCGATGGACCGATGACCTCGCCGAGCGCCGCGGGCGCAGCCGATGAACCCCCGAGCGTGATCTGATACCACTCCTCCCCGTGCTTGTCGACGCCAAGGATGCCGATGTGGCCGATGTGGTGGTGGCCGCAGGCGTTCATGCAGCCCGACATCTTTATCTCGATCGGCCCGAGCTCGTACAGATAGTCGAAGTCATCGAATCGCTCGTCGATCTGCTTGGCGATCGGGATCGAACCGGCGTTCGCAAGACTGCAGAAATCCAGCCCCGGACAGCAGATCATGTCGGTGAGCGTGCCGATGTTCGGCGTCGCGAGCCGCAGCGCATCGAGCGCGCGCCACAGCTCTCGCAAGCCGTGCTGCGGCACGTCGCAGAGCACGAGGTTCTGGTCGTGGGTCGCGCGCAGCTCGCCGAAACTCCAGTTATCGGCAAGCCCCGCGAGCGCATCCATCTGCCCGGCGCTGATGTCTCCCGGAGCCTCGCCGTGCGCCTTGAGCGATACGAACACGATGCGATAGCCAGTGACGCGGTGGCGCGCCGTGTTGTGGCGGTACCAGGCGGCGAAGGCGGCGTCGGCCGCGCTCGCTGCCGGTGCCGGCAGCTCCGGCAGCACCTCGTAGGGCGGCAGGGTGAAGCAGGAGCGCATCCGGGCGACCGCCGCTGCGCTCATCTGTGGCGCGAACGCGCGGCTGCCCTCGAATTCCTGCTCGACCTGGCGCGTGAATTCCTCGACGCCGAGCGCGCGCACCAGGATCTTGATTCTCGACTTGTAAAGATTGTCGCGACGCCCGTGCCGGTTGTAGACGCGCAGGATCGCCTCCAGATAGGCCAGCAGGTCCTGCTCCGGCAGGTGCGTGCGGATCAGCTTGCCGATCACTGGCGTGCGGCCGAGACCGCCGCCGGCAAGAATGTCGAAGCTGACCCGCCCGGCCGCGTCGACCCGCAGGCGCACGCCGATGTCGTGCACCTCGACGGCCGCGCGATCGCCCGCCGACCCGGTCACGGCGATCTTGAACTTGCGCGGCAGGTAGTTGAATTCCGGGTGCAGCGTGGCCCACTGCCGGATCAGCTCGCAGTACGGCCGCGGATCGGCCAGCTCATCGGGGGCGACACCGGCCAGCGGATCGGAAGTGATGTTTCGGATGCAGTTGCCGCTGGTCTGGATGGCGTGCATCTCGACGCTGGCCAGGTCGGCGAGGATATCCGGCACCTGCTCGAGGCGCGGCCAGTTGTACTGGATGTTCTGCCGCGTCGTGAAATGTCCGTAGTCACGGTCGTAGCGGCGCGCGATGTGGGCCAGCATGCGCAGCTGAGCGCTCGAGAGCAGCCCATACGGTATCGACACCCGCAGCATCGGCGCGTGACGCTGGATGTACAGGCCATTGCGCAGCCGCAGGCCGCGGAATTCGTCCTCGCTCAAGCTGCCTTCCAGGAAGCGCCGGGTCTGGTCGCGGAACTGGGCGACGCGTTCGCTGACCAGCGTCTGGTCGATGACATCGTAGCGGTACATGGGATCCAGCGGTGCCGTGGGGAGCGCGCAGGATATACGGGAAACCCGTTATGAGCACGTGTTCGGGGGGTTATATCACCCCAGCTGCTGCAGACCGCGCGCCATGCCGCTGACGCTCGCCTGGAGCGCCTCGAGCAGCTCGCGGTTCTGCCGCCCGCTCCCGCGCCAGCGTTCCAGCAGCTCGACCTGCATCAGGTTCATCGGGTCGACGTAGGGGTTGCGCATCGCGATGGCGCGTTGCAGCGTTCGGTCGGTATCCAGCAGCGCGGTGCATTCCTTGATTTCGAGCACCAGCTGCACGCAGCGCTCGAATTCCTCGCGCAGCAGCGGGCCATAGTGACGCAGCTCCGGACCGGCGAGGCGGTCATAATGCGCGGCGATGGCCATGTCGGTCCGCGCCAGCATCGATTCGGTATCGTCGATCAGGTTGTGGAAAAACGGCCAGCCGCGGTAGCAGAGGCGCAACAGCGGCAGACCGCGTTCGGCGACGGCTTTAGCCAGTCCGGTTCCCGCCCCGTACCAGCCTGGAAGCATGTGCCGCGACTGCGACCATGCATAGACCCACGCCGCGGGCCGCACCGCCTGCAAGCCTTGGCGCTCGCCGCCGGGAACGTGCTGCGCTCCGATGTGCATGCGCTCGATCACGTCGATCGGCGTCACCGCGCGAAAGTAATCGGCGAACAGCGGCTGCTCGACCACCAGGCCGCGCCAGGCGCGCTCGCTGTGCTCGGCAACGAACGCTGCGCAATCCGCCAGCGCCACTCCCTCGCGCACCGCCACGCCGCGCCTGACCGCCAGGGTCGCGAGCGAGAGCGTGCTGAAGGCACGCTCGAGCGTGCGCATCGCGTTGGGCCGCAGTCCATAGTTCTGGCTGATGCTCTCGCCCTGCTCGGTGAAGCGCAGCACGCCGCTGACCGATTCCGCCGGCGCGGCCCGCAGCAGCTCGTCGATCCGGCCACCGCCGCGCGGTACGCTGCCGCCGCGGCTGTAGATGAGCACGTGCTTCTCCCGAGCCTGGTCGAGCGCGGCGGTCAGGTGACGCTGCGCACGGTAGGCGGCGTGGCGCGAAGCGACCATGCCGCTCTCCTGGCTGCTGTGCGAGTAGCCGATCAGCACGGTCTGCTTGCTGCCGCGCGCTTCCAGGTGCCGCTGGTACACGGCGTCGGAGAGCAGTTCGCGCATCAGTGCGCCGCAGCGCTCGAGGGTCGCGACGCTGTCGAACTGCGGCGCCACGTCGAGCGCGACCTGGCCGCTGCCCTTGTCGTAGGCTTCGGCCCAACGTGCCAGCACCAGAGGGGCGAGTACGTCGTCGGCTTCGGCAGCCCCGCTGACGATATAGAGTCCGATCGCATCATCGCCGTAGCGGTGCCGGCATTGCACGATAGCGTCGAACACCGCGAGGGTGCGCTTGCCCAGGGCATCGAGCGGGCCGGCGGGCGCCAGGTCGCGCTCGAGCACATCGACCAGCCGTGCATGTCGCTCGGCGGGCGTGCGCGCCGGCCATTGCGGATCGTCCAGGCCCTGTGCGAGCACCGCCTGGTGCACGCTGGTGTGAGCCTTGAGATCCAGGCTCGCCAGGTGGAAGCCAAAGGTGTCGATGCGCGCAAGCAGCCGCCGTACCGGATAGTAGCCGGCGTGAGCGCCGCGGTGCGCCAGCAGGCTGTGCGCAATCAGGGCGATGTCGGCCCGGAACTGCGCCGGATGCTGGTAGCCGCTCGCGCGGCCGTCGTAGGTCGCATGCAGACGCTCGGCGATCTGGCCGAGTAGCGCGCGGTACGGCATCCGGTCATGCCTGGAGGGGGCGATGCCCGGCGCGCCCGGCAGCAGCGTGCGGTACTCCTCGAGCCGCCCCATCACCTCGGCGGACACGCCGACGCGCCGCTCGCTCTGGGACAGCACCTGCGCGAGTTGCTGGCACTCTTCGTAGTAGTTGTTGATGATGACCTGCTGAAAGCGCAGCAGCGTCTCGCGGATGCTCTTCGCGTGCACGTCCGCCGAGGCTTCCATGTCCCCGCCCACCCAGGTGCCGAAGCGCACGATCACCGGCAGTTCAATGGCCTCCGGCGAGACGTCATAGAGTCGCGCCAGCGCCGTGGCGATCTCCTGGTAGAAGGCGGGGATGATGCGGTAGAGCACCTCCGCGAGGTAGAAGATCGCGTGCTCGCGCTCGTCGGCGACCGTCAGGCGCTCGCGCGGATGCTCTTCGGTCTGCCAGTCGATGCTGACTTCGCTGCGCACCCGCTCGAGCAGCGAACGCTGCTCGTGCGGCGCCAGGTTCATGTTGTCGCGCTCGAGCAGCAAGCCGGCTACGCGCTGCTGCCGGCGCAGCGTCGTACGCCGGGCCGACTCGATTGGATGGGCCAGCAGCACCGGTTCGATCGACAGCTGTGCCATCAGCTGCAGGACGTCCTCGAGACCAAGGCCGCCCGCCTTGAGTTCGGACAGCGCATCCCCGACACCACCGGGCTGAGGGCGCTCGCGATCGCGCCGGAAATACTCGCGGCGACGGCGGATGCGGTGCACGCGCTCGGCGAGATTGGTCAGCTGGAACCAGGAGGAGAATGCGCGCAGTAATTCGCGCGCCACCCGCGGCGCTCGTCCCCGCACGCGCACCGCCAGGGCGTCGAAGGCACCGGCGGCGCCCTCGCGTGCACGCACGGCGATCTCCCGGTCCTGCTCGAACAGCTGCAGCAGCTCGTCGCCGCCCTGCTCTCGCAACACCTGACGCATCAGCTCGCCCAGCGCCTCGATGTCCTCGCGCAGCGGCAGGTGTCGCGCCGTGAAACTGCTGTCCTGGCCGTTCATGGGGGGCGGCATTCTAACCTCTAACCGGCCAGCAGCACGGCTTCGGCATGCTCGAGCGCCTCCGCGGTGCCGTAGATCACGACCACGTCGCCCTCGCGCAATTCGGTCTCCCCGTCCGGTTCGCGCCCGGTAATCCCCTGACGGCGGATCGCCGTGAAGGCAACCTCCGCGCCGCGCGCGCGCACCTCGGCCAGGCGCCGTCCGACCGCCCAGGCCTGCGGCGGCAACACGACCGTGCGCAGGCCTTCACCGCCCGTCGAGTCATCCTCCGCGGGCATCGCACCGGCCATCGTACGCAGCGTCGAATAGCGTTGCCGGCGCAGGGATTCGACGATCCGCAGCACCTGCGGAGAAGGCAGGTGCAGCAGGGTGAGGGCCTGCGAGACCAGAGTCAGACTCGCCTCGAAGGTCTCCGGCACCACCTCGGTCGCGCCGGCCTCGGCAAGTTCGCGCAGCCCCGCGTCGTCCGCGGTCCGAACCAGCACCGGCACGTCGCTGCGCAGCCGGCGCACGGCGCGTACGACCCCGAGTGCGATAGCCGGCGCGGCGAAGGTAATGATCACGACCGTCGCGCGATCGACGCCGAGACTGCGCAGCAGCTCCTCATCGGCGCAATCGCCGAACACGACCGACTGACCTGCCTGGCGCGCCGCGCGCACGTTCGCGGGATCCAGGTCGACGGCCAGATACTCGAAGCCCTGGGATTCGAGCACCCGCGAGAGGTTGTGACCGACACGGCCGAAGCCGCAGACAATCACGTGCTCGCGCTGCGCGAGTTCGCTGGGAATCCCGTTCTCGGGCAGCGCCGGGCTGCGCGGCGGCCCGGCTTCGCGCAGCAACATGCGCGCGATGCGCCGGTTGTAACGGATGATCACTGGGCTCAGGATCATTCCGAGCACCACCGTCGCCAGCAGCGTCTGGGCAAACTTCGGCGGCAGCAGCTCCCGACCCTGCGTCAGGATCGTCAGCAGCGCGACACCGAATTCCCCGCCCCCGGCCAGCACCAGTCCGGTGCGCAGGGCCTTGAAGGGGCTGGTCACGAAGGCTCGCGTCGCCAGCGCCGACAGCAGCGCCTTCGCGACGACGAGCGCCACCAGCACTGCGGCGATGCGCAGGAAGTTCGCCGCCAGCACGTGCAAATCGAGCAGCATTCCGACCGATATGAAGAACAGTCCGAGCAGCAGCTCGCGAAACGGCCGGATCACCGCCTCGATCTGGTGCCGGTATTCGGTCTCGGCGAAGGTCATGCCCGCGAGGAACGCGCCGAGTGCCATCGACAGCCCCAACCACTGGGTGATCCACGCCTCGGTCAGTACGACCAGCAGCGCCGCAAGCGTGAACAGCTCGCGCAGTCGGCTATGGGCGATCGCGTACAGCAGCGGCCGCAGCGCCCAGCGGCCGAGCGCTATCACGACCACCAGTGCTATGAGCCCCAGGCCGACCAGGCGCAGTGCTCCAGCTGCGCCGAACCCCACTCCGCCCTGCGCCAGCACGGTAGCGATCGCGAGCAGCGGCACGAAGGCCAGGTCCTGGAACAGCAGCACCGCGAATGACAGGCGGCCATGCGTGCGGTTGAGCTCGTCCTGATCGCCGAGCTGCCGCAGCACGATCGCTGTGGAGCACATGGTGAGCGCACCGCCCGCCACGCTGGCGCTCGGCCAGCCCACGCCGAGCGCATGCGCGACCACCGCACCGGCGCCGCCGACCAGCAGCGTCTGCAACGCACCGAGTCCGAAGACCTCGCGGCGCATCGCCATCATGCGCGGGTAGGCGAACTCGAGGCCGAGCGTGAACAGCAGGAACACGACGCCGATACCGGCGATCGCGTGCGTCTGCTCGTCATCGGGCAGCACCGCAAACGCGTGTGGCCCGAGCACGATGCCGACGGCAAGGTAGCCGAGGATCGGCGGCAAACCGACGCGCCGGGCCAGCGCCACCACCAGCACCGAGGCTGCGAGCAGTACCAGAACCTGGCCGAGAGACGTTACGGGCACCGGCAGGACGTTAGGTGCAGCCGCGCTACTTGTCCATCGCGACCGTGGTGTCGTAGCGATCGAAGCCGTGGATAGCGCGCTGATAGGCCTTCTGGACCATCCGTTCCGTGCCCTTGTCGGCCCGTGGCGAGAGCAGCATGCGCATCAGCACGTCGTCGCCCGGCCGCGCGGGATCATCGGCGAGCAGCTGCTCGATGAAGCGCGCCAGGCGGCAGACAATCTCGTTCACGAAGCGCAGTCGCGCCCCGTCCTGCACCTGCTCGACGCCCGGACCGTAGGCGGTACGCGCCTCGACCGTGAGCTCGTGCACGAATACCGCGAGCAGCCGGGCCTGGTCGACCAGCTGCAGCTCGCCAAAGTAGGAGATCTCGGATTGCAGGTTCATGCTGCCAGGCATCCGCCGGCGCAGGGCGCACACAGGCCGCGCGGCGCAAGCGCCGCGGAAGCAGGAGCATCAACCGGTCGGCACGAACTCGATCGGCTTGGTGGTAGTGATGGACGCAACATCCTTCGCCTCGAAACGAAACAGCTTCACGCGCGCACAGATCTTGTTTTCGAGCTCAGGATCCTTCAGTTCGCTGGAGGCGACACGGCAATCCGTCACTTCACCAGGCGGCGAGATTGTGAACTCAAGCACGACTTTACCCTGCAGGTCCGGCTGATCGCGCAGTGCGCGCCCATAAAGGGCGTAGATCGCCCCCTTGTTGCGGTCGAATACCAGCGCGATCTCCTCCTCGCTGCGCGAGGCCTTGCCGCTGCCCCCGCGGTTGACGCTATCGGGCCGCCCGACCGAGGCCAGGCTGGAAGTGACCTGAGTGGTCTCGTGCCCGGTCAGCGCTCCCGCCCCGCCGCCGAATCCGCGGCTGGCGTTGGCGCTGGTGATGCCCGCAGAGCCGGTTCCGACCTTGGACGCGATCAACGAGCGTTCCGCATGGCTGTCCTGGCCGACCGCGCCCTGCAGATTGCGGGTCTGGCTGAGTGGCGTGAGATCCACGTTCTGGCGCAGGTCGGCCAGCTCGTCCTGGAACTTGAGCAGACCCGACTGCTGCGCATGACGCCGCGCCTCCGCGGCGCGGTCAATGGGCTTCGGCGCCTCGACCGGCTTCACTTCCGGCTTCGGCTTCGGTAGTTCGACCGGTGGCGGCGGCGCAGGGGGCTTCGGCTTCTCCTCGACCATCAGGCGCGCCAGCCGCTCGGGAACGGCATCGGCGGCCGTCTGTTGCTCCTGCGGCAGATGGATCAGCGGCAACACCAGGCCGAGCACGAGCAGCAGCAGCAGCCCGCCGGTCACGAGGCCATTGAGCCGGCGGCGCTCCGCCGGGTCGATGTCCCATGGCAGCTCGAAACTGCGGTAATAGGGGGTCAGCTGCATCCGTACTGCCTCGGCCATCACGAGGTGCGCACGGCGCCCGCTGGCACCGGCTTGTCCTTCTGCAGTACGGCGAGCGAGATGCGTCCGTAGTCCGCATCCGTACAGGTCGCCATGACCTTCTTGAGCACCTCGTAGGGCAGCGACTTGTCACCCATCACGGTGATCTCGCGATTCGCGAGATCCTGCTCGGAAACCTTCGCGCCCACCAGGGTGGGTCGCTTGAGCGCGGCGCGCAGCGATTCGATGATGTTGCCCTGAGTGGCGCGGACGTCCGCGACCGACGCGATGCGCTCGCCCTGCACGAACAGGTCGTCTCGCGTGAGCATCACGACCACGGTCTCGTGCGGTTGCACTTCGGATATCGACTGCGGAATCTCGATTCCCTTGCTGTTCTGCACCACCTCGACGTTGGTGGAGTAGACCAGCAGGAACGAGACCATCACGCTCAGGATGTCGATCATCGGGATCAGGTTCAGCTCACCATCGGTGCGATGGCGCAGCTGGTGCTGCAGCATGCGGCGTGCGCGGTTCGACATGCTCATGGCCTGGCTCCGGCGGCGTTGTCCGCGATCAATGGTGCATCGCCAACCGAGATGTCCGGGAACAGCTCATACTGCACGACATTGAGCCCGGCATTGACTTCGAGCACGCGCATGCGGTCCATCACCTGCACGACCGTGTCATAGGGGATGTCCGGTTCGAGCAGCACGGTGGCTTCGGTCTTGTCGGGAAACTTCGACTTGACCTCCTGCAGGTAGTGCGAAAGGCCATCGAAGTCGTAGGCACCGCTCTTGTTCGGGAACGGCGCCAGCGGACCGGAATTGCGGTCGCTGACCACGAGCGAGTCCTTGCGCACGATCACCTCGAGCTGCAGTCCGGGAGGCGGCGGCGTGAACTGCGCGTTCGCCGGCGGCAATTTGAGCTCCAGGATCACCGTGCGCGAGAACACTGCGGTCATCAGCAGGAACGTGACGAGCACCGTGAAGATGTCGATCATCGGTACCAGCAGCAGTTCCGCGGGCTTGCGGTTGTGCCGCATCACCTTGCGGACGCTGTACGAACGGCGCATGCGCGACTCCGGGCGGCCCGACGCGACGCGTCAGGCCGCGGCCGCAGACGAGGCAGCGGTGGATGCGCCGGACTGCGGCTGGCGCTCGGTCACGGAATTCAGGAACTTCACGGAAGCCATCTCGAGGCTGTCAATCAGCTCCGTGGTCTTGGTCTGCAGCACGGCATGGATCAGCAGCAGCGGCACGGCGCTCATCAGGCCGAAGGCGGTACAGTTCATCGCGACCGAGATGCTCGCCGAGAGCAGGTTCGCCTTCTCGGCCGGGTTCACGGTCGCGACGGCGGCGAATGCGTTGATCAGGCCGATGACCGTGCCGAGCAGACCGAGCAGTGTCGAGAGATTCGCGAAGGTGGCAATGTAGTGCGTGCGCTTCTCGAGCCGCGGCGTGATGTCCATCAGGCTCTCTTCCATCGCCTTCTCGATGTCGTCGCGCGTACGCGCCGAGGACAGCCGAGCGAGCCCGTAGCTCAGGATCTGGCCGATGGCGGAAGATGACTTGCCGGTCAGCTGCACGGCCGCACGGAAATTGCCCTGCGCCAGCAGCGGCGCGAGCTGGTTCCACAGCCCCCGGTTCCTGATCGCGGTGAAGGTCAGATAGATCCATCGCTCCGCGGCGATCGCCAGACCCACGACCAGCACGACGGCGATGGGATACATCATCTCGCCGCCACCCTGGAAGAACCGGATTACGTGACTGAACAGATTCATCGTGCTGACTCCCGTGCCTGCGCGCCGTTGGATCGCTGATACTCGCAAACTAAAGTGACATAAACGCTCATTGCCACGACCTACTTCTCATCCTTAGTCACTGGGGCGGCCGAAGGCGCCGCGGAGGCCCCAGGCTGTGACCCGGCCGCCACCGCCTGCGTGGCCAGCGAGGCGTAATAACGGTTCTGCCGCCGGAACACGTCCCGGTCGAGCGGCGCGAGCGCCTCATCCAGCAGGCTGTTCGGCGGGCGTCCGGAGAAGTCGCCGAGATCCGGCTTTCTCCACGGTACGACATACATGACCTTCGGCAACTCGCGGTTGCCGCTGATCTGGGTGGATTCGAGTTCGATGCGATCCTGCCCGCGGGCCGGCGTGGCAGCAGTCCCCGCGCCCGGTGTGCGCTGTGCTGCGCGTGAGGCGGGCGAGGCGGGTCCCGCGACCGGCGTGGTCAGGCTTGGCGCGGCCTGCGCGGGCGCGGCCGGGACTGGCGCGACCACGGGCGGGGGCACCTGCGCGCTGCTGGAGGTCACGACCGCCGGCTCGAGTCCGGAGCTGTCGGCGCCGTATGCCATCGGCGCGAGCGCGGCGGCTATCAACATGGCGCCGGCCATGGTGCCGGCCATGGCGCCGGCCATGCTGCCGGTGCAATGCAGGAAGCAGCGCCAGATGGTCATGTGGGGCCTCCATTGCTGCCCGTGGCGGCGGTCGCGGGCGTCACGGCATCGGGAGCCGGGGGCGCCTTGGTGCCCGTGCGGGCACGCAATTCGGCAATCCAGGTCGTCACCGGTTTGTCCTCCGCAGACAACTGCTGGTAGCGCACCATTTCGGGCAGTGCCGCCACTGGATCGCCCAGGTACAGGTCGAGCAGTACGGCGAGGTTACGATGCGAGGGCGCGTAGCCATCATTCTGTGCGATTGCGCGCATATAGGCTGTGCGGGCGTCGGCAAATTTGCCTTCCTGGCGCAATGTGAGGCCCAGCTCGTCCCAGGCGACGGCTCCATCGCCATCCTGCATCGTGGCACGCTGCAGGGCCTGTTCGGAGCCGGCCAGATCCCCGTGCTGACGTGCGAGCAGCCCGAGGTCAATGGCCGGGGCGGCAAAACCCGGATGCTGCAATTCGAACTGCTTGAGCTCAAGCTCGGCGTCGGTGGCGCGGCCGGCGAGCGCGAACTGCGTGGCGCGGGCGAAATCCTCGATGGCCGCGGCGGTCGGAGCTCGGGCCGGATCGGCGGATACGAGCACCGGGATCCAGCCTTCCGCGCGCTCGGTCTTGCCATAGCGCGCGGGCTTGAGTTCGGCGAGCGCATCGAAGCTCTTCTTCACCGAGGCATCGTAGACACCATCGGCGGCGCGCCTGGTGTTGAGCTCGTGGATCGTGATCGACTGCTCCTCGAATGGATAGGCCTGCTCTTCGAGCAGCGAGTCATACTGTTCGATTTCCTCGGCCGAGAGCTTCTTCGGACGCTCCGAGGCAAGCAGGTCGTGAGCCAGCGTGCGGTACAGCTCGGCGGTCTCGTAGGTTGCGGCCGTGGTGGTTTCGGCTACGTCGTACGCGGCCACGACCTTGTAGGCCTGCACCGCGGCCTCCATGGCCTTCTTCTTCGCGATCAGGCTCTGCTTGAGCGGGGCAACCAGCCGCACGCCGCGGAACGCGTCGCGCACCGGTTCGGCCAACGCGAGTTGCGCGCGCGCGGCGAGGAACTTGGTGCGATCGGTGCGCGCCGCCCCGGCGCCGGCATCCGCAGCCACGATCTCGCGCTGCCAGTACCGCAGCCGTTCGGGATCTCCCGCCTTGCTCGCGAGCTCCGCGAGGCGCGAGCGCACCTCGATCGCATCGGGCACCGGAGTCGGGTACTCGCGCACCAGGCGCTCGAGCAACGGCACGCTGCGCGTCGCATTGCCGGACTGGGCGTACAGCTCGGCGGCCCGCGAAATCGCCTCGTGCACCACTGCGCGGTCTTCCTGCGGATTCGCGGCGATGCGCTCGAATTCCGCGGCAGCCTGGGCGCCGCGGCCGGCCTCGACGTAGGCGACCGCGAGCTTCGGTCCCACCTGCGAGCGGTACTGCCCCTGCGGGTAATCACGCCGATAGGCCTCGAGAACCTGGATCGCACGGTCCCACTGGTGATCATTGATCAACGCGGTGGCGCCGTCGTACTGCGCAGTCTCGGCAACCTTCGAGCCAGGCGCGACCCGGGCGACGCGCAGGAAGTCCTCGGCGGCTCCCGTCTGATCGCCCGCGCTGCGCTTCGCATCCGCCTGTTTGTACACGGCATCGGCGAGGCGCTCTGTGATATCTGCTCGTTCCGGATCCGCGGGGCCGGCCGCCGCCAACGCGTGCACGAACGCGGTCTCGGCCTGCGGGAAGTCGGCCTGATTGAACGCGACCTGGCCGAGCAGGGTCCAGCCGATGCGCTGTTTGGGCGCGTCCACCGGCGGACTGCGCGCGAGCAGCGCCTGGGCCGCCTGCGCCGCGCGCGGCTGGTCGCCGGCGGCATAGAGGTCCTGGGCAGCGCGCGTGAGCACGCCGGCACTCTCAGGATGCTCCGGATAGGTGGCGGCAAACTTCAGTCCCGAATCCATCGCGCGGCGCCTGGTCGTGGCACGCGCCTCGGGCGTCTGCCCGTCCTCGTACTTCTGGTAGGACACCAGCGCGGCATAGCCGGCCTCCGCGGAACGCGCGTTGCGCGGGTAGTCGTAGGCCGTATGTTCGTACTCGCCGGCAGCATCCAGGTACTGGTGGCTCTCGAACAGCGCGTCGGCGAGCAGATAGTTGGTCGCCGCCGATTCCGCATCGTCGGGGAAATTCTGCAGGTAGGCGCGATACCAGTGCGCCGCGGCGCCATAGTCATCAGGCTTCCTGCTCTTCTGCGCCAGCGAGTGGTAATACTGGGCTACGTCCTTCAGATTGGTCTTGAGTTCGTTGACCACCTCTGGAAAGTCGCGATGCGCGCGCGCGCTCCAGAACGGCTGGTCGAAACCGTAGCGCTGCACGTACTCGAGCTTGCCCTGCAGCATCAGGTCGGCAAATCCGCCCTTGCGGTAGGCCTCGATGGCGGCCATCGACAGCGTCGGCGCGTGCACGTCGACCGGATCGCGGCCCACGAATGCACGATACGTCGACGCGGCGTCCTGGTAGCGCTGCTTCTCCACGTACAGGTCTCCCAGCCGCGAGTACAGCAGCCAGGCGTAGGGTATACGGCCCCGGCGGCTCGTGAATTCGTCGAGCGACTTGGCGCCGTCCAGGTAGGAAAAGGTGATGCTCATGACGCGCAAGGTATCCTGCGCGAGCTCGCGGTCGGCCCGGCCGAGCGAGTCCCAGTCGCGCTCCAGCGCCGGATTGCGCGCATCGATCAGCCGCAGGTCCAGCAGGTCGGCAAAGGAGCCGAGGCTGTCTTCGTTGAGCCCGCGCTTGAACAGCGACCAGCCATGCTTGTAGAGGCTCTGCGCGTAGAAGGCCGAGCCGTCGCGGCCGCGTGCCAGCACCGCCTCGTAGGCCTGCTGGGCATCGGTATAGCGCTGCGCCGAGAACAGCAGTTCGCCGCGGCGGAACTGCACTTCGCCGATATCGCGGCTGGTCGGGAAGCGCGCCACGATGGCATCGAGCGTCGCGAGCGCCTGCACGGACTGGCCCGTGGTCTCATAGGCGCGCGCGAGCTGATAGAGCACCTGGTCATTGCGCGCGTAGTCCGGATAGGCCTTCAGCAGCGTCGTGTAGAGTTTGATCGCCTCCGCGCCCTGCGCGTCGATCTGCGACACCTCCGTGGCCATGCGCTCGAGTTCCCCGGACTCGAGGTTCAGATCGCCGAGCCGGCGCAATGCCTCGGCCCGCAGCCGCGGATCCGCATTCTGCAGATCCAGAAAGGCGCGGTAGTTGTCCATCGCCCGCGACGCGCTGCCTTTCGGTACGGCTGAGGGCTGCACGTCGACCGGGGAGCGGGCAAGGTCAGCGATCGTCGCGGCCGGCTTCGGTGGCTTTTTCGCCCATGCGAACGGAGTCGCGGCAAGCAGCAGTAACGCGAGACTGGCCGCGCGATTCATGGTGGTGCCTGCACGGGGGCGGGAGCATCCGGCGCCGCATCCGGCGCAACGGCCGGCGCCACGGCCGGCGCCACGGCCGGGGGCGAGGCGCTGCCGGCATCACTCTTGTCGGATGCACGATCATAGATGTCGGCCAGCTGGAAGCGCGCCTGCACCGAATAGGCTGCCAGCCGGTCCTTCTGCGCCTGCAGTTCGGAGACGGCCAGCCCTTCGAGAAAGGCCCCCTGCTGCCTCGAGCCGTCAGCGAGGCGATCGTGCAGCGCCTGGATACGCGCGCTCAGCGCGGCGATGCGAGCCGCGAATTCGCCATTGTTCGACGGCACGGTCGCGCGCGCGCGCTGCACGCGCGCCCAGCGATTCTGAAGTTCATTGAGTGCCACGTCGATCTCGTGCAGCGCATGGTGCTGCGCGTAGCTGCGGGTCTTGAACTGGGCATCCAGGCGCCAGTACAGAGCCCCCCGGATCAACCGCAGCTTATCGGCCGCTTCCTCGCGCTCGAGACTGGGCGGCAGCGCCTCGAGCTGCTCTGCGAGCCGCGTCACGCGCGCCCACTGCTCGCGCTCGGTGGGACTGCCGAGCGCCGCCACGTCGTCGCCAGTTTCGATGGCGTTGAGCCGTGACTCCATCTCGGCGCGGGTCGCGCGCAGATGGGCCGGCGCATCGGTGGCCAGCAGCGCGTCGGTCCGCGGCAAGCGTTCGGCGTAGGCACGCTCCCGCGTGTCGATCATCGCCGCAAACGCCTCCATGCTGTCATCCCAGCTATCAAGCCTGGTGCGCATGAACGCGAGATCGCGATAGTTCTTCAATCCTTCCTGAAAATCATTGTCCGCCAGGATCGAGTACAGGTACTGCGACTCCGGCACGTCCGGCGGCGCCTGCAGCTGCCAGAACCAGCCGTGGCGTCCGTCCTTGTCCTCGCCGAGCAGCTCATCGAGGACATGGCCGTCCCGGATGTGGCCGATCGCGGTGTCGAGCGCGTCGGATTCGCCCGCGAAGGATTTCAGCGCGCTCTCATAGGCATCGGCCGCCTGGCCGTTCGCCTCGAGCTTGGAGTACGCGAACGGCACCGCCAGGAATGACTCCTGCACCGCTGCGTCGAGCAGGCTGCGATCATGCAGTGCGAGCCAGGGCCGGAGCGCGGCGCGAAAGTCGCCGAGCTGCGCATGGGCCCAGCCGTCACCGAGCAGCGCGCGGCTCGAGTACGGTCCGTCGAGCCGGACGCGCTCGAGCGGCGCGAGCGCCTGCTGGTTCTGTCCTGCCTGCAGGTGCGCGAAGCCGAGCGCGAGGTTGGCCTTGTCGCGCAGGTTCAGCAGCTCCTCGTCCCGGGTGTTGAGCGTGCCGACTGCGGTCAGCATCGGATCCGCATCGGCGAGCCGGCCGGCTCGCACCAGTGCGACGCCGAGATTGAAGCGCGTATACGCCATCCAGTCCGGTGCGCCACGCCACTGCTGGGAGCGCGCAATAACTTCATCGAAGCGCTGCTGGTGCATCAGTACGTTGACCAGCAGGTGCATCCGTTCGGCTTCCTGCTCCGCGGGCAGCGTGCCCTGGATCCGCCCGAGCGCCAGCTCGGCCCGATCGTAGTAGCCGCGGTCATACCAGATCCGGGCGAGGTAGTACCAGGCGCGGTTGCGCAGCAGTGGGGGAATCCGGTCGGTCAGCAGCCGCTCGAAGCGCCGTCCCGCTTCATTGTGCATGCCGAGCGAGAGGTAGAGTCCGCCGGCGAGCAGCTCCGCATCACTGGCGTTGTGCGGCATGCGCTGCCATTGCGTGTAGGCCTCGAGGCGCGTGAGCGCCTCGAGTTCGTTGCCCTGATAGAAATAGAACAGCACGTCGCCGTAGTACAGGTCCTGCACGCGGACGGTGGGCAACTGGTCGCGTGGCCGGCGCGCCGCCTGCGCCGGCGCGACTGCCGCCACGATGCAGGCCGCGGCGAACGCGGCGATGGCGGGCAGGCGCAATGGGTGGCGGCCCCGGCTCATGCGTCGACTATTCCCAGTCCTTGATTTCGAATTCCGGCTGCTGCGCACGGGCGCGGTCGGTGATCTTCAGTTCGAGATACTTGGCACCGACGCCTTTCTCGAACTTCAACGTCGCCGCGCGCCGGTAATTGCGTTCATTCGGACCCTTGCCGTTGAAGAATGCGACCAGTTCGTGCTGCCCGGCCTTCAGGTTGCCGACGTACAGCTGCTGCACGCCACCCTTGAGCAATGCCGCGACTTCGCGTGGCGTGTACAGGTAATCCTTGACCTCGCGGTTGTCCACCTTGAGCGTGATCGAATCGAGCGCGAAGAAGTCGCCCACGTCGACGGAGACGAACACGGCAACCTGCGTATTGGCCGGAAACAGCAGTTCCTCCTCGAGCACGAACAGGTCCTTGTTCAGGTCGACGACGTCCTTCTTCAGGTCCTGCACCTGCTCGTCGAGCGAGCGCGTGCCGGCCGGCTCGCCGGCAGCGGCCGGAGCGCTGGCCCCTGCTGCCGCGCCCGCATCGGCGGCGCCCGCCGCACCCGCACCAGCCGCTGGGGCGGCGGGCATGCCCGGTCCCGCTGCAGGACCGGGCCCGTCGGATGGCGCCGTGGCCGCTGGCGTGGGCGCGCCGGCCGCCGTCGCGGGGCCCGCGGGGGCGTCCGCCGCGTGCAGAGCCGGGACGCCGAGCAGTGTCAGTGTCAGCGCCAGGACTGGCGCACGAAATCGATACCAAGCCATTGTTTTCATGAGGCTAAAGTTCTTGATCTGGAGGATTTCAGGGGTGCCCGTCGTCATCGAGCAAGGCGCGGATCTGCGCGACGTAGGACGGATCGTTGGTACGGAACTCCCGGTGCAGGTAGCGCACCACGCCCGCGCGGTCGATCAGCACGGTAGTTGGCAGGCGGTCGATGCCATAGCTTCGGCTCACACTCTTAGCTTGATCGAGCAGCAGCGGAAATGCCGTGACGTGCGCACGCGCGTAGTCACGCGCGCGCTGGGAATCGTCATCGACGCTGATACCGAGCACCACGAGGCCGGAAGAGCGGTAGGTTCCGAACAGCCGGTCCAGTGCCGTGAGGGCCGGCGCGCAGGTGCCGCAGCGGCTGCTCCAGAACGACAGGATGACGGGCTGGCCGCGGTATTCAGACAGCCGTACGTTGGCGCCGATGAAGGCCGGCAGCGTGAAATCGGGTGCCGGAGCGTCCACCGGCTGCGGCGTCGCGGCACGTGCGGCGGCGCCGGGCAGGATGCCAGCGTCGGCGACCAGCCACAGTACCCACATTGCCCGTCGTATCCACCGCACTCGCTGCTGCTCTTAAGGGTTTGAAACAATGGGTCGCGGAGTCTTCCGGCCAGCCGGAGGGTGGCGTCGGGCTGCGCGACGATTTGACATTATCCGTCAATCCGCCCCGTGTCGCTTGAGATCCTGTCGACAGCAGCGGCGTGGGAACGTGCAGCCACTATGGCCGATCGGAACGCATCTCGGCAGCTGTCGGCATGAGCCGACAGCTGCCGAAGCGCAAGCTGGGAAGTGGCCTCGTGGAGAATCGCGGCCGGGCTAGCGGATCGGATTCAACGCGATCAGCTTGTCGTAGCCGCTCGAGCTGCCAAGGCCGGTGCCGACGCCGCCGGCCCACTGCAGGGCCTGAAACGCGCCGGCCGAGCCGTGCAATGCCATGTAGTTGAGCACCACCATCTCGGTCAGCAGGTTCACGGCATTCGCGCCGGGGCTCGAAGTCGAATCGACGTTACCGTTGCTGGTGTAGGCACCGATCTGGTTCGTGACCGCGACCGGGCGGCCGGTCGGGTTGTAGACCAGGAAGAAGGTCGCTGCGGTGGACTCATTGTCGGAAGTCCACACGCCCTTGCCACGGCCACCGACCGAGTTGTCGACCATGCCGCTGCTGACCACCGAGCCGTCCGTGAACACGTAGATCATCAGCGGCTGACCCATGCGCGCGGCATACTCGAGGCAGGCGCCGATGCACTGGCCGGCCTCCAGGTCGCGCATCTCACCGGTTGAGCGGTCGCCGGTGTGGTAATCGAAACCACCCATCTCGACGGTGCCGGCAGCGGCATAGCCGTTGACCACCATTTTCATGACGGCGGCGGTGGCGCGGAAATTCGAGTCGGACTGGTACTCGGCAGTACTGAAAATACCCGCGCTGCCGACGATCTGCGGATCGAGGTCCGGATTGAGCGTCGCGCTCGCGTTGCCGAACTGGTCCACCTGGTTCGCGGCGCTCACGTATCCGCACTGCACCAGATCCTTCGCGACCGCGTCCTGCGACGGCCCCAATAGCGTGTTGACGGCATCGAGCTTCTTGCGGCTGATGCGCTCGACGGACTCGAGCACCGACACCGCATCATTCTGGCTGAGCAGGCCCACCAGCTGACCGGTGCTCACCAGCCCGGTCACGTCCGAGGCCTTCGCGACCTTGGTCGGCGGAACGGTCGGATCGATCATGTAGGACGGCGCCATCGAATTGCCGCCCGAAGTCGTGCTCTGGGTGCCGATCAGCGGCAGCAGCGAGCCGGAATTGCCACGACTGGGCGTGAGCACGCCGAACCCGGACGAATAGATGCCGTACATCGGATTCATCTGGTTGTTGCCGGTATCGTTCTGGCTCAGCTCCGGAAAGACCGCTCCGTTCACGTTGGCCGCCGTGGATGCCGCCACGCGTTGCTTGATGCCGCGCAGATACGCACTGTCGCTGTGAAACGCGACCCCGAGTGACTGGTCGACGAAGTTGCCGGCGCCGACCGAATTGTTGGGCAGCATGTTGCCCGGCAGCCCGAGGCGGCTGTAGCCCGCGGTGGACAGGAAATCGAGCTGCCCGCCGGGGCCGCCGACCAGTACGTTCGAGCCGGCGATGTTGCCGCCGCCGGCGAGGTCGAAGCAGATGAACGGGATCATGCCGGCCTTGCCCTGCAGGAAGCACGGTGCACCAGTGGCGAGGGCCTGAATGTCAGGGGCCAGCGCAGCGCGCGCGGCGCGCGGATCGGCGAACAGGCTGTAGACCGACAGTCCCGCGACGGTGGCCGTCGCGCCCCTGAAGCCCTGCGCGAGGAACTCGCGCCGAGTGACCGGCCGCCGGTGGTCGGGGTGGCGGAGCGGTTCGTTGAGCCCCAGGGGCCGCTTGCGTTTGAACTTCATGGCTGGCGCCTCGTGATGAATGCTTACTTGATCAGCGTGGTCGCGCTGCCGAGCACCGCGGCGCACGCCGCCTTGACGATGGTGGCGGTGCGCGTGGGCGTCTGCACGCAGGTCGGGTCGCTCGCGTTGCAGTTGACCAGCGTCGTGATCAGTCCGTAGAGCTCGGTGCGGATTTGCGCATCGGTAGGCTGCGTCGCGACATTGGCGCCGACTGCCGGGCTGTTGATCAGCGGGGTGATCGCCAGGTCCATCCCGGCATTGGTGCCGAAGGCCTGCGCCGGAGTCTGGTTCAGGTTCAGGCCCGGGAAGAACGCGGCCTCGAGCGCCGGATTGTCGACCAGCGAGCTGCAGTACTGAATCGAGAGCTGCGCAATGCCGATCTGCTGCGAGGCCAGGAAGCCCTGGATGTCCGGCGTCGTCGGCAGCTGCTGCTCGACGGTCTGGTAGGTCGCATTGACCGCGCTCAAACCAGGGGATACACCGGTGATCGCGGCGTACGATGCGTTCAGCTCGTCATACACGTGCAGACCGATATCGGCCGGCGCGGCCGTATAGGTCGGTGCCGGAGCCGTGCCGTTCACGATCGTGCGCGTGTGCGAGAAGCTGCCGATCTGGTCGAAGTCGAGGAAGAACAGGTCGTTCGCCGGCCCGAGCTGCAGCGGCACTACCGTGCCGACGCTCGAGAGCAGCTGGCCGTCCGTCGGCGAGTAGTTCGCATTGGTGACAGCCGTATTGAGCGTGCTGTAGGCCTGACCCACCGGGAGCTCCTGGCCGTTCATGCCGATATACAAGCCGACGATCGGGATATTGCCCGGCTGCGCCTTCGGATTGAGGCTGATGAACGTCGGCTTGTTGAACAGGTAGCTGAAGTTGTCGTACTGGCTGACCTCGAACTCGATGTAGGTCTGCGCAATGCCGGTCAGCGCACTGACGTCGAACAGCAGGTAGAACAGCTGGCCGACGCCGGCCGCGTAGTTCTGCTGCACCTGCGCGGCAGTCAGCGCGGCGTTGTGCACGGCCGCAAAGCGGATCTCGCCCGCCCATGGCATGTCCGTATTGGTGGTCGAAGTATCGCTGCCGAGCAGGAACGCCATGCCGTTGTCCCAGTTGCTGAGCGCGCCGGCAGCGGCCGGATCCAGATCGTTCGTCGCCGTGCCGTTCACGTACAGCTTGCGGCCGTGGGACATGTCGTAGGTCACGACGATGTGCTGCAGCGCAGCCTGCGCCGTCTGGTTGGCGACTGCGGTCTGCAGCGCCGGGGCACCCGTCGCGCTGGTGTTCACGTTGCGTCCGAACACCTGGTACTGGAACTGGCTCTGCGCCAGTTCGAAGTCATGGGCGCCTGCGCCGCCCGAATAGCCGGCCATGAAGGCATTCTTCTGCGCGACGTTGGCGGGGGCGGCCCACAGCTCGAGCGAATACGCGCCACTCTGGGTCAGCTGGTTGAAGAGCTTCACGCTCGAGGCCACCGTACCCTGCGCCTTGCCTGCCATGCCGTTGGGCCCGAAGCGCACGCCCCAGGCGCTGTCCCAGGCGTAGTCACCGGAGAGCGTCAGGTTGATGGCCGGGTCCACACCACTGGTGTCATAAGCCGTCGAGCCGCTGCCCTCCTGGAAGCTCCAGCGCGCGATGTCGGCGGCGTCGTAGCGGTTGTTGCCGGAGGCCACGGTACCGCTGAGCATCGTCAGCGCACGCGAAACCACCAGCGTCGGATCGACCGGCGTCACCGATACCATGTTCGCAAATGCGGTGATGGCGGCCAGCATCTTCGCGGCGCTGCCGGCGCAATCCACGGGGCCGCCCGGCGTCGTCGCCCAGCAGTTGTGCGACTCGGTCGCAAGACGCACGTAGAAGCGCGACAGATCAGGCACGTTGAGGTTCATCTTCGGCTGCGCCGCCGTATAGGCCTGCGCGACGTTCGGGCTCGCGAAGTACGGCGACTGCGGCAGCGACGCGGCCGGCGAATGGCAGCGCGAACAGAACTGCTGCAGCAGCGGATAGACGGTAGCCTGGAAGTCGGCGCCGCCATCGTTCGGGAACTGCTTGGTCGGGCCGACCGCCTGGTCCACCGGCGCCTGCAGCTGAATCTTGGTCGAACCGGGGGCACCGCCCGAGCCGCCACCGGCCCAGTTCTGGATCCAGGTGGTCAGGATGGTCGCGCAGTCCGAGGGGCTCGCGAGCCAGCAGTTGTGGCCACCCGCGACCTTCAGCACCATCGTGGATTGCGAGGGCTGTGTCAGGTTCACGACCGTGAGCGCGGCCGTATAGGCCTGGTTCACATCGTCCGAGCGCGCGAACTCAGGCGTCTGGCCGTTCGCGTGATGGCAGGCGCCGCAACGGTCCGTACCGTTGATGTTCTGCCAGAGATTGACCTTGAAGGCCTGCACGTCGGGCGATGACGGCGCCGGACCGGTATAGGACGCGGCCACGTCGTTGGCGGTGTTGGGGTTCTGCGTGGTCGCCGCGCCGCCCGAACATGCCGCGAGGGCCAGCAGGCTGGAGCAGAGCGCGATGGATTGCAGAATGGTGCGGATGCGGTTCACGATGTGAGTCTCCCTTGAGAGGCCAGGCAACGCAGCCTAGTTGCCCATGCAGTAAACCGCGGTCTCAGCAAACACCTGCTTCATGCTGTAGCCGCTGGATTTGAAGTCGGCAGCGATCTGCGCCGCCTGGGTATAGTCGGCCTGCGTGCTCGGAGGACGCAGGCAGATCGCCTGGAACACTTTCTGGACCTGGCAGGTCGCGAACGCCTGGCTCGATGCCAGTTCCATCCCTAAGGACTTCGCTCCCTGGCCGCTGCCGGTCAGCGTCTGGTCCCAGCCCAGCGCGGCGTTCGCGCCCGTTCGCCAGCGGTTGTCCCAGCTGTCATCCTGGGTCACGAACCCGGCCGGGAAGTTGCCGGTGTTGATGTGGTACTTCGGCTGCGTCACGCCGGGCGTGTACACCAGCTGCATCTGTGTCGGGTCATAGTTGTAGTATGAGAACGCCTGTGCCATCGGATCCATGCCGGAGTGACAGCCAATGCAGTTGTTCAGGAACACGCGGCTGTCGCCGCCTGGAGAGCGGCTCACGTCCTGCCGGATCCGGTCAGGCGCCCGGGTCGTGTCCATGACCTGCGGCAGGTCGTTGCACAGGTAGTTGATCATCGTGAATCGAAACATCGCGCGATTCGTACCGGCGATGAAGAAAGCCTGAGCCGCCGCTTCGGTCGTGATCACACCGGCGGTCGCGGTAGCAGGAATGCCGGTCAGTGAGGACTGCGTGGTGCGGACCAGCGCAGTCGAGAGGTCCACGCCGTTGTCGTCGAGGTACTGGTAATGATTGTTGTTGCTCGGCGCGTAGGCCGGTGCGCCCGGTGTGTTGCCGGTGTACAGGATGTCGCCGGACAGGACCTGGTTGAACGGCACGTTATCGCGAATCATTCCAATCACGGTCGCGGTGTAGTCGTTCAGCGGCACGAACGCCGACTGTGCGCGATTGGTCGCCGGGGCAATGAAGTTGCGCAGCGTGACGTTGTAGAAACCGCTGTTGGTCATCGCGAGCTGGGCGGCGCCGGTGGCGTTGCCCTGGCTGATCAGCGTCGCCATCTGCGCGAGCACCGCAGGGGTCGGTGGCACGCCAGCCAGGCGTTCGTACATGCGCAGCGCCTGCTCGTTCGAACCCGCGATCGCGGGCACGAGGGGCTGCAGACCGAGCAGTGCGGTGAGCGCCAGGGACGCAGTGCGCCGCGCCAGTTGTCCGCTCCGGTGTGCTGTTCTCATCTCGTCGCTCCCTTAGCGCGTACCGACCCTGCGCAGTGGTGCGGACTATACGCACGCGCACAACGCGGCCGTAATGTCTCAAACCACAGACAGCTGGTCGCATTACGTAGCAACGCTATGCTTTCGTTCTGGATCTGCGACTAGCATCACGTCGCGGAACATCGCCAAAGACTGAACTCGTGAGCAAGCCTGATCGGGAGCACCAGAGGAATGACATTACCGCTACGCAATACCGGTATAGCGCTGGCTGTCGCACTGCTTGCCGCATGCAGCAGCGGCGGTAACGTCGATATCGCCGACAACCAGTCCGCACAGGCTGCGGCGAATGGACAGGGCCTCGACTTCGCGATCGCTTACGTAAAGAAGAATCTGCCTGTAGTTGCGACGGACCTCGCAGTTCTGCAAGCGCTCGACGATGTCTCGAGCGTGCGCCCGGTCTTGAGCGTCAACTCCAAGGTCCCCACCGAACTGAGCAGCGCGGACATCTACCTGCGCAGTACCGCGTCGCCCGAGGGCACTGAGACCAACCTGACAGCCAGCGTGACCAAGGGCGGAGTGCCGGGAACCCTGTTCTGGGACGCGAAGGATCTGGACGCGTCGCCAGACGGCACGCAGCTGGTCTTCGCGCTGCGCGACGTGACGGCGGCCAACCTCAAGGACGGGCGCAAGGCGCCTACCTGGCACATCTGGTCCTACAACGTCCCGACCGGCACGCTCAAGCAGCTCACCGGCACCGTCGATGACACGTTCCCGAACGGCAACGACGTCAGCCCGCATTTCCTCGCCGACGGACGCATCGTGTTCTCCTCCACGCGCCAGACCCAGTCCAAGCAGGCGCTCACCGACGAGAGCGGCACTGGCGCGAACGTTCAGCCCTTCGAGGCCCAGACCGAGTCGGAGAACGAGTCGGACTTCGTGCTGCACGTGATGAACCCGGACGGCAACGGAATCCACCAGATCTCGTTCAATCCGAGCCACGACATCGACGCGGCACTGCTGCCGAGCGGACGGATCGCCTTCACGCGCTGGGACAACACCGCGAACCGTACCGGCAAGAGCGCGATGCACCTGTACAGCGCCAACCCGGACGGCAGCGACGTGCAGCTGCTGTTCGGCGCACAGAGTCATCTCACCCAGAGCACGCTGCCCGCCGATCCGACCACCTGCCAGGCGCCGGTCGGCACCGGCACGCTCGGCTGCAACGTGGAATTCCTGCGCACGACACCGATGCAGGACGGCAAGCACGTCCTCGCCCTGGTGCGGCCGTTCAAGGGCGGGGACTTCGGCGGCAACCTGGAGATCATCGACATCAGCGGCTATGTCGAGAACAACCAGAGTGTGCCGGACACGCCCGGCATGGCCTTCGTGCCCACTGCGACCAGCGCAATGAGCCCCGCCACGCAGAACACCGTGCTCACGCAGACCCTGGCCGGCCTGCCGGTCCCCTCCCCCGGTGGCCGCTACAACTCGGCCTTCCCGCTCTGGGATGGCACCGGACGCATCCTCGTGAGCTGGAACCAGTGTCGGCTGCAGGACCCGGTCGCCGGCACGATTGTCCCCTGCACCGACAGCAACCTCGCGCTGGCGAACGCAGCGACACCGACCCTCACGCTCGCGCCCCCGCTCTACAGTCTGTGGCTGCTGACCCCGAGCGCCAACACGCTCAAGCCCGTGGCGGTGCCGGTCGAGGGCGTCATGATCAGCGACGTGGTATCGCTGCAGCCACGCACGATCGCCTGCACCACCACCAATCCCTACAGCTGCCCGACCGATACCAGCGTGCCGATGGGCTTCGACCCGGCGATGGGCATACTCGATATCCGCAGCGTCTACGACTTCGACGGTCAGGCGATGAACACGAATCTCCTCAATCCGGCGATCACGACGCTCGCCCAGGTAGCGACGGCCAGCGCCGCGAACCGCCCGGCGCGCTTCCTGCGCATCGAGCAGGTCGTGCCGTTCGGCGACCCGAAGCTCAACGATGGCTTCCCGAAATTCGACCGCAATGTCGCGCTCGGCGGCTCGGTGGGTTTCATGCGGCAGCTGCTCGGCTACGTGCCGATCGAGCCGGATGGCTCGGTGCGCGCCAAGGTACCGGCAAACATCGCGTTCCAGATCTCGGTAGTGGACAGCAATGCGCAGGAAATCCCGGCATTCCCGCGCCATACCGCGTGGCTGACGTTGCGCCCGGGCGAGGTCCGGAGCTGCAATGGCTGCCATGTACCCACGCCCGGCCAGAATGGCGTGAGCGGCCGCTCGCACGGCCGCGCGAACCTGTTCACGGCGCTGAATCAGGGACAGGGCAGCAGCTTCAACGTCGCATCCGGCAACGGCGCCGATGCGAACATGATCATCTGCGCCGGCGACACCATGGCGCAGGAGGCGGCGGGTACCAATTGCAACGCCTCGCCGCACAATGCCTCAAACCTGAGTGCGAATGTGGTGTTCCAGGACCTCTGGGGCGATGGCATGGCCGCGAACGGCAACGGTCCGATCAGCTATACCTACGGCGACCTGACGACCCTGATGCCCATTCCCATCGCCTGCGCGGGCGTCTGGGCCGCACCCTGCCGCAGCATCATCGACTATCCGAAGCAGATCAGCCCACTGTGGCAGGTCTCGCGTGGCAACAACGGGGTCAACACCTGTACCAACTGCCACACCTCGAAGCTGCCGCCGATACCCACCCCGGTGCAGGTCACGCAGGTCGTGAACGGCCAGACGGTCACGACCACGGTGATCGTTCAGGTACCGCAGCCTCCCGCGGGCAACCTCGACCTCACCGATCCCACGGCGGCCGCTGGCACCCAGTTGATCGGCTACACCGACCTCGTGGATACTCATACTGCGTCGATGTTCTCGGCCAGTCCGGCTGGTACGCTGGTGACGACGACGAGCCAGGTGCCGGGGTCGATCAATCCCGGCAATGCCGTTGGTTCGTGCTTCTTCCGGACTGTCACCGGTCAGCAGAACGGCTGCAGCATCATGGGGGCGGTGAATCACTCCCCGGCCGCCGGCCCGTTCATGACTCCGGCCGAGTTGCGGTTGCTGTCCGAGTGGGTGGATATTGGAGCGCAGTATTACAACAACCCATTCGACGCGCCGCTGGCCAACTAAGGTCGTTCCACTGCTCGCCGCATTTGTGCTGTCGCTGCCGGTGGCGGCACCCGCAGCTGCGCGTGAGTATCTGCAGCTCTACGTGATGCAACCCTATCTCGAGCTGCATACCGGTCCCGGCCGCGGTTATCCCGTCACTCAGGTGGTCGGACGCGGAGAGTCGGTCGAGGTGCTGATGCGCCGCACCGAATGGTTCAAGGTTCGCACGGAGCGCGGTGTCGAGGGTTGGGCACGCGGCAGCGAACTGCTGCTCGCGCAGCAGGCTGACGGCACGCCGTTCAGCTTCAACCTCGGGGACCGGGCCGGCTTCGCGGACCATCGCTGGGAAACCGGGATCATGGCTGGCAACTATGCCGGCGCCAGCATGGTCACGTTCTACCAGGCGCTGTCGCTGACCGAGCACCTCAAGGTGGACCTGCATGCCGGTCAGTTCCTCGGCAATCTGTCGAACGGCTACGTATTCGACGTGGGCCTCACTCACGTGTTCATGCCGCAATGGCGCGTCTCGCCGTTCGTTTCGCTGGGCGGAGGCTACGAACGCGTCGAACCCAAGGCGACGCTGGCGGCGCCGACCGATTCGAGCGCGCAGAATGGCTACATCGGGATCGGGGCACGCTGCTACCTGACCCGCCGGCTGTTCCTGCGCGGCGAGTACCTCAGCTATGAGGTATTCACCAACAACAACAGCAACGAGGTCAAGAAGGAATGGAAAGTCGGTCTGGCATTCTTCTACTGAGCGTTGCCGTAATGCTGGGCTGCAGCGGATGTGCGCTGTTCCACCGGCACCGCAATACCGCCGCCGCGCCGGTCCAGTCCTCGCCGGAGGCTGACGCGTCGGCCGCGCCGCCGAGCGTGATCGAGCCCACGGTGCAGCGCCGCACCCTCCACGTGCCCCGGATCCGTGCGAGCAATGTCGAGCTGGGCGCCTACTTCGGCGAGCTGTCGATCCAGGACTTTGGCGCCCAGCCAGTCAAGGTGCTGCGCGCCGACTACCACGTCACCGAGGATTTCTTCTTCCAGGCGGCCTATGGATACGCCAAGGCTGGCAAGACCAGCGCCGAGATCCTGGGCGGTTACCGGCTGCTTTCCGATGCTGAGAGGCGGTTCACGTATTACAACCTGTCACTCGGCTACAACTTCCTCCCGGGCGAGGTGTTCATCGGCCGCCATCTCGCCATGTCCAGTTCGCTGTACCTGATCGCCGGAATCGGTGCCGTGAAATTCGCAGGTGACCAGAATTTCACCGTGAATTTCGGCTCCGGGTTCCGGGTATTGCCGACGGACTGGCTGTCGATCCACATCGACGTCCAGGACCTGGTGTTCCGGTCGGATGTGACCGGCGTGAACGAGCTCAAGAACAACCTGCAGGCAACGATCGGCGCGGCCGTATTTTTCTAATGGAGACACTCAAGCCATGACCCGTCATCCTGTCCGCACCCTGACCCTGGCGCTGATCGCAAGCGCGGGCGCCGCACTGCTGGTACCGGCTGCCCTCGCGGCGCCGGGCATCGCCCCCGGCGCCCCCGCACCCGGATTCCAGCTGCCGAGTTCCGGCAGCGGACCGCTTGCCTTGAGCGATCTGAAGGGGCAGGTGGTACTGATCAATTTCTGGGCGAGCTGGTGCGGCCCCTGCCGCCAGGAAATGCCGGTGCTCGAGCAGCTGTATCGCAAGTACAAGCCGGCGGGCTTCACGCTGCTGGGCGTCAACGTCGAGCCCAAGTCGGGGGACGCGCTGGGGTTCCTGAAATCCACGCCGGTGAGCTTTCCGATCCTGTTCGACACGGCCAGCAAGGTCAGCACGCTGTATGAGGTCACCGGCATGCCTAGCACCGTGATCCTCGACCGCAAGGGCAACGTGCGCTACGTGCACCACGGCTACAAGCCTGGCGAGGAAGGCGAGTACCTCGACCAGATCCGCACGCTGATGCGGGAATAGGCATGAGCGCGCCTGCATACCGGACCGCGGGACGACGACGCCTCGCAACCCTGCTGGCCTTGAGCGCAGGAATGATGCTGCTCGTCGGCTGCGGCCCGATCCAGCCGTGGGTGAAGCCCTACGAGCGCGAACATCTGGCCGATCCGATCATGTCCTTCACGCCGAACCCGGTATCGAGCACCTATCTGGATCATGCCTTCGAAGTGCGCGAGGGTGCCCGCGGCGCCACGGGCGGCGTCGGCGGCGGGTGCGGCTGCAACTAGATGGGCATACGAGGCGGCATCGGGGCGCGCTGGCTGGCGGCGACTGCGTTCGCGCTGACCGCGGTGACGCGCGCCGATGTGCTGCCAGACGACCGGGCCGACGTGCTCTGGCATCGCTGGCAGGGCGGTGGCGTCGAGGTCCAGGGACCCTCGGTGCTGGTGCGCAAGAAGATCGGGGATTCGGTATCGCTGTCGGCGAATTACTACGTCGACATGATCTCGAGTGCCTCGGTCGACGTGCTCTCGACCGCGAGCCCTTATAAGGAGAAGCGCACGCAGAAGAGCCTGAGCGCGGACTACCTGAACGGCAAGACGACCTACAGTGCCGGTTACATCGCGAGCGACGAGCCGGACTACCACGCCAAGACCGCATTCTTCTCGGTCAGCGAGAGCATGTTCGGCGACCTGACCACGATCTCCTTCGGCGGCACGCGCGGCTGGGACAAGGTGTTCGAGCACATCCATTCCTCCACCGTGAATACCTTCGATTTCAAGGGCGATGCCGACCGCCGCAACTGGCAGGTCAGCCTGTCGCAGATCCTCACGCGCAACTGGCTGCTCAGCCTGAACTTCGAGACCAGTCAGAACGACGGCTACCTGCAGAGCCCGTACCGCTCCGCGCGTTACCGCGCGGCGGACGGATCGGTGCAGGCCGAGGCCGAGGTGTACCCCGATACCCGCACCGGCAACGCGGCTTCGGTGCAGCTCAAGTACTACCTGCCCTGGCATGCCGCACTCGACGGGAACTACCGCTTCTACAAGGACACCTGGGGCATCCTCGCGCACACCTTTGGGATCGGGTACACGCAGCCGCTGTTCACGAACTGGACCTTCGATATCAGCGCCCGCTACTACCGGCAGCGCGCGGCGAACTTCTACAGTGACCTGTTCCCGTACCAGGACTCGCAGAATTTCATGGCGCGCGACAAGGAGCTGGCGCAGTACCACGACCTCACGATCGGCGCGCAGGCGACCTGGCAGTTCCATCCGGCGTGGCCGCACTGGATCGAGAAGGGAACCATCAACTTCAGCTACGATCGCATGAACATCAGCTACGACGATTTCCGCAATTACGGCCGCACCGGCGGCTCCCCGCTGGGCGTGCCGCTCTACGGCTACGACGCCAACATCACGCAGGCCTTTATTTCCCTCTGGTACTGAACGATCATTCGCCTGCTGAAGTCGAACCGGCTTTGGAGGTGAACGATGACCCGACTGCCCTTGAGCCGTGCGCTGCTGTGCGCACTGGCGTGCCTGCTGATTGCACCGGCGACCCTGGTTCCGTGCGCCTCCGCACAGACGCGCGAGCAGACGCGCGAGGACGCCCGACTGATCACGGCGCGCGAAGTGCTCGAGGAGCTGCGCGCGGCGCCGGACCAGAACGTGCCCGACTGGCTCATGCAGCGCGCCTACGGCATCGCGGTCATACCTGAAGTGATCAAGGGCGCGCTGATGTTCGGTGGCCGCTACGGTAGCGGCGTACTCACGGTGCGCGACGCCGGCGGCCGCTTCAGCAATCCGATCTTCATCACGCTCGCCGGCGGCAGCTTCGGCTGGCAGGTGGGTGCGACCTCGACCGACGTCGTGCTCGTGTTCGTGACCCAGCGCAGCATCGAGAACTTTGCCCGCGGCAAGTTCACGCTCGGCGCCGACGCTTCGGTGGCGGCCGGACCCTTAGGTCGACAGGGTGAGGCGGCGGCTGGCGTGAATGCGGAAATCTATTCGTACTCGCGCTCGCGCGGCCTGTTCGCGGGTGTCGCCCTCGACGGTACCGTGCTCGCCTTCGACCGCTCCGCCAATCGCGTTTACTATTCTGACCCCGGCGTTACCACCGAGACCATCACTACCGGCAAGGTCACCACCACGTCGGAGTCCGCGCGCCGCTTCCTGGCCGCGATCGCGCAGAGCGCCTATCCGCCCGGCACCGCTCCGCCTGAGCCGACCGCCGGCGCGGCACCGCCGACCGCCCCGGCTGCAGCACCACCGACCGTGCCCGCGCCAGCGAATGTCGCCCCGGCGGCGCCCGCTGGCACCCACAGCTTCCCACTGGAAGACGCGCAGCCGGGCCGGGAACCTCGGTGATCGTCGCTTGCAGTTGAGCTGCGAAGCCACCGCCCATGCCTCCCTCCCCGCCCGGCGCCGGCGCGCCGTCCGCGATGCCGCTGCGCGTCACGAACCTGTGCAAGCGCTACGGCGGCGTGGTCGCGGTCGACGGCGTCTCCTTCAATGTTCACGCGGGCGAGATCGTGGGCTTGCTCGGACCGAATGGCGCGGGCAAGACCACGACGATCAACATGATCCTGGGCGTATTGGAGCCGAGCTCGGGCGCAGTGGCGATCGAGGGGATTGACCTCGCCCGGCACCGCTCTCAAGCGCTCGCGCACACCAATTTTGCTGCCGTCTACGCGCCTCTGCCCGGGAACCTCACGGTGTTCCAGAACCTGCGCTTCTTCGGGCTGATCTATGACGTACCGCGCCTCTCGGCCCGGATTGCAGCCCTGCTCGCCGAGTACGATCTGGAGCGTCTGGCCGGTACCCGCACCGGTCTGCTCTCCTCGGGCGAGCAGACGCGTCTGGCACTCGCCAAGGCGGTCCTGAACCAGCCGCATCTGCTGCTGCTGGACGAGCCGACCGCGTCGCTGGATCCGTCGGCGGCCGACCTGATCCGCGGCCGGATCCGCGCGATGGCCCGCGAGCGCGGCTGCGGGATCCTCTGGACCTCGCACAACATGTACGAGGTCGAGGAGACCTGCCATCGCGTGCTGTTCGTCTCGCACGGCAGGATCCTGCTCGAGGGCAATCCGAAGAGCCTGCCCGCAGAACACGGTGCGGCCACGCTCGAGGAGCTGTTCATCCGGCTGGCGCGCGAGCCCCTGGCCGGCAGCACGACCAGCGATGGGCCGACGAGCGCGCCTGGCACGGTGCACGCGTGAAGCTGCGTCCGATCGCGGGCATTGCGTTGCGCCAGCTGTACCTGATGCGCAGCAGCCCGACGCGCATCCTGCCCATGGTGGCCTGGGTCGCGATCGACATCGTCGTCTGGGGCTTCATGTCGCGCTACCTGGACAGCGTGTCCGGCGGCAAGGTGAATTTCATAGGCAGCCTGCTCGGAGCGGTGCTGTTCTGGGATTTCTTCACGCGCGTGATGCAGGGCGTGAGCATGGCGTTCCTCGAGGATGTCTGGTCACGCAACTTCATCAATATCTTCGCCACACCGCTGCTGATTTCCGAATACCTGATGGGCCTGGTATCCACCGGGATCACGACCAGCCTGATCGGCCTGATCGTGATGCTGGTGCTTGCCACGGCGGTATTCGGCCTGCACTTCCTGGCGCTCGGCGCCATGCTGGTGCCTTGCCTGCTGGTGCTGTTCCTGTTCGGAATCGCCCTCGGCGTACTCGCCGCGGCGATGGTAATGCGGCTCGGTCCGGCGTCGGAATGGCTGGCCTGGCCGATTCCGGCACTGCTCTCCCCATTCGTCGGGGTGTTCTATCCGCTGCGCACGCTGCCACCCTGGATGCGGGCGATCGGGCACCTGCTGCCCCCCTCATACGTGTTCGAGAACATGCGCTCGCTGGTCGCAGGACACGGCTACTCATGGAGCGAGCTGTTCGTGAGCGTCGCGCTGGCCATGCTGGATGTCGCACTCGCTGCCTGGGCGTTCCGGGCGGTGCACCGCTACGCCGTGCGCACCGGGCTGCTCGCCCGCTACAGCGCCGAGAGTGCCGGCTGAACGCATGGTCGCCGCAGCGATCCTGCTGCTGACGGTCACGCTGAGTCTGGCGGGGCTGACGCGGGCACCGCAGCTGATCCGCTGGAACCTGTTCAGACCCTACTGGTTCCTGCCGCGACGCGAGTACTGGACGCTGATCGGCTCCGGCTTCGTACACGCCGATCTGCTGCATCTGCTGTTCAACGCTCTGACCTACTGGTGCTTCGCCTTCCGGCTCGAGCGGGCGATCGGCGGCCCGCGTTTCGCGGCCCTGTATGCGCTGGGACTGCTGGCAAGCGGGGCGGGTACCTGGGTGCGTCATCGGCGGGACCCCGACTACGCCACTCTCGGCGCCTCAGGGGCGATACTGGCCGTGCTGTTCGCCGCGATCGTTTACTTCCCGCATCAGTCGATTCTGGTGCTGCCGTGGCCGCTGCCCATACCGGCACCGTGGTTCGCTCTGGGCTACCTCGGTTTCAGTTTTTACGCATCGCGCCAGGCCCGCGGACGCATCAACCACGATGCCCATTTCAATGGCGCGCTGGCGGGGCTTGCCTTCGTCGCGCTGACCGATCCGGCCGTGTTCGCCGCCGCCCTGCACGCGGTGCTGCACTGACACCGCGGCCGCTGTTCAGCCCTTCGGGGCCGTTGGCGGCTGATTTGCGGTATCAGCGCTGGGCACGGCAGTCTCGGCGGCCGGGGCCACCGCGGGCGTCACGGGCGGTGCGGCGCGCCTGCGCTTCGTGGCAGCCGGGCGTCGGGCCGTCGCAGCCGGGCCGGGGGCGTGGGCGGCACGCCGGCGGCGCGACGCCGTAACCGCGCGCGGGGCGCGCTTCGGGGCAGCCGGGGTCGCGCTGGCCGCAGGAACGGGCTTGCGCCGCCGTGCGCTGGCCGCCGCCTGCGCCCGCTGGAGCGCGAGCCGCGCGCTCTTGCGCCGCCCGTCCGCCTCGCGGGCCTCGCGGCGCGCCTGCTTGGAGGCCTTTTTCGCGGCCTTCAACTCGCCCTTCAGCGTGCGGACGCGCTCCTTGCTGGTGCGCAGCCGGCCGCGCAGCACCTTGAACTGCTGCTCACTGCGCGTCACTGCAGCGCGCGCCGCGCTGATCCCCGCCGTCTTCCTGGCACTGCTCATTCTGGTTCTCCGGCCCGGCAATGGGCTCAAGCGTATGACAAATCGGTCCGGATGAGTATCCGTGCCGCCCCTGGGCCTCCCGCTGCCAGTCTGCCACGCTACACTGGCGGCGTGACCTCCGACGCGCGCGCAGGCCGGCGCCTCACTATCTCCGGCCGTCCGATCATCACGCAGGGCCTGCCGCGCCGGATCTGGCAGGACCTCTACCATTTCTGCATGACGGTCGGCGGCGCCAGGCTCGCGGCGGCCGTGGCCGGGCTGTTCCTGCTGTTCAACCTGCTGTATGCAGCGTTGTACGCGCTGCAGCCTGGCGACGTGACCAACGTGAACCCCGCCGGCTACTGGGGCCTGTTCTTCTTCAGCGTCGAGACGCTCGCGACCGTCGGCTACGGAGACATGCACCCGTGCACCGTTTACGGACACGTCGTGGCCTCCTGCGAGATCCTCACCGGCCTGATGGCCCTGGCGCTGACCACCGGCATGATCTTCGCGCGCTTCTCGCGACCGACGGCGCGCTTCCTGTTCGCCCGCCATGCGGTAGTCCGCCCGCTCGACGGTGTTCCAACCCTGATGCTGCGCGCCGCGAATGCGCGACAGAACGTGGTCATGGAAGCGCAGGCACAGCTGCGCCTGATCCGCGAGGAGCGCACGCCCGAGGGCTACCAGATCCGCCGCATCCACGACCTGGTCTTGCGTCGCCAGGCGCATCCGATCTTCATCTTCGGCTGGAATCTGATGCATGTGATCGACGCGGCCAGCCCCCTCTACGGGCAGACCGAGCAGACCCTGAGTGCGGCGCGTGCCACGCTGCTGCTGACCGTCAGCGGCACGGACGAAACGACAGGCCAGACACTGATGGCGCGGCACCAGTATCCGGCCACCGCCCTGCGCTGGAATCATGATTTCATCGATATTCTGTCCACCGGCGAGGACGGAATCGACCGCTTCGACTACCAGAAATTCCACGACGTGCGCCCGCTCGGCTGACGCCGCGGCACGGACAGACGGGAGAGCCCACTCATGCAGCAACGCACAACCCTCGCATCCGCGCACCTTGCATTGGTACTCGCCGCTCTGAGCGTCAACACTGCCATTGCCGAGGAGTCCGCCGGCACGCCGGTCGATGCCGATGCCGCCGCAGCCGTCACGTCCAGCCTCGAGGAAGTGGTGGTCACCGCGACCAAGCGCACGGAGTCCCTGAGCAAGGTCCCGATCAGCATCAGCGCCTATACGCAGGAGGCCATGGACCAGCGCGACATCAAGACCATCAGCGACATCGTCGCGCAGACCCCCGGCCTGAGCCTGGGCGATCAGGGCAGCAATGGCGTCGGCGACCGCGTTTCGATCCGCGGCATCGATTCGAACACCGGCGCCGGCACGACCGGCGTGTACATCGACGACACGCCGATCCAGGCGCGCAGCAATCCGGTGAACCTCGCCGGCACCGTGTTCCCTGAAGTCTTCGACCTGGAGCGGGTCGAGGTGCTGCGCGGACCGCAAGGAACGCTGTTCGGGGCCGGCGCCGAGGGCGGGGTGGTGCGCTTCATCACGCCGGCGCCCAGCTTGTCGAAGGACAGCGCCTATGCGAAGGCGGAGCTCGCCGGGACCCAGGGTGGCGGACTGAGCTACGAGCTCGGCGGCGCATTCGGCGGTCCGCTGATCGACGGCGTGCTTGGCGTGCGCGTCAGCGGATTCGGCAGACACGACGGCGGCTGGGTCGACCGCATCGCATCGCAGACCGGGGAGCACGTCAGCAACGCCAACTGGAGCGATGGAGGTGGGGCCCGCATTGCACTGCTCTGGCAACCCTTTCAGGGCCTGAAGCTGACGCCCTCGCTGCTCTACCAGGGCTCGCACCAGAACGATACGCCGGACTACTGGCAGCAACTCTCCGATCCGTCCTCCGGGCGATTCGTGAGCGGATACCAGCTGCGACAGCCGAGCACGGAGCATTTCACCGTGCCCAGCCTGAAGATCGAAGCGGATCTGGGCGTCGTGCAGCTGACCTCGATCAGCTCGTACTTCTATCGCTCCGAATCCAATGTGTCGGACGTCACGAACTACGACATCGCCGGGGCGCTGGGCGCGGTGGGTGCCAATGGCGAGAATAATTTCTTTCCGACCCTGCCGGGCGGCGCGGTGATCACCGACGCGTTCGTCGGGGCAACGGTGCAGAATGTCTTCACCCAGGAACTGCGGCTGCAGAACGGCGACCCGAACGCCCGACTGCGCTGGGTGGCCGGCCTGTTCTTCCAGAACAGCCGCCTCTCGGATTCGCAGCTCGCGCCCAATGCGCAGCTGCTCAACCTGTGGAACCAGCAGCAGCCCGGAGGATTCGCGGGCTACTATTACGACGAGAACTGCACCGCGGACTGCAGCGGCCTGCTCCGTGGCCTGTACGAATACACCGGGCTCGAGCATTCGCGCGATCTGCAGGTCTCGGCGTTCGGCTCGGTGGACTGGTCGATCACGAAGCGACTGATCCTGAATGCGGGACTGCGGGTCGAACACACGGTCGCCGATTTTGTCTCCGTCGAGGACGGCCCGGTCAATGACGGCCTGTCCTCGAGCGGCGGCAATGCCTCCGGCAATCCGGTCACGCCGAAGCTCGGGCTGTCATTCCAGCAGGACGAGGACACGCTGTATTACGGATCGATTGCCAAGGGCTACCGCCCGGGCGGGGGCAACAGTCACGTGCCGCCGTCCTGCGGCAACGACGAGGCTGCCATCGGGCTCGCGGACGTACCCCTGTCCTATGGTCCGGATACCACCTGGAGTTATGAGCTCGGTAACAAGCGGCGTTTCGCCAATGGCCGCTTGTCGGTGGATGCCAGCGTCTATTACATCGACTGGCGCGCGATCCAGTGGTACTACTTCTTCCCCGATTGCGGCTACGGGATCGTGTTCAACCTCGGCAATGCGCGCAGCGAGGGCTTCGATCTGGAACTCGACGGCAGGATCACCCCGCAGCTCACCGGTACGCTGAGCATCGGCTACACCGATGCCAAGTTCAAGGACACGGTGATCCTGGACCAGACGCCGAGCGATGCGCGCTTCGGCACGCAGGTGGTCGCGGCGGGACAGACTCTCGGCCAGTCTCCCTGGACGATCTATACCAGCCTGGAGTACCAGTTCCGACTTGGCGAGGGCGCAGGCTATTACGTGCGTGCGATCGACGACTTCCGCAGCTCCAATCGTGGACCATTCCTGTACCAGAACCCGAATTCGGCCATCTACGATCCGAACCTGCGACCCAACCCGTCGACCAACCAGCTCGATCTGCGCGGCGGCCGCAGTTTCGGCGGCTGGGACCTTTCGGTGTTCATCAACAATCTGCTGGACGCCACGCCGGTGACCGAACTCAGCCACTACTCGACCGGACTGGATCAGAACGCCAGCGATCTCAATTTCGGCAATCAGGTTTCCTCGCCGATCTTCGTGGCGGCGGGACTGCGGCCGCGCACCTTTGGCGCAACCGCAATCTTCCGCTACTGATCCTGCTTGTCGCGCGGCCGGTCCCTCAATCGTTGACGGAGCGTGGCGCGGCGGGCTTTTCGAACAGGTAATGGGACACCAGCCATTCGCGCCCCTGGCGGTACCCCCAGAGCTCCGCGCAGGCCATGAAGAACACGCGCCAGTAGTTCCACCACTTCGCAGCCTGCTGCGGTCCATAGCACTCGTGGAACACCGGCATGATCTGCGCCCGGTGCGCGTCCATGTTCGCGAGCCAGGCCTCGGCGGTCTTCTGGTAGTGCTCGCCACTGACCTGCCAGTGCTGGCGCAGCCGCAGGTCGTCCTGGAAGTACAGCAGCAGGTCGTCGCTCGGCATGATGCCGCCGGTGAAGAAGTAGCGCGCCATCCAATCGCTGTCGTCGCGCACCTCGAAAGGATAGGCGTAGCAGCGATGCGTGAAGATGTGCACGAACAGGCTGCCGCCGGGTTGCAGCCAATGCGCGATGCGCCGGAGTAGTACCTGGTAGTTGCGCATGTGCTCGAACATCTCGACCGACACCACGCGATCGAACAGCGTACCGTCCGCGAACTGCAGCTCATTGACGTCGCAGGTCAGCACGTCCAGATTGCCGAGTCCCCGTGCCGCGGCGGTCTGGAGGATGAATTCGCGCTGTGAGCGTGAATTGGACACCGCGGTGATCCGGCTGCGGGGCAGAAGTTTCGCCATGTAGAGGCTCAGCGAGCCCCAGCCGCACCCGAGTTCCAGGATGCGCTCGCCATCCCGCAACCGCGCGCGCTCGACCGTGAGCCGCAGCATCTGCTCTTCCGCCTGTTCCAGCGCCTCGGTGCCCGCAAGGAAATAGCCGCTCGAGTATTTCAGATGCGGGCCGAGCACCAGCTGGTAGAACGCCGCCGGGACTTCGTAGTGCTGCTCATTGGCGGCCGAAGTCTCGATGGCCACCGGGCTGGCGCGCAGCTGTTCCACCAGACTCATCAGGCGCGCCTGGTCCTGCTCGGGACCGCCCCGATCTTCCTCCCGCAGGCGCTGCGCCAGCAGTCGACGTATGCCGCGGCGTAGCACGGCGTCAGGCACCAGGCCCTTCTCGACCAGGGACAGGGACAGCTTCATGCCAGGCCTCTTTAGGGGTTGCGGCGCGACAGCAGCACGGCGGCATTGTCACTGCTGCCCAGCGCCCAGATTTCTTTCAGTACGTAGGCTGCCATCGCCATGTTGCCGAGGAGCATGATTGCGACGAACCAGCCGAGGCGGCGCATCCAGCGTTGCTCCTTATAGAGCACCCAGACGTAGAACGTCAGGAACCCGCAGTAGGCGTCGCACAGCGTGGCGATCGTCCACGCGTGGTTTGGAGCGGCAGTGAGCCCGCTCCACTGCCAGATCGGCTGCACGCTGCTGGCCCAGCTCGTGACCAGGACCATGCCGGCCAGCACGGCACCGAACGTCAATTGCAGCAGCGTCTTGTAGCGCATGATCTTAGGGCTCGTGGTGGTCGGGGCGAGGGTTCGGGGTGTCACTACCCGATACGCCGCGGGAAACTCCCCGGATGCAGGACTTTACAGTATCTTTGCGCATCCGGACCGGCCGCCTGCGCGTACTACACGGGGTGAGCCACCACACGAATTGAGCCGCCGCATGGATCGCCGCGCCAACATTGCCATCATCGGGTCCGGGATCGCCGGGCTGACCGCAGCCTACCGCCTGCACGCTCGGCACCACGTGACGCTATACGAGGCGGCCGACTATCTCGGCGGTCACACCGCCACCATCGACGTCGAGCTGCACGGGCGCCACTGGGCCGTCGACACCGGATTCATCGTGTTCAACGACTGGACGTACCCGAACTTCATCGCGCTGCTGCAGGAGCTGGAAGTACCCTGGCAGCGCTCGGACATGAGCTTCTCGCTGCGCTGCGAACGCACCGGCCTGGAATATAACGGCACTTCGATCAACCAGCTGTTTGCACAGCGGCGCAATGCGCTGCGCCCCTCCTTCCTGCGCATGATCTACGACATCCTGCGCTTCAATCGCGAGGCCAGGGCACTGCTGCGCCAGGCGGGAGCGCCCGTCACGCTCGCGCAGTACCTGCAGGCCCACGGCTACTCCCGGCCCTTCATCGAGCGCTATTTGATTCCGATGGGTCGCTCGATCTGGTCGGTGAGCGAGGCCGCGCTGCTGGGATTCCCGGCCCGCTTCTTCGTGGAATTCTTCGAGCGTCACGGATTCCTGAGCGTGAACGATCGTCCGGTCTGGCAGGCGATCCGGGGTGGTTCGCGCGAGTACGTGCGCCGCATGGTGCAGCCATTCCGCTCGCATGTGCGCCTTCGCACGCCGGTGAGCGGTGTGCGCCGCGAGGCGGACCGCGTACTGGTCCGCACCCGCCAGGGCGATGTCGCGAGCCATGACTTCGTGGTATTTGCCTGTCACAGCGACCAGGCGCTGGCGATGCTGGAGCAGCCGAGCCACACCGAGACCGAGCTGCTCGGCGCCTTTCCCTATCAGCGCAACGACGTGGTGCTGCATACCGATACCCGCATGCTGCCGCGCGCGCCGCGGGCGCGCGCCGCCTGGAACTACCATCAGCTCGCGCGGCCGCAGGAGCACGTCGCATTGACCTACAACATGAACGTGCTGCAGCGCCTGACCGCGCCCGAGGTGTTCATGGTCACGCTGAACCGCACGGAGGACATCGAGCCCGCGCGCGTGCTCGGCCATTACGTGTACCACCATCCGGTGTACACGCCCGCGGCCGTAGCCGCCCAGGACCGCCTCGCCGAGATCAATGGCGCGAACCGCAGCTATTTCTGCGGGGCCTACTGGGGCAGTGGATTTCATGAGGACGGGGTGGTGAGCGCGTTGCGGGCCGTAGAGGCGCTGAACCGGCGCGCCGGCGTCGACTCGCCGGTGATGACCCGCGTGCCGGAACGGGCGGGCGCACGCGGAGCCGGCGGCGCGTGAAGAGCTGCCTGTACGTCGGGCAGGTGCGCCACCGGCGTCATGCGACACGCCAGCATGCGTTCCGATACCGGGTGCATATGTGCCTGCTGGACCTCGACGAGCTGCCGCAGCTGTTCGACCGCTTCTGGCTGTACTCGGCGCGACGCCCGGCGCTGGGCTGGTTCCGCCGCGCCGATTACCACGGTGACGCCGCGGTGCCGCTCGGTACTGCGATCCGCGATACGGTCGAGCGCTCGACCGGCATCCGCCCCACTGGCCCGGTGCGGCTGCTCACGCACCTGCGCTGTTTCGGCTACTGCTTCAACCCGGTCAGCTTCTACTACGTGTTCGACGCCACGGATACTCGCGTCACGCACGTCGTCGCGGAGATCACCAACACGCCGTGGAACGAGCGCCATAGCTACGTCCTGCCGACTGACGCGACGGCGGCGCCAGGATCGCATACCTGGCGCTGGCAGTTCGCAAAGGCGTTCCACGTCTCGCCGTTCCTGCCGATGGACATGCAGTACGACTGGCGATTTTCTGCACCGGATTCGACCCTGCTGGTGCACATGGAGAACTGGCGCGACGGGGCACGCGATTTCGATGCCACGCTCACGCTCGTGCGCCGGCCGATCACGCAGCGCTCGATGCTGCGCGCGCTGCTCGCGGTACCGCCGATGACGCTGAAGGTGATCGTGCTGATCTACTGGCAGGCGCTACGGCTCGCGCTTAAGCGCATCCCGTTCCATCCGCACCCGTCGCCGGAGGCCCGCTCCACGGTCGGGCCGTCGTGAGCTTCGCACCCTGCGTGCCGGAGCTCGCGCTGCCATGGCCGCCGGCTATACTGGCGCGACCGCGCAGCCTGGCACCGGCCAGTCCTCACAGCACCATCCGCGGCAGGGCATCGATGAGCGAGGCAATACTGCCCAGAGTCGCGCAGGGTGAACAGCAGGCGTTCGCGCAATGCCTGAAGGAGTATGGCGGCCTGGTCTGGGGCATCGCGCGGCGCTTCTCCCCGACTCGTGCGGATGCAGAGGACGCCGCGCAGGATGTGTTCCTGCACCTGTGGAGGAACGCGCGGCATTTCGATCCCGCACGCGGGTCCGAACCGGTATTCATCGCGACGCTCGCGCGTCGCGTGCTGATCAGCCGCTTCCGCGGGCGCCAGCGACGTCCCCAGGAAGTCTCTTCCGAGGCCGCGCCCGAAGAAGCATCGTCGACGGGACCTCCCGAGGCGGAGACCTGCGCGGAGGCTGCGATCGCCGCCGCTGCGCTGGCACAGTTACCGGCCGAGCAGCAACAGGTCATCGGACTCGCGGTGCTCCAGGGGCTGTCGCACAGTGAGATCGCGGCGCTCACCGGCCGACCACTCGGCACGGTCAAGACCCTGCTGCGGCGGGGACTGATGCTGGTGCGCGAACGGCTGCGGATCAACGCCGAGGACCCGGACGCGGAGACGGGCCCATGAGCGAGCGCGCCATGTCCAGCGAGGAGCTGCAGGACCTGCTGCTCGAGCGTGCGACCGCCGGCCTGGATACGGTGGCCAGCGCGGAGCTCGAACGCCTGGTGCGCGAGCAGTCAGACACATCCGGTGCGGAAGCCGAAGCCATCGAGCGCAGCATCGCAGCGCTCATGCTGGCAATGGATGCGCATCCCGCCCCGCTGCCAGACCACCTCGTGGAACGTATCCTCGCGCGCGCTCCGGTCACGACTCGCGCGCCGGTCACTGTCCTTCCGGATCGCCGCACCGGTCAGCAGCGCGGCGCGCGTCTGGCCTGGTGGAGTGCCGCCGCCTGCCTCGGGCTCGCGCTGGCAGGCTGGTGGCCGCGTCTGTTCGTCGCGCCGCCGGCGGCGGCGACACAGGCACGTGCCGCGCTGCTGGCGAGCGGCCGTATGGTGCGCGCGGATTGGATTGCCGGTGCCGCGGCGCCGCCGGCGGGGATCAGTGGCGATGTGGTATTCGACCCGCTCACGCAGCGCGGTTACCTGCGCTTGCGCGGCATTCCCGCGAACGATCCGCGCTTGCAGCAGTACCAGCTCTGGATTGCCGATGCCGGCCGCGCGCAGCCGGAACCCGTCGATGCCGGCGTGTTCGACGTCGACGCGGCGGCACTGGCTGCTGCCGGCGGCGAAGTGCTGATCCCGTTCAAGCCGCGGCTGCCGGTGCGCACGCCCGCCGCCTTCGTCGTGACGCTCGAGCAGCCGGGCGGCGTGGTCGTATCCCGCCAGCAGCACGTGCTCGCGCTCGCAAAGGTGCAGGCCGGCTAGAGGGCCGCGCCTGATTCGAGGACCGGGCCGCGCCGGCCGTTCGTGCGCCAGGTCAGCAGCAGCGCGGCCACGCTGCCGGCAATGACGATCGGCAGCAGGTCCATCAGCAGCCGGGAGGAGCTGTGTCCGGCTGCCTTGAGCGCGCCGCCGAGCATCGGTCCGGCAATGGACCCGATGCGCCCCATCGCCACCGCAGCGCCAACGCCGATGCCCCGGATCGAGGTCGGGTACGGCAGCGGCGAGGCGGCATACAGGTAGGCCTGCGAGGCCATCACGGCGCAACCCAGCAGGAACACGATCGGCAGCAGCATCGCGAGCTGGCCGGAGGACTGTGCCAGCAGCACCAGCAGGACCGGCAACGCCACAAACGTGACGATCACGCTTAGGTTGCGCGCGCGGCCCTCGAGTAGCAGACCGATCCCCCAGGCAGCCAGTGCGCCGCCGACGTTGAATCCGATCTGCGCATACGAGGCCTGGGCGTGCGTGAACCCCGAGCCGATCAGCAGTGTGGGCAGCCAGTTGAGCAGCAGGTAGAGCATCAGCAACCCGAGGAAAAAGCTGATCCAGAGCAGCAGAGTGCCGGCAGCGCGGCCGTCGGCGAACACGGCCAGCAGGCTACCGCGCCGGGGCATCGGCCCTAATGCGCGCGCGCCGGCGCCCGGTACCTGCAGACGGCGGAATTCCGTGGATTCGGGCAGCGCGAAGGCCATGATCGGCGCGAGCAGCAGGGGCAGCAGGCCGCCGACGACGAAGATCCAGCGCCAGTGCACAGTCGGCAGCAGCAGACTGACCAGGCTGATGACGGCGCCGCCGAACGGCGTCCCGGCATAAACCAGAGTGACACTGGCGCTACGCCGATGCTCGGGGCTGCTTTCCGAGACCAGTGCGACCAGGTTGGGCAACGCACCGCCGAGCCCCAGGCCCGTCAGCACACGCGCCGCGCTCAACGATGGCAGATCCCATGCGCAGGGCGTGAGCAGGCAGAACAGGCCGAAGATGGCCACGGAGGCGACCAGCACGGACTTGCGACCGGCGGTATCGGCGAGACGTCCGCCGATCAGCGCACCGACGAACAACCCGAAGGTACCGCCGCTGAAGAACGTTCCGAGCTGGCCAGGGCTTGGCCGGAATTCCGCACCAATGCCGGCCGCGGCGACACCGGCGGCCTGCAGGTCGATACCCTCGCACAGCGCCGCGAGCACGCACAGCGTGACCGCGGTCGCGGTCATTCCGGCTTTGCTGGAGTCGCGTTCCATGGTGTCGATCCCCCTTTGGCCGCGCGCGCCGTACGCGCGCCGGGCACGTATCTCAGAATGGATAGTTGATGCCGCTGAAGATCGCGAGGCCCTCCGTGCCGTAGCCGAGGTCGACGTACCCGACCACGAACGGCGGCGCGATACCGCGGATCCCCAGGCCACCGATCGTATGCAGCCGCGAGAACGGCGAGGTCCCGGCGCGCGAGAACACCCGGCCGCTGTCGATGAACGGTGCGAGTTCCAGATCCACGTGCGTGGCCATCGCATTGAAGGAAAAGACGTTGTGGCGCACTTCGAGCGTTCCGGAAAAGGAGTCGCGGTCGTAGTAGCGTCCGGCACCGTAACCGCGCAGCGGCTGCACTCCCCCGATCTCGCTGCGGTCTCCGCCGATCGTGCTCAGCGCCCAGAACGGCACATGGTGGGCGCTGAGCAGATAGCGTAATGCCGTGTGCGCCGCCAGCACCGTATCGGCGCCCAGCGGCACGAAGATCCTGGCGTCCACTCCGGTCTCGCTGTAGGAGTTGTCATTGAGCACGCCGGCGCGACTGGCGATACCGGCGTAGGCGACGACCTGTACACCGTGCTTCGGGACCGTGAGGTCATCGCGCGTGTCATAGCTGATCGAGATGCGCTCGAGCAGCGAGTGCGAGGTACCGACGCCGGGGATATTGCCGTACCGGGTCTGCAGCGATGGCACTTTGGAGAGCTGCCCGGGCAGCACGTCCACGACAAGATAGCGGACCGTCTCCCGCAGCTGCCAGGCCGGCGTGAGGTTCAATCCGAGCAGCATCTCGATCCGGCCCCGCTCGTCGGTGTAGACGGTCTCGTCGCTGGTGAGCGATCGGTTGCCGAAACCGTAGAAGCGTGGCGTGCCGATCCGGCTGTACTGGGCGCCCACCGAGAATGACCATTCCGATTCGCGCAGACGACCGGTTTCGTACTCGGCATCGAAGCCGCGCTCGACGCGCTCCTTGAACCCGCCGGTCAATGACCACTGGGTATCGGCCGAGGGGTAGGCAAAGATGCGGGCATCGGCACCGTATCCGAAATAGGGGTTGTGCAGGATGTCCGGCGCGATGATGCGCGAGATCTGGCCCTTGTCGTTGCTCGACAGCCAGACCGGCAACAGACCCACGGTCGTACCGCTGTTCGGATCGGTGCCGATATCCGGGATCGGAATGATCGGTTCGTGGACGGGATTGGCCGCAGTGCCCAGCTCGGGCGGGACCTTGCTGGCTTCCTGCGCCTGAGCACCGAGGATCGGCCATGCGGCCCCGATCAGCGCCGCCCAGAAGACTCGCCGCACAGCCGCCCCTCCAGTGCCTGCCTGACCATGCGCTGCCCTCACCGGTTTTCGGATCGTGCAGTCTACGCGGAGGCGGCGGCCGCAACCACCCGGAGCCGTACCGACACGGACCTCCGATGCTCAGTGGGCGTTTGGCAGGTCATAGGCGAGCGTAATGCCGACCCGCCGCGGATCGCCCTGATCGAGGAACGACTGGACCGGAAAATCCGGCGGAATCAGTCCGAAGTAGAAACCCTGCTGTGCGTAGCGCACGTTGAACAGGTTGCGGATCCACGCGCTGGCAGTCCAGGCGCCGCGCCGGAATCCGATGCGCAGGTTCTCGAGATGGTAGGCCTTCGACGCCTGCGGGTCGCTGGTGTAGAAGTAGAAACTGTCGAGCGCATTTGCGTCGAGCCGCGCGAACCACCCGGAAGGATGTCGGTATTCGAGCGCCGCGGATACCTGGTAGGCCGGGGCAAACGGCTGCGCGCGTCCATCGATCCTCGAGCTGCCGTTGGCGAGCAGCAGCTGCTCGAAACCTTCGGTGACGCCGAGATAGCGGGTGCGCAGCAGCGCCAGGGTGCCCGAGAGCTGCCAATGATCGGACAGTCGATAGTGCGCCTCCGACTCGAGACCGAAGTTCTCTCCCTCGGAGGCGTTCTGCGTGAAGAACGCGTAGGCCAGCGGATTGCTGGGATCGAGCTGCTCGGAGAGATAGACCTGCAGGTGCTGCCGGCGCATGTAGAAGGCGTCGGCCTGCAGCTCCAGCGCACCGCCGATGCGCGCATACCGGAATCCGGACTCGATGCTCCACAGCGATTCAGGTCCAAAGCTGCGCTGCTCGGACAGGATCTGCGAGCCGATATTGAACCCGCCACCCTTGTAGCCCCGCGACGCGGTGACGTACAGATGCCGCGCGTCGTCGAGCCGGTGCGTCCATGAAAGGTTGCCACCGTACATCGAATCAGTCTGATCCGGGAATGGCGTAGCGGCATCCGCGCTGTCCGAGTAGCGCGCGACCCGTCGCTCGAACCGCAGTCCGCCGCTGAGCGTGGTACGTGGGCCGATATCGGCCTCGAGCGATCCGTACACTGCGAGGTTGGTGGCCGCATAGCTGCTGTCGAGCCGGGACGAGCCGGGCCCCTGCTCCGGGTCGATATAGAAATCGAATTGCTGGTAATCGGATTCACTCAGACGCAGCGCATAGACGCCGGCGAGCCAGCGCAGATGGCCGAACAGCGCCTTGGAGGGATCCCCGATGAGCCGCAGGTCCTGCGCCAGCGTGCGCCGCGTGCGGTTGTCGCTCTGGAAGTAGTCGTACGGTGCGTAAGGTCCCCACAGCGCATCGTTGCCCCAGTCTCCGTCGAACGAATAGAGGATCCGGGAATCCGCCGCGCTGCTGAGGCTGCGCAGCTCGCCGAGACCGGGCAGCGCCAACTCGAGGCGCAGCGCGGCGCCATTGGAGCCCTGCGCGTCGCGTCCGGGCTGGTTCGAATAGGTCGTGAAGGTATTGTCGATCGACCAGGCATCGTAGCCATTGTCGATGTTCACGCGCATCAGCGTGAGGTCAGCACTCAGGCGCTCATTGACCTGCCAGTGCAGCTTGCCACGCAGCGTGCCTTCGTCGTAGCCGTTGGTGGTGTTCCGGTCGAAGAATGCATCATGCCGGTAGCCGTCGCTGCGGTACTGCTGCGCGACCAGTCGCCAGCCCAGTTCCCCCGAATCGCGCCCGTCGCCCACGACGAGCCCCGCCGCGCGCGTGTCGTAGTCGCCACCGCTGAGCTCGCCGTGCAACTCGAAACCCCGGCCAGGATCGGCGGTGCGAACGTTGATCAGACCCGCGAGCGCACTGGCGCCATAAGCCGTCCCCTGCGGTCCGCGCAGCACTTCGACCTGGCCCAGATCGATCAGCGTCGCCGGCATGCCGACGCCGGAGAAGTCTATGCCGTCGATCAGAAAGCCGACGGAAGGGTTCGGAGCCCCCTGGTACTGCTCGACTTCGCCGATGCCGCGTAGCTGGAAATAGCGCGGCCGCGAGGTGCCCGATGCCCAGTTCAGATTCGGGACCAGGCCCAGGACGTCCTCCAGATGCTGCACTCCGGCACCCTTCAGCGTTCCGGCATCCAGCACCGTTACGCTTTGCGGCAGTTCGGATACCGGCGTGGGGCGCAACGTTGCAGTGACGACGATCTCGTCCAGGGAGTCGGCGCTGCTGGAGTCGGCCGCAAGGCCAATGCGCGGCGCCACGACCAAGTGGAGGGCCGCCACCAGCGCGGCGGTACGCGATGAAACGTGCATGGACCTGCTCCCTACGCCGGTACTAACCGGATCAGGTTCAACGGGTTTGCCGGTCCACCGGCATCTCAGGTCCAGAACGCAGGACCACCCCAAGGTTTACGCACCGAACTATCGATCAGCGGAAGAGCCTTTGCAAGTCTCCCCGCGAACTCATCCCGGGAAACGCCGACGGGGCGAGCTGGCCGTCAGGTCCAGTCCCCGCCGCCGCCCGATCCGCCACCATCGTCCCACGAGCTGCCGCTGCTGCTGTCATCCCAGGACGAGGCATCGGAGACGCCGAAATCATTGCCGCCCATCGCCGCGTTCGGATCCTGCACCGGCTCGATGATTTCACGCTCCGGCGGCACCTGGCCCATCGCGCGGTCCCCCTCGAAGACATGACGCACCAGCTCCTCGCCGGCGGCCATGCCCGCTCCTACCGCCAGGCCGCTCGCCAGGCCACCGACGAGGCCCGATCCTCCTCCGACGACTCCGGGAAATCCGACTCCGCCGCCCATCGGTCCACCCATCGGCATTCCACCGGTGTAGCCACCGGGATAGCCGCCCGGATAGCCGGCAGAGCCCGGGTACTGCGCCGGGATCACCGCCTGCCGGGTGCGGGCGCGAACGATCATCCAGAAGATCGCGATGCCGGCACCGATCAGTAACACCGTCAGCCACGGGAAGGCGGCGCGCGGCGCCGGAGCCGCGATCGGCGCATACCGCGTACTTCCCTGGGCGAGCTCACTGCGCAGCGCCGCCACCGCTCCGGGCTGGGCGAACGGCAGTCCGGGTTCAATCGACTGCGCTGTGTTCAGTTCCTGGCGCGCAGCCGCGAGATTGCCGGCCTTGGCATCGACCTCGGCGGCGACGTAATGCGCCTTGGCGCTCTGCGGATGATCGCGCAGCACCTGGTTCATCATCTGCTGCGCCTCGGCCAGATGGCCCGTGCGCGCCGCGTCATAGACCTGGCTCATGCTCGGATCGGCCTCAGCGGCGTGGACCAGACCGCTCACTGCGGCCACGAATACGAGCATCACGGCCGCGATGGCCTTCCTCGGACTGAACATCGTGTGTACTCCTAAGGAACGCACTGGAGAGCATTCCTGAACTCCCAAAATGTGTCTGCAGGCTGATAATTCAAGGACGCTGCCGGCGGCCGTGCCGCCCCTGACAGCGTTGGGCAACGCCGACGGCCCAGAGGTTCCATTACCGCATCGCGTCTGGCCGCCTTTGGAACCACAAGTTATTGATTATATTAAATAACTTATTCTTCCGGCTGAGATTGAAGCGATCGCCGCTTGCGTCAGGTCATGCTTGACAGACTGATACCGCTGGAGAACCATGTCAGGGAGTTCCTGACAGACGGAGTGGCCGATGACACTCACCATGCGGCGGCGGCTGCTGCGATGCTCGTTCTGCGACCGCCCCGAGACGGCCGTATCAAAACTGCTCGGCGGACCCAAGAGCCACATCTGCGATGCCTGCGTCGGCGTGTGCAACCGGATCCTGGAGGCGACGCCAGCGACGTTCGCGGGCTGGAACGCCATGAGCAATGACGAGCTGCTCAGCGCTCTGCAGCCGGCGCTCGCGACCGTGGAAGCCACGCGCCAGGTATTGCAGACGCAAATCGATGCGCTGCGAGCGCGCGGCGTCAGCTGGAGCGCTATTGGCTCCGCGATTGGCATCTCGCGCCAGGCGGCGTGGGAGCGCTTTTCGTGAACCCGCGCTGGAGCGTCATGGCGCGCATCGTGCGCGCACGGCCCCGCCTGTTCATCGCCGCAGCCGGCGCCGTCGCGGTCGCTACCCTGCTGCCTGCCGGGGTGACCAGCCACGCGGTCACGCGCGCTCTGATCGCGTGGAATGCCGGCACCTGCCTTTACATCGTGCTCGCGGCGCTGATGATGAGCCGCTCCTCGGCGCACCAGATGCGGCGCCGCGCACAGCTCCAGGATGACGGGGCGACGACGATCCTGATCCTGGTCGCGCTCAGCGCCATCGCGAGTCTCGCGGCCATCGCCGGCGAACTCGCCGTCGTCAGGGACGTGCACGGATGGCTGCGCAGCGCGCATGTCGCGCTGACGGGCATCACCGTCGTCTCTTCGTGGAGCTTCATCCAGATCATGTTTGCGCTGCACTACGCGCACGACTACTACGCGGCGATCTGCCGCGGCCAGCCGGCGGGACTGCGATTCCCCGACGAGGAGCATCCTGACTACGGGGATTTCTTCTATTTCTCGTCGGTAGTCGGTACGTCGGGCCAGACCGCCGACGTCTCATTCACATCGCGCCACCTGCGGCGAGTCGGTACGCTGCATTGCATCCTGGCATACCTGTTCAATACGATCGTGCTCGCGCTGCTGATCAACATCAGCGCCAGCCTTTTCTGATCGGGTCTCATCGGAATCGGGTCTGATCGGCTCCGGCTCAGAGCGGGCGTACTCCCCTGACTCCGCCGCCGCGGCTTGTGCTACCGGTAGTGCCACCACCCGTATTGGTGCCGCCGGCATTGGCACCAGGCGTGCTGGCGCCGCCGGTGCTGGCAGCGCCGCTGTTGCCATTCCCGACCGGAGCCGGCGTGCGCCCACCCTCGGCGCGCTGCGGCGGCAGGGGCATCGGCGGACCGCGACCTGGGGATTCGAGTCCGGGCGGTGGCGGGCGGGTCACCAAGGCCGGCGACTGCGAGCGCTCGAACGGCGGCTGTGGATGGGGATGCTCTGCGGGAGACTGCGCATAGGGCCGTTGGAACAGACCCAGCTCACGTGGGCGGTCGTCGCGTCCAGCGGACGGATCTGCGCGTCGCGCCGCTGGTGGCGCGTCGAACCGATCCGCCGGCGCCGCAAACCGATCTGCCGGCGCCCCGAACCGATCCGCCGGAGGCGGGCCGGGGTGCTCCGACGGTGACTGCGCGTTTCGAGGCGGCTCCACCGGGCGCACGATCGGTGACGCCGGAGTCGACAGTGGACTGCGCACACTCGGCGGCACCGTGACAGTGCCTGGCAGCGGCGTATAGCCGCGGACTTCGCCGGTGATGGGGTGTCGGTCATTCCCGCCCTCGAAGCGGGCGCGCGTCGGTGCATCGACATAGGGCACGCCGCCGCGGTGCTCCGGATCATGCTGCCATGGGCCGGGATGCAGCGGCGGCCGGATGGGGCCGGGACGGCTGATCACGTTGAGGCGATGATGCCGCCAGTCCCACTGCTCCCAGCCCCACAGCGGGGAAACGACGGTAATGCCGATGAAGCTGCCGAACGGATAGCCCGTGACGATGAAATCATCGGGCGGATATTGCGCCGACGGCCATCCGCCGTATGCCGACAGCGGATCGTAGACCGGAACGTAGACGACGTCGGGCTCGGCTGGAGCGATCTCGATGCCCTCGGGACCTGCGCTCACTGCCTCCTGCTCCGAGGACTTCAGCGTGCCGGCAGCTGCAGCCCGCGCGCGCAATCGCTGGATCGCGTCCATGACGTCCGCCTGCTGGGCCAGGAAGGCATTGCCGAGTTGCTCCGTCCAATCGAGATCGTTATCCAGCAGGTTCAGCACTTGCGGGAACGGCACCAGCGCCTTGACGCTCGGATCCCAGGACTGCTCCTGCAATGCGTCGGCCAGCTGCATTCCCTGCAGTGAAGCGTTGGCATCGTTCTGCAGCCAGCGATCGGCTTGCACGATTTCCAGCGGATAGGTTGAAGCCGTCAGGACGGGACCGAGCAGCAGGTCCGGATATAGCGCGATTGGAGCGAGCATCTGCTCGAGCTGCATCGCCGAATACACAGGTGGCGCCGGCGGCACCTGGCCGTCGGCTGCCGCCTGCAGTAGCAACAGCAGCAGCACCGACGCGGTTCGCAGAGTCATCCGGCGGTCTTCGCCGTCTGCCCGAACAGGATCTTCTTCGCCTCCTCGGTCATGGCTGGTGGTCGCGGGAACTCATCGGCCCGTGCGTAGGCGCGAACGGTCGCCGGCCGCTGCGCGACCTGCTCGAACCAGCGCTTCAGCGACGGAAAATCGGCGAGTTCCTGCCGCTGCAGCTGCCACGGTACGATCCAGGGGTAGATTGCGAGATCGGCGATCGAGTACGCGGCACCGGCGACCCAGGGATGGACCCGCAGACGCCGATCCAGCACTCCGTAGAGACGATTGGTCTCCTTGACGTAGCGTTCGGTGGCATACGGCTGGTTCTCGGGAGCATAGCGCACGAAATGGTGATTCTGCCCCGCCATCGGACCGAGACCGCCGACCTGCCAGAACAGCCATTCCATCGCAACAATGCGCTCGCGCACGTCGCGTGACAGCAGCTGACCCGTCTTCTCGGCCAGATACAGCAGGATCGCTCCGGACTCGAACACCGAGATCGGCGCCCCGCCGTCGGTCGGCGCCGGATCGACAATAGCGGGCATGCGGTTGTTCGGGCTGATCGCGAGGAATTCCGGCTTGAACTGATCGCCCTTGCCGATATTGACCGGCACGATCCGGTACGGGATTCCGGTCTCCTCCAGGAACATCGTGATCTTGTGGCCGTTTGGCGTGGGCCAGTAATACAGGTCGATCATTTGGCGCGCCCCCGGTAGCCCTGCGCGAGCATCGGCATCGCCAGTACCTCGCCGCCGGCAATACCGGCGATGCCGGGCTTACCGCTGCGTTTGATCACGACGGCGTACAGAGTCTTCTTGTCCGGCCCGCTGAACGCAACGCTGATCGCACCATAGGGAACCGGTATCGTGCCGAGGACGTTGCCATCCGGGGCGAGCACGACGATGCCTTTGCTCGCCGTGACGTAGATACGACCGTCCGCGTCGATCGTGCTGCCGTCGCCGCCCCCGCCGGGCAGCGTGGCCAGGGTGCGCTGCTTCAGCAGCGAGCCGTCCGCTTGCACGTCGAAGGCCACCAGCGTGCCGGCGTTCGTCACGTACAGCGTCTTCTCGTCCGCACTGAGGATGATGCCATTGGTACGCAGGTTCTCCCCGTACTGGGTGATCGCGCCATGCGGGTCCGCGTAGTACAGGCCGCCCATCGTGAAATACACGCCGCCATTGGCTGCCGCGGCGAGATCATTGAGCACGTTGCCGAGGCAATCCAGAGGTTCATCGTGATAGCGGTTCGCGACCAATTTGTGAACCGGGGACAGCTCCCAGATGGCCGGATTGAGTTCGCGCTCGTTGATGAACAGCACTCCGTGACTGTTCCTCGAGAGTGCACCGCCCGTATGCGTGCCCGTATAGATGACTGACGCCTTGCCGCCGCGGTCGAGCTTCACGACGTCGCTGTTGTCGTTCTGCGCGACCAGAAGACCGCCGTCGGTGCTCGCGATGATGCCGTCGGCATTGTTTCCGGTCTCGGTCCAGACCACATTCCAGCGCGCTCCGGCAGCGACAACCCCCGGAATGGGGGCGACCTGGTAATCCGCCGGTGTCGTATCCGCCGCGGCGCTGGCCGGGGGCCGGGCGGGTGGCGCCGCAGGCGGCTGCTTGCACTGTGCGAGCACGGCCGGCTCGCGCGCGTCCTGCGCGGCCTGGATTCCCGGACCCTGACGCGCGGCCGGCGCGACGCTCTGGCCCACAGCAGCGCCCGCAGCGAGCAGCCCTAGCGCGAACGCGGTGACCACGTACGAATTCATGATTTCCCCCGGCGACACGTTCCCTGGACCCAGCATTCAGGATTTTAAGGCAAGCACCGCGGTGGCGCACGCGCCGGGATGCTGGCGCAGCCACAGTCGATGACCGGCAAGCAATACGATGCCTGCCAGTTCCCACCATGCCAGGCTGCCCCCACCGCCGCTGCCGCCGCCACCGGCACCGGCGGCCGTGCTGCCACTCGAACTTGCGGAGCTGCCGGTGCCGGGATCGACCTGCAGCGTTGCGGGCGCGCTCATCGCCTGACCGTAGGCGTCCGTGACGGTGAGCGTGATCGTCGAACTGCCGGACGCTCCCCGCACTGCCGTGATGCCGAGAGTGCAGGCGTGGACGCTGACGCCGCAGCCGGGCGACACGGCAAGATTGGCATTGGGGAGCAGCGCCCCGTTACTGCTTATGGCAGTTATCGTCAGTGGTCCGGTTCCCGTCACGGCGAAGGCGACCGGAGAGGCGCTGCCCGCCCCTGCCGTGTATTCCTGGTTGGCGCCGGCACTGATGTTCAGTGTAGGCCCAGCAGGCTGCGTCACGGTGATGCTCATCGTTGCCGGCGCGGCGCGATTGGCGCCATCCAGCGCCGATACCGTCACGCTCGCGATTCCCGTCTGCCCGATCGAGGGCGTGACCGACAGCGTGCACGAGAGGGTGATCGTACCGCAGCCGGCCGGCGCTACGCTCACACCGGCGGCGCCCGCCGCGGCGAGCGACGCGGGAACCAACGCCGGATTGGTGCTCGCTACCGCGAAATGCACGCTGCCGGTCGCGCTGCTGGTGAACGCTATGGCGTGCGAACTGGCGCCTCCCACGATCGTGGCATCGGACAACGGGCTCATCGTCGGTAGCGGCAGCGTGCCGAGCGCGCCGATTGCATCGATGCGCCCAAACCCGAAGCTGCCATCCGGAACGATCGTGCCCAGCGCAGTCGCTCCGCCCTGCAGCGCTGCCTTCAACTGCGGCACGGTCAGCTCCGGAAACGCGCCGCGCAGCAGCGCCGCGACGCCAGCCGCGTTCGGTACCGACGCCGACGTGCCATAGAAATTCCCATCCGGAAACAGATAGGACTCGAAGTAGGTATTTTGGGCATCGACGTTGATGCCGTCCGGCGCGACCAGTGTCGGCGCCTGCAGCGCCTGCGGCCCGGGCAGTACGAGGCGCAGTGGCCCCAGGCCGCTGAAGCTCTCGATGCCGTTGCCCACGCCATCCGCGCCATCGACCGCTCCGACCGTGATGATGCCCGTCGCAAAGGCCTGTGGCGAGATGATGCTGCCGCTGGTGGAAGGATACAGTGCGGTCAGGCCGTCGCCGCCGGCCCAGAGCTTCAGGAACTTGCCGGCCAGCGTCGGATCGGGCGTGCCGACGTACAGCGTGTAACCGGTCTGGAGGTTGATCGAGAGCAGCGTATCGGAAGAGCCCGCAGTCGACAGGCATCCGACCTGGCTGCCAGAGCTGTACAGGTACAGGTCGAAGTTGCTGGCGTTCTGCCCATAGGGGTCCGCCCACGCGAATACCAGCGGAAACTGGTTCAGTTGCGTGACGCTCAGCGACTCGCTCGCATTGCCGTTGAACTGCGCGACGTAGTTGTCGACCTGCGTCGTGGTGCCATTCGCGCAGCGCAGCGGCGGCAGCCCCGCCGAAGCCACCGGGACTGGCGCGTAGCCGCCTTCCCAATAGCTGCCATTCGCATTGCCGGTGACCGTGAACAGCGCGACATTCGGGTTCTGCGCCAGGATCGCATCGACCGCCTGGGTGTCCGAGCCGGTCGATGACATCAGGTCCTGAGGCAGGAAATTGATGTCATCGATCAGAATCGTCGCGCCAGCGGCGATGAGTCGCGTCAGGCACGACGTGTAATCGATGAACGTCTGGGGGCCGCAGAACGCAAGGCTCGCCGCCGGCGCCACCGCATGCACTTCCTCGAGCAGGGCCGTGCCCTCATCCTGGAACGTGGAAGGCGAGCCACCGGCCGGCACAAGCACCTGGACGGCTGGTAGTTCCCCGCGCTCCTGGATCAGCGCCAGGCTTGCAACCCCGGTGGATTGCACACCGACCATCGCGCCCGCGCCGCCGGTCCCGGTCTGCGATACGAACTGGTCCGCGCGCATGATCGCGACGCCATTCGCGTCAATACCGGACGCCGGGCTGGCCCGCGGTTGCGCCTGCTGGACGCGTACCTGCGCTCCCGGCGACGGCGGCGTTCGCTGCAGCGCGTAGGCTGGCACCCGCACCCGCAGCACTCCCGCAACCGCCGCGACCTGCGCGAGCCGGGACGGCGCGACCCAGCCTTCGACGACGCAGAGCGGGCCGAACATGACGGAAGTCCCAAGCGCAAGGCCGGCAGCACCGAGTGCCGCCACCGGTGCAGCCAGCGCGCAGTCGAAGTGGACGTCGATCTGGACCCGGCCGCTGGCATCGAGGCGTGGCACCGTGCCCGAACCTGGTACGCCGCCGACGGTCGCCGTCGCGCCCGGGGCCGGCGTGACCGTCCCCGGCGCGGCGGCATCGTAGAGATCGAGCAGCGCTCCTGCGACGCGCGAGCGCCATGCCTCGTCCGCCCCGGCGGGAGCTGCGACGCGAATGCCGACGAGCAGCGCCGCCATCAGGCCCGATGACAGCCTCGTCCAGGGACTCCCCGCGCCGTTCATGGGTCGTATTGTGCCTGATGTGCCGCGGGCAGCCTGCGCACCGAAGACGGTGGCTGCAGTATCATCGGCCGGCAGACAGCAGTGGGCACACACGGGCGGGCATGGGGGACGGCATGTCGATACGACGCAGACTGGCAGCTATATTTTCGATACTGGGCCTGTTCAGCGCAGCGCTGGTGCTGCCGGCGCCGGCGCAGAGCGCCACCCCGGACACCAGTTCCGTGATGAAGGCATTGTTACGGCAGACGGGCGTCTACCACCGCGCGGCGGGAGCCACTGTGCCCGACTTTTTTGCCGATCCGACCTGGCCGGCACTGCTGCCGCACGACTGGCTGCTTGGCCAGATCGGTGGACTTTACGTCGATGCTCACGACCACGTGTGGGTCTACAACCGCCCGCGCACTTTGAACAATGATGAAGCTGGCCTGGAGCCGGCCATCGCCGGGGCGCTCGATGCCCGCGGCCAGCCCGTCGATGGGCCGGGCTTCGTCCACGCCAACGGCTTCGGGGCCGACTGCTGCAAGGCGGCGCCCTCGGTGCTGGAATTCGACTCCGCGGGCCAGCTGCTGCGCGCCTGGGGCGGTCCTGCCGATCCGGGATTCCTGAACTCGCGATGCAAGGCCGAAGCTGGCTGCATCTGGCCCGCCAACGAGCATGGCATCTACATCGACAGCCACGACAACGTGTGGATCGCCGGCAACGGGGCTGCGCCCCGCCCGGGCGCCGCCGCGAATACGACGCCGTGGAGCACCAATACTGCCGGCGGCGACGGCTTCATCCTGAAGTTCGACATGGACGGCAACTTCAAGATGCGGATCGGAGGCACGCCACAGGGTCCGGACAGCAACGATACGGCGGGCGGCATTCATGGCACGCCCAACCTGTACCTGCCGGCCGACATGGTCGTCGATCCGAAGACCAATCGCCTCTATATTGCCGACGGCTACGGCAATCGCCGGATCCTGATCGTTGATGCGGACACGGGCCGGTATCTGGGCCATTTCGGAGCCTACGGCAACAATCCCGTGGACGACGCGGGCGCGGCGGCCCAGGGCACCTGGTATGACGATGCGCCGAAGGGCCACACCAGGCCGGCATTCTTCCGCAATCCGGTGCATTGCGTGAAGATTGCCGATGACGGGAAGATCTATGTGTGCGATCGCGGCAACGACCGCGTGCAGGTGTTCGATGGCCGGGATCCGGCACTCGGCAAGCCATGCAGCAATCCCGAAGGCGTCGCCGGCAGGTGCGGCTACGTCGATGAGCGCTGGATCAGCGGCAAGACCTATACGCTGCCTGTGATGCCGGGAACGGCGGTATCAATGAACTTCTCGCGCGACAAGGCGCAGAGCTGCCTGTATATCGGCGACAACACCAACCAGACGATTTACATCCTGAATCGCAGCAACCTTCAGGAACTGGGGCGTCTGGGGCATGGCGGCCGGATGACGGGCGACTTCCACTGGCTGCACCAGGTCAGCGTCGACAGCAACGGCAACATCTACACCGCCGAGGTGGACACCGGCAAGCGTATCCAGAAATTCGTCCGCTACGGCGCCATGGGATGCGGTGGGACGGGCTCGGAAACGATCGGCGGTCCTTGAAGCGTCCGGACCCCGGGAGCGCTGCGCGCTCCCGAGGCCGCGACTCAGGCGAGTGCTTTCTTGAACAGCGCCAGCTGCCGGGTCCAGGCCTTCTCCGCCTGGTCGTGGTTGTATACGCGGGAGTCCGGTGGGCACCAGCCGTGCATCGTCCCTTCGTACACCTCGACCTCCGCGGGCAGATTCGCCTTACCGAAAGTATCCCGCAGCACCGTCTTGGCATCGGGCTGCTGCTTGTCGTCGCTCTCCGCGATCGCAATCAGGTACTGCGCCTTGATCTTCGGAATCAGCAGGTGCGGGCTGTCGGGCTTGTCGGTCACGAGCCCCCCACCATGGAACGTCGCGCCGGCACCGATGCGCTCGGGAAACGTCGCGGCCGTTCGCAGCGTGAACGGCCCGCCCATGCAGTAGCCGGTGGAGGCCATCTTGTGCTTCTTGCTGACTGCGGCCTGGCTGTCGAGCCATGGCACGAACGCCTTCGCGTCGATGACCGCGGTCTCGGGAGTCAACCCGCCCGCCAGTCCCATCAGCGCCTTGCGCGTGGCCGGGTCGTTGAAGTCCGGATTCGGCGCCGAGGTGGGCGCCTTCTGGACGCGGTAGAACGGGTTGATCACGAGTACCGCGTAGCCCGACTCGGCCAGACGCTTGGCCATGTCCTTGAAAGTCGGCCGCAGACCGAAGATGTCCGGCCATACCAGTACGCCTGGTGACGCGCCCTTGGTTGGATGTACGAAATATGCGTCGCAGGTTCCATCCGGGGTCTTGATGTCGACATCTGCGCCCGTCACTTCCGCGGCGTTCGCCACGGGAGGAATCATCGAGATCAGCCCGGCGCCCATGGACAGCGCGCCGAATTGCCTGCGCGACAGCGCCGAGCGATGCGCATATTTGACCATTGCATCGAAATCATCTTGTTCGCACATGGTTCCCCCTGGACTTGGTTTCGTACGACCGTTTCATCATATCAATTCCGGAACAGCTCCGGCATCAACTCTGCCAGCAGGTGGCGCCAGGCCTTCCACTCATGCTCGCCGGGCGTGCTGTGAAACTCGTGATGGATCCCGCTGCTCTGCAGCAGCTGGTCGAATTTCAGGTGCGCCGGATAGCGCGTGTCCTCGGTGCCGCAGCCCAGGAACAGCAGCTTGAGCTTGGCGTTCACCGCCGCCGGGTTCTTCAGCAGGCCGGGCACCTGCGTTTCCAGATCGAACTTCGGCGAACCGAATGCCCCCGCACTGAACTCCGCCACCCACGCGAACTTGTCCAGGTTGCGCAGTCCGAGGGTGAACGCTTGGCCGGCGCCCATCGACAGGCCGGCGACCGCCCGTGCGTCGCGGCTGGCATCCACGCGGTAGCTCCGCTCGACGAGCGGCATTACATCGTCGAACAGCTCTCGGCCGAAGGTCTCAATGGCGTCCAGAGCGGTCGCGTCGCCGTCGATGTCCCCGTACGGCATCACGACCAGCATCGGTCGAGCCTTGTGTGCGGCGAGCAGGTTCTCCTCGATGGCCGCGACCGCCCCCAGGCGCATCCAGCCCTCCTGGGAATCGCCGCCACCATGGAACAGATAGAGCACCGGAAACTTCCTGCGCGAATCCCGATCGTAGTCGGGCGGCACATAGATCACGACCGTATGCAGGGCCTTCGATTCCGACACACGATAGGTCCGGAACTGGAAGGATCCATGGGGAACGTCGCGCACCTGATCGAAGCGCGGATCCACTCCGGCGATCTCGAAATAGCTCCACGGTATGGCGCCACCGGCGTTGACGTTCCGATTCGCGAGGTCGAGGGCGCGCATGCCGTCGACCAGGAACGCGTACCGATAGATCTCGGGCTCCAGCGGCCCGATTGTGAGCGTCCAGATGCCGTCCGCGCCCTTCTGCATCGGCATGCTCCATTGGTCCGGCGCATCCTTGACGGTCCCCGGCGGCTTTGCCATGAGCGTGCCCACGCTCGCCGAGACCACGACCTCGGCCGCCCTCGGTGCCTTGATCCGGAATGTCACGCTGCCGTCCGCAGCGATCTCGGGCGATACGATGTGTTCCGGCCTTTGCTGGGCGTGGGACACGGAAAGGGTGGCCACGCAGGCCAGCAGGAACGTCGAAATCCGCACGGCGCATCTCATGACTCACCCCTGAAGAAACTGAAGGTCTGGTGCCCCTTGATAACTGGCGGCTATGAGAACAAGAGAAGCGGGGCGAAGCAAATGGATTATGTCAGAGCCGCGAAATCGGGTTGCCATTGACTCTCCGCCCGCCTATCGTTCTGTCGATGACTCACGAAAACCGACGGAGCAGGGCACATGCACGTGCGCAAGACCACACTGCGATTCCTGGGCACGGGACTGTTGTTCGGCTGCGTCGCAGCCGGCGCGCAACCTCCGCCAACCGAGGCGGTTTTCGTCAACAATGGGGCTTACATCGATGAATACAGCCTGAATGGGCAGTTCATCGGCGCATTCACGGCGCCGCCGCAGGCTCCTGGCTCTTCGTTCTCACCGCAAGGACTCGCTTTGGGTGCCGACGGCAAGCTCTACGCCGCGGACCTACTCGCTCACGACCTCGCAGTGTTTGACCCGCAGACCGGCGATTTCCTCGGCAGAGTCGGCTCAGTCGTCCCCGCCGATAGCAGCGTCTCGATCCACGGACTGGCGCTGACACCGAGTGGCAATCTCGCGGGGCTCGCCAACGGGAATCAGCTCTTCACAGTCAATCCGGTGACAAATACTACGACCATCACAGATGTCAATACTGTAGACAGCACGTGCTGCGCGACCTTTCTCGCCGTCAGCGCCTCGGGACAGATAGTCGCGTCGAACAGCAGCAACAGCGCAATCTACGATCTCACGAGCAATCAGCTCGTCGCGAATTTGCAGCCGAACGTCGATGGCGTCGCCTTCGGTCCCTCAGGCGACATCTTTGCGGTCAATGGCGATACGATTGCCAGGGTCGACTCCGCTGGCAACGTCACAACCTTCCTCACCGATCCGTTGATTGCTCACGGCGGCGGCGCCGGCGACCTGGCATTCGATGACGCGGGCGATCTCTGGGTCACCAGCCCGAGCAAGGATCTGATCCTGGAATACGACGGTAGCGGCAACTTGCTGCGCTCGTTCTGCGCAGGGTCGGGAGGCACGGCTGCCTGCGGGTCCGCCGGGTTCAATTTCATAGCGATTGGCGCACTATCGCCGTCGACTACGCCCGTCCCTGTCCCCGCCACGCTCCCGCTGCTCGGCCTTGGCCTCGCAAGTCTCGGTTTCGTCAGGAACCTCAAGAAAAGCTGAGAGACCTGCTGGTTTGGCACGATGGCAGGACTGAACACCGTGGCACCTGCGTTCGTTGCACGGGCACTCCTCAATACCTTCCAATCAGTACATCTGAGGTCCCGTCAGCGCCCGGCCTCGACGTCATGGATGGCCTGCTCAGTCGCGTGCAGCGCCGCATCTACATGTCCAATGGCGCGATCCCGGAGTCCGACTGCGTTTGGATTGTCCTCTTCGCGATAAGTATCGGTATGCACCTTGCGTAACAGGTCCGCGGCCCTATGCAGGCGGCCGCGATAGTCATTCGGGACATCGGCATTGGGATGGTCGTGGATATTCCTGCCATCATCGATGGCGGCGCGTTTGAGTTCGGCAACCGCGTAATCAATTTCGCTGATGGCCTCGCTTTCATGCCTGCCGACGGCAGCATCGCCGGGTCGATGCTCCAGCATCCATCGCGCGGAACGCAAATCCGAAAGGGCGTGCAGGTAGGCGGGGTGCCTGCTGGGCGGAGGCTGGGTTACACAAGCTGCCAGAAGTAGCATGAGGAAAATCAAATTCCCCCGAGGGATAAGCCCGTTCCTCACATTCATCGCCAATCTCCCGCAAAGCAATGCTTCATCTATTCAGATGTAGCATGAGCGGTGCCGGAAGGAAGCGTCTGTACGGTGACACACCATCGCACCGATCCAACGAGTGCAGACGTACCGACGCAGGGGGGCCATGCGCCTGAGCTCGGCCCGTTAACTGCCGCTGTCCTCTCATGTGCACCGCCCTGATCTTCGGCGGCGCGGCCGCGTTCGCCCAGTCCGAGTCCCACTCGACCGATGATCGAAGCACGAGCTCGAGCACCACCACGACGACGCACAGCAATACTTCGCGCGCCGCCGGAACGCGCGATGACTTTAATCATCTGGATGCCAGAAAGCACGGTTATCTGACCTCCCGTGACGTCAAGAACGACCGTTGGCTCAAAACCAACTTTGCGCGATGCAATGCCAGAGGCGATGGTCGGATGAGCTGGGAGGAGTACAGCAACTGCCACGAGTAAGCTCGCCAACGCCGCCGCGCGCGCTCAAAGGAAAGCCTCGGCCAGCATGTTTCCGAAGTCCTGAGACCTTACAAACGCGGATTGGCGCCCCCGGCCGGAGTTGAACCGACGACCTACCGCTTAGGAGGCGGTCGCTC
>CAZGVE010000007.1:0-114646 GCA_964528845.1 uncultured Steroidobacteraceae bacterium | reverse complement strand
GCACCGAGAAGTTCATGCTCGACGGGCGCCACACCGGGACCGGCGGCGGCAATCATTTCGTGCTCGGCGGCGCCACTGCGCCGGACTCGCCGTTCCTGCGCCGACCCGACTTGCTGACCAGCCTGATCAGCTACTGGCACAACCACCCGGCGCTGTCCTACCTGTTCTCCGGGCTGTTCGTCGGTCCGACCTCACAGGCGCCGCGCGTCGACGAGGCGCGCAACGATTCGCTCTACGAACTCGAGCTCGCCGTGCAGCAGCTGCCGCCACCCGGCACCAGCGTGCCGCCCTGGCTGACCGACCGGCTGCTGCGCAACTTGCTGATCGACGTAACCGGCAACACACATCGTGCCGAGTTCTGCATTGACAAGCTCTATGCACCCGACGGCCCGACCGGGCGCCTGGGGCTGCTGGAACTGCGCGCGTTCGAGATGCCGCCGCACCATCGCATGAGCCTCACTCAGCAGCTGTTGCTGCGCTCGCTGGTCGCGCGCTTCTGGCACGAGCCGTACCGGCCGGCACGCCTCGCGCGCTGGGGCACCGAGCTGCACGACCGCTTCATGCTGCCCTACTTCGTCGAGCAGGACTTCCGCGAGGTCCTGCGTGAGCAGGCGGCGGCCGGCTACCCACTCGACCCCGCCTGGTTCGCGCCGCACTTCGAGTTCCGCTTTCCGCGCTATGGCGACTATGCGGTCATGGGTATCGGCATGGACCTGCGCCAGGCCCTCGAGCCCTGGCACGTGATGGGCGAGGAGGGTGCCGCGGGCGGTGCCGTGCGCTACGTGGACTCCTCGGTGGAGCGGCTGCAGGTGCGCGTGACGGGCCTGCCTCCCGATCGGTATACAGTGACCTGCAACGGCCGCGCGGTGCCACTGCGCCCGACGGGCACGCCCGGGGAGTTCGTGGCCGGGGTGCGTTATCGCGCGTGGCAGCCCTCATCGGCGCTGCATCCACGCATACCCGTGCACTCACCGCTGACCTTCGACCTGGTGGACACCTGGATGCGCCGCTCGCTCGGCGGCTGTCAGTATCACGTGACCCATCCGGGCGGCCGCAGCTACAGTACATTCCCGGTCAATTCCTTCGAGGCCGAGAGCCGGCGGCTGGCGCGCTTTTTCCGCATGGGCCACACGCCGGGTCAGGCCTCGATGACCGGCGGGGCCCTGCAGTCCGGCGTGCCGGCCGTGCTGCAGTCCGCCGAGCCGGCCAACCCCGACTTCCCGTTCACGCTCGACCTGCGCCGTTCACCGTAACGGGAGTCCGTAGCGAGGCCCCGCCAACGATGCCCAACGCCAAGGAGATGCTGTACGCCGGTAGTCCGCAACGCTACGACGAGCTGCTGGACCGGCAGGGGACGATACGTCCGCACTGGCGACCCCTGATCGAACATCTGGCGAACGGTGGTGCGGAGGCGGCGCGCCGCAGCGTCGAACTCACGCGGCGGCTGATCGTCGAGAACGGCGTGACTTACAACGTCTACGCCGACCCGCAGGGCCGCGACCGTCCCTGGCAGCTCGATCCGCTCCCACTGCTGATCGATGCGGGCGAGTGGCGGGCCATCGAGGCCGGCGTGCAGCAGCGTGCGACGCTGATCAATGCGCTGCTGGCGGATCTTTATGGCGCCCAGCGGGTGCTGTCCGCCGGTGTCGTGCCGGCCGAGCTGGTGTTCGGCCACCCGAATTTCCTGTGGGCGGCACAGGGCACGCGGCCACTCGGAGAGCGCTGGCTGTATCTTTACGCCGCCGATCTGGCACGCGCCCCGGACGGCCGCTGGTGGGTACTCGCCGATCGTACCCAGACCCCTTCCGGTCCGGGCTATGCGCTGGAGAACCGCGCGATCATCGCGCGAGTGCTGCCTGGTCTGCTCAGCCAGCTACGCGTGAGTCCGCTTAGCGCCAGCTTCCAGACCCTGCGCGAGCAGCTCATGCGCCAGGCCGAGGATGGTGAGGCACCGCTGGTGGTGGTGCTGACGCCGGGGCCGTTCAACGAGACCTACTTCGAGCACGCTTACCTCGCCCGTCAGCTCGGACTGCCGCTGGTCCAGGGCCAGGACCTGACGGTGCGCGCCGATACCGTCTACCTGAAGACGCTCGCCGGGCTGCGACGCGTACACGGGATCCTGCGCCGCCTGGATGACGATTACTGCGACCCGCTGGAGCTGCGGGCCGATTCGGCGCTCGGTGTGCCTGGCATGCTCGGTGCGGTGCGCGCCGGCCGTGTCGTGGTCGCCAACGCCCTCGGCAGCGGCGTGCTCGAATCCGCGGCCTGGCTCGGCTTCCTGCCCGGCGCCGCGGAATTCCTGCTCGGCGAGTCGCTGTCATTGCCATCGGTGGCGACCTGGTGGTGCGGTGAGCAGCCGGCTCTCGAGTACGTCGAGGAGCACCTCGACCGGCTGGTCATCAAGCCAACCTTTCCGAATCAGAAGTTCGAGCAGCGATTCGGCCGCGACCTGGGCTCCGCAGAGCGCTCGCAGCTGCTCACGCGCGTGCGCGGGCGGCCCTACGCGTACGTCGCGCAGGAGCGAATCTCGCTGTCGCAGGCGCCCTCGTGGCTGGCCGGTGCGACGCTGCGGCTCACCCCGCGCACCCTGACGATGCGCGTGTATGCGATCGCCACCGCGGAGGGCTACCAGGTGATGCCCGGAGGGCTCGCGCGCATTGCCGCCGAGGGCGTCATCGACATCGTCTCGAGTCAGAGAGGCGGCGGCAGCAAGGACGTCTGGGTGCTGGGCGGCGAGGATGCAGCAGCTCCGGGCGCACCGGCGGCACCCGGCGGCGAGCCCGGGGCCTCCTCGCTGCGTCAGCGGCACGACGAGCTGCCCGCGCAGCTGGTCGAGAACCTGTATTGGCTCGGCCGGTACGCGGAGCGCTGCGAGGACAAGGCGCGGCTGCTGCGCGCAACGCTCGCGACGCGCACCAATGCCGCCATCTGGCGCAGCGCGCGTGCGGAGTGCGTGCGCCACGGGGTACTGGCGGCCGACAGCGACGTGGCCGCAAGCCTGCACGATGAGGCGCTCGAATTCGGTGTTGCCGAGGATCTGCAGCGGCTCGGCTGGTGCGCCAGCCAGGCGCGCAGCCGCCTGTCGGCCGAGCACTGGCGGGCGGTCAGCGTGATGCAGCGCCAGTTCCACGAAGCCGGTGCGACCGCCGCCGATCCGGCCGAGACTCTGGACCGCCTGCTGGTCTCGCTCACCGCGCTGTCCGGCTTCGCGCTCGATGACATGACGCAGGATGATGGCTGGCGGCTGCTGATGCTGGGGCGCAGGCTCGAGCGTATGCAGTTCCTCGCCGAGCTGCTGGCAGCACGCCTGTCGGCCGATGCGCTGCTGCGCCAGGCCGAGATCGAATGGCTGCTCGACGTCGGTGGCGCGAGCATCGCCTACCGTACCCGCTACGTCATGGTCCCGCAGCTGCTGCCCGTGCTGCAGCTGCTGATCTTCGATGAATCGAGCCCGCGCGCGCTGGCATTCCAATGGCGGTCGGTGCGCCGCACCCTGGCGGACCTGGCCGAATCCCTCGGCGCGGCACCGGACGACCAGCTGGACGAACCGCTCGCACAGCTGTGCGCGCTGCCGCTCGACGGTATCGACGCCGAGGGCGCAGAGGGGGCCCTGCGCAGGCAGGCGCTGGCCGCCGCACTGGAGGTGCTCGGCGCGGCATCGGCACACCTGTGCGACCGGCTCGCGCTGCGCCACTTTTCGCTGGTGGACCTGGACCTGCAGACGGTGGCCACGTGAGCAGCGTGCGCTACGCGGTGCGCCACGAGACCGAGTACCGCTATCGCGGCAACGTCGCGCATTCCCATCAGCAGCTGCACCTGACGCCGCGCAGCAGCGCGCGCCAGCGGTGTCTGGAGCATCGCATCCGCATCGCGCCGACGCCGCTGGTGTACAGCGAGCACATGGACTGCTTCGGCAACCTGGTCACGCGCTTCGAGCTGGACCGGCCGCACGACCGCCTGCTGGTGGTCGGCGACATGGAGGTCGAACTGGAGGCCGTGCCGCAGCCGCCGCGCGAGGAGGGCGAGAGCTGGGAGCAGGTGCGCGAGGCGCTGTGCTACCAGGCTTGCGCGCGCGATGCGGAGTGGGTCGAGGCACAGCGCTTCCGCGGCGAATCCCCTTATGTACGCGTCAAGCGGCTGTTCGGCGATTTCGCGCGCGGGCTGCTGGATCCTTCGGCGACGGTGCTCGAGGTCGCCGACGGTCTCATGAGCCGCCTGCACCGGGAGTTCACCTACGAACCCGGCGCGACCGAGATCGCGACGCCACTGCTGCAGGTGCTCGAGCAGCGCCGCGGTGTCTGCCAGGATTACGCCCACCTGATGATCGCCTGCCTGCGCAGCGTCGGTCTCGCGGCGCGCTACGTGAGCGGCTACCTGCACACGCGCGCCTCGCGGGGGCCGGCCGCGGAGGCCGCGGCGGCCGGGGCCGAAGCCGGCGAGGCGCCGCGGCTGGTCGGGGCCGACGCCTCGCACGCCTGGGTCGCGGTGTTCGCACCTCCGTTTGGCTGGGTCGAGTTCGATCCGACCAACGACATGCGCGTCGCGCAGGAGCACATCGCGCTTGCGTGGGGCCGGGATTTCGGCGACGTCTCGCCGTTGCGTGGCGTGATCCTCGGCGGCGGATCCCATTCGCTCACGGTGCGCGTCGCGGTCCAGCCGCGCGCCTCCTGACGCGCTCGCCCGTGGACGCGTTGGCAGCGGCGCAGCAGCGAGCGTACGCGATGCTCGCCGAGCGTGCCCCTGCGGTGCACGCCGCACTGACCGGCGGCAGCGATGCGCTGGTCGCATCGGCGCCGATGGTGCTGGGCGCCAGCGGGTTCGTGCTCGACGCGCTGTGCCGCGATCCGGCGCTGTGGGGCCAGCTGCAGGCGCGCGTTGCGAACCGTCTGGGCGATGAGCCGCTGCCGCTGCCGGAACTCGCGACGCTAGCCGTGACGCCGGAGGAGCCATGCCTCGCGGCGCTGCGGTGCTGGCGGCGCGCCGAATACACGCGCCTGGCCTGGCGTGACCTGGCGGGCTGGGCCAGCCTCGACGACACCCTCGGCGCGCTCTCGCGCGCCGCGGAGCTGGCCGTGCGGGCGGCGCTCGAGTTCGCGGTGCGCACGCTGGCGGGCCGCTTCGGGCAGCCTGTATCGCTGCGCGGGGTGCTGCAGCCCTTGGTGATCGTCGCCATGGGCAAGCTGGGCGGGGAGGAGCTCAACTTCTCCTCCGACATCGATCTGGTGTTGCTCTATCCAGAGGACGGCGCAACCGACGGACCCGAGAGCATCGCGAACCAGGAGTACTTCACACGCCTGGCGCAGCGCCTCGTGCACCTGCTCGCGGCACAGACCGCGGACGGCTTCGTATTCCGCGTCGACCTGCGGCTGCGGCCCTTCGGCGAGAGCGGCCCGGTAGTGTCGAACGCGGCGGCACTGGAGGACTACCTGCTGATACACGGTCGCGACTGGGAACGCTATGCGTGGGTCAAGGCGCGCGCACTGAGCGCCCAGGACGCCTATGCGCAGCTGTTCCGCGCGCTGATCGGACCCTTTGTCTACCGTCGCTACCTGGACTTCGGCGTGTTCGAATCGTTGCGCGAGATGAAGGCGCTGATCGAGCGAGAGGTTGCGCGACGCGACCTGGCCGAGGACATCAAGCTCGGTGACGGCGGGATTCGCGAGATCGAGTTCATCGTGCAGGCATTCCAGCTGATCCGCGGCGGCCAGGACCGGCGGCTGCAGGGCACGTCGCTGCGCCGCGCGCTGCCGCTGCTCGCCGGCGCGAAAATGCTGCCGGCTCAGGCAGTCGCCGAGCTCGATGCCGCTTATGTGTTCCTGCGCCGGCTCGAGAATCGGCTGCAGATGCGCGCCGACCAGCAGGTGCACCGGGTACCCACGGACCCGGACGAGCGCGCCATCCTCGCCGCGGCCATGGGGTGTACTGACTGGGCCGAGCTGGCCGCGCAGCTCGAGCTGCACCGTACCCGCGTGGCCGCTCATTTCCGCGCGATCGTGTTCGGTGCGCGCGCGCCATCCACGGCCGCGGCACCGGCGAGCGTACCGGCGCCGGCGCCCTGGGTGCAGGGTGCTGCCGAGGATTTCGGCACGTTGAACGCGCGGCTTGCGAGTCAGGGGTACGGGGAGGCCCCGGCTGCCGCGCAGTTGCTGCTGGATTTTCAGCGCGGTGCGTCCGTACAGCGCCTCGATGCGATCGGCACCCGACGGCTGGCCGCGCTGCTGCCGGTGCTGGTGCAGGACGCGGCGGCAACGGCCGCGCCCCTGGCCGCGCTGCGCCGGCTACTGCGCGTGCTCGAGGCGATCGGTGCGCGCTCGGCCTATTTTGCGCTGCTGCTGCATAGCGCCGCCGCGCGCCGGCGGCTGGTCGAGCTGAGCTCGCACGGCGACTTCCTGATCGAACAGATTGCGACCCATCCGCTGCTGCTCGATGAACTGATCGACGAGCAGCTGCTCGAGGCTCCTCCCGACCGCGCCGCGCTCGCGGCGGACCTCGAGCAGCGCATGGCCGGCGTGGATGCGGAGGATGAGGAACAGCTGGTCGAGCGTCTGCGGCAGTTCCAGCGCGCGGCGCTGTTCCGCCTGGCCGCGGCCGACCTGCTGGCGCACCTGCCGGTCATGCAGGTGAGCGACCGGCTCACCGAACTGGCCGAGCTGATCATCGAGCGAGCGCTCGCGCTGACCTGGCAGCACGTCCTGCCGCGGCTCGGCACGCCCATGTGCGGCGAGGGCACCGAGCGCCGGCCGGTGCGGCTGTGCGTAATCGGCTATGGCAAGCTCGGCGGCCGGGAGCTTGGCTATGCCTCGGATCTCGATCTCGTGTTCCTGCATGATTCAACCGGTGAGCGCCAGGAGACCGAGGGCGCGCGCAGTATCGACAACCAGGTGTTCTTCGTGCGTTTTGCCCAACGCCTGGTGCACCTGCTCACGATGCATTCGGCCGCCGGCCGGCTCTACGAGGTGGACATGCGCCTGCGCCCGAGCGGCAAGGGCGGCATGCTGATCACGAGCATCGACGCGTTTGGCGAGTACCAGCGGCACGAGGCATGGACGTGGGAACACCAGTCGCTGCTGCACGCCCGCGCGGTCGCGGGCGCACCGCTGCTGCGCGCACGCTTCGAGGACGTGCGCATGGAAATCCTGACCGGACACGTCCGGCGCGCCACGCTGCTCTCCGAAGTGCGTTCGATGCGCAACCGGCAGCGGCGCGAACTCTCGCGTGCCCGCGAGGACAGCATCGATCTCAAACAGGATCCGGGGGGCATCGGGGATATCGAGTTTCTGGCGCAGTACTGGGCGCTGTTATGGGCTGCGCGCTATCCGCCGGTCGCGCTATTCGCCGATACGATCCGCCAGCTCGAGTCGGTCGCGTCAGCCGACCTCGTGCCCCAGGCGCGCATCGACGTGCTCACGGCCGCCTACCGCGCTTACCGCACCCGCCTGCACCATCGCGCGCTCGGCGGCTTCGATGCCGTGGTGCCGGCCGGGGAGTTCGTGGCCGAGCGCGCCGCGATCAGCGCGATCTGGGACGAGGTCATGGGTCAGGAATCGGGAGGGGCGGACCCGGACGCGCGGGCGCTCAGGCTATAATCGCTGCCATGAACCAGTCGGCCGACCGCCGCGTGCCCAGCGCGCAGATGCAGTACACCGTGACTGCGCAGGATCTGCCCCTGTCCTGCCCGATGCCGGACATGACCCTGTGGAATGGGCACCCGCGCGTCTACCTGCCGATCGAGGAAACGGGGTTTGCCAAGTGCCCCTACTGCGGCGCAGAGTTTACGCTGCAGGCTTAGAGGTACGGCTGGTAGGACTTCTCTTCGATGATCGTCGCGTGCAGCGCGACGTTGATGCGTTTCTTGATTGCGGCGCGCTCGTCATTCCGATGGTAGACCTGGCGCGCCAGCTCGATGAAAGCAGCGTCGAACAGGCGCTGTGCCTCGTGCTCGCGGATTCGGTCCTCGATCTCCCACAGTTCCTCATTGACCCGCTGCAGCGCCGCTTCCTCTGCCGCGAGCCCCGCATCGCTCACGCGCGCCGCGCGCCAGGTCTGCTCGAGCAGCGCCAGTTCGCGCCGCACGTTCTGCAGCTTTTGCGCATCGCCGATCCGCTCGGACTTGATGCGCAGGATCGTTATCTTGTCCAGCAGCTCGCCTGGGGAGAGCGGCACCAGGATCTGTTCCATGGAACTAGCTTAGCAGGGCGTCCAGGCGCTCGCGTACCGCGGCCACCTCGATCAGGTCCATGACCCCGGGTTCCTCGATCTTCGTGTGCCACGGGATCTGCTCGCCGCTGCAGCCGCGAAAGCGGCGCGCCGCCTGCTCGAAGCGATCGACGCACCACTGGCGCGACAGATAAGGCCCGGTCCGTGCCACGCGCGTGGCGGCGTAGAGCCCCAGCACCGGAGTGCCGACCATCGTCGCCATGTGCGCGGGCCCCGCATCCGGCGCCAGCAATACCCGCGCACGCGCGAGCAGCGCCAGCAGCTGGGGCAGAGTATCGCGCCCGACCTGGTTGACGACTGGCACGGTGCAGGCCCGTTCGATGGCGGCACAGGTGTCGCGCTCGAGCGCCGAGCGTCCGCCGCACAGGATCACCGCGAGGTCGTGCCGCCGCGCCGCGTGCTCGATGATGGCCGCGTAGCGCTCCACGCTCCAGTTGCGGGCCGGGTGACTCGAGCACGGGCTGACCACCAGCGTCGCACGCCCGTCCGGAATCAGTCCCGCCGCGTAGTCCTGCGCCTCGGTGGGCAGCGGCAGATTCCACTCGAGCGCGCCGCGCGCGACCCCTAGCGCATCGAGAAAGCCCTGGAAGCTGTCGAGCACGTGCTCGTTGCCACGCGCCGGGATGCGCGCATTGGTGACGAGCCACTGCAGTTCGCGCGCGCGCGCCCGGTCGAAGCCAATACGGGTGGCGGCGCGGACGGCCAGCGAGATGATGCTTGCGCGCACCGAGAGCTGCATGTGCAGCAGCACGTCGAAGCGCCGCCCTCCGAGCGCGCGCCGCAGCCCGGTCGCGGCGGACCAGCCGGCAGCCTTGTCGATGGTGATAAACTCGACCCCTGGCAGCAGCGACATCAGCCGCGCCTCGACCCTGCCGATGATCCACGTCAGCTGCGTACCCGGCCAGGTACGCTGCAGCGCCCGTACCACCGGTACGACATGGCAGGAATCGCCGATGGCCGAAAGCCGCAGCAGGCACAGGCTACGGGGCGGCGTGATGGAATTGGGCATGGGAAAATCTATGCGCTGGCCGACCGGGGCCGAGGTGCGGCAAAAACCGATCAGCGGCGGCGCGATGCTATATGACGCCTCGCGTGCCGGCAACGCCGAGGCAACCTGGTTCGATCCGAAGTGGTGGTCCGGACGCGCCCGCGTCAGGCAGAGCCAGGAGGGCCGCGGCGGAGTGTGCTTCATCGATGGCGAGGGGCGGCGTCTGGTGTTGCGGCATTACCATCGTGGAGGCTGGATAGCGCGGCTCGCCGCCGATACCTATCGCTGGCAGGGCGAGGCTCGAACGCGCTCGTTCGTCGAGTGGCACATGCTCCACCTGATGCGCCGCGCCGGCCTGCCGGTCCCGGTGCCGATCGCCGCGAGCTATCGGCGCACCGGTCGGTACGGCTATTGCGCCGACCTGCTGACCGAGCAGATCCCCGATGCGCAGTCGCTCGCGACGCTGTTGCGGGCCGGATCGGTGCCGCTCACTCACTGGATCGCCCTCGGGCGCTGCCTGCGGCGCTTCCACGATGATGGCGTATTCCATGCCGACCTGAACGCACACAACGTGCTGTTCGGCGAGGCCACGGAGGTCTGGCTCGTGGACTTCGACCGCAGCCGCCTGCGCAAGCCCGGACTCTGGTGCGACGACAACCTGGTGCGGCTGCGCCGCTCGATCGAGAAGATCACGGCACCGTTGCCGCCGGTACATTTTTCCGACGCGGACTGGGATTCGCTGCTGCGCGGCTATTTCGCAGCGGTCGCCCCGGCGACGGCCGCCTGATCAGAAGCTGACGTGCGCCGTCTCTACACGCTGCTGGTCTGGCTGGCGCTGCCCGCCGTGAGCCTCCGCGTGCTGCTGCGCGGCCTGCGCCAGCGCGAGTACTGGCACGGCGGCTGGGCGCGCTTTGGGTTCGGGACGCCGCGACCTCCGGGCGGCATCTGGGTGCATGCGGTCTCGGTCGGAGAGGTGCAGGCCGCCGCCGCGTTGATCGCGGCGCTGCGCGCCCGCCTGCCCGCTGTAGAAATCACGCTCAGCTGCGCGACGCCGACCGGCCGCGCGCGCGCGCGCGCAGTGCTGCCGGGCCTCGAGGTGCGCTACGCACCGTACGACACGCCCGGCTGCGTCGGCCGCACCTTCGCGCGCCTGCGGCCGCGACTGCTGGTCGTGCTGGAGACCGAACTGTGGCCCAACCTGCTGCGAGGCGCGTGGCGCCGCGGCATACCGACTTTGATCGCGAGCGCCCGGATCTCGCCGCGCACCGCCCGCCTCTACGCGCGCCTGCCGGGCCTGCTGCGCGACACGCTGGCCGCCAATGTCTGGGTCGGAGCCCAGAGCGCGGCCGATGCGCAGCGCTTTGCGGCCTTGGGCGTGAATCCGTCGCGCCTGAGCGTGGTCGGCAATCTGAAGTTCGAGCGCACGATGCCGTCCGAGATCAGTGCGCGCGGCGCGCAGGCACGGGCGCGCTATGCGCCCAACCGGCCGGTCTGGACCGCAGGAAGCACGCATGCCGGTGAGGAGGCGATCCTGCTTGCCGCCCATCGTTTGCTGCGCCAGACCTCGCCTCATGCCTTGCTGGTGCTCGCGCCGCGCCATCCGCAGCGCTTCGATGCGGTGGCCGCGGCGATCGCGGCGCAGGGCTTCCGCTGCCAGCGCCGCTCGCGGGAACTACCACCGGGCGATGACGACCCCGACGGCGAGGTGCTGCTGCTCGATACGCTTGGAGAACTGCCCGAGTTCTACGCTGCGGCCGACGTCGCGTTCGTTGGCGGCAGCCTCGTTCCGGCCGGCGGGCACAATCTGCTGGAGCCCGCCGCACTGGCACGTCCGGTACTTGCCGGGCCGGCGCTATTTGCCGCGCCGGATGTCGCACAAGCGTTGCGCGAAGCGGGGGCGCTCACGATCGTGCAGGACGCCGACGGACTTGCAGCCGCGCTGCGAGCGCTGCTGGACTCGCCTGCCGCGTGCGCGCGCCGTGGCGCGGCGGGCCTTGCCGTGATCGAAGCCAACCGGGGCGTACTCGAGCGGCTGCAGCGCCTGATCGATCCGCTGCTGGCGCTGCCGGGCTAGGGCCCGGGCGCGGCCGCCGGCGGGGGCAATCCTGCCGGTGGGGGTAGCACTGCGGGTGGGGGCAATGCTTCGGGCGCCACCGGCAGTCCCGACGACGGGGGTACCAGCGGCGAAGCGGAGTTCGCCGGGAAGTCAGGTGTCGCCGGCACGGCCGGCGGCGTCGGTTCCGCCAGCGTGAGCCAGCCGTTGATCTGCTCGACGGTGTGCTGGTCGAGATTACCGGCTGCCAGGCGCAGCAGCACGATGTCGGTCAGGTAGGCGTACTTGGCCTGGGCGTAGTCGTTTTCGGCCTGCACCAGCAGGCCGCGCGAGGTCAGCACGTCGACGGCGGTCTTGGTGCCGACGGAATAGCCGGCCTCCGTCGCCTGCAGCGATACCCGGTTGGATTCGACCGCCTGCTTCAGGGCGCGCACTGCAGCAATCTGGCTGATGATGCCCTGGTAGGCATCGCGTGTCTGCTCCTCGGTCTGTCGCGAGGTGTAATCGAGGCCCGACTTCGCCGCGTCCCACGTATACCTGGCCTGGCGGATCTTCGAACTCGTCGCCCCCCCGGAGAACAGCGGCACGGAGATCGAAACTCCCCAGACCAGATCGCGAGTATCGGTGCCGTAGCCAAGCGGAAAGGGCAGGTTCGCCGCGGCTTCTCCGGCGACGGCACTGTTCGTGCTTGCGGGCGCGCCGTGATTGAGAGCCCAGTTGCGCGCGACACCGACGTTGACCGTGGGTATGTTGCCGCCGTAGGACGTGAGCAGACCGTCGTGTGCGATGTCGGCCGCGAGGCGGCTCGCGATCAGGCTCGCGTTCTGGTTCATCGCCGTGGTGACCCAGGTGTCCTCGCTCGCCGGATCGGGCGTCAGCAGCGGCAGGTCGTCGCCAGGCGCTGCAAGGCTGGCGTAGGTCTCGCCGGTGATCGCGCGCAGCAGGTCTTGCTGCGTCGCGAGCGCTCGCTTGGCGGCGATCACGGCCGCAGACGTGCTGTCGCGCGAGGCGCGAGCGATCTCGACGTCGGTGATCGCAATCAGGCCGACCTCGAAACGCCGCTCCGCCTGGTCGAGCTGGATCTGCACCGATGCGAGCGCACTCTGCTGCGTGAGCAGCGCATCCTGCGCGGCGAGTACCCCGAAATACTGTGCAGTCACCCGCTGTACCAGGCTCTGTTCGGCTGCCTGGTAGTTGGCCTCGGACTGCGCGACAGTCGCGTCCGCAGCCTTGAGCGCCACCCAGCTGTCCCACGAGAACAGGCTGACCTGGAGGCCGACATTCAAAGTGGAGTTCGAGGTGATCGTCCGGTCGCCGACGCCGGCCCATGACTTGTTGGCGCTGACATCGATTGGCAGCAGGTTGATCAGCGCCTGCGTCCTGGTCTCGCGAATCGCCAGGCGCGTCGCCACCGCCTGCTGCAGCAGCGGGTCGGACACGCGCGCGCGCGCGTAGACCTGCATCAGGTCCGTTCCGTGGGTGGCGCCAGCTGCCAGCGAGGCCGCGACGACGAACATCCAGGGACCATTACCCTTCATGAGCCGACACCAGAAGTTGATGGAACTAGTACGCTGGCAGTCCGGGATCGACATCCCGAACCCAGGCGTCAATGCCGCCGGCGAGGTTGACGACCTGGTTGAACCCTGCACCCGCCAGGTATTGCGCAGCGCGCCGGCTGCGACCGCCTGCCTTGCACATTACGATCGTGGTGGCCTGCGCGTCCAGCTCCGCAAGGCGCCGCGGCAGTTCATCTAAAGGTATGTTAATGCTGGCCGCAAGCCGGGAGATCGCGCACTCCCAGGGCTCGCGCACGTCCAGCACCGTGAGCGCCTCGCCGGCGTCAATCCGGCGCTTGAGTTCCAGGGGCGTAATTTCCGCGATCACGGTGCCTTGGCTCAGAATCCGAACGAGGGCGGGCGTGGCGCATGCTCCAGCGCCTCGATGCAGGTCTCGAACAGCACGCGCGTGACCCAGTCGCGTTCGCTGGCCCGGCGCACCAGCAATGCCTGTTGCAGCGTCTGGTTGCCGACGGCGACGAACAGCCGCCCCCCTGGCCGCAGTGCGCGCTCGAATCGCGGCTCGTAGATCGGCAGCGCAGCGGTCAGCACGATCACGTCGTAGCGGGATTCCTCGGCCAGCTCCATGCCGTCGGCTTCGTGGATCTCGATCGGCACACCCGCCGCGCCGGTGGCGAGATTGGCGCGCGCGAATTGCGCGAGCGGCGGATGCAGTTCGATGCTGCGCGCGCGGCCCGCGAGTCTCCCGAGGCACGCCGTCACGTAGCCCGAACCCGTGCCGACTTCGAGCACCTGCTCGCCCGGGCGCACCGCCAGCGCCTGCAGGATTCGGCCGACCAGCAGCGGACGCAGCATGCGCTTGCCGAGCGGCAGCGGGATCTCGCAATCCGCGAACGCCAGCTCGCGCCACGCCTGTGGCAGGAACTGCTCGCGCGGCACGGCGCGCAAGGTATCCAGGATGTGCTCATCCAGCACGTCGCAGGCGCGCACCTGCTGCTCGATCATCTGCTCGCGTGCCACGTCCGTCAGCATTGAACTTAATCCGGCAAAAGCGTCGTGGGCGGGCACGTTAAGGGTTTTCGCCGCGCCTGCCAAGAGCCGCACCAAGCGCTGTGCGCAGGCATTTCGTGAAATGCCGTGGTGCGCTTCCTTTACTCGGCTATGCTTAAGGAGACGGCGGTGGCAGAGCTTGGCCCTTCTCCCAAGGAAAGCATCGCCCGAACACGCCGCCTTGATGCTCCTCAATCTCCTGCTTTGCTTGGCTCTCGGCGTGGCCGCGTGGCTGCTGTACGTGTTGATCCTGAGGGAGCGCCGCGCGCGCGCCGCGCTCGGGCAGCTTGCCGAGCAGCTGCAGCGCCGCGCCAGTGACGCCACCGGCTCGCGGCCCATCGACCTGCGTACCGCGCGACCGGAAATCGTGGCGCTGGTCGGCGCGGCAAATCAACTGCTATCGCGCGCACTTCCCGCGGCCGAGCCGGCGGTGACTCGCAGCGCGCCGCTCCATGAGCTCGGCGACCGGGTGCATGAGGCGGTATTGATCCACGCGCGCGCGATCCGCTACGCGAACCCGCAGTTCGCGTCGCTGCTCGGGTCGACGCCCGAACGGCTGGTCGGCCGCCAGCTCGCCGAGCTGGTGCGCCCGGAGTACGCCGCTCTGGTAGCCGACAATCTGCGCCGGCGGCTGGCCGGTGAGCAGGCGGTCGAGCGCTACGAAGCCGAGCTGGCCGCGCCGCAGGGCCAGCTGCTGCGCCTGGAATTCTCGAGCTGGCCCATCGAGTATCACGGCGAGCGGGCGCTTCTGATCGTGGGCGTCGAAGTGCTGCCGACCCAGACCCTGCAGGCGTTGCCGCTGGGCGGCGGCAGCTCCCGCTCGCGGCGGGCGCTCGAATCGCTGCCCGAAGCCCTGATCACGACCGACGCGCAGGGCCGCGTCGACTACCTCAATCCGGCGGCGGCGCGCCTGTTCGGTGTGGACGCGAAGGCTGCCGCCGGCGTCGCGCTCGAAGAACTCGCACCGGTCGTCGAGGAGTCGGACCGCAGGCTGCTCGCCGAGCCTGTGCGGCAGGCGCTCGGCGCTGGCGCTGCGCTGAACATTGGCCGCCGCGCATTCCTGATCCGCAGCGCCGGCCACGAGCGGCTCGTCGAGCTCTCGGCCGCGCCGATCCGTCTGGAGACCGGTGAAGGCATCGGTGCGGTCGCGTTGCTGCATGATGTCACTGAAGTGCGCGGTCTCGCACGTCAGATGTCCTACCAGGCGACTCACGATGCCCTGACCGGGCTGGTCAACCGGGCCGAATTCGAGCGCCGCCTGGAGGAGAGCGTCGATACGGCGCATCGGGGCGATGGCGCGCACGTGCTGTGTTACATGGATCTCGACCGCTTCAAGGGCATCAATGACACCAGCGGCCACCAGGCGGGCGACGCGATGCTGCGTGAGATTGCGAAGATCCTGCGACAGGCGGTTCGCGATTCCGACACGGTCGGCCGTGTCGGCGGCGACGAGTTCGGCATGCTGCTGGTAGGTTGTCCGCTCGAGAAGGCGCGGCAGATCGCGGACGACGTGTGCAGGGCAGTGAACGATTTCCGCTTCGTCTGGAAAGATCGCATCTTCAACGTGGGCGTGAGCATCGGCCTGGTCGAGATTGCGCGCGAGAGCGGGACCATGGAGGAGGTGATGGCGGCCGCCGACTCCGCCTGCTACGTGGCCAAGCGCCAGGGTGGCCACGTCGCCGTGTATTCGGCACGCGATGAGATCTTCGCGCGGCAGAACGGCGAGATCCACTGGCTGCAGGTGCTGCAGTCGGCGCTGCGCGAGAGCCGCTTCGAGCTGTACTGCCAGCCGATCGTGGCGACATTTGCCGGGAATGACGAAGGACCGGCGATGGAGGTACTGGTGCGCCTGCGTGACGACGCCGGCGCGCAGCTGGCCCCGACGGAATTCGTCCGTGCCGCCGAGCGCTATCGGCTCATGGGGCTGATCGACCGCTGGGTCGTGCAGACCACGCTGACCGGGCTCGGCCGCGGCGCGATCGCGCTGCCACCGAAGCGTTCGCTCGCGATCAACATTTCCGGCCAGACGCTCGCCGACGGACAGTTTCTCGAATTCGTGGTCGAGTGCTTCGACTCGACCGGCGCCAACCCGGCGCAGATCTGCTTCGAGATCGCCGAAAATGCCGTGATCGCGAACTTCGAGCAGGCGCGCCGATTCGTCGGTGTATTGCATGGCATGGGTTGCCGCTTTGCGCTCGACGACTTCGGCATCGGTCTGGGTTCCTTCGCCAATCTCAAGAATCTCGCCGTCGACTACCTCAAGATCGACGGCTCGTTCTTCAAGAACCTGGCGCGGGACAGCGTCAATCAGGCGATGGTGACGGCAATGATCCGGCTGGCGCGCACGCTGAACTTTCAGGTCATCGCGGAGCAGGTCGAGGACGCCAGCGCTATGGATGCGGCGCGCCGCATCGGAGTGGACTACCTGCAGGGCTTCGCAGTCGGGCGCCCCGAGCGGCTCGCGATGGCGGCTTGAGCGTCGCCGCTCCGGGCGCTGCCTACAGCAGCGGCACCAGCAGCAGCGCGACGATGTTGATGATCTTGATCAGCGGGTTGATGGCCGGGCCGGCGGTGTCCTTGTAGGGATCCCCGACCGTGTCGCCGGTGACCGCGGCCTTGTGCGCGTCCGATCCCTTGCCGCCGAAATGGCCTTCCTCGATGTATTTCTTGGCGTTGTCCCAGGCGCCGCCACCGGTGCACATCGAGATCGCAACGAACAGTCCGGTCACGATCGTCCCGATCAGCAGGCCGCCGAGCGCCCTGATGCCGGCACCGGGTCCCATCAGGGCAGTCATGCCGAATGCGATGACGACCGGTACCAGGATCGGCAGCAGCGAGGGCACGATCATCTCGCGGATCGCGGCACGCGTGAGCAAGTCCACCGCGCGGGAGTAGTCGGGCTTGGCCGTACCGTCCATGATCCCCTTGATCTCGCGGAACTGGCGCCGCACCTCGGTTACCACTGACCCGGCGGCGCGACCCACTGCCTCCATCGCCATGGCTCCGAACAGGTAGGGCACGAGGCCGCCGATGAACAGGCCGATGATTACGGCCGGATCGGACAGCGAGAAGGCCGGCATCGTGCGGCCGACGGCCGTCAGGTGCGCTTCCAGGTTGTGCGTGTAGTCGGCGAACAGCACCAGCGCCGCGAGACCCGCCGAGCCGATGGCATAGCCCTTGGTCACCGCCTTGGTCGTGTTGCCCACCGCATCGAGCGGGTCCGTGATGCTGCGGATCGAACTCGGGAGCTCGGCCATCTCGGCGATGCCACCGGCGTTGTCGGTGATCGGACCGTAGGCGTCGAGCGCGACAATCATGCCGGTCATCGACAGCATCGCGGTCGCGGCGACGGCGATGCCATACAGCCCGCCGAGGGTGAAGGCGCCGTAGATCGCGAGGCACACCGCGATCACCGGCAGCGCGGTGGATTTCATGCTCACGCCGAGTCCGGCGATAATGTTGGTAGCGTGCCCGGTCTGCGAGGCCGCGGCGACGCCGCGCACCGGCCCGTATTCCGTGGCGGTGTAGTACTCGGTGATGAGGATCATTGCGGCGGTCAGCGCGAGGCCGATCAGCGCGCAGCCGAATGTCGCCCCGACGGTCTGCGGCAGCAGTGCGCTGGTGATGAACCAGAACGCGACCGCCGAGATCAGGCCGGCGACGATCACGCCCTTGTACAGCGCGTTCATGATCTTGCCGCCAGCGCCGACCCGAACGAAGAACGTGCCGACGATCGAGGAGACGATCGATGCGGCGCCGAGTGCGAGCGGATACACCAGGATCGCGAGGCCGAGGTCCGGGCGCAGCAGTCCGCCGAGCAGCATGGTCGCAACGATCGTGACGGCGTAGGTCTCGAACAGGTCCGCGGCCATGCCGGCGCAGTCCCCGACGTTGTCGCCGACGTTGTCGGCGATCACGGCCGGATTGCGCGGATCATCCTCGGGGATGCCCGCTTCTACCTTGCCAACCAGGTCGGCACCGACGTCCGCGCCCTTGGTGAAGATGCCGCCGCCGAGCCGCGCGAAAATCGAGATCAGGGAGCCGCCGAAGGCGAGGCCCACCAGTGAATGCAATGCCGCGCTGTCGCCGAGCGAGGAACGCAGCAGTGCGAAGTACCCCGTCACGCCGAGCAATCCCAGGCCGACCACGAGCATGCCGGTCACCGCGCCACCGCGGAACGCGACGGATAGCGCGGCATTGAGCCCGAGGCTCGCGGCCTGCGCAGTGCGCACGTTGGCGCGGACCGAAATGTTCATGCCGATGTATCCGGCGAGACCCGAGAGCACGGCGCCGACCGCGAAACCACCGGCGGTCGACCAGTTCAGCGCCAGTCCCATCACCACGAACAGCACGACGCCGACGATGGCGATGGTTCCATACTGGCGGTTCAGGTAGGCCCGTGCGCCCGTCTGAATGGCTGCGGCGATCTCCTGCATGCGCGCATTGCCGGTCGGCAGCGCCAGAATGGAGCGCACCGAGACGATTCCGTACAACACCGCGACGACACCAGCGGCGATAGCGAGCCACAGCCAGTTCGCGGCTTCCATGCAAGCTCCTTCGGATTGTCAGCAGACGTGTTGTACTGGGGCGGATTCGGCCGGCACGACCGAAACGGCGCGGCTCGCGATCGGCCGCGCAATATAACATAGGGCCGGAATTGGCCGCGTTTCAGAATTCATACTTGCTGCGTAGGCGCCTGCGCACTGCCGTGCCCCGGATCCGCACGTAATCAGGCAAGCCGTCGCGGTAGGGAGGATAGTCCTCCCCGGCGATCAGCGGCTCGAGGTAGCGCCGGCAGGCGGCAGTGATGCCGAACCCGTCCTGGGTGATGAAGTGGCGCGGCACGGTCTTTTCGACATTCGCGACCTGCGCGAGCGGCACCGGCACGACGTCCCAGCGGTACGGGCGCGAGGAGCGGCGGCGGATCGCCGGCATCACCGCGTTGTGTCCGGCGATGGCGTATTCGACCGCCGCCTTGCCGACCGCATAGGCCTGTTCGACGTCGGTGCGCGAAGCGATGTGGCGCGCGGCGCGCTGCAGGTAGTCGGCCACGGCCCAGTGGAACTTGAAGCCCAGCGACTCGCGCACCATGTTCGCGACCACCGGGCCCACGCCGCCGAGCTGGGTATGACCGAACGCATCACGGGTTCCGGCTTCCGCAAGAAATCTGCCATCCGCGTGCCGGGTGCCCTCGGAGACCACGACCACGCAGTAGCCGTAGTCCTGCACGCATTGACCGACGCGGGCCAGGAAGCGCGCCTGCTCGAACGGGATCTCCGGGAACAGGATGATGTGCGGCGCCTCGCCGCGCCTGCGCCCGGCGAGTCCCGCGGCGGCCGCGATCCACCCGGCGTGGCGTCCCATCACCTCGAGCACGAAGACCTTGGTCGACGTGCGCGCCATCGAAGCGACGTCCAGCGCCCCTTCACGCGTCGAGACCGCGATGTACTTCGCGACCGAACCGAATCCCGGGCAGCAATCGGTCAGCGGCAGATCGTTGTCGACGGTCTTGGGCACCCCGATGCATGCGACGGGAAAGTTCAGCGCGGCGCCAAGCTGCGAGATCTTGTGCGCGGTGTCCATCGAGTCATTGCCGCCGTTGTAGAAGAAATAGCCGATGTCGTGCGCGCGGAATACCTCGATGAGCCGCTCGTACTCGGCGCGGTTCTCGTCCAGGCCCTTGAGCTTGAAGCGCGCCGACCCGAAGGCCCCGGCGGGCGTGTGGCGCAGCGCACGGATCGTCGCCGTACTCTCGCGTCCAAGATCGATCAGGTCCTCGGTCAGCGCCCCGACGATGCCATCGCGCGCGGCGTAGATATGGCCGATCTGGCGCGGATGGCGGCGCGCCGTCTCGATCACGCCGCAGGCGGAGGCATTGATCACCGCCGAGACCCCCCCGGACTGGGCGTACAGGGCGTTGCGCGGCTGGCTCGCTTTCTTCATCGCTTGGACCTTCGGATGCGCCGGGCGCGAGCATACCTTAGCCGCCACCCGGCCGGTCAGCGCCTTAAGGGGCTGGTTTGACCTGCGGGGCCCCGATCGGTACTGTTTCGCGGATGAGAATAGTGCTTATGGGGGCCCCGGGGTCGGGGAAGGGCACCCAGTCCCAACGCCTGGTCGAACGCTTCGGTTTCCCGCAGGTCTCCACCGGCGATCTGCTGCGCGGGGCGGTTGCGCGCGGCACGGCCTACGGGCTCCTGGCCCGCGCCGCGATGGATGCGGGTGGACTGGTCGCCGATGAGATCGTACTGGGCATCCTGCGCGAGCGGCTCGCCGAGCGCGACGCCGCGGGAGGTTTCATCCTCGATGGCTTCCCGCGCAACCTCGTGCAGGCCCATGCGCTCGCGGCGATGCTCGATGCGATCGCGGCACCGCTCAACGGTGTGCTGCTGCTCGAGGTCGACTACGCGCAGATCGTCAAGCGCATCTCGGGACGGCGCACCTGCCAGGAGTGCGGGCGGGTATTCAACATCCATACCGCGCCCCCGGGCACGCTGCCGCAGTGCGACCGCTGCAACGACCATCCCAGGCTGGTGCAGCGTCAGGACGACGAGGAGGCCACCGTGCGCCGCCGCCTCGAAGTGTACGAGCGCGAGACACGGCCGCTCGCGAAGCACTATGAAGCGCTCGGCCTGCTGCGCGCGATCGATGCGGATGCGAGCGTCGATGAGGTCACCGCGAGGCTCGTCGCCGCCATCGAATCGCTGCCGCTCGCACGACGACCCGAGCCGGCGCAACGCCGCGGCTAAGGCGGCAGTGGCGCTGGGGTGGCGGCTTGCTAGAGTGCCTGCAGCAGCCGCGCGCCGATGACTTCGCGGCGCCACCCGGCGAGCGGACCGCCCTCCCGGACGCCCGCGACCAGTCGCTCGAGCTCGCGCCTGGTCGCGAGAATCTCCGGTGCTACTCCAATCTCCTGTCCGGCCTGCTGCGTGAGCTTCGCCAGCGCGCGCACGGCCTCGACTTGGGCCGGATCGGGCCGCCGGCGCGGTGGCAGCGGCGGCAGCTGCGCCGGCAGCTGTGCGGCTTCGATCAGCGCGAGCAGTTGCGCGCCGCTATTGGTGCGGATCCCCTCTGGCAGCTCGGCGATCGCGGACAGCTCAGCCCCGGTACGGGGTGCGTGCAGCACGAGGTCGCGTAATGCAGCATCCGGCAGTATCCAGCTGCGCGGCCGGTCGGCGCTGATGGCGCGCCGCTCGCGCCAGGCGGCCAGCGCGCGTGCGAGCGCCTGTCGCGCCGGGTCGAGCTCGGCAACCCCGCGGATCCGGCGCCAGGCCTGCTCCGGATCGGTCTCATAGGAGCCAGCCGCGTCGAGCCCGGCCATCTCCTCCTCGAACCAGTGCCAGCGGCCGAGCCGCTCGAGCCGCGCTCGCAGCTGGTCATGCAGTGGGAGCAGGTAGCGCACGTCGTCGAGCGCGTACGAGAGCTGTGCCGCGCTGAGCGGACGGCGCGACCAATCCGTGCGAGTCTGGCCCTTGGCGAGGCTCACGCCGAGCAACTGCTGCACCAGATCCGCGTACCCCACCTGTGCCGGCAGCCCGATCAGGGCCGCCGCGACCTGCGTATCGAACAGTCCGCTCGCCGGCCCGACCTGCGGAGCAAGCACTTCCAGGTCCTGTCGGGCCGCGTGCAGCACCTTGCGCACGCCGCGTGCGGCCATGGTTCCCCGCAGCGCGCCGAGCGAGGGCAGCGCCAGCGGGTCGACGCACACTGCAGTCGGGCCGGCCGCGAGCTGCAGCAGGCACAGCTGCGCGAAATAGGTACGCTCGCGCAGGAACTCGGTGTCCAGTCCGACGACCTCCGCGCGTTCCAGTTCGGCGCATAACTGCGCGAAAGCCTCCGCATCGCTGATAATCTGCGTCATGCCAGCGTCATTTCCCGGATCCCCGGTTCTGTCGGCCCCAGCGCGGCGCGCGCCAAGGCTCATCTTACGTGGCCCCCGGGGCGGCCCGCTCGGTTTCCGGCCGCACTAGCACATGCACCTGCACATCCTCGGCATCTGCGGCACGTTCATGGGCGGCATCGCCGGCCTGGCGCGCGCGGCCGGTCATCGTGTGACCGGCTCCGACCGCAACATCTATCCGCCAATGAGCACCCAGCTGGCGGCTCTCGGCATCGAGATCATCGAGGGCTATGAGGCCGGGCAACTGGACCTGCGCCCCGACCTGGTAGTAGTCGGCAACGTGATTTCGCGCGGGATGCCGGTCATCGAGGCGGTGCTCGATCGCGGTCTGCCCTACATGTCCGGTCCCGAGTGGCTCGGCACGCAGATCCTGCGGGAGCGCTGGGTGCTCGCGGTCGCCGGCACGCATGGCAAGACCACCACTGCGAGCATGCTGGCCTTCATCCTCGAAGATGCAGGCCTGTGCCCGGGGTTCCTGATCGGTGGAGTGCCGCAGAACTTCGGCGCGAGCGCGCGCCTGGGCGCCACGCCACTGTTCGTGATCGAGGCGGACGAGTACGACACCGCGTTCTTCGACAAGCGCGCGAAGTTCATGCATTACCGGCCGCGCACGCTGGTGCTCAACAATCTCGAATACGACCACGCGGACATCTATCCGGACCTGGCGGCGATCGAGCGGCAGTTCCAGCACCTGTTACGCACCGTGCCCGGCACCGGCCGTGTGCTGTGCCATGGAGCCGATCCGGCTCTGGCGCGCGTGCTGGCCGCCGGCTGCTGGTCGCCGGTGGAGCGCTTCGCGCGCGGCGGCGGAGCTGCAGTGCAGTGGAGTGCGCGCTGCAGCGAAGCGGGCGACTACTCGCGCTTCGAGGTGCTGTACGACGGTCGCGAATGCGGCGAGCTGCGCTGGAGCACGATCGGCGCACACAACGTCGATAACGCGCTCGCGGCGCTATCGGCAGCGCGGCACGCCGGCGTGCCCGTCAGCCGCGCTATCGAGGCGCTCAGCCGTTTCCGCGGCGTGGAGCGGCGAATGCAGCTGCGCGGCGAGGCGGCTGGCGTGCGCGTCTATGACGACTTCGCACACCATCCGACTGCGATCGCGACCACGCTCGACGGGCTGCGGCGGCGGGTAGGTCGCGAGCGCATCGTTGCGGTGCTCGAACCACGCTCGAACACGATGCGCCTCGGCGTGCACGGCGCGGCGCTGGCTGATGCGCTGGTGCAGGCGGATGAGACCTGGATCTACGCGCCACCGCAGCTCGGCTGGGACGTTGCGACGGCGATGGCACCGCTCGGGGCTAAGGCACACGTGATACGGGACTTCGATGCGCTGCTGGCGGGCCTGGCTGCGGCGCTGCGACCGGGCGATCACGCGCTGATCATGAGCAATGGCGGCTTCGGCGGCCTGCACACGCGCCTGCTCGAGGCGCTCGGCGGCCGAGCCCCACCCGCGTGAGCGCCGCGACGGACATTCCGCTCTTTCCACTGCGCACCGTGCTGTTTCCGGGGGGCTTGCTGCCGCTGCGCATCTTCGAGGCGCGCTATGTCGACATGGTTGGGCGCTGTATGCGCCAAGGCGAGGTCTTCGGCGTGGTGCTGCTCGAGAGCGGGGCGGAGAGCGCGGGTCCGGCGGCAACCGCGGACCTGGGCACCACGGCGCGCATCGTCGATTTCCAGACGCTGCCCGACGGGTTGCTCGGGCTGCTGTGCCGCGGCGAGCGGCGCTTTCGCATCATCGAGCGGCGCGTGCAGAGCGATCGACTGCACTGCGCGAGCGTCGACTGGCTCGCCGACGCGGTGCCCGTCCCCGTCGCGCCGGAATTCCAGCCGCTGGTCGCGGTGTTGCGCGAGGTCATCGGGCGCTTAGGTCCGATGGCAAGTTTCCTCGAGCCGCGGTACGGGGACACCGACTGGGTGGGACAGCGATTCGCCGAGCTGCTGCCGCTCGAACCCGCGCAGCAGCAGCGGCTGCTCGAACTCGAGGATCCGAATGAGTGCCTGCGCCTGCTCGCCCCTATGATCGAGGTGCAGCCCTGAGCGCCTGTTCCACCATGGGCTCGACCCAGACGACCTCGGTGTCCAGTGTGCCATCGGCACGCAGCGTGAGACGCCGGTAGGCTGGGGGGCGCGAATCCACCGCGAATTGGTCCGATAGTGGCAGGAACTGCGCGCAGGTAGAGGGTGTCGCGAGCAGACGCACGCCGTGGCGGCGTCCCTCGAAGCACTGATGCACGTGCCCCCAGACCAGTGCTCGTACGCGCGGATGGGCATCCAGCACGGCGAGGAATTCCGTCGCGTTTTCGATTCCTACGCCGTCGAGCCAGTGGCTGCCCATCGGGACCGGATGGTGGTGTACGCATACCAGCGCATAGCCCTCACATCCGGCGAGTGCGCTGTCGAGCGCGCGCAGGCCGCCGGCGTCGACGCGACCCGAAGCCAGCCCCGGCACGCAGCTGTCGACCAACACGATGCGCCAGGCTCCGAGATCGACGTGGCCGCCGACCTGGAAGCCCGGCCAGTCGAGCGCCGTGCGCATCTGCGCCGGATCGTCGTGGTTGCCCGGCACGCAGTACACCGGCCGGCCGTAGGGAGCCAGCGCGCGCACGAAGTGCGCATAGCCGGCCGGCTCGTCGTTCACGATATCGCCGCTGCATAGCACCGCGTCGGTGCCGGGCCGTGTGCCGAGCGCGTGCGAGAGCACGTGCTCGAGCGACGCGAGCGAGGGGGTGCCGCGCAGCGTGCCCGCCGGGTCGGCGCGCAGGTGCGGATCGGAGATCTGCACCAAACGAATGTCTCGGACTTCAGGCTTCATGGCTCCATGGTACCGGCTGTTCCGCAACCACCGAGTGATCCGCTTCATGCGCCGCGCACAATCACCGTACCTCGCGGGTGACACAGCGCTCAGATTCCGCGCCACGTCGCGGCGAGATGTCAAACGGCGGCTGCGTCGCCACGCGCCGACAGGGGAACCGCCCGGCGGGGCGTGCACGGCGCAGCCCCGCCGGGCCCGTGAGGCCCGTGTGTCTTCAGTATCGGTAGTGATCGCTCTTGTAGGGCCCGGCGCGGTCCACGCCGATGTAGCGCGCCTGCTGCTCGGTCAGTGCGGTCAGCGTCGCATTGAGCTTGGCGAGCTGCAGCCGCGCGACCTTCTCGTCGAGCTGCTTGGGCAGTACGTGCACTCCAAGGGGATAGTTCGCGTGGTTGGCCCACAGCTCGATCTGCGCCAGGACCTGGTTCGCGAACGACGAGGACATCACGTAGCTTGGATGCCCGGTGGCGCAACCCAGGTTCACCAGCCGTCCTTCGGCCAGCAGGATGATGCGCTTGCCGTCCGGGAAGATCACGTGATCGACCTGTGGCTTGATGTTCTCCCACTGGTACTGCTTCAGTGCGGCGACGTCGATCTCGTTGTCGAAGTGGCCGATGTTGCACACGATCGCCTGGTGCTTCATGCGGCGCATGTGATCGTGCGTGATCACGTGGAAGTTGCCGGTGGCGGAGACGAAGATGTCAGCGTGCTCGCAGGCGTAATCCATGGTCACGACGCGGAAGCCTTCCATCGCCGCCTGCAGTGCGCAGATCGGGTCGATCTCGGTGACCCAGACCTGCGCCGAGAGCGAGCGCAGCGCCTGCGCGGAGCCCTTGCCGACGTCGCCGTAGCCGCACACGACCGCCACCTTGCCCGCGATCATGACGTCGGTCGCGCGCTTGATGCCGTCGAGCAGCGATTCGCGGCAGCCATACAGGTTGTCGAACTTTGACTTCGTGACCGAGTCGTTGACGTTGATCGCCGGGAACGCGAGCTGGCCGTCGCGCGCCATCTGGTACAGGCGCTTGACGCCGGTCGTGGTTTCCTCGGATACGCCGCGGATCGCGTGCAGCCGGCTCGAGTACCACTTCGGGTCGCGCGCCAGCGTGGCGCGTATGCTGGCAAACAGCGCGACTTCCTCCTCGCTCGAGGGGTGGGCGATCGTGCCCAGGTCCGACTCGGCGCGTGCGCCGAGGTGCAGCAGCAGCGTCGCGTCGCCGCCATCGTCGAGGATCATGTTCGCGTGCGCGCCGGACCACTGGAAGATGCGGTGCGTGAATTCCCAGTATTCCTCCAGCGACTCGCCCTTGTATGCGAATACGCTGGTGCCTCGGGCCGCGATCGCCGCCGCGGCGTGGTCCTGCGTCGAGAATATGTTGCAGGACGCCCAGCGGACCTCGGCGCCGAGAGCCTGCAGCGTCTCGATCAGCACTGCGGTCTGGATGGTCATGTGCAGTGAGCCGGCGATGCGCGCGCCGCGCAGCGGCTGCAGGGGCGCGAATTCCTCGCGGATGGCGATCAGACCGGGCATCTCGGTCTCGGCGATCGCGATTTCCTTGCGTCCCCAGTCGGCGAGCTTCAGGTCGGCGACGCGGAAATCCGTGGACAGGGTGTCTGGGCTTATGGGTCGTACAGCGGAAGTCATGGTGGCTCCAATTCCTTAATCAATCAGGGTTGGCGAGCGCCGTTGACCTCAACCACCGGACCTGAGCCTGGCAAGGGGACGGCTGGACTCCATGGGTCCGACCTCGTCCGCCCGTCGCAGCGCTCCTCAGGTCCTGTTCGAACTCCTGTGGATCAAATGAATGCTTAGGATACGGACAGCGCGGCTCAAGCCGCGCGACGGCGGCCACGGCGGCGTGCCGCGGCGGCGAGCAACTCTGCCCGATCGGTGCGCTCCCACGAGAACTCGGGCTCCTTGCGCCCGAAGTGCCCGTAGGCCGCTGTCTTCTGGTAGATCGGGCGCGCGAGATCGAGCATCTCCCGCAGCCCGTACGGAGTCAGGTCGAAATGCCGGCGCACCAGCGCCGTGAGTTCTTCGCGCGACAGCGGGCTGGTCCCGAAGGCGTCGACCATGATCGAGGTCGGCTCCGCCACGCCAATTGCGTACGAGACCTGCACTTCGCAGCGCTGGGCCAGTTTCGCGGCCACGATGTTCTTGGCCACGTAGCGCGCGGCATAGGCCGCCGAGCGATCGACCTTGGAAGGGTCCTTGCCTGAGAAGGCGCCACCGCCGTGACGCGCGAAGCCGCCATAGGTGTCGACGATGATCTTGCGTCCCGTGAGGCCGCAGTCCCCGACCGGGCCGCCGACCACGAAGCGTCCCGTCGGATTGATATGGTAGCGCGTGCGCGGGTGCAGCCATTTCTTCGGCAGCACTGGCTTGATGATCTCTTCCATGACCGCTTCGCGCAGCTGGCGGGTGGAAATCTCGTCGCTGTGCTGCGTCGACAGCACGACCGCCTCGATACCGACGGGACGATCGTCTTCGTAACGCAGCGTGACCTGGCTCTTCGCATCCGGCCGCAGCCACGGCAGCCGGCCGCGGCGGCGCACTTCGGACTGGCGCTTGACCAACCGGTGGGCGAGGGTGATCGGTGCCGGCATCAGCACGTCGGTCTCGTCGGTGGCGAAGCCGAACATCAGCCCCTGGTCGCCGGCGCCCTGCTTGCGCTTGTCGGCGCGGTCAACGCCCATCGCGATGTCCGGGGACTGCTTGCCGATGATGTTGATGACACCGCAACTCGCACCGTCGAACCCCATATCCGAATGGTTGTAGCCGATGTCGAGCACCGTCTCGCGTACCAGCTTCTCCAGATCGATCCATGCCTTGGTCGTCACCTCGCCGGCAACGACGACCACGCCGGTCTTGACCAGCGTCTCACAGGCGACGCGGCCGGCCGGATCATCGCGCAGGATCGCATCCAGTACCGCGTCGGAGATCTGGTCAGCGATCTTGTCGGGATGCCCTTCCGAAACCGATTCGGAGGTGAAGAGATAGCTGTTGCTCATCGATGATTCAGGTGCGTTTTGGTGCGGTTGAGCAGTATACCCGAACGTGCGCCGCACAGTTTCGGTGCACGTCACAGGCTGGCCGATCCAGGAGCGAAATTCTGCGACGGATCACCGGAACTGCGGTCCGGCGGGCTGCTAGCGTCGGATCGCACTCGCAACCGTTCGTACCATGCACAATTCCAGAAAATCCGACTCGACCGGACGCTTCCCGGCGCTCGCCGGCACGATGGCGCTGCCGCGGGCCGCTGCCGAGCCGCCCTCCCGTGAGCAGGAATACGGGCGCCTGCTGCACACGCTCATCGGTAACATCGACGGGATGGTGTATCGCGCCCGCGCCGACGAGGAGCGTACGCTCGAATTCGTGAGCCCCGGGTGCGTCGCCGTGACGGGACATCCGCCCGCGGATCTGCTCGCCGGGGCCCATGCCTCGCTGCAGGCGCTCACCGCCCCCGAGGACCGGCTGTGGGTGCGCGAGGCCCTGCGCACGGCCCTGGCCGACGGTCGCGCCATCGACATCGAGTACCGCATCATGCATCGCGACGGCGGTTTCCGCTGGGTGTGGGAGCGTGGCATGGGCCTGCGCGACGGCAGCGGCCAGGTGTTCGCGATCGAAGGCCTGCTGCAGGACATGACCGCGCGCCGGCAGGCGTTCCTGACGCTGCACGAAGCGGAAAGCCGGTTCCGCAGCCTGTTCGAGCATGCGATCGAGGGCATCTTCCGTACCTCGGTCGATGGCGCATACCTCGACGCCAATCCGGCGCTCGCGCGCATCTACGGCTACGAATCGAGCGCCGAGCTGATGACGTCGATTCGCGACATTGCGGGCCAGCTCTATCTCGATCCGGCGCGGCGCGAGGAATTCAGCCGGATCATGCGCACGCATGGCGAGGTCAGTGGCTTCGAATCCGAGGTCCGGCGGCGCGACGGCAGCGTGATCTGGATCTCGGAGAACGCGCGCGCGGTGCGCGATGCGTCCGGAAGCGTGCTGCTGTACGAGGGTACGGTCGAGGACATCACGGATCGCAAACGCTACCAGGCCCGGCTCGAATACCAGGCGACCCACGATATCCTGACCGGGCTCGCCAACCGCTCGCTGCTGACCGATCGTCTGACGCAGGCGATCCGCGGTGCCGCGATCCGCGGCGAGCAGGTCGCAGTGGCGTTCATTGACCTCGATCATTTCAAGCTCATCAACGACACGCTCGGGCATCACATCGGCGACGAGCTGCTGCGGGACGTGGCCCGGCGGCTGGTTTCGTGTGGCCGCGACTATGACACCGTGGCGCGCCTCGGTGGCGACGAATTCGTGCTGCTGCTCAATACCCACGCTGAGTCTGATCCGCTCGGCGGCGCACTGGAGCGCATCCTGGCGGTCGTGGCACAGCCGTGGAGCCGCGGTCCGCACGAGTTCCACCTGACCTGCAGCATCGGCGTCGCGCTCTATCCGCAGGATGCCGGCGACCCGCAGACGCTGCTCAAGTACGCCGATTCGGCGCTCTATCGTGCCAAGGAGAGCGGGCGCAACAATTTCCAGTTCTTCACCAGCGAACTGACGGTGCGCATGACGCAGCGGCTGGAGATGGAGAGCAAGTTGCGGCGCGCGCTGGAGCGTGGGCAGTTCGAGCTGCACTATCAACCGCAGTTCGAAGCAGGCACTGGCCGTATCGTCGGCGCCGAAGCGCTGCTGCGCTGCCGCCTGCCGGAGGAGGGGCTGATCATGCCGGACCGGTTCATCGGCCTCGCCGAAGAAACCGGACTGATCATTCCGCTCGGCCAGTGGGTGCTGCGCGCCGCCTGCGAGCAGCTTCAGGCCTGGCAGCGCGACGGACTTGGCCTGGGACGTGTCTCGGTCAACGTCTCGCTGCGCCAGTTCCAGCACGGCGATCTGGTGCCAACGGTCGCGCAGCTGCTGCGGGAATTGCGCATGGCGCCGTGCCGGCTGGAACTCGAGCTGACGGAGTCGATCATGATGCTCGATGGAGCCAGGCTCAGTGACATGCTCGCGGAACTGCGCGGCCTCGGGGTCACGATCGCGATCGACGACTTCGGTACCGGCTTCTCGAACCTCGCGCAGCTGAAGCAGCTGCCGGTGGACCGGCTGAAGATCGACCGCAGCCTGCTGGCCGGCATTCCGGCCCAGCCGGGAGATGCCGCCCTGCTGGGAGGCATCATCACGCTAGGCCATGCGCTTGGGTTGAGGCTGGTGGCCGAAGGCGTGGAGACGCAGGCACAGCTCGAATTCCTGCGCGCCAACCGGTGCGACGAGGTGCAGGGCTACCACCTCGGTCGGCCCATGCCGGAGCCGGAATTCCGCCGCAAGGTTCGCCAGGAGCTGGCGCGTACCCTGTAGCGGCGTAGCGGCGGAAACAGCCGAGATTGCCGGCCCGCGGCCTGCTGTTAGACAATGCGCGCCCGCCATGCCGGCCGTTCCGCTTCCAGTGAGCAACCCATGACCACGCGCCGAGAGCTCGCCAACGTGATCCGTGCGCTGGCGATGGACGCCGTGCAGCAGGCCAACTCGGGCCATCCCGGGGCGCCGATGGGCATGGCGGATTTCGCCGAGGTGCTGTGGCGCGAATTCCTGAAGCACAATCCGGCCAATCCGGGCTGGTGGGACCGCGACCGTTTCGTGCTGTCCAATGGCCACGCCTCGATGCTGTTGTATGCGCTGCTGCACCTGACCGGCTATCCCGTCGGCATGGACGAGATCCGCCACTTCCGGCAGCTCGGAAGTCGCTGCGCGGGGCACCCGGAGCACGATCTCGCGATGGGCATCGAGACCACGACCGGCCCGCTCGGCCAGGGGATCGCGAACGCCGTCGGCATGGCACTCGCCGAGAAGATGCTCGCCGCGGAATTCAACCGCCCCGGGCTGCCGCTCGTCGACCACCGGACCTGGGTGTTCGCCGGCGACGGCTGCCTGATGGAGGGAATTTCGCACGAAGCCTGCTCCCTCGCCGGCACGCTGCAGCTCGCCAAGCTCACGCTGTTCTACGACGACAACGGCATTTCAATCGACGGCAAGGTGCAGGGCTGGTTTGCCGACGACACCCCGCGACGCTTCGAGGCCTATGGCTGGCACGTGCAGCGCGTGGACGGCCACGATGCCGAAGCGGTCGCGCAGGCGATCCGCAATGCGCTGGCCGAGACGGTGCGGCCTTCGCTGATCTGCTGCAAGACGGTGATTGGCTGGGGCGCGCCGCACAAGGCCGGTTCCAAGGAGACGCACGGCGAGCCGCTCGGGGCCGAAGAGGTCGCTGCCACGCGCACGGCGCTTGGCTGGACCGCGCCGCCGTTCGTCGTGCCGCCCGAACTCGCCGCAGCGTGGAACAGCGAGCAGGCCGGGCGCGCAGCGGAGGCGCGCTGGCAGGAGCTGTATGCCCGTTATCGCGCGGCCTGGCCGGAGCTCGCCTCCGGATACGAGCGGCGCATGCGCGCCGAGCTGCCGCGGGATTGGGCGGGCACGCGTGCCGCGGCGCTGGCCGCGGCACAGGCGATGACGGCCGCCCAGGCGACGCGCCAGTCGTCCCAGGCAACCTTGAGCCTGATGGGCCCCGCCCTTCCGGAACTGTTCGGCGGCTCGGCCGATCTGACGCCCTCGAACGGCACGCTGCGCAAGGACTCGCGGACGATCACCGCCGCGGACGCCTCCGGCAACTACCTGCATTACGGCGTACGCGAGTTCGGCATGACTGCCGCGATGACCGGCATCGCGCTGCATGGCGGCTTCGTGCCGTACGGCGGCACCTTCCTGGTGTTCTCCGACTACGCGCGCAATGCGGTGCGCATGGCTGCCCTGATGCACCAGCGCATCGTGCTGGTCTATACGCATGACTCGATTGCGCTCGGCGAGGACGGGCCCACGCACCAGCCAATCGAGCACCTGAACTCATTGCGACTGATTCCCAATCTCACGCTGTGGAGGCCGGCGGACGCCCTCGAGACCGCAGTCGCCTGGTGCGAGGCGATCGAGCATGGCACCGGCCCCACCGCGCTGGTGCTCACGCGCCAGGGGCTGCCGCAGCTCGCGCGCAGCGCTGCGGCCGCGCTCGCGATCCGGCGCGGAGGCTACGTGCTGGCCGATTGCGAGGGCACTCCAGAATGTCTCGTGCTGGCGAGCGGATCGGAGGTTGCCGTGGCGCTCGAGGCGGTGCGCGCGCTGCAGGCGCAGGCTCGCCGCGTACGACTCGTGTCGATGCCGAGCCTCGAGCGATTCGATGCCCAGGACCCCGCATACCGCGAGTCCGTGCTGCCGGGCGCCGTGCGCGCGCGTGTCGCGGTAGAGGCCGGCAGCACCGGACTGTGGTGGCGCTATGTCGGAGCCGAAGGACGTGTCGTAGGGATAGACCACTATGGCGCGTCCGGCAAGGGTCCCGATTTGCTCAGAAAGTTCGGCTTCACAGCGGATAATATAGGCGTCGCGATCCTCGAATCGCTGGGTGGGAGTTCGGGATGACAATCAAGGTCGGCATCAATGGCTACGGGCGCATCGGCCGCAACGTGCTGCGTGCGCTGTATGAGGGCGACAAGCGCACGCAGTTGCAGATCGTCGCGGTCAACGATCTCGGTGACGCGAAAGTCAACGCGCACCTGACGCGCTACGACACCGTGCATGGCCGCTTCCGCGGTGACATTGCCGTGGACGGGGACGCGCTGGTCGTCAACGGTGACCGGATCCGCGTGCTTTCGGAACGCGATCCCGCGAAGCTGCCGTGGGCCAGCCTCGGCGTGGAGGTCGTGCTCGAGTGCACCGGGCTGTTCACCTCCAAGGCCAAGGCCGGAAAGCACCTTGAGGGTGGCGCGAAGAAAGTCCTGATCTCCGCGCCGGGCGGCGATGACGTCGATGCGACGATCGTTTATGGCGTGAACGATGGCACGCTCCGGGCTTCGCAAACCGTGATCTCCAACGCCTCGTGCACCACGAACTGCCTGGCACCGGTCGCCAAGGTGCTGCACGACCACGTCGGGATCGTCGCCGGCGTCATGACCACAGTGCATGCATACACCAACGACCAGGTCCTGACTGACGTTTATCATACGGACCTGCGGCGCGCCCGCTCGGCGACGCACTCGATGATTCCGACCAAGACCGGGGCGGCCTCGGCGGTCGGACTGGTGCTGCCCGAGCTCAAGGGTAAGCTCGACGGCTTCGCGATCCGGGTGCCGACGATCAACGTCTCGCTGGTGGACTTGAGCTTCACGGCGCGCCGCGCCACCACGGTCGAGGAGATCAACGGCCTGATGAAGGCGGCCGCGGACGCCGGCCCGCTCAAAGGGATCCTCGGCTACACCGACGGGCCGCTGGTGTCCATCGACTTCAACCACGATCCGCATTCCGCGATCTACGATGCGACCATGACCAAGGTCATCGGTGGCAGCCTGGTCAAGGTCTGCGCCTGGTATGACAACGAATGGGGCTTCTCCAACCGCATGATCGACACGACGCTGGCCTGGTCGCGGGCCGCATAGCGTCAGGGCCGACATGAAACTGCTGCGCATGGCCGACCTCGCCCTCGCCGGCAAGCGCGTGCTGATCCGGGAGGATTTCAACGCGCCGGTGCAGGGCGGAGTGGTCACGAGCGATGCGCGTCTGCGTGCCGCGCTGCCGACGATCCGCATGGCCTTGGAGCAGGGCGCACGCGTGATCCTGCTATCGCATCTCGGCCGCCCCGAGGAGGGCAAGACCGATCCGGAATTCTCGCTCGCGCCGGTCGCGGCCAGGCTTTCCGAGCTGCTCGGCCGGGCCGTTCCATTGCGCCAGGACTGGCTCTCCGGAGTCGAATGCGCGCCGGGTGCCGTGGTGCTGTGCGAGAACGTGCGATTCAACCGTGGCGAGAAGAAGGACGAGGAGGGCTTGTCCCGTCGCATCGCCGCGCTATGCGACGTGTTCGTAATGGATGCCTTTGGCACCGCGCACCGCGCTGAAGCCAGCACGCACGGAGTGGCCCGCTTTGCGCCGCTGGCCTGCGCCGGGCCGCTGCTGGTCGCCGAGCTCGAAGCGCTCGAGCGTGCGCTGGCGCGACCGGCGCGGCCGATGGTGGCGATCGTCGGCGGCTCCAAGGTCTCCTCGAAGCTCACGGTGCTGGAAGCCCTGCTCGACAAGGTGGACAAGCTGATCGTCGGCGGAGGCATCGCCAACACTTTCCTGGCTGCCGCCGGGGTGCGCGTCGGCCGGTCGTTGTACGAGAAGGACATGCTTGCGATGGCGCTCGGACTGCTCGAGCGGGCGCGTGCGCGCGGCGCCGAGATCCCGCTGCCGGTCGACGTCGTGGTCGCGCGCGAGTTCGCGGCCACGGCGCACGCCGACGTGCGGCCGGTTGGCGAGGTCGCGGACGATGAGATGATCCTCGACATCGGGCCGGACACCGCTGAACAGCTCGCGGCGATACTGCAGTCCGCGGGTACGATCATCTGGAATGGCCCGGTAGGCGTATTCGAGTTCGATCAGTTCGGTGAGGGCACGAAAGCGGTTGCCGACGCGATTGCGCGCAGCAAGGCGTTCTCGCTCGCAGGCGGTGGCGACACGCTCGCAGCGATCGAAAAGTATGGCGTCGAGGACGGCATCTCGTATATTTCGACTGGCGGCGGCGCCTTCCTCGAGTTCGTCGAAGGCAAGCCGCTGCCCGCGGTCGCAGTGCTCGAGGAGCGTGCGGCGGCGGACGCGCCGGCTGAGGGCGCCCACGGCTAGCGCGGTTTCCTGAAGCCGGCGGCGGGACGTGACGCCCCGGGAGACCCGCGCTCGGGGGGCATCGTTCCTGAGGACTATCCGCACGGAGTGCAACACCGAGCCATGGACACGCTGCGTAGAACCAAGATTGTTGCGACCCTCGGACCGGCCACGGACGAGCCCGGTGTGATCGCCGGCATGGTCAACGCGGGGCTCGATGTTGCGCGCATCAATTTCTCGCATGGCACCCGCGACGCCCAGCGCCGCCGCGTCGAGATGGTGCGGCAGGCAGCCTCGGACGCCGGCCGCTACGTCGGCGTGCTGGCGGACCTCGCAGGCCCCAAGATCCGCATCGAGAGTTTTCGTGACGGTCCGGTGCAGCTGGTCGAGGGCGCACCATTCGCGCTCGACACGGCGCTCGATCCGCAGGGCGGCAGCATCAACGAGGTCGGCTGCGCCTATGAGAATCTGCCGGCGGACGTCCATCCCGGGGATACCCTGCTGCTCGCCGACGGCCAGATCGTGCTCGGAGTCGAGAAGGTGGCGGGCACGCGCATCTCGACAGTCGTGCGCTCCGGGGGCGAACTCTCCAACCGCAAGGGCGTCAACCGCCAGGGCGGAGGCATCTCCGCACCGGCGCTGACGGACAAGGATTTCGAGGACATCCGTCTGGCCGCCGAGCTGGGCATCGACTACCTCGCGGTTTCCTTCGCGCGTGACGCGGACGACATGCGACGCGCCCAGTCCGAGCTGCGCAAGTGGCGCGGCGATGCGCGCGTCGTGGCGAAGATCGAACGCCATGAGGCGCTCGACAACCTCGCCGGCATCCTTGCGGTCACCGACGTCGTGATGGTTGCGCGCGGAGACCTCGGCGTGGAGATGGGCTACGCCGAGCTCACGGGACTGCAGAAGACCATCATCCGCCAGTCGCTCGCGCGCAACCGCATAGTGATCACAGCCACGCAGATGATGGAATCGATGATCCAGAATCCGATTCCGACACGTGCCGAAGTCAGCGACGTGGCCAATGCGGTGCTCGACGGCACCGATGCCGTGATGTTGTCGGCCGAAACCGCAGCCGGGAAGTTTCCGGTGCGCGCGGTGCAGGCGATGGCCGACGTGATCCGCGGCGCCGAGAAGTACCAGGTCGGCGTGACGCCCTCGATGGTGCGAGCCGAGGAGGAGTTCGGCAATTCCGAGCAGGCCATCGCGATGGCGGTCATGTACACAGCCAATCACATGCGCGTGCGGGCGATCGTCGCGCTGACGGAATCCGGCATGACACCGCTGTGGATGTCGCGCATCCGCGCGGACCTGCCGATCTACGCGTTCACGCGTCACGAGTCCACGCGCCGGCGCGTCACGCTCTATCGCGGCGTCTACGCTGTGCCCTTCGATCCCACCAGCACAGATACGGCCTCGATGTATGGGTCGATATTCGAGCGGCTGCTCGAGCAGCAGCTGGTCGACATCAACGACCTCGTGATCCTGACCAAGGGCGAGCTCTCCGGCATCTCTGGCGGTACCAATTCGATGCAGATCCTGCGCGTCGTCGGACGCTGAAGGCCCAGCTGCAGAGCGAGATCACATCGCATCCGCCCACCGTCGGCCTGGTGCTGCCGGGAGGCGGGGCACGCGCCGCGTATCAGGTCGGCGTGCTCAAGGCGATCGCCGACCTCATGCCCGGCGCCGGCAATCCGTTCCCGGTCATCGTCGGCACTTCCGCTGGTGCGGTGTCTGCCGCGGTACTCGCGAGCGAGGCGGTCGACTGGCAGCGGGCGGTGCAGACGCTCGAGCATGTCTGGCAGGATTTCCATGTGCCCCAGGTATTCAGGGTCGATACCGGCACCATGTTGCGCGCCGGCCTGCGCTGGACGGGCTCGCTGCTCTCCGGCGGATACCTGCTGCGGCCGCCGGAGGCGTTGTTCGACAACACGCCGCTGCGCACGATGCTCGGCCACCGCATCCGCTGGGGCGGGATCGAGCGGGCCATCCAGGCGGGCGCATTGGCCGCGGTCGCGCTGTGCGCGACCGGCTATGGGTCGGCGGATTCGGTCGCATTCTTCGAAGCTCGGCCGCAGCAGGAGGGATGGAGCCGGCAGCAGCGCGAGGGGCGCCGCACGCGGCTCGCGCTCGATCACCTGATGGCAAGTCTCGGCGTGCCATTCCTGTTTCCGCCGGTCCTGATCGGTCGTGAGTACTTCGGTGACGGTGCGCAGCGCCAGCTGTGGCCCCTGAGCCCGGCAATCCACCTGGGCGCCGACCGGTTGCTGGTGATTGGCGTGCGCTCCGAGACGGGCATCGGGATCAGCGATGTCGCATACGTCCATCCCGGACCACCGACTCCGGGTCAGCTGTTCGGCTATATGCTCGACACCCTGTTCATGGACCAGGTCTACGCCAATATCGAGCATGTGCAGCGGATGAACGAGCTGGTCGAGCGCGCGCCGGCGGCGGCGTCGGGCATGCACAAGGTCGCGACCCTGCTGCTGGCGCCGAGCGAGGACCTGCGCCGCATCGCCGCGCGGCACGTGCGCACGCTGCCACGGGCGCTGCGGACCCTGCTGCGCGTGATCGGCGCACGCGGTGTGGCCGGAGCGCAGCTCGCGAGCTACCTCTTGTTCGAGGCCGGCTTCACCCGGGAGCTGATCGCCCTGGGTCACCGCGATGCACTCGAGCAGCGCGAGATCCTGCTCGACTTCCTTCAAGGCGCACCGCTCGCGAATACGACCATGCTGCCCGTGCTGCGCCTGCCGGAGCGCGCGCCACCTGTATCGCGATGACCGGCCCGTTGCATCCCTTCCGGCTCGCGCCGACCGACCTGCTGCGCGACCGCGTCTACCGCCGGCTGTGGACCTCGATCCTGATCTCCTCGTTTGGCGGTCAGATCACGCTGCTCGCCGTGCCGTTGACCGCGGCCGTGCTGCTGCATGCGTCCCCGACCCAGATGGGACTGCTCACTTCGATGGAGATCATGCCATTCGTGCTGTTCTCGGTGCCGACCGGTGTGTGGCTGGACCGCCGGCGCAAGCTGCCGGTCTATGTGGTCGGCGAACTCACGATCGCGGTCGCCGTGGCCTCGGTGCCCCTGGCGTGGTGGCGCGGCTGGCTGACGATGACATGGCTGTACGTGGTGGCGTTCACGTTCGGTGCGGTCAACACCACTGCCGGTAGCGCGGCGCAGATCGTGCTGACGCAGATCGTGCCGCGCGAGCGGCTCGTGGAGGCGCACGCGAAGAATGCCCTCGCGACCTCGACCTCAGAGGTTTCCGGTCCCGGCCTGGCCGGCGCGCTGATCAAGCTCGCGGGCGCCCCGATCGCGCTGCTGGCCACGGCGGCTTTGCTGTTGACCTCCGCAACCATCCTCCGGGGTGCTCCCGTGCGCGAGACGCCGAGCGCCTCCAACTCCCCATTCTGGCCGGCGCTGCGGGAGGGACTGCATTTCGTGCGCAGTCATCCGCTGCTGGTCACGATGGCAAGCTGCGTCGGGATCTGGCAATTCTGCAACCAGTCGGCGATGGTGGTGCAGATCCTGTTCGCGACCCGTCAGCTTAGGCTGTCAGCACGCGCGGTGGGCCTGAGCTACGTCGCGCTGGGGGTGGGCACGGTCACCGCCAGCATGATCGGCCACCGGATCTCGCGCGCGATCGGGCCGGGGCCCACCTTGGTGATCGGATTCGGTGTGTCCGGCTGCGGGTGGCTGCTGCTCTCGCTCGCTCCGGCGAACGATTTCGGGATCGCTGCCTATGCGGGCATGCTGCTGATGTTCGGTGTCGGCGCGGCTCTCATCTTCATCAACTTCCTGTCGCTGCGCCAGTCGGTTACACCGGGCCGGATGCTGGGTCGGATGACGAGCACGATGCGCTGGCTGATCCTGCTGCCCGCCGGGCCCGGTGCACTCTGGGGAGGCTGGCTCGGCGAACATGCCGGCCTGCGCCGCTCGCTTGGATTCGCAGGCACCGCGGCGCTGTGCCTGGCAGTCGTGGCCTGGCGACTGCCTGTGATCCGCAGCGTCAGGACGCTGCCGACGCTGCGCGCCGAGGCCATCACGCCGTACTCCGCCGACTAACCGGCGCGCGCGCGCCCGACCGCCCACGCGCACAGCAGCACGCCGAGCAGGCCGGCGGCGAGGAACAGCACCGCATGCAGCTTCTCGCGCCGCTCGAGCTGCCGCTGGTCCATCGCCGCGATCAGGAACGGCTCGCCGTTGGCCGGCTGGCTGATCACGCTCAGCCTGGTGACCGGCGAAGCGAGTGCAACAGATCCGCTCTCGCTCTCCGCCGCCTGACGTACCGCCTCCCATTCCGCCGCGTCGATGCGGCCATCATGATTGCTATCGAATCGGCCGAGCAGCGCACGCTGGTCCTGCTTCCACTGCCGCAACAGCGCAAGGGCGGCCGCGTCGGCGCTGACCAGCTCGGAATGCGATCGCAGTTCGCCCAGCACCGAGAGCCGGTCGCCGGGGCTGAGCAGCCGTTCCACGTAGCGATAGTCGTGTGACTCCAGCTGGAACGCGGTGCCGGGCGGGCGGCCCGGGCGGGGATGGGAGCCGTACCAGACATCGTGCGTCGTCGGAGTGATCTCTGCATTCACGGGACCGACCAGGCAGCGCGCGTCCGCATCGGCGAGCACGAAGAGTTCGACGCTCGTGGCCCGCTCGACCGAGCGCCAGTAGCTCTCGCCGCGCGCTCCGCGTTCACGATAGGAGACCTCGTAGCTCCACCAGACGCAGGGCCGCTCGCTCAATGGTGCGGCAATCGCGGCACTATGGGCTGGCGCGGCGTCGCCATAGACCTTGACGTAGCCCTGCGCGGCGGAGCGCAGTCGAACCAGGGGTGTGTCGGCCATGAGCCGTTCGCGGCGCAGACTCGCGAAGAATCCGTACAGCGCGCCGCAGGCCGCCGTCGCGCCGACCGCCGCACCGATCCAGTAATGCGCGAGCTGTGCGTCAGCCATGCGGGGGCAGGGGGCTCAGCGCGCGAACAGCGCCTTCATGTCGACGTTGGATTTCTCGTCACTCTGGAAATGCAGCAGCCGAGCCTCGGGGAATTCCCCGAGCTTCGCGACCAGCACCTCCGGGAACGCCTGGATGCGCACGTTGTTGGCGTTGACGGCATCGTTGTAGACCTCGCGGCGGTCGGCGATCGCCGTTTCGAGTCCACTGATGCGCGCCTGCAGATGCTGGAACGCCTCGTTGGCCTTGAGGTCCGGATAGCGTTCGGCGACGGCGAACAGGCCCGACAGTCCGCTGCGCAGCTCGCGTTCCGCGACGCCCAGCGAATTCACGTTTCCGGTATTCCGCGCCGCATCGATGCCATTGCGCGCCCGCATCACGCGCTCGAGCGTTTCGCTCTCATACTGCATGTACTGGCGGCACACCTCGACGAGTTTCGGCAGCTCGTCATGACGCTGCACCAGCAGCACGTCGATGTTCGACCAGCTGAGCTTGACGGCTGCGCTGACGCGTACCAGGCCGTTGTAGATTCCGATCAGGTAGCCCGCCAGCGCGACGAGCAGGAAGATCAGCAGCAGGCCAGCGAGCATGAGGGGACTCCGTTGCCTTCGGGGAGCATAGCGAGCGCCCCCGATTCTGGAGCTCGTTGACGGCGCTGGATACTGCGCGCAGTCGGTAGTGTGAAGTCCCTATCACTTCATGGCGGGAACGCCAGCCTCAGAGCGGCTCGACCACTACCGCAGTCCCGTAACACAGCACCTCGGCCGCACCAACCATGGGTCCGGTGTCGTAGCGAATTCCGATCACGGCATTTGCTCCCAGTTTCCGTGCGTGCGAGATCATCAATTGAAACGATTCCTCCCGCGCCGATTCGCAGAGATCCGAAAAAATGCCCACGCGGCCGCCCAGCAGCGTGCGCAGGCCACCCAAGATGCTCAAGGGCAGGGACCTGGTTCGAACGGTGATTCCCCTGACGACTCCCAGCGACCTCGTGATTCGAGATCCCGTGATGTCAAATGTCGTCGAGGTTTGCATGGGTCGATCCTGGTTCGTCGCTGCCGGAGTTGGGGAATATTAGGGGCCACGCTGCATACTTGGTAAGCTATCGATGGACACGGCATGGGCACGGCGCGTCTTGTCCAAAACCGACGGGCGGTGGAAGATCGTCGCACGAAGAATTCCCGGCGCGGTCGGGGCAGGGGGTAAGACTATGAAGGGCAAGCTCTATTTGGCTGCAGCGGCCGCGGCGTTTCTGACGGCCGGAACCGCGTCCGCCCAGTTCCTGGGCAAAGAGGACAATCCCGTCACCGCGCCGCGTATGCCGGGTCAATTCTGGACTGCCAAGCCTGCGACGCTGACCCCGTACGTGGCCCCTAACAAGCCGCACTGGAAGCTGTCGGAGATCCTTGCCACGCACAGCGGCCAGACCGACTGGGTGCAGCCCATCGTTCGCAATCGCGAACAGGACGCCGACTACATTTCGCTCGGAGCCGGCAAGAAGCAGAAGGCGCGCTTCTATGCCGACGATCGCGTCGTGTTCATCGTATGGGACGGACAGCTCAAGGTGAGCATAGAGGGCAAGGATCCCTTCATCGCCACCAAGGGGTTCATGGTCAACATCCCCTATCGCAACGTCTATACGCTGGAGACCGTGGGCGATAAACCGTCGCTGCGCTTCGAGGTCCGTCAGGCCGGATCGCCGCCCCTGTTCCCGGCTAGCGAGACGCCTGAACCGTACCCCGGCATCACCTACATGAAGGTGACGGGACAACCGGGCCCGAACAAGGACAAGGACACCAATCCGACCTACGTCGATTTCTTCAAGCAGGTCGCGATCGGCGATCAGTCCTACAGCGACAAGTTCGTGTGGGATGACCACTTCACGTCCAACATCCTGCGCGGCAAGGCGGCGCCGGTCCCCCCGGACACCAACAAAGGCCATTTCCACGTTGACTGGACCGAGTTCTGGTTCGTCATGGAAGGCAGCATCGGCATCAAGATCGAGGGCTTGCCCTACTTCAAGACGGAGCCGGGCGACATCATCACTGCGGCCAGGGGCCGTTGGCACCGCGCCGGCGACGACCCGAGCGCACCGATATCGACCCGTATCCCGTTCAATCCGCGTCCGACGATCATGCACAACTTCGAGATCACGGACTAGCCGCTGCGGGCGCTGCCGGCCTCGGTCAGCTCGACCGAGGCGGCAGTCGGAAGCTGGGCCGGTGGCTCACTACTTCGACGTCGTTGGGCATGACTGTCAATTCTGACAGCTTCTGATCGGGACCCTCAATCCAGTATCGTCTGTGCCTCGGGGAGAGCGCATCGCGGACGACCCCAACCCGCACTTGCAACCATCAAGAGAGGCACCGCCGTGTCATCACCTGCATGCCGTAGCGAAGCGGACACCTGGTGCAGGTCGAATAAGGCCGTCGCGGGAAATCACTGGTGGAGCTTGGGAGTGCTGAGCGCATGCTGCGCGCTCAGCGGCTGCGCAACGATCGTGCACAGCGGACCCAGGGCCGTCGCAGTGGATTCCACGCCCCCTGGCGCAAAGGTATCGATCTACGATCGATCCAATACCCTGGTGCAGATGAATACCACGCCATTCGTGGCGCAGCTGCCCACGAAGTACGGCTACTTCAAAGCCCAGACCTACAGGCTGGCGTTCGAAATGCCCGGCTACCTGAATTCTGAAGTTGACCTCGATTCCGCTGTAAGCGGCTGGTACTTCGGGAATCTGGTATTTGGTGGATTGATCGGCATGCTGATCGTCGACCCCCTGACCGGAGCCATGTTCAACCTGACGCCGGACCGGGTCTCTCAACGCCTGATGGCATCGCACGCGCAAGTCATTGACGATCGCAACGCCGTGCGTGTCAGCCTCGCGCCGCGCTCCGCCGAACCCTGGCGCGCGCAGCTGGCGGTCGGCAAATAGTCGCGCTTCAGGAAGGCGCTTTCCTCGACCTGACGGCGGCGATTCCGATGAGACTGCCGCCGAGCGCTACCAGCGCCCACAACGGAAGCGGGCCGTCGGTGCTCGCGGCATCCAGCGAGCCGTAGATGGACTGGATGCCTGCGATGTCGTCCGGGCTCAGCTGGCGATGGACCGTGTTGTAGCTGCAGGTCGGGCAGGTGCATTGGCTGCCGTCGTAGGTGACTCCATTGATCACGACGTAGCCGCACATCACCGCGTTCGGATCCGAGGTGTGTCCGAGCCCGAGGGCGTGCCCCAGCTCGTGCATCAGCAATCCTTCGACATCATTGGCATACGCGCCATTGATCAGCGGCAGCGGCGCGCCCTGGCCGCCGGGTGCGATCTGAAAATTGTTCCCCAGCGAGAGAGCGATGTCACCGGCCAGGGGGTCGGGGAAATTGATGGCATCACGCGGCGGCCCATAGCCGATACCGCCCTCGGATCCTCCCGGAATCGTATAGGCACCGATGCGGATATCGATGGCGGTGGTGCCGGCGAATGCCGCACCGTTGTCGGCCTTGGGGACAAATGCAAGGTTGGTGACGCCGGCCCAGGCGTTGAATGCGCTCCTGATGGCCGTGTCGAACGACCCGGTGCCATAGGTCGCGTCAATCTGCGATCGGATCGTGCTCAGCCGGCTCGTGCCGGTGATGGGCAGCGGTGGAGTTTCCGCGGTGATGCCCGCGCCATCCGTGATGTAACTCCACGAGACCGAGGCGCCCGACGGGCCTCCGGGAAAGTACGACACGCCCCATTTATCGTCGAACTCCACCGTGAAGGCGAGGGCGCGGCTGGCCAGCCCCAGGCACAGCGCGGTCATCGCGACCGCCCGCACGCTGGAGGCGGGCCGTTTCATGCGCGTTTCCGGCCGGAGGACATCCCTGAAATCATCCCACCGGTCCATGACGGGAAGGTTTCAGATGCTGCGCAGCAGCATAGAATGGGCTGAACCTAGATCGGCATCCGGCGCTTGGTGAATTCGCGGCATGCGAGCGCCGCAGCTTCATCGCCGCCGCCCATCACCCGCGTACCCTGCTTGTAGTTCTCGATCGGGTCCCGGCTGTTTCCCATGTTCAGCGGCCTGATGCCGTTCGCCTTGCAGGCCGCTAGCACACTCAAACGCGCCTGTTCCATGCGCGGCTCCTGATAGCTGCCCGGCGCCGGAGTCGCGGCCGTGCCATCACCATGGGACGGAGCATCCTCGGGATATCCTGCAAGCCCGAGGATCGAGATGCTCGAATCCCCGGCTCCCCATTCCGCGAAGCACACGCCGGGAATCGCCAGGGTCTTGGCGGCGTTGGCTTGGGCGTACTTGTCCTCGATCTTGAGGCCCAGGCACAACTCCCCCTTGGGATTGAGCGGCCACACGTCCGCACGGTGCAGGTACTGGTTGCCGGTGATTCCCCAGATATGGGAGGCAAAACTCTCGCTGCCGTTGCCCCGCAGCCCTTCCAGCCGCTGTCTCGGTACCCCTGGATAGTCGAACGGATAGCGCATGGCCTGCACCACGACCTCGATCGCCTCCGGATCTCGGGCGTGACACATGTCGATGCTCTGCACTCCGGCAGCGAGTATCTGGGCGATGACCCACGAGTTCGCCGTCACGTAGGCGGCACTCAGACCGGTCACCGGAGGCGATACGAATACCATCGGCATGCGGTGACCGCTGCGCGTCGGTCCGCCATCGACCAGCCCCTGCATGAAGTTGCGCAGATTGGCAATATCAAAAGACGCCTGTTCCATCTCGTAGTTGATCGCATCGCACCAGGTCCTGGCCATCGCCTTGCCCATCTCGTAGCCATCGGCAACTCCCGAGGGCGCATAGGTGGCGTAGAACACCGGCTGGTCGTCCTCCCAGAGCTCGATGGCCTTGTTTAGGCGACGGGGCTTGTAGTTCGCATCCACCATCGAGGTCTGCTTCCCCGAGCCCGCAAAGGACCGTACCCGGCCACCGGACTTGCTCGCTTCGCCATAGCCGCTGGGCTGCGCACTTCCCGGTTGCTGGGCCTGCGCCTGCCCATGGATCAATCCCGCGCCGACCCCCAGACCGATCCCCGCTGCCAGGAATTCCCTCTTCTTGATGTCCATCGAATGTTCCCCCTCGAAGGTGCTGGCGCGATTTCCAGCTTGTTGTACGTGAGGCGGATTGTGGCACGGGCGAGGCCTCCCGGCATCAATGACTCATTCCGCCATGCGCCAGGGCGACCGATCCTGCCAGCTCCCGAGAGCCGACGCGGCCCAGGCTGACGACTTGTCGGTGTGACAGAGGGTGCAGGCATTGGGAATGTTCAGCGCATCACTCGCCGCTGGCGTGATGAAGCGGAAGGTGTGGGCACGCACATTGACGTCTGCAATGGTCTGCTCGATCTTCGGCATATGACAGGCGACGCATTCATTCCCGGCGCTCCCGGGATTGTGATGCGTATGCGCCTCGATGGTCGGCGCGTGCGGACCATTTGCGGAATTAGGTCCATGGCAATCCAGGCAAAGTGCACTTGCCGGCTTCCATAGCACGGCGTCGTTCGGCGTCCCGTGTGTGTCGTGGCAACTGAAGCAGGTGACTCCTCGGGTGTACATCAGGCTCTGCACGAAATCGTTGCCTTGCATCCGGTTCTTGTGCGCCGTGCCGTCGGGAAAGTGCGTGAACGACAATTCACCGGTCTTGTGCGCCTCGAGCTTCCAGTAGTCCGGCAGATTCAGTCCGACGCGGTACCCGACAGGCCAGTCGTAGTACTTGCCCTGGACGGGATTGGTGCGGGGTTGGCCCTGCGAGTGGCACTGGATACAGACGTCATTGGCCTGTACGTAGTTCAGTCGCGCCGGATTGATGATCGTGGAGCGCTCCGGATGGGCAACATGCTCGCTGCCCGGCCCATGGCAGCGCTCGCAGCCCACGTTCCACTCGGTGACGGTCTTGTTCGTGACGTCATAGTTCACCGAATGACAGCCGTCGCAGAGCGGTCCGGTGGGCCGTTGCATGTTGTCCGGCGGATACAGGCTGGCCCACCAGTCGGTGCCGTTCTTGACGAAGTACGGACGCCATAGTTGGTGCGTCACGTCCCACTGCGCCGGCAGCACAAAATAGTCATCTCCCACCCGCTTGAAATACCGCTGCTTCCATCGGCTGCCATAGACCAGCGCGACATCATCCCTGGTGAATGTCAGCAGCGGATCGGGCTTCGAGAGATCCGGGATGATCGCCGTCGGATGCAGCTTCGGATCCTGCACCACGTTGGCCATTCGGGTCTTCTGCCAGCGACCGTAGATCTCGGCGTGGCAGTCGCGGCAGGCGGCCGATCCGACGTAGTGTGCCCCGGACACCGACGCGTTCGGGGGCTGGGGGAGGTTTTGCGAAGCCAGGGTGGCGATCCGCGGCAGGTTGCGCAGGTAAGCACTGACCTGCCATAACTGACGGTCCGGCAGCTGCCACGCCGGCATGCCGGTATGTCGAATGCCATTCCTGATGTGGTAGTACAGTTCGCCGTCACTCATCCTCTGCACGTCGGGACTGCGCAGGTCGGGTGGTCGGGGATATTGCCCGCTGGCGATCTGTGTCTTCCCGCTGCCGTCAAAGGCGTGGCAGAGCTCGCATTTGCTGCGGTAGATCTCCTGCCCCGCGGCAACATCGGGACTGCCATAGGCGGTTTCCAGCGGATTCTTCAGCGCTCGTGCTTTGGCCGGCACGGTGTAATGCAGCAGACGCTGGGCAATGCGGACCTCCAGCTTCGGAGCATTCTCGCGCGCGCTCGAGCCCTCCCAGACTACCAACCCGTACAGGCAGCCCAGGCCCAGGACCGCTGCCGCCAGCACGCCCAGGCCAATGTATCGCAGCGCCAGGTTTCGCTTCATGTCGGGTCCTCAATGCGGGCGTCGAGCGGACATCGCGACGAGCTTCGCGACGGTGTTCATGTTCCTCGCGGTGCCTGCGCCAGCGGCGGGAATCCGGAGGCGGGATCTTCCCATGCCCGAGGGATAGTAGACGTAGATCTCTCGTTTCCCGATGCGTATCAGTTCCTCGGCGCGGCCGCGGACCGCATCGAGGGCGCCGGACGGCGGTCTCGCATTAAGAAAATACGCATAGACGTGCGCCGGCTCGTGTTCGGAAAACGGATTCCCGTCCAGTACGTCGCGCAGCTCGGCGGCGCTTCGAATGAAGATTCCGACCGGATTGCCCGCATGGCGGGCCAATCGCCGTTGCAGCTGCGACTGCACTGTGGCGGCCGTACTGCCAGAATCGAATACCACGTTGCCGCTGGCGATGTAGGTTTCGATCCGGCTGAAGCCCAGTTCCGCACACAGCGCCTTCAGGGTGCTCATGGCAAGCTTTCCAGTCCCGCCGACATTCACCGCGCGCAACAGGGCAACGAAGGTGTTCATGCAATCTGGTCTTGTTCCTACCGGTATGCCAGGTCATGTTAGGCTGAAACCCTCGCGGACGGGAGAGCGCTGCCGTGACAGTTCCTTTGCCAACAACGGCCGTCGTGCGAGTTTCGCGGGCGACTTTCGATCCGGCGAGACTGGCCGAAGTCGAGCAAATGACACGGGACACGGGCAACTATCTGATTCCCGCGATTCGGAAGCTGCCGGGACTCATCAGTTATTCTGCTGCCGTTTCGCCTTGCGGTTCGATGGTGCACGTCAGCATCTGGGACAGCGACGAGCACGCGCAGCAGATGGGAAGGCTGAAGGAAATGATCGTCGACGCGCGCAAGGCCGCTGAGGCTGTCGGGGTCCAATTCAACCCGATCGTGAATCATCCAGTCTGCTGGAGCATCTAGGGACGGGGAGCGTTACGAACGAGCAGCGCATCATCAGGCAGGTCGGGCCCACGGAGATCCAGGCGCGGCACCAGGCGTCCTGCCACTGCGGTTCCGTCGTGCTGGAGCTGGATCTGCCGAACGGCATCGTCAACCCGCGACGATGCGACTGCAGCATTTGCAGGCGCAAAGGTGCTGTGGTCGCCTCGGTTCCGTTGTCCGGACTGCGGATACTGAAGGGGCAGGAGCTGCTTAGGCTGTATCAGTTCGCCACCCAAACCGCGAAGCATTACTTCTGCTCCCAATGCGGGATCTATACCCACCACCAACGCCGGTCGAATCCCGCGGAGTACGGCTTCAATGTTGGCTGCCTGGACGGCGTCAATCCCTTCGACATCCCAGACATACCGACCAGCGATGGCGTGCATCATCCCTCCGACCGGCACGCCTGAAAAGCCACCGAAGGGACGGCGCACCGGCGCCCGCGAACTCCGGATAGAGCACACCGATCTATGCGCGGGAGATCGCTGAGGCCGCCGGCAGCGCGTTTCCGCCTAGCGCGACTCCGTCGCCGCGCGCACGACGTGCACCAGCTCCCGGATCGGCTTTCCCGTCAGCGTGCTGTCGGCCGTGAGCCGCTGCGACCCCTCATCCCAGTGCAGTCGAGTCGTAGTGCCCTTGCCCGTCTCGTAGCCGTAGGACACTCCATCGTCATCGTAGAGGGTGAAATCGGTGGTGCGGCCCGGATAGACGCGAATCTCGCGCAGCGCCTGCGCTGCGGCGGTGTTCTGCTCATCGACCCCCAGCGGAACGATGGACCCGGCGCGCACGAACAGGGGGATCGTGTCGATCGGCGCCGCGACGGTGATGGTCTGGCCGCCCGCGAGCTTCTCGTCGGTCCAGTAGTTGTACCAGTCGCTGCCGGCCGGCAGGTAGACCTGCCGGGTTTCCCGACCCTGTTCGGTCACCGGTGCGACCAGGAATGCCGGCCCGAACATGTATTCATCGCCGAGGTTCACGACATTGGCGTCGTCGGGAAAATCCATGAACAACGCCCGCATGAACGGAGCGCCGGTGTCATAGGTGTGCCTGGCGAGCGCGTAGAGATACGGCATCAGTGCGTAGCGAAGCCTCAGGTACTTGACGATGATCGTTTCCGCCTGCTTGCCGTAGGACCAGACCTCCGTTCCGGCCCGAAGGCCATGGGCCCGGAGCGTCGGGGTGAACGTCGCGTATTCGTACCAGCGCGTGATCAGTTCGGGATAATCCTCGTAGTGCCCGATCACGTCGCGGGCGTCGGCGCCGTCCACCAGCGGTGGGCGCTCGGGCGTGTGCTGCGCCGGCAGCCGCTGCCAGCCGCCGACGTCATTGCCCCAGTACGCAAGCCCGGAAGCGGTGAAGTCCAGCCCGGTGGGGACCTGACGTCGGAGCGTGTCCCAGGTCGGACTGATGTCCGATGACCAGAACAGGCTGCCGTATCGCTGTGCTCCCAGGTACGCAGCGCGAGCCAGGATCAGGTTGCGCTGCCCCGGCCGATCGCGGCGCGAGCCCTCGGCCACTGCCTGGGTGTGTAGCAGCGGAAACAGATTGTGATACCGGTCGCCGGAGCCGATGCTGTAGAAGCAGCCATCGGGGACCAGGTCAGGTTCGGTTTCATCGAGCCAGAACCAGTCGAAGCCCTGAGACGCGATGTTGTCTCGCACCCGGTCCCAGAACCACTCCCGCGCCTGTGGATTGGTGCTGTCGATCAGCGCGCCGGCCCGGTCATGCCGCACCGCGAGGCCGTCCACCGGCCTGCCTGCCGCGTCCTTGAGCAGCCAGCCCTTGGATGCCAGCAGGTCGAAATAGCGCGACTCCTTCTCGAATCTCGGCCATACGCTGATGAGACTGTGTAGGCCCTGCGCATGCAGGGTTCGGTTCATCGCTGCAGGATCGGGAAAATCTGCCGGATTGAAGTCCAGCTGCCCCATTCGGGTCCAGTAGAACCAGTCGACGACCATCACATCGAGGGGGTAGCCGCGACTGCGGTAGCCCGCGGCGACATCGAGCACCTGTTGCTGGTTCTGGTAGCGTGCCCTGCTCTGGATGTAGCCGAAGGCCGCTTTGGGCGGCAGCGGTGTCGTACCGGTCAGCGTCCGGTAGCCGGCGTACAACTGGTCGATCGTGCCGGTGATCACGAAATACGACACGCGCTCACCAACCTCGGAGTGCCAGGTGGTGCGGCCATTCACTCCCGGCGTGATGGTCGTGTCAGACGGGTTGTCCCAGACGATCGCATAACCTTTATTCGTCACCAGGAACGGTACGCACACCGTTTCGCCGGCGGGCGCATCGTAGTTGTGCCTGCAATCGATCGTGCGCCCACGGTAGTCGAGCACGCCCTCCTGGTTTTGACCGAGCCCGTAGTAGTGCTCATCCGCGGGTGCGAGAAAGCTCGCACTGACGCGGAACGTGGGTTCGCCATTCACCGTGTGGGGTGCCAGATCCCAGCCGCTCATTTCGAGGATCGAATCGCCGCCCGGCCGGCGCAGCAGCAGCGACACCGGCGGAATGGCCGATGCGAAGTAGCGCTGCATGCTGGTTGGGGCATTCGGCCACGGCTGTGCCTTGACCTCGAGCGACATCGCCGCGGATGAGAAGATATCGCTGGAAGTACTTGCCCGGTGCGTCCAGCCGGAGGCATCGGCGGCGCCGCTGATCCCGTAGCCCGGCGCCGCCAGCGCCAGGTCCCTGTCGATGCCAAGCGTGATCCGAACGATGTTCGATGCATAGGGTTCGACCGCGACATAGCTGCCATTGCGCTCCAGCAGCGCCAGCGGTGCCGCCTGCGCGAGGTGCGCCGCGAGTGCTAGCGCGGTGCCCAGCAACACTGCGATGAGAACCTGCCGATCGCGCGGCTTCGCCGTCAGGAGGCTGGAGTGTGGCATAAGGTCCGGAATCAACATCGCCGGCGGATTTCCTCAAGGGGGCTCTGGCCCATGGCACGCATTGAGCGGTAGTCTGCCTTTTTCTTCGAAGGGATTCTCGCATGTCCCGCCGCCACAAGAAGGTATTGCCAACAGCGCCATCGGCCGGGGCGTATTGCACGCGTAGAGCCTTCCTGGACGCCACCGTGGCCGGTGCGACCGGACTGATCCTCGGGCTCGAGGCGCCGGCGGCGCATGCTGCACCGGCCCCGCACGCTGCGCCGGCCACCGACGCGCCGGCGTTCCTCAGCATCCAGGAAGCAGCGGCGCAGCTTCGCGCCCGCAGGATCTCCCCGGTCGAGCTGACGCGCGCGTGCCTCGACCGGATCGATGCGCTCAATCCCTCTCTGAACGCGTTCATCACGCTGACGGCCGAGTCCGCGCTGGCCGATGCGCGGCGCGCGGAGTCCGAGATCCAGCGGGGCGGCTGGCGTGGGCCACTGCACGGGATTCCGATCGCACTCAAGGACCTGATCGATACCGCCGGCGTGCGCACCACGGCGGCTTGTGCGCTGTACAAGGATCGCGTACCGCGGGAAGACGCCGCGGTCGTCGAACGCCTGAAGTCCGCCGGCGCCGTTCTGCTCGGCAAGCTCAACATGCAGGAGTGCGCCTACGGTGGCACGTCGGTGCCCAGCTATTACGGTCGTGTCTCCAATCCGTGGGAGCTCGCACGCATTACCGGTGGATCCTCCGGGGGGCCGGCCGCAGCGGTAGCGGCGGGCCTGTGCTTCGGCGCGCTCGCGACGGATTCTGGCGGGTCGGTGCGCGAGCCGGCGGCATTCTGTGGCGTGGTCGGATTCAAGGCCACCTACGGCCGGGTCAGCAATCGCGGAGTGCTGCCACTCGCGCCGTCGCTCGATCACGTCGGTCCAATGACCCGGACCGCCGGTGATGCCGCGGTGATGCTGGCTGCGATCGCCGGCTACGATCCGCGCGATCCGGCCAGCGAAGACCGGCCTGCGGGGGCCTATCTCGAGCCGCAGGCGACCCACGGTACCAGGCTGCGGGTTGGCCTGCCGCGTACGTTTTACTTCGAGAATCTCGATCCGGAAATCGAAGCGTCGATCGAGCAGGCGCTGCGGGTGCTGGGCGCGCTCGGCGTGCAGTTCCAGGACGTCCCGCTCGAGGTCAGTACCGACAGGACCGTGATTCGTGCGGAGGCGTATGCGGCCCACGCACGCAACATCGCGACCAGCCCCGGTCTGTACCTTCCCGAGACTCTCGCGAAGCTGCGACTTGGCGCCGATATCGACGCACCGGCGTATATCGAGGCCCGCCGCGACCTGCAGCGGCTGCGCCGCAGCACGCTCGGCGTGTTCTCCTCGGTTGATCTGCTGCTGACGCCGACGACGCCGGTGCTCGCACCGAAGGCGTCGGACTATCCGGCCAGGATTGACGACGTGCTCGCGCTCGATGGCCTCATCCTGCGCAACACGCGGCCGTTCAATCTGTATGGCTTTCCGACCCTGGCACTCCCGTGCGGTATCAGCAGTACGGGGCTGCCGATCGGACTGCAGATCGCCGGCCCACCCTGGAACGAGCAGCGGGTCCTGTCGCTGGCACGATTATTCCAGCAGGAGACGGACTGGCACCGGCGCCGCCCGCCTGCGCCGTTCAACGGCTGAGCGTCACCGAAGCTCAGTCCACTGCGACGACTGCCACCGCCCTGGCGGGCAGATCGATCACGACACGTCCGCCCTGATTCGTTCCTGCAAAGGCGACCGGATGCACGGCGTCGGGTGCATCAAAAGTATTGTGGGAGTCCATCGCGGGGCCGGTCAGCACCAATCCATGGGCCGTGCCGTCGAGGTTGGTGGTGACGTGCGCCGGTGTGTCCGGATTGAGGTTCACCAGTGCGAGCCACAGCTTGCCGTCCGTGCCGCGCGCGGCAGACACGTCCACCGACGGCAGCGTGTAGCCCTTCAAGACGTAGTCCGGCCCCGTCACCCGGGCCGGGTAGGGTGTCGCTCCCTGGAACGGCACATACATGCCGAACACGTGATAGGTCGGCGTCAGCACCATCCGCTGCTGGTCGGTCAGGATCATCGCCTGCAGCACGTTGATGGTCTGGGCGATGTTGGCGAGTTTCACGCGATCGCTGTGGCGGTGAAAGATGTCGAGCGTCAGCGCGGCAACTTCGGCATCTCGCAACGTATTCTGCTGGTAGAGGAAGCCCGGATGGGTGCCCGGCTCCTGGGCATACCAGCTGCCCCATTCGTCGACCGCCAGAATGACCTTCCGGTCCGGATCGAACTGGTCCATCACCGCGCTGGTTCGCGTCACGAGCTCGTCCATGTGCAATGCCAGCGACAGCGTCATGGCCCACTGCTCTGCGTCGAACCCGGTCGCCGGCGCGCGTACGCGCGTGCCGTCGGAGCCGGTGAGCATCGGTGCCGTGTAGTAATGCAGGCTCATCGCCTGCAGCCGGCCGCCATCCCGCATCATGGCCGTGGCGAAATCGTAGACGTCGGGGCGCGAGCCCGTCGGCCCGCTCGCGACCTTGATCATGTGCATGTCGGCCGGTGCATTCACGAACGTGCTGTAGCGGCGATTCACGTCCGCCGCATATTCGGCGCGCATGTTGCCGCCGCAGCCCCAGGTCTCGTTGCCGATACCGAAGTACGCGATCTGCCAGGGCTTGTCGCGGCCGTTGCGGCGCCGCTCATTGGCGAGGCTCGAGGCGCTGTCGGACGTCATGTACTCGAGCCACTGGGCCATGTCGTAGGGGTTCATCGAACCGACGTTGCCCGAGACATACGCGTCGGTGCCGATCAGTTCGGCGAAGTTCAGGAACTCATGGGTGCCGAAGGCATTGTTCTCCGTGACTCCGCCCCAGTGCACGTTGATACGCACGGGACGCGACGCCGGCGGACCGATGCCATCGCGCCAGTCGTACAGGTCGGCGAAACAGCCGCCGGGCCAGCGCAGCACCGGCACGTGGATCCTGCGCAGCGCCTCGACCACGTCGCGGCGATAGCCATTGATGTTCGGAATGCTGCTGTGCGGTCCGACCCAGATACCGCCGTAGATACCCGTGCCAAGATGCTCGGAGAACTGGCCGTAGACGTGGCGGTCGATCACCGGACCGGGACTTGCAATATCCACGTCCACCCTGATCGCGATCGGCGCGGTCTGCGCACCCGCTACGCCTACCGCCAGGACGATCGTTGCCAGGAAGCTCGTGCTGGATTTCACATCCGGCTCCTTGTGTGTCAGACCGTGCGGTCACCCTCGCCGCCTTCACAGCATGACGCAGCGGTTGTCGCGCGGCAATCCCGCGCCTCGCGGCGGAGTGCCGCAGCCTGAACCAGGCGCACCGTCGGCCACGACCGATCGCAGGGGAATTAGAATGTCCCAGGGAAAGCAGGAACTGGCACACGCCGGTGGAGGGCACCAACAGTGGCGAGATCGCGGATGTCTGGCGGTGCTCGCGGGCATGGAGGCGCTGCGGCGACACTGCGCCCAACCCCTTCGGGTTGCGCGCTGATGCTGTCGATCGTGCTGGTACAGGGCTGCGCCACCGTGACCTACCCGTCGCCGCAGTCGGTGGAGGGCGATCACATCACACTGCATTTCCCGCACCATTCCGACAGCAGCGGCACATTCCTCAATGCCATCGATGCCATGTGTACTGGCGGCGTGCGTGGTTCCACCCGCGCGCATATGGTGTTCAGCGTCGAGGGCGGTGTTGGATTCTGCTTCAGTGCTCCTATCACCGGAACTCGCAGGATTGGGACCGATCCTGAGCTGGAATACTCGACGCCGTGTGCACGCGGACCTCTTGGTGGCGTTCGCGGACCATCGCACATGCTGATATTCCAGGTGCTTGTTGTCAGCAAGGACGACGATTTGAACCCGGATCAAGCCCAGGGCGGCCTGGAAGGCAAGGTTGAAGCGGCGCATGCGCTCGCGCGAGTGCAGGTTCGGTCGTTTCTCGACATGCCACCGGGCATCAACGTCAATGGCAAGCTCCGCTACGACGTCGACGGATCATGGGTTTCGTTCGCCGAGGCCGCGCCTCACTTCACGCGCAAAGCGTATGCACTGGCATTTGGCTTTGACCAGGACTGTGACCCTGACGCCAGGTACCGGCTGTCAGTAACGGGCATCACGCGCAATGGTCGTGCGGTGCTGGTGCCGACGGTGGATTTTGCGCCGCGCCGCGAAGCCGTTTCACCCATTGATTGACGCGCGGGTCAAGGGCGCTGTGCAGGCTGCTCCGGCGATTCCAGCCAGCGGCACGCCGGCGGGTGGCGGGCGGCGGTCCGCCTCCGTCCCAGCATCAGCGCGAGCATGAGCATGAAAAGGGGTGCGGTGATCGCCCATGGGAAGCCGAGCAACAGCAGCCTGGTCGAAAACGCAGGAGAGAAGTAGACGATGCCGATCAGTGGCGTGACCAGGGCGTTGGCGATCAGTGATCGCCTGACCCAGCGCTCAGAGCCGACTCGATCGATCGCGGGTACGGCGAGCAGACAGGCCAGTCCCATCGCGATATACCCCACGGCGTCGAAGTCCCAGAACAGGGAATGGGGGGATTGTTCGAGCACCCGGACAGCATCTGAATGCCCATGCAGTCTTGCGGGAATGACCGTCGCGAGCTGGACCACATAGTTGGAGCTCACGAAGACCGCATAGATGATCGTGAAGATCAACGACGCATGGGTCCAGAACCGCCGGTCATTCGCCGTCAGATGATGCAGCGCCAGCATCTCCAGCAGGAATGGCACGACGATGCACAGGGAGATTCCGTAAATAAGGATCTCGTCGGCGGGAAACCGCAGCACGCCGGCAACCTGCAGGATCTGCACGACGTCGAACGCCACGGTGAACGCGAATGCCGACAGTCCACACCAGTACCCTACGTTGCCAGCGCTCCTGTCCAACGGCCCTCCGCTTCAAAGGCGTTCACCGCATGCTGAACCTAACACGCCGCAAACGACCCTGCCGCGCGCAGCAGTAGCCGTTCGTCAGCGGACAGCGAACCGTCGGGCTCAGCTGTTTGCGCATGGATGGGGGCAGAGGCTGGCGCGACGTCGCTCCAGCCACTCGCGCTCGGCCGCGGTTGCGACCAGGGCGATGGCGGCATCGTAGGCCTGAAGTGCTTCCGCGTTTCGCCCCAGCCGTCGCAGCAGATCGGCCCGTACCGCATGGTAGGGCAGGTAATCGCCAAGGCCGGTGGCATCCAGCGCCGCGAGCTCGTGCAGCGCCGTCTCTGCACCCGACACTTCCGCAAGCGCGACGGCCCGATTCACTCGCACGACAGGATCGTCGCGCAACTGCAGCAGGAGATCGTATAGCTCGAGTACCCGGCGCCAGGGAGGTGGCTCCGCAAGGCTGGTGCGCGCGCACCATAGCGCGTGAATCGCTGCCTGCAGTACGCGCGGACGGTGCGGATCCAATGCCAGTGCCCGATCCAGATAAGCACTTGCCTGCCCGATCAGCGGCCGGTCCCAGCACTGCGGGTCCTGCTCCGTCAGCGGCACCATGCTCCCCTCCGAATCGGTCCTGGAGGACCGGCGCGCCTCGGTGAATCGCGTCGTCGCGGCCAGCGCCATCACATCCGGATCTTCCGGCGCGAGCTGCGCCAGGACTCGCGTGAGTTCGAGCGCTTCCAGCGCGTAGCCCGCATGCGGGCCTTTGCCTGCCGCATCCTCGTGCGCCTTGGCATACACCACTTCGAGTGTCGAGAGCACCGCGTCCATCCGCTCGGGCCAGCCATCGGCGCCCGGAACCTCGAACGGGACGCCAGCCTCCGCAATCTTGCGCTTCGCCCGCACCAGGCGCTGCGCGAGCGTCGCTTCCGGCACCAGGAAGGCATGCGCGATCTCGCGGGTCGACAGTCCGCAGACCAGGCGCAGCGTGAGTGCGGCGCGGGCCTCGATCGCGACCGCGGGATGGCAGCAAAGGAAGATGAGTGCGAGTCGCTCGTCGGGGATTGGCATCAATTCCCCGGTGTCGCCGTCCGCCACTTCCGGCTCGGCGACATACGGGGCCAGCCTGCTCGCCAGACCGCGTTGCCGCAGCACATCGATTGCGCAACGGTAGGCTGCACGGTAGAGCCACGCCGCGGGATCCTGCGGGGCCCCGTCGCGCGCCCACGCGGCCACGCCGCGCAGGCAGGCTTCTGCCAGCGCATCCTCTGCCAGATCGATGTCGCGGAAGCGGGAGGCGAGCGCGGCGATGATGCGTCCGCCCGCCTCCCGAAACACCCGCTCCAGCGCGGCGCCGTTCAACCCGGGCCGAGCACCGGACGGATTTCGATCGAACCGTCCTGGAGCACGGGTACCTTTCTTGCGATCGCGATAGCCGCGTCGAGATCCGGCGCGTCGATCAGGTAATACCCGCCGAGTTGCTCCTTGGATTCGGCGAAGGGACCGTCGTGTACGCTCTGCCGTCCGTTCCTGGTGCGTACCGTGGTCGCAGTGGACGTGCTCTTGAGTCCCGCGCCTGCAACCCGGGTGGCGCCGAGTTCGCGATTGAAGGCGATGTGCCTGCTGACGATCTGCTGCATTGCCGCCCCGTCCTTGCCAGGCCCATAGATCGCTTCATCCTCGTAGATCAATAACATGAATTGCATGGTGTCACTCCTTGGCGATGGTGGATCTGCGTTCTTCTCATAGACGCACCGCCGCCCGCCGAATCGACAGCTCCCTTAAGAAATATTCAGCGATTCAGCGCACCCATCATGATCGGCGGATAGCGCTCACCCGCGGCCGCATCCGGCGGGAACGCGGCATCGAGCGCGGCCAGCTGCGCCTGGGTCAGGCGCACGTCAAGCGCCGCGATGTTCTCATCCAGATACCGGCGTCGTTTGGTGCCCGGAATCGGCACGATGTCCTCGCCCTTTGCGAGTACCCACGCCAATGCCAGCTGGCTGGCGGTGCAGCCGATCCCGGCGGCCATCGCACGGACCTGCTCGACGAGCAGCAGATTGCGCTGGAAATTCTCGCCCTGGAAGCGCGGGCTTCCCGGCCGGTAGTCTCCTGGCGGAAAATCTTCCGGACGGGTGAAGGTGCCGGTCAGGAAGCCACGACCGAGGGGACTGTAGGCCACGAAGCCGACACCAAGACGGCGGCAGGCAGCCAGCGCACCGGCCTCCGGTTCGCGCGACCAGAGCGAGTACTCGCTCTGCAGTGCTGTGATCGGGTGTACGCGGTGCGCCCGCTCGAGCGTGGCCGGCGCGGCTTCCGACATGCCGAGGAAGCGCACCTTGCCGGTGCGGACCAGTTCCGCCATGGCGCCGATCGTGTCCTCGATCGGCACCGCCGCGTCGACGCGATGCTGGTAGTACAGGTCGATGGTCTCGACGCCGAGCCGACGCAGGCTGCCCTCGACGGATCTGCGCACGTATTCGGGGCTGCCGTTGAAGCCGCGAACCGAAGGGTCCTTCGGGTCGCGCATGATGCCGAATTTGGTCGCAAGAAATACCTCGTGACGGCGACCCCGGATCGCGCGGCCGACGAGTTCCTCATTGGTGAACGGTCCGTACATATCGGCGGTATCGAGCATCGTGATGCCGCGATCGAGCGCGCGCTGCAGCGTTGCCATCGATTCCTGTTCGTCTCGCCCGGCATAGAACTCGCTCATCCCCATGCAGCCCAGCCCTAAGGCGGAAACCCGCGGGCCATTCGGGCCGAGCTGACGCATCTGCATGTCGGTCTCCATAGTGGATTAATCCAAACGTCACGAGGCGTTAATATGGGCGCGAGGATTCTGCGAGACTCTGCGCGGATTAGGCAAACAGGCCGTACGAGGAGCCGCTCGATGGATCCAGAGCCCGGAGACGCTGCCTGGAACCGGATTGCTCCGCCGCGACGGGCGGACCCCGCGGCCCTGCCCTGGGGGCTGATTGCGCTTGTCACTGCGGGTCTCGGGCTGATGATGCAGTACGTCGATCGTCCGCTGGCGCGCTGCTTCGCGCTGCACGCCGGATCGCTGTTCCAGGTCGCCTCGTTCCTGACCCGCTTCGGCGATGCGCTGTGGTGGCTGCTGCCCTCGTTCGCGCTGTTCCTCGGCGCACGTTTCATCTGGCGCAGTCCGGCCTGGGCAGCGCGCGCTCTGTTCCTGTTCACCAGCGTCGCGGCCTGCGGCATCCTCGTGGACCTCATCAAGCTGCTGGCGGGCCGCGCGCGCCCGGAACTGTGGTTCACGCAGGGGATCTACGGTTTTTCGTATCCGCATCTGCAGGCGCTGTATCAGTCCTTCCCGTCCGGTCACGCCGCCTGCGCGAGCGGTGCCGGTGTCGCGCTGTCCCTGCTGTTTCCGCGGCACCGTCCGATCTGGGTGGCGGTGGCCCTGGTGCTCGGGCTCACGCGCGTGATCGTGACGGCGCACTACCTGAGCGATGTGGTCGCCGCGAGCCTGCTGGCGGCGCTGATCGTGCTCGAGTTGCGCCGGGTATTCGCCCGTCATGGCCTGGTGCTCGGTGGCGCCTCCAATGCAAGCAACGTGCAGCTGCATTCGCCGTTTGCGGTGCGTCTGGCTGGTAGCCGGCACGTGCGGCCACCGCGCTGGTCTGCGGCATCCTCAGCGCAGCCCCATTCCGACCTGGGCAGCGCCGGCGCGCTCTGAGCCGCCTGGCGCGCCCGTTGGCGTGGACAGACGGATGCCACGCGCGAGCACGAGCGTCACTACAGGCTCCCCCGCGCGCAGCAGCTGCAACGAGGGCAACGGCTCGATGCGCTGGAAGTAGGGGGCGGCGCGCTGCCGCCAGTCGGTGCGCCGGGCATTGGCGATGAGCAGCGCGTCGCGACCCTTGAACTTCTGTGTGTCGTGCAGGAACGCATACTCGCGCGGATCATCCGACAGGCACAGCACCGGTACCCGGCCCCCGAGTGCATAGTCGAGGCGTCCCGCGTCGATCCAGCTCACCGCGGCGATGACCGATCCGGCAGGCAGCAGCCCGCGCTGTGCGAGCTGCGCCTCCAGCACGCGCCAGTCCAGGAGTTCAACCGTTGGATCGCGGTCGGGAAACCCCGCGACGTATCGGTCCAGCCAGCCGGTTCGCGCCTGCAGCGCCGCGCAGCCCAGCAGTGCCCCCAGCAGGCCGGCGCTTAAGGTCGCGCACCAGCGTAGCGCGAGCGCATGCTGCGCCTCGTACCCTGCAAGCCAAGCGCCGAGCAGCGGGAACGCGAACAGCCAGCCGATGGCCGGCCAATGCGGTAGCACGGTCGTCCAGAATCCGGCCGCCGCGAACAACACGATCGGACCGATCGCGCAGAGCGCGAACAGCCGGTCCGCCGGATTGCGCGGGCGGCGCGCGACTGCACTCCATACGGCCGCGGCGAGCGCGATTGCGATCCACGGCAGCAGGTACGCGCACTGGGCCGCGAGGCCCGCCACGCCGCGACCCGCACTGAAGCGCGACGGCAGTGCGCGGGCGCCCTGGAACGCGAACGACACCCAGCCATGCGTGGCATTCCAGACCAGGTCCGGCGCGAACAGGGCCGCGGCCAGCAGCGCCGCGAGCCACGGCCCGGGCGTGGCGAGCACGCGGCGCTGCCGTGCGCCGAGCAGGTAGAGCAGCAGTCCCAGGATCGGAAACACAGCGAGGTATTTCGACAGCAGCGCCAACCCTGCGCCCAGTCCTGCCAGCAGCCACCAGCGGCGGGCACTGGCTGCGGAGCGAGCGGGCTCGAGGGCGCGTGTGGCCGACCAGACCATCGTCAGCGCGCTGCACATCAGCGGCCCGTCGGGCAGCACCCAGCTGGCGCTGCTCAACGTGAATACCGGCGCAAGATTCAGCGCCAGCAGCGCCCACAGGCCGGCGCGCCGTCCATAGGCGTACGCCGTGAGCCGGTACAGCAGCGCGCTGGAGACGGCGAACAGCGCGATGAACGGTGCTCGCACCAGCCAGGGGTCCTCGTGGCCGGTGAGTCGTACCCAGACACCGACGATCCACAGGTGCAGCGGGGGATGATCGAAATAGCCGAACGCGAGTTGTCGTGCGACCGCGACCGAGTAGGTCTCGTCCTGACCGAAGCCGACACTCGCGGCGAGTATGAGCCGCAGCGCCGCGCCGAGGCCGATGATCAGCCCGACAGAGCGGGTCAATGCCCCGCCTTGACCTCGGTGTAGACCCATCGCACGAAACGCTCGGCGGTCTGCGTGCCCTGCGGGACCTGCGCATCGAAGTCGGCGGTGGGCCGCGCCGCGATGACCTCATCGAGGCTGTCGCCCGCGGCGACCAGCGCCGCGACCTTCGCACGTACCGCGACGATCAGGTCGCGCTGGGCGATGAGGCCGCTGTGGTCGGTGATGGCGCCATGGCCTGGAATCACGCGCGTCCGGGGACCCGTCAGGCTGATCAGCGTGCCCAGGCCATCGATCATGCCAGTGAGGCTCCCACCGCTGCTGAGGTCGCAGTAGGGGTAGCCGACGCTACGGAAGATATCGCCGACCGCCAGGATGTCATGCGCCGGGAAGCTCACCACGGTATCGCCGTCGGTGTGCGCGATCCGGATCGGAATCAGGCGCACATCCTCGCCATTCAGGTGAATCGTGACCGGCGCGTCGTAAGTCACTACCGGCAGGGCGGCGGCGTTCGCCGGTCTGCCGGGGGATCCGTCCGCGGCCGGCCCCGGGTGCTCCAGACGCGCGCGCAGCTGGTCGCGGGCGAAGATCATGGCACCGAGCTTGGCGAAGTTCTCGTTGCCGCCGGTATGGTCGGGGTGCCAGTGGGTGTCGATCAGAAAGCGGATCGGTCGGTCCGTGATCTGCCTGATCGCGGCGACCAGCCGGGAGGTCAACGGTGCGAACTGGGAATCCACCAGCAATACGCCATCCGGTCCGGCCAGCACACTGATCGTGCCACCTTGTCCCTCGAGGGTGTAGAAGTCCTGGGACAGCTGCGTCGCATGGATCTCGACCTTGCTGAAATCCGGCTGCGGCTGCGGCTGCTGCTGCTGGGCTGGAGCGGACGCGATCCCGCAGGTGACGGCGATGCTGGCGGCCAGTGCGCGTGCGATTCCCGGTCTCATCGTGCGACTCCCGTTCCAGTCTCTAACTGGTGACTGGGGCGCGCATCTTAGCGCACTATCCATCGATGACTCCGAAGGACCAGGGCGCGCGAATCGTCTACAGCACGGGTTCGGGCCGCCAGTGCGCAGGTTGCCGGCGTCCGATCGCACAGTGTGCCTGCCGCGGGCGCGTCGGTACCGCGCAGCGCATGGCCACGCCGGCCGGCGCGCCGGTGCGGGTCGGCCGCGCGACCCAGGGCCGCGCCGGCAAAGGAGTCACCGTGATCACGGGACTGCCGCTCGCGCCCCTTGAGCTCGAGGCGCTCGCGGCCGAGCTCAAGCGTCATTGCGGCAGCGGCGGAACGGTGCGCGCCGGCGCGATCGAGATCCAGGGTGAGCACCGCGACCGCATCGTGCAGGAGCTGACGCACCGAGGTTTCAGTCCGAAGCGCTCGGGCGGCTGAGCCGCAGCGATCAGGAAGTGGCGGGGGAAACGGCCGTGTCGGGAAGCGCGGCGTGGCGCACCGATACCTTCGGCCACTGGTTCGCGAGTCGCGCGGCGAGCCGTTCAGCGATGAAGACCGAGCGGTGCTGGCCGCCGGTACAGCCGATCGCGATCGTCAGGTATAGGCGGCCGGCGGCCTGGTGTTCGGGGATGCGCGACTCGATGAACGTGGCGACGTCCTCGATGAAACGCCGGACCGCGGGCTGGGCCTCCAGGAAATGCACTACCGCCGGATCACGCCCGGTAAGAGGACGCAGGCCCTGCTCCCAGTACGGATTGGGCAGCGAGCGTGCATCGAACACGAAATCGGCATCGCCCGGAATGCCATATTTGAAGCCGAAGGACTCGCACAACAGCGACATCTGGTCGCGGCGGCGCTCGCCGACCCGGCGATGGATCAGCTCGCGCAGTTCATGCACGCCCATGCGCGAGGTGTCGACCACGAGATCGGCAGCGTTGATCAGCGGTTCGAGCAGCGCGCGCTCGATCGCTATCGCCTCGTGCAGGCTCTCCCCCTGGCGGCTCAGCGGATGCCTGCGCCGCGTTTCGGCGAAGCGGCGCAGCAGCTCCTCGTCGCCCGCGACCAGGAACAGCAGTTCGCACTCGATGCCGCTGCGCCGCAGCTCGGCGAGCAGCATCGGCACGGTCGCGATTTCGTCATCGGGGTTGCGGGCATCGATGCCCACGGCGGTGCGCTGGTAGACCGGCGACGCGCTGCGCACCGTGTGGGAGATGAACGTGCGCAGCAGCGCGGCCGGGATATTGTCGATGCAGTAGAAATCGAGATCCTCGAGCATGTGCAGCGCCACGCTCTTGCCGGACCCCGACAGGCCGCTCAGGAAGATCAGTCGCAAGGCTGCGTGCGCCGCCGCCCGCCTTTAAGCCTGAAGCCTCAAGGGCGGGCGCTTTTCTGCGCCTGCCCCGCGTGGTGATCTGTCAGCTTCTCCTTGTGCTTGCGCACGCGGCGTTCGAGCTTGTCGGCCAGTGAATCGATGGCGGCATACATGTTGCCGTCGGTCGCGAGCGCATGAATGGTCTCGCCCCGTACGTGCAGCGTTGCCTCGGCACGGTGCAGCAGCTTCTCGACGGTGAGCACGAAATGCGTGTCGATGACGTGGTCGAAGTGGCGCAGGATGCGCTCGAGTTTTTTCTCGACGTAGGCGCGCAGCGCGGCGGTGATCTCGACATGATGTCCGGTGACGCTCAGTTGCATAGCCCCGTCTCCTTGATGAATTGCGGATGAACTGCGTGGCGCCGTGGCGTCACTTGCCATTGACCCGTTTGCGTTCGTTCGACGGGGCGAGTCCCATCGTTTCGCGGTACTTGGCCACGGTGCGCCGTGCCACCGGAATGCCTTCCCCGGACAGGATCTCCGCGATGCGGCTGTCGCTCAGGGGCGCTACCGGGTCCTCGTCGCGGATCAGCTTGCGGATCTTGGCGCGGATCGCGGTCGAGGATGTGCCCGAGCCGTCGCTGCCCTCGACCTGGCTCGAGAAGAAATAGCGCAGCTCGAACACGCCGCGCGGCGTGTGCATGTATTTGCCCGAGGTGACGCGCGAGACGGTCGATTCGTGCATGCTGATCGCCTCGGCGATGTCCCGGAGGATCATCGGGCGCATGCGCTCCTCGCCGTGTTCGAGGAACTCGGTCTGCCGCTCCACGATCGAGCGCGCCACGCGTGTCAACGTGTCGTTGCGGATCTCGAGGCTCTTGAGCAGCCAGCGTGCCTCCTGCAGCTGCGCACGCATCGTGGCGTGCGTGCTGCTGCGCCCGACGAGATTGGCGTAGCCCTGGTTCAGGCGCACCCTCGGCAGCGTCGCGGAATTGATCTCGACCGACCAGCCGCGCGGAGTGCGGCGCACGAACACGTCGGGCACCACGTATTCCGCCGCGGCACCGCTGATCACGGATCCCGGCCGCGGCTGGCAGCCGCGCACCAGCGCCACCGCGCTGTGGAAATCCTCATCCGGGATGCGCAGCTCGCGCCGCAATGCGGTGAGCTCACGCTCGGCCAGCAGCTCGAGATGGTGGCGCGCGATGATCTTGGCCGCTGCCAGGCCCGGGGTCGCGGGCTCGAGCTGGTCGAGCTGCAGCAGCAGGCACTCGCTGACGGAACGGGCGCCGACGCCGGCCGGATCGAGCAGCTGGACGATCGCCAGCACACGCTCGACTTCTTCGACGCTCGGATCGATATCGGGCTTCAGGCTCGCGCCGATCACATCGAGCGGCTCGCTCAGGTAGCCGTCGTCGTTGATGGCATCGATGACGGCGCGTCCGATCGCGAGCTCGCGCGACCCCAGTCGCGCCATCTCGAGCTGCCAGATCAGGTGATCGCGCAGCGACTGGCCGGCGGAGTCGGCGAACTCCTGTTGCCGGTCGTCATCGCCGCCGCTCCACGGATTCTCGGCCGGACCCACCGACTGGTCGCCCCAGCCGTCGTCGACGACGTCCACGGGAGGCTCCTCGGGCGTGGCTGCCGTCTCCGCCGCTGTCTCCGCGCCGGGGAGCTGCTCGTAGGTACCGCTTTCCGAGTCTTCGTCCTGCTCGAGCATCACATTGGTCTCGAGCAGCTCGCGGATATGGGCCTGCAGCTCGATGGTCGGGAGCTGCAGCAGACGGATCGCCTGCTGCAGCTGCGGCGTCATCGTGAGTTGCTGGCCGAGGCGCAGCTGAAGGGAAGGCTTAAGCATGAATCGTGCCCGCGCCCGGTCGCCATGCCGCGGCACATCTCTTAAGTCTATGATTTAGAAGAACTAACAGGGCAACTCCGGTCTGTCACAGGCGAAACGTCTGCCCCAAGTACACCTCACGGACTTGGGCGTTGGCAAGGACCTGCTCCGCGGTCCCCGAAGCGATGACGAGGCCGCGGTCCACGATATACGCGCGACTGCAGACGCCGAGGGTTTCCCGCACATTGTGGTCGGTGATCAGCACGCCGATGCCGCGGCCGGCCAGCTCTCGAATGATGCGCTGGATATCGAGTACCGACAGCGGATCGACGCCCGCGAAGGGCTCGTCCAGCAGCATGAACCGTGGTTCGGCGGCGAGCGCACGTGCGATTTCGACGCGGCGCCGCTCACCGCCCGAGAGCGCCAGGCCACGGGTGTCGCGCACCGACGCAATGCGCAGCTCGGTCAGCAGCTCCTCCAGACGTCGTTCGCGCTCCAGACGGTCGAGGTCCCGGCGCAGTTCGAGTACCGCCATGATGTTGTCGGCGACCGAGAGCTTGCGGAAAACGGAAGCCTCCTGCGGCAGGTAGCCGATGCCGAGGCGCGCGCGCTGGTCAATGCTGAGGGCAGTGAGATCGCGCTCATCGAGCAGGATCGAGCCGCCGTCGGCGGGAATCAGCCCGACGATCATGTAGAAGGCTGTCGTCTTGCCCGCGCCGTTCGGCCCGAGCAGACCTACTACTTCGCCGGTGGCGACCTCGAGCGACAGGTCGCGCACGACCTGGCGCGAGCGATAGGACTTCTGCAGTGAGCGCGCCTGGAGCAGCGTCACGGCCGTGCACCCGCCTCCGGGGCGCACTGCGCGCCCGCGTCGGTTCGGATCGTGCCGCGCACCTGGGACGGATCGCCGCCCGCTGCCGCCTGCACGCGCTGGCGCGTGACGTCGTAGTCGATGTGCGGTGCCCGGATCTCGCGGCAGCCATCGCTGAGCCAGCTGTCGCCGTCGAGCTGCAGCAGGTTGCGGTCCACGTCGAAGCGGATGGACCGGGCGTGCCCGCGCGCCTGCTCGCGACTGCGGTCGATCGTGCGCGCGAATTCCGCCGGCTCGCCGCTGGCGGTCATCATCGCAACGTGCTTGTTCGCGAATTGCACCGTCGCCGTGTCCGCGTGCAGCTCGTTGTGCTGGCCCGCGCTCTGGTCCATTTCGACGTGCACATTTCCGGTGAGTACCCACTGGCTGCTCGCCAGGTCGAGTCCGGAAGCCTCGGCTCGATCGGCACTGATGTGCACCCGGCCATGCGTGCTGTCCACGAGGCTGAGGTCATGCAGGATGATGTGATTGCGCTCCGCCTCGAGGCTCGAGGCCGTGTAGCAGAGCGGTTCGGCGCACGCATCGGCAGCCGGGGCGGCGGCGGCGGCGGCGGGCGGGGCGGCGGCATCCGCGCCATACGCCCCGTCGCACCCAGCCAGCGCAATGCCCAGCAGTGCCACGCGCAGCATCTCAGTGTGTGATCGCGCCATGCACGTCCGCCTGCAACTGCAGCCTGTAGCCGTCCAAATCCGCGCTCATGCCGCGACCGAGCAATCGGTCACCAGCCCACTCCACGCTCACGTCTGCGTCGGAGGTCGCGACGTTGGCGGCCATGTCGAGCCGCAGGTCGTCGGTATCGAAGCGCAGCAGGACCTCGGAGCCCTCGGGCCGGCCTTCCCCGTGCACCATGCCGGAGAGCTCGGCCGTGCGCGCATCCTGCGGCAGTTGTCCGCGCTGCGCGCGCAGGGTCCAGTGGTTGCCGGCCTCGGGCTGGTAATCGAGCTGCGGTGCGCTCAGGAAGATCGTTCCCTGCGGCTGCGGCTGTTCCATACGGTCGGCGCGCAGCCGGTAGAGCGCCAGTCCGTCCTCGCCGGTCTCGATCAGCTCGGCATGCAACGCGGCAAAGCCGGGTTCAGTGGCCGCGCTGTCCGTGCCCGCACCCTCACCTGCCGCGCCGTTGTCCGATTCCTTGAAGTACAGCAATGCAATCAGCGTTCCGAGCATGAGCGCCGCCAGCACGAAGCGCGTGATCATGACGTGGCGTGGCCACGAGCCGCCAGCAGCCAGTCGCACACTTCCCGCACCGCACCGGCTCCGCCGGGCAGGCGCGTCCGCCGGTGCGCCACGGCGAGCGCCGACGCATGCGCGTCGGCCACGGCGACGGCCAATCCCGCCCGTCGCAGCATCGGCACGTCGGGCGCGTCGTCGCCGACGCAGATGCAGTGGCGCGCCTCGACCCCCAGCGCACCGAGCAGCGCTTCGAGGGCCGCGCCCTTGTCGGCGACTCCCTGGCTCACGTGCCGGATCCCGAGCTCCCGGCAGCGCCGCTGCACGGCCAGCGAGCGCCGTCCGGAGATCACCGCGACCTCGACGCCGGCATCCTGCAGCACGCGAATGCCGTGGCCATCGCGCACGTGGAAGGACTTCCCGATCTCCCCCCGCTCGCCATAGAGCAGCCGGCCATCGGTCAGCACGCCGTCGACGTCGAGCACGAGCAGGCGCATCCGTGACAGCGTGGCGGCGCGCGTGCGCGGCTGGCGGGCGCGGCTCAAACGACACCCGCACGCATCAGATCATGCACGTTGAGTGCTCCGATCAGTTGCTGGGACTCGTCGGTCACCAGCAAGGCGGTTACGCGATGGGTTTCCATCAATGCGGCCGCAGTCGCGGCCAGCTCGGAAGCCCGGACCGTGCGGCCGCCGCTGGTCATGACCTGCGCCATCGTGGAGGCATGCAGGTCGACGCGGCGGTCGAGCGCGCGCCGCAGGTCGCCATCGGTGAATACGCCCAGCACCTGCCCGTGCGCGTCCACGATCGCCGTGAGCCCGAGGCCCTTGCGGGTCATCTCGAGCAGACCTTCGGCAAGTGGCGTGGTCGGAGCGACGCGCGGCAGCTGCTCACCGGTGCGCATCACATCGGCGACGTGCAGCAGCAGGCGGCGGCCGAGCGCGCCGCCCGGGTGCGAACGTGCAAAGTCCTCGGCGGAGAAGCCACGCGCCTCGAGCAGCGCGACCGCCAGCGCATCGCCCATCACCAGCGCTGCGGTCGTGCTCGCAGTCGGCGCCAGATTGTGCGGGCAGGCTTCCTGCGGCACCGCGACGTTGAGGTGTGCATCGGCGGTACGCCCGAGCGTCGACAGTGCGTCGCCGGTCAGCGCGATCAGCAGCGCTCCCAGGCGTTTGACGTGCGAGAGCAAAGCGAGCACTTCCGCGGTCTCGCCCGAGTTCGACACGGCGAGCAGCACGTCGCCCCGGGTGAGCATGCCCAGATCGCCGTGCCCGGCCTCGCCAGGGTGCAGGAAGAACGCAGGCGTACCGGTGCTCGCCAGCGTCGCGGCAATCTTGCGTGCAATGTGCCCGGACTTTCCCATCCCGGTCACGACCACGCGCCCGCGGCATGCGAGGCAGATCCGGCACGCGCGCGCGAAGGCCTCGTCGAGGCGCGAGTGCAGCGCTGCAAGCGCGGCAGACTCGATCTCGAAGGTGCGGCGCGCGCTGCGCAGCAGTGCCGCGGCGTCCGCGGCCGGCAGGTCGGCTGGATCGGTCGTCATGGATCCCCGGGAGGCTGGGGCATTATTCATGGGTCCCTCGGCATGCGCATAATAGCGCCTTAGGTCCCTCAAGGACTGCCCGAAGGTGACGCCCACCATGACTCCAGCCGAGATCGCCGACCTGATCCGCACGGCGCTGCCCGATGCGCGCATCGAGGTGCGCTCCGAGGACAACGTCCACTTCGACGCGCTGCTGGTTGCGGCCGCCTTCGAGGGCCTGCGCCCCGTGGCGCGTCACCAGCTCGTGTACCGGGCGCTCGGCGAGCGCGTGGGGCAGCAGATCCACGCGCTCTCGATCGACGCGTGCACGCCGGCCGAGTGGGCCGCACGGACCCGCTGAGGCGCCGCCGTGGACAAGCTGCAGATAACCGGCGGCATCCCGCTCGAGGGAGAGGTTCGCATATCAGGCGCGAAGAACGCCACGCTGCCGATCCTCGCCGGCGCGCTGCTCGCCGAAGGTCCGGTCACCATCAGCAATGTGCCCCATTTGCAGGACGTTACCACCACGATCGAGCTGCTTGGCCAGATGGGCGTGACCGTCACCATCGACGAGCGGATGCGCATCGAGGTCGATGCGGGCACGATCCGCGAGTATTTTGCCCCGTACGATCTGGTCAAGACCATGCGCGCCTCGATCCTCGTGCTCGGTCCGCTGCTCGCGCGCTTCGGCCGCGCCGACGTGTCGCTCCCCGGCGGTTGCGCCATCGGCGCACGTCCGGTCAACATCCACGTCGCCGGCCTGCAGGCGATGGGCGCGGACATCCACATCGAGGGCGGTTACATCCGCGCCCGTGCCGCGCGTCTGCACGGCGCCCGTCTGGTGCTCGAGACCGTGACCGTCACCGGCACCGAGAACCTGATGATGGCCGCGACGCTGGCCGACGGCGAGACCGTGCTCGAGAACGCCGCACGCGAACCCGAGGTGGTGGATCTGGCGCATTTCCTGGTCGCGATGGGCGCGCGCATCAGCGGTGCCGGCACCGACCGCATCGTGATCCAGGGCGTCGAACAGCTGCGCGGCGTGCACTACGAGGTGCTGCCGGACCGGATCGAGGGCGGCACCTACCTGGTGGCCGGAGCGATCACCGGGGGTCACGTGCGCATCAAGAATGCCCGTCCGGCGCACCTCGACGCCGTGATCGGCAAGCTGCGCGAGAGCGGCGCGAGCGTCGAGTGCGGCGAGAACTGGGTCGAGGTCGACATGCGCGGTCGACGGCCGCGCGCCGTGGACGTACGCACCGCGCCGTATCCGGCGTTCCCGACTGATATGCAGGCACAGTTCGCGGCACTCGATACCGTGGCCGACGGCGTCGGCACGGTGGTCGAGACCATCTTCGAGAACCGCTTCATGCACATGCTCGAGATGCGGCGTATGGGCGCCGAGATCCGGCTCGAAGGCAACACCGCGATCATCCGTGGTGTGAGCCGGCTCACGGCGGCTCCGGTGATGGCGACGGACCTGCGGGCCTCGGCCAGCCTCGTGCTGGCAGGTCTGGTCGCAGAAGGGCGTACCGAGATCGAACGCATCTACCATATCGACCGCGGTTACGAGACGATCGAGGAGAAGCTGTCGCAGCTCGGCGCGCGCATCCGGCGCGTGCCGAATTAGCCCCGCCGGGCCGGCGCGGCCCGGGCCGGGTCGGCTCGGTCGGGCACTTCAGGCGGTTTTCGGGCGCTCGGTCACCGCGAGCGTCAGCTCGAGTTCGCTCGCGCCGCGCAGGATGCGCAGACGCGCGGTGCTCCCGGGCGTCTTGGCGGCGATCTGTGCCAGCGTGTCCTGCGCGCTGTGCACCGGGTGGCCGTCGATGGCCAGCACGATGTCGCCGAGGCGCAGGCCCGCCTTGGCCGCGGGACTGTCGCGATACATGTTCGTGACCACGACGCCGCCACGCGCCAGACCGAGCTGCTGGGCCTGCTGGTCATCGACGTCCTCCGGCAGGATGCCGCTCCAGCCGCGGATCACGCGTCCATGATCGAGTATTCCCTGCATGACGCCGCGCGCCAGATTGACCGGGATCGCGAAGCCGATGCCCTCGACGCTGATGTCGCCGCCGCTGTTCTTGCCGAGCACTGCGGTATTGATGCCGATCAGCTCGCCGAGCGTATTGATCAGTGCGCCGCCTGAATTGCCGGCATTGATCGCGGCATCCGTCTGGATGAAGTTCTCGAAGGTCGCGACGCCGAGCTGGCTGCGTCCGGTCGCGCTGACGATGCCGTGCGTGACGGTCTGCGAGAGGCCGAGCGGATTGCCGATGGCCAGCACTCCATCTCCGACCTGCAGCTGGTCTGAACGGCCTAACGGCATCACCGGCAGGCGCGGCAGACGGATCGACAGCACCGCAAGATCGGTATCCGGATCGCGCCCCACGACCGAGGCGCGAGTGACGCGACCGTCGGCCAGCTGCACCATGATCGTATCGGCGTTCGCGATCACGTGGTTGTTGGTGATGATGTGGCCCGCACCATCCACAATCACTCCCGAGCCCAGCGCCCGCTCTACCCGCCGTCGATACATCGGGCGCAGGTCGCCGAACAGCTGGTCGAACATCGAAGGTTCGATCTGCTCGGTCACGAGCCGCGCGGTCGAGATATTGACCACCGCCGGAGCGGCCCGCTTCACTGCGGCCGCGTAGGACTCGGCGGTCAGGGCCGTAGTGGAGTCGGCTGGTGTCGACGGGCGCGCCGCAGCATTGTCGGGCGGCGGTACCACCGTGGTGCGCAGCGGCGTGGCGGTTGCACCCGGCGAGGGCACGACCGCAACCTCGGCTGGCGCGCCATCGGGGTGGGCGGCAGCCGAGTCCGCCGGTCGCTGCAGCAACCCGGGGTTGAAATAAACGAGGACGAACGCGAGCGCCAGGCCGCCGATGATGCAGCCGGCCAGAAAGGTCATCGCGCGTCCCATGCGCTTGAGAGTCATCGGCCTTTAGTCTCCTGCGTTCCCCATGGCCCCCGAAGAGCCTGGAGGGTTGTGTATAATGCGACACTCCCCGGCGGTTTAGGCAGCGACCCTGGTCACGGTCGGCATTTGTCACAGCGCGACGAACGGAAGGCGGGTACGAAATGAGCGACAGCGGTGCGATAGCCAATGACATAGAGATTGACGAAAGCCGCCGAAAGTTTCTCACCGCCGCGGCCAGTGCCACCGCTGCCGTCGGCGTCGCGGTGACCCTGGTGCCGTTCGTCGAATCCTGGACACCCTCGGAACGGGCTCGTGCCCTGGGCGCCCCAGTCACCGTGGATATCACCAAGCTCGAGCTGGGTCAGATGATCCTCGCGACCTGGCGCAAGCAGGTCATCTATATCGTGCGCCGCGACAAGGCGCTGGTCGATGCGCTGCCCAAGAACGACGCGGACCTCAAGGACCCGAAATCGGCCGACTCGGACCAGCCCGCCTATGCCAAGAACGAAATGCGCTCACGCCGCGTCGACGTCCTGGTACTCATCGGCATCTGTACGCACCTGGGCTGCCTGCCCAAGCAGTTCTTCGATCCGGGCGACCCGGTACTCGGCGCAAGCTGGCCCGGCGGATTCCGCTGCCCCTGCCATGGCTCGCGCTTCGATCTCGCCGGCCGGGTATTCAACGGGTCACCGGCACCGACCAATCTGCGCATACCCCCATACAGCTTCAGCACGGAGAACACGCTCGTGATCGGATTGGATGGCGGTGATGCCGCGGGAGCAGCCTGATGGCCGGCAACGACAAGGCGGGCGGCGCGGTCGTGCCCCAAGGCGGATTCTGGGGCTGGCTCAACTACCGGCTCCCGGTGGCGGCCTTCTGGCGCAGCCAGGCGTCCGAGTACTACGCGCCGAAGAATTTCAACGTCTGGTACTACTTCGGCTCGCTCGCGCTGCTGGTGCTGGTGATGCAGCTGGTGACCGGGATCTTTCTGACCATGTTCTACAAGGTCGGGGAGGCCACGGCCTTCGATTCGGTCGAATACATCATGCGCGAGGTGAAGTACGGCTGGCTGTTGCGCTACCTGCATTCGACCGGCGCCTCGGCCTTCTTCCTCGTGATCTACCTGCACATGTTCCGCGGGATCATGTACGGCTCCTACAAGGCGCCGCGCGAGCTGCTGTGGCTGTTCGGCATGATCATCTATCTGGCGCTGATGGCCGAGGCGTTCATGGGCTACGTGCTGCCCTGGGGCAACATGTCGTTCTGGGCGGCCACCGTGATCATCAACCTGTTCGGCACCATCCCGGCCATCGGGCCGGGTCTGGTCGAGTGGATCCGCGGCGACTACGGTATTGCCGATGCGACGCTCAACCGTTTCTTCTCGCTGCACGTCGTCGCCGTCCCGCTGGTGCTGCTGCTGTTGGTAGTGCTACATCTGGTGGCGTTGCACGAGGTCGGGTCGAACAATCCCGACGGCGTCGACATCAAGAAGAAAAAGGACGACAAGGGCGTGCCGCTCGATGGGATCCCGTTTCATCCTTATTACACGGTCAAAGACCTGTTCGGGACGGGAGTATTCCTGACGCTGTTCGCGGCGGTGGTGTTCTTCGTCCCCACCTTCGGTGACCTGTTCCTCGAGAAGGCGAATTTCGGGCCGGCCGACCCGCTCTCGACGCCGGATCCGATCTCCCCGTCGTGGTACTTCACGCCCTACTACGCGATTCTGCGCGCGGTGCCAAACCAGCGCATGGGCGCGTTGCTGATGCTGATCGCGGTGTCGGCATTCTTCTTCCTGCCGTGGCTGGACCGCTCGCCGGTCAAGTCGGTCCGCTACCGCGGCTGGATCTACAAGACGTTCCTGGGCCTGTTCGCAGTCTCCTTCCTCGCACTCATGTACCTCGGCATGCAGCCGGCCCAAGGTGTGTACGTGACGCTGTCGCGCGTGTTCGCGGTGCCGTACTTCGCGTTCTTCGTGCTGATGCCGTTCTATTCGCGAATTGATCCGGTCAAGCCCGTTCCCGAGCGAGTCACGTACCATGGTTAAGGTCGTCAATATCCTGCGGGCGCTGCTCTGCGCCCCGCTCCTGGTCGCGGTTCATGCCGCCGAGCCTGCCACGGACGCACCGGCCACGACCGAGTCAGCGCCACTCGACTGGGAGCACTGGCGCGCCGGCAACGACGTCAGTGATCTGGCCTCGTTGCAGCGCGGTGCGCGCGATTTCATGAATTACTGCAATGGCTGTCACGCGGTGAAATATCTGCGCTACCAGCGCATGGCGGACGATCTCAAAATCCCGCCCGCTGCGCTCACCGCGTCGCTGGTCCCGCCAGGCAGCAACAATCTCGACTACATCACGACCGCGATGCCGCCTGCGGACGCGCTGAGCTGGTTCGGCAAGGTGCCCCCGGATCTGTCGCTGATCGCGCGCTCGAAAGGCGTCGACTATGTCTACCGCTTCCTGAAGACGTTCTATGTCGATCCGAAGCAGGCCACCGGCACCAACAATCTCGCGTATCCCAGCACGGCCATGCCGGCCGTGCTCTCCAGCCTCGAGGGAGTCAAGTCGGTGGTGTTCCGCGAAGCGGCTGCCGGAGCGGCCGCCGAGCAGCAGAAGCCTGTGGACCACTTCCAGATCGTGGCTCCCGGCCAGCTCGACGCGGCCGACTACGATGCGTTCGTGCGCGACATCGTGAATTTCCTCGACTACGCCGGCGAGCCGGCGCAGATTGAGCGGCACGCCGAGGGTATCTGGGTCGTGCTGTTCCTGGCGATGCTCACCATATTCGTCTGGCTGCTGAAGAAAGAGTACTGGAAAGTGGTGCGCTGATCGCACGCGCGCCTGGCCACAAGGCCCTGAAGGAGAGCCGTACTTGTCCAGCCGCCGCTCGATCATGACCCTGTTCTCGTCGCCGGACGCGCCGAGCAGCCATAGAACGCGGATCGTGCTGGCGGAGAAGGGCGTCGAGATCGAAATCATCGACGTCGTCCCCGGTCGCTATCCGGAAGACCTGCTGGACCTGAATCCGTACCACAGCCTGCCGACGCTGGTGGATCGCGACCTCGTGCTGTACGACTCGCGGGTCATCATCGAATACCTGGACGAACGCTTTCCGCACCCACCGCTGATGCCGGTCGATCCGATCCAGCGGGCCCAGTTCCGGGTGGCGCTGTACCGGATCGAACGCGACTGGTATGGCCAGGCGCAGCTCATCGAGGAGGATCACGACAAGAAGCATGCGGCCCGCAACCGCAAGGTGCTGCGCGATGCGTTGCTGCAGAGCGCGGACGTCTTCAAGGTCAAGCCGTACTTCCTGAGCGATGAGTTTTCGCTCGTGGACGCCAGCATCGCCCCGATTCTGTGGCGGCTGCAGCGCTATGAGATCGAGCTGCCGCCGCAGGCCCAGGCGTTGACGCGCTACATGGCGGTGCTGTTTGCGCGACCCGCGTTCCGCGCCAGCCTGTCGGAGCCGGAGCGCTCGATGAGGCCGGCCTCATGAGTGCCAGGAGCGGCAGCGACGGCAGCGTGGTGCCACGCCGCCCCTACCTGTTGCGCGCGATGCACGAGTGGATCACCGACAGCGGTCTGACGCCGCACGTCATCGTCGATGCGCAGCGGCCGGGCGTCGAGGTGCCGGCGGCGTACGTAAAGGACGGCAAGATCGTGCTGAACCTGTCGGTGACGGCCACGCAGCGACTGCAGCTCAAGAACGACTGGATCGAATTCGACGCTCGCTTCGCGGGCGTAGTGCACCACGTGCGCGTGCCGCTCAGCGCCGTGCTCGGAGTCTACGCGCGCGAGACCGGCGAGGGCATGATCTTCTCTGAAGGCGAGGGTGAGCCGACTCCGCCGGGCTCCGGAAGTCCGCCCGAGGCTCCGGCGCCGCGCGCCGGTCCGACCAGTGCGCGCAAACCGAAGCTGACGGTGGTCAAGTAGCCTCGAACGCGGCTTCGATCCACTCCAGGGGCCCGTCCGCGCCGTTGACCAGCAGCGCGTCGAAGCGCACCGAGAGGCGGGCGAGTGACGGCCGCGCCTGCAGCAGGTGGCCCGCTGCGCGTACGATGCGGCGGCGTTTCCGGGCCGTGATGCTGGCGGCGGCACCGCCGAAATCCGCGCGCGTGCGCTGCCGCACCTCGGCGATCACGAGCAGCTGCCCACGCCGGGCGACCAGGTCCAGCTCGCCCATGCGGCAGCGGTAGTTGCGCACCACCAGCTCGAATCCCGCAGCGGCCAGGATCCGGGCGGCGCGGCACTCGGCCGCGCTGCCGCGCCGCGCACTGTCGCGCTGCATTCGTGTGCTCGCTGCCATCGTGGCTGTGGAGCATGCGCGCGGCGGCGCCGCGTGCAACCCAGCGTATCTGGCGGTGAGGTGCACAAAGGCGCGCCAGTCCGGCGCCACAGGAGCGCTCAGTCCGGGGGCGCGGCCCCTAGCCGCCGCGGCTGGCCATTGCGGATCTGCACCCAGGTCAGTTCGCGCTGTACGCGCCGCTCCGCGTCGAAGCGCAGCTGCCCCGTCAGCCCATCGATCTGGGTATCCGCCATATCGTGGCGCGCGCCCCCCATCGCGAGCATCAACTGGCACGCGTCGTAGCCGAATGCGAACAGGCGCGTGCGCCAGGCCGTACGGTCGGCCCAGGCCTGCTGCACGCTGCTGCGGATCGCGTCGATCGCGGCGTCATCACTGATCATCCAGGGCATGTCCGGATAGCGCAGGTCGTTGATGTCTTCGTTGGAGGCGGTCGAATCAGGCTCGTACGCATTGGATAGCGTGTAACCCGGCACATCACCGGCATAGAAATAGCGCAGCTGCGGCTCGATCAGGCGCGCATTGGTCGCGGTGGCCGGCGCGATGAACAGAAATTCAATATCGGCACGGCGGCGCGGTTCGAAGTTGAGCCGCGTGCCGAGCACACTCTGCAGACGGTCGTGGCGCATCGCGCTGTCATCGATTCGCAGCACGCTGCGCAGCTGCGCTCCGTAGTCGTGGCTCGCCGGATCGTAGTCGGCCTCCCCGAGCAGGCTGCCGCCGCCCGCCTGCAGTTCGCGCGTGAACGCCTCGCGCACGCGCGTGCCCCAGTCCCCGGCTGGGATCACGGCGATGCCGCGGTGGTGGCCGTCGGCCAGGATGCGGCGTGCTACCTGCCGTGCCTCCTCCTCCGGCGAGAGCGCGAACTGGAACACGCCCGCCGGTGCCGGTCGCTCGGCCGGCAGAAAATTGAGTGCCAGCACCGGTACCGGCTGCGCACCACCGTCGGCGAGCGCGCCGACCTCTTCTCGGGTCAGCGGGCCGACGATGATGCTGCTGCCCGCGCTGCGTGCACTGGCCAGCGCCGTGCTCACGCTGATCGCGCTGGTGTCATACAGGTGCAGCGGCGGCCGCTGCGCGGCGGGCAGCTGGTAGTACGCGCTCAGGAAACCATCCCGTACGGTCGCGGACTGCGCCGCCGCCGGGCCGCCGAGCGGCAACAGCAGCGCGATCGGGCCATGCGACAGGCCGGCCGTGAGTGGCGGCGGTTCAGCCTGCGCCAGGATCTCGAACGCAGGATGGTTGGGATAGCGCTCGCGCCAGCGCGCAAACGCCGCGTCGCTGCCGAGCGAACGCGCGCGTGCGCCATTGGCTATCTCGCCGAGCTCGAGCCAGCCGCGCACGGTCTGGTCCTGGATCGACTGCGCATCGAATCGCACGCCACGGTCGCGCTGATCGCGCAGGCCTGCGAGCAGCGTTGTGCGCAGAGCCATCAGCTGTCCCGCCGCGCCCGGGAGGCGCTCGGAGGCGAGCTCCGCGCGCACCGCGTCGACCGGCCGCCCCGCGGCCACAGCAATCCGCTCTCGCAGCGCGAAATAGCGCTGTGCCGTGCCGGCAGGGCTCGTGGCGGGCGGTTCCGCCAGCCCGGCCATGCGCTGCCATGCGAGCTGCACGCCGCCGCCAAGCAGCGGCGCCTCCGCTTCGAGCAACGAGCGTTCGTAGACCTGGGCCGGTGTCGAGCCCGCCGGCAACGCCGCGAGTACGCGCTGCACGTCCGAGGCGCTGCCGGCGGCTATCCATTCGTGCGCCGCGACCAGTTCCAGGTCGATGCGCTCGCTTAAGGTACGGGACCCCGCCGCCTGCTCGTACAGGCGCGCCGCTCGGGCATGATCGCCCTGGCGGGCCGCCGCGGCGGCGCCCTGCTGCTCGGCCGCACCGGGCCAGCTGGGAGTACCGGGCGCTGGCAGCGGTGGTGGTAGCGATGAGCACGCCGCGAATGCGAGAGCGAACAAGGCGGCCAGTGCGGCAGGCCGGGCGCAGGCCAGCGGGCAAGGCAAGGCGAGCGGCGGGCGAAGGGGTGCGGTCGGTTGCATGAACGGGATCCTGCTACCTTTAGGCCTGCGCATCGGTCGCGCTCGGTGAACGGAGAATTATAGTGGCTCAGGGCCGCCTCGATGTCGTTGGCACCCCGATCGGCAATCTCGGCGACCTGAGTCCGCGGGCGCGCGAGGCGCTCGCACAGGCAGATCTCGTTGCCGCAGAGGATACGCGGCACACCGGACAGATGCTCAGCGCAATCGGCGTATCGGCCCGGCTGGTGTCGCTGCACGACTACAACGAGGCCGAACGCATCGAGAGCCTGATCGCGCAGCTGCTCTGCGGCAGCGTGATCGCGCTGGTCAGCGATGCCGGTACGCCGCTGGTGTCGGACCCGGGCTTCGCGCTGGTCCGTGCAGCGGCGGCGGCCGGCATCACCGTGCGCGCGATCCCCGGTGCATCCGCGATGACTGCCGCGCTCAGCGTCGCCGGGCTGCCCACTGACCGCTTCGTGTTCGAGGGGTTCCTGCCGGTCCGCGCTGGTGAGCGGCGCGAGGTGCTCGCTCGTCTCGCCGGCGAGGCGCGCACGCTGGTGTTCTTCGAGGCGCCGCATCGAATCGCCGGGACGCTGGCCGATCTTGCCGCGGCCTTCGGCGCCGGACGCTCCGTGGTCATCGCGCGCGAACTGACCAAGCTGCACGAAAGCGTCTACCGCGGATCCCTCGGGGAGCTGTGCGCGCTCGCGCAGTCGGACGCCAACCTCGCGCGCGGTGAGATCACGCTGCTGGTCGAGGGCGCGGGTGATGCGGCTGCCGCAGCATCCAGCGCACCGCTGCTGCGCCGCGCGCTGCAGCTGTTGTTGCCGCAGCTGCCGGTGTCGCGCGCGGCGGCGATCGCCGCGCAGCTCGCCGGCGTGCGCCGCAGCGAGGCCTATGAGCTGGCGCTGCAGCTGCAGCGAAGCCGGCGCGCGGCAGCGGCTCCGTCCGCGGCCTCCTCGACGGAGCCCGGCGAATCCGATTGAGTCGCCGGGCACGAGCCAGTAAGGTGCAGCCGCGGAGAGTCGGCTGGGCAGTCGCTGCGTTTCGCCCGCGGGAACGTGGAGGAAAGTCCGGGCTCGGCGGGCAGGGTGCCAGGTAACACCTGGGGGGCGTGAGCCCACGGAAAGTGCAACAGAGAGCAGACCGCCGAAGCACCGGTCACGGTGCTGGCAAGGGTGAAACGGTGCGGTAAGAGCGCACCGCGTCGGTGGCAACATTCGACGGCACGGCAAACCCCACCTGGAGCAAGGCCAAATAGGGAAGTCGCAGCCCCCACAAGGGGCTGCAGCGCGAGCCCGCGCGTGCTTCCGGGTAGGCCGCTTGAGGCGCACGGTGACGGGCGTCCCAGAGGAATGACTGTTCTCGACAGAACCCGGCTTACAGGCCGACTCTCCGCACTTGTCGAGATATCCCGCTCAAGTTCCTGATCTCTAAAGAAACCTATTGCGCATCGTGGGCGCGGGGTCGCGGCCAGACGTCCCACCCTAGCGTAAGTGCCTACTGCGCTTCAGAAATTTCCCATTCAAACGTTGACACGCGCGTGTCCGCGTTTCTATAGTGGCGCCAAGTGGGCGAAAGTGGGAAGAAATGGGCCAACTGGCTCGATTTGCATGTTCCGCGGTGCAGCAAAAGTCACATTGGACGACAAGGGGCGGCTGGTCATCCCGGCGCGCTACCGCGAGCGGCTATTGGAGCGCTCGACCGGCCAGCTGGTGGTGACGGTCGACCGGGACGGCGAGTGCCTGCTGATCTATCCGCTCGGCGACTGGGAACAGGTCGAACGCAAGCTGATGGAGCTGCCGAGCCTGCACGCCCAGTCGCGCCGCCTCCAGCGCCTGATGGTCGGCCATGCGACGGACCTGGCGCTGGACGGTCATGGCCGGATGCTGCTGCCGCCGGAATTGCGTGAATTCGCGGGTCTCAGCCGTCACGCGATGCTGATCGGACAGGGCAATCGCTGCGAACTGTGGGATGAGGCCCGGTGGCTGGAGCGACGCGACTTCTGGCTCAAGAGCGAAGCTGCGAGCACCGAGCTGCCGGCCCAACTGGATTCGCTTTCGCTCTGACGGGCGCAGGCGTCACGTTCTTGGGGGCTAAGGGAGTTGGATGAGCACACGCCGGTGCTTATCGAAGAGGTGCTCGAGGCTCTGGCGGTGCGTCCTGCCGGCCTCTACGTCGACGCGACCTTCGGTCGCGGCGGGCATACGCAGCGGCTGCTCGAGGCGCTCGGACCCGAGGGCCGCGTCCTCGCCTTCGATCGCGATCCGGCCGCCATCGAGGCCGGGCATGCACGCTTTGCCGCGGAGCCGCGACTGCGCCTGGTCCACGGCGAGTTCGGCCAGCTTGCCGCGCTCGTGCGCGCGCAGGCGCCTGGCGCGTCCTGCGACGGCATCCTGTTCGATCTGGGCGTCTCCTCGCCGCAGCTCGAAGCTGCCGCGCGCGGCTTCAGTTTCGTCAGGGACGGTCCGCTCGACATGCGCATGGATCCGACGCGCGGGCAACCGCTTTCCGCATGGCTCGCCGAAGCGGGCCGCGATGAGATGCGCCACGTGATCGCGACCTACGGCGAGGAGCGTTTTGCCGGGCGCATCGCCAGCGCCATCGTGCGCGCACGCGCCGCAGGGCCACTGCTGACGACCGCAGCGCTGAGCGCTCTGGTCGCGCGCGCGGTGCGCACGCGCGAACCGTCCAAGCATCCGGCGACGCGCACGTTCCAGGCGCTGCGCATCTGGATCAACGACGAACTCGGCCAGCTCGAGCGCGGGCTCGCGCAGGCACTCGAGCTGCTCGCCCCGGGGGGGCGGCTGGCGGTGATCAGCTTCCATTCGCTGGAAGACCGCATCGTCAAGGAGTTTATCCGCGCGCACTCCGAACCGGATCCCGCGCTGCTTGGGCTGCCGACACTGCCAGCCGAGGCCGTGCCGCGGCTGCGGCGCATTGGGCGCAAGCGCCGTGCCAGTGAGCAGGAGATTCGCGCCAATCCGCGCGCCCGCAGCGCATTGCTGCGGGTGGCGGGGAAGTGCCCGTGATCCGCCGCGGCGGCCTGGTGGTGCTCACGCTCGCGCTCTGGTGTGCGGTGCTCGCCTCGGCGGCCGGGGCGATCTGGAGCAAATACCGCGCGCGCGAGCTGTTCGTGCAGCTCGAGCGGCTCAGCCGCGATCGCGACGCACTCGATGCCGAGTGGGGGCGGCTGCAGCTGGAGCAGAGCGCCTGGTCGACCTATGCCTTCGTCGAGCGTGTCGCCAGCGAGCGGCTGCACATGAGCATCCCCGATCCGCACGCCATCGAGATCCTCGCACCATGAGGTTCTGGCGCGTACCCAAGCCGGCCCGCAGCGCGCGCCGCAGCGAGCCCGTGCGCTCCGGAGCGTCGCGCCCGACTTCGTACTCGTTCGCACTGCGCCTGTGGCTGCTGTTCGGGGTGCTGCTCGCCGCGGCCGTAGCATTGATGGGACGCGCGGTCGACCTGCAGCTCGTCGATCACGGATTCCTCGCGCATCAGGGCGATGAGCGCTTCTCGCGCGTCGCGGCGATACCCGCGCATCGCGGCAGCGTCACCGACCGCAATGGCGAGCCGCTGGCTGTCAGTACCCCGGTGGACTCGGTATGGGTCAACCCGAAGGAACTCGGCGCCGACCTCGATCCGCTCGCGCATCTGGCCGGCACGCTGGGACAGGACCGGCAGGAGCTGCTGCGCCGCGTGAGCAGCAATGGCGATCGCGACTTCCTCTACGTGGTACGCGGGCTCGAGCCAGCCGACGCGCGCCGCGTCAAGGCTCTGAACCTGCCAGGGGTCTATCTCGCACGCGAATTCCGCCGCTACTACCCCGCCGGGGAGGTCACCGGCCACGTACTGGGCTTTACCAGCATCGATGACGTCGGGCAGGAAGGCGCGGAGCTGGCCTTCGACAACTGGCTCGGTGGCGAGGACGGCGCCAAGCGCGTGATCCAGGACAGCAAGGGACGCAAGGTCGAGGACATCGAGAGCATCCGCCCGGTGCGACCGGGCCGCGACCTTTCCTTAAGCATCGATCTGCGCATCCAGTACCTCGCCTACCGGGAGCTCAAGAGCGCGATCCTCGAGAACCGCGCCCGCGCCGGTTCGATGGTGGTGCTCGACGTCCAGACCGGCGAAGTGCTGGCGATGGTGAACCAGCCCGCGTACAACCCGAACGATCGCGAGCAGCTGACTCCGGCCGCCTACCGCAACCGTGCGGCTACCGACCTGTTCGAGCCGGGCTCGAGCATCAAGCCGTTCATCATCGCGGCCGGACTTGCATCGGGACGCTTCAACGCCGGCAGCACGATCGACACCAGCCCGGGCTTCATCCAGGTCGGTGCCGTGACCTTCCCCGACGAACACAACCTCGGGGTGATCGACCTGGCGACCGTGCTGGCGAAATCCTCGAACGTCGGGATGGCAAAACTCGCGCTGCAGCTCGATCCGCAGCAGATCTGGAGCACGCTGAGCCGCCTCGGCTTCGGCGAGGTCACGAGCAGCGGTTTTCCCGGCGAGTCGGCCGGCGTGTTCTCGAACTTCTCACACTGGCGCGCGATCACCATCGCGACGCTGTCGCACGGGTATGGAATCTCCGTCACGCCCCTGCAGCTCGCCCAGGCGTACGCGACCGTCGGTGCGCTGGGCGAACGCCTGCCCTTGTCGATGGTGCGTGTCGATGCGCCGCCGGCCGGTGAGCGCGTGCTCGATGCCGGAGTCTGCCGTTCGCTGATCTCGCTGCTCGAGGCGGTCACGACCCAGGAAGGTGCGACTGGAGTGCGTGCGCGCATTCCGGGTTATCGGGTCGCGGGCAAGACCGGCACCGCATGGAAGTCGAGCAACGGCACTTATTCGAAGGACCGTTATACCTCGGTGTTCGCCGGGCTCGCGCCAGCCAGCAGTCCACGCCTCGCCGCGGTGGTCGTGATCGATGAGCCGACGGCCGGCAAGTTCCTGGGCGGTGACGTTTCGGCGCCGGTGTTCTCGGCCGTGATCGGACGCGCGCTGCGGCTGCTGGCGGTCGCGCCCGACGATGTCGGCGGTACCGGCACGCCTTGGGTACAGGGCCAGCAGGTGGCGCAACGATGAACGCCGAACCATCGCGCCGCCAGCGAGCGCTCAAGGACGTGCTCGACGGCCTCATCGACGTGCCGGCCGATGTCGTGATCTCCGACCTCACTCAGGACAGCCGGGCGGTGCGGCCGGGCGCCGCCTTCCTCGCCTGCCGCGGCCGAGCGCATCACGGGCTCGAGTATGCGCCGGCGGCTGCGGCCGCAGGCGCGCGCGCGATTCTGTGGGAACCCGCGCCGGGTATCGCAGCGCCGCCCGTGGACGACTCGATCCTGGTGCGCGCAGTACCGGACTTGAGCGCGCAGCTCGGTCCGATCGCCGACCGGTTCTTCGATGCGCCCTCGGCCAGCCTGACGGTGGCAGGCATCACCGGCACCAATGGCAAGACCACCTGCGCGTGGGTGCTGGCGCAGGCGCTGAATCTGATCGGGCGCCCGGCTGCCTGCATCGGCACGCTCGGTGCCGGCGTACCCGGACCCTCCGGGCTCGACGCCGTCGCGGCCGGTCTCGCGGGGCCTGCGGCGCCGAGCGCCGTTGCGCCGACCACTGCTGCGCTGACCACACCCGATGCCATACAGCTGCAGCGCCTGCTGTACACACTGCGCGCGCGCTCGTTCACCGCTGTCGCGATGGAAGTCTCCTCGCACGCGCTCGATCAGGAGCGCTGTGCCGGGACGCGCTTCCATACCGCCCTGTTCACGAACCTGACGCGCGATCATCTCGACTACCACGGTGACATGGCCGCCTATGGCGCGACCAAGGCCAGGCTGTTCGACTGGCCTTCACTGGTGGTACGGGTGATCAACGTCGATGACCCGTTCGGCCGCACGCTGGCGCAGCACTGCCTGGCCCGCCCGGTACGCACACGGCTCGTGCTGACCTCGCGCGCATCCAGGGACTGGCTTCCCGGCGGAGCCGATTACGTGCACGCAACTGCGGTCGAGTCGCAGGACGCCGGCCTCACGCTGCAGATCGACAGCTCGTTCGGCACGGCACGACTGACGAGCGCGCTGATCGGCGAGTTCAACGCGGACAACCTGCTCAGCGTGCTGGCTGTGCTGCTCGGCTGGAACGTGCCGCTCGAAGCCGCGTGCGCGGCGCTGGCGCGCTGCGTTGGCCCGCCCGGGCGCATGCAGCCGCTCGGCGGCGGCAGCCTGCCGCTCGTGCTGGTCGACTATGCGCATACCCCGGATGCGCTCGCCAAGGCGCTGGCGGCGGCGCGGCGCCATTGCCGCGCGCGTTTGTATTGCGTGTTCGGGTGCGGAGGCGAACGCGATGTCGGCAAGCGCGAGCCGATGGGGCGCATCGCCGCGCTGGGTGCCGATGAAATCGTGATCACCGACGACAACCCGCGTCACGAGGATCCGGAGCGCATCGCGCAGGCAATCATGCAGGGCGCCGCCGCCGTGGATGCCGCCGGGCGCACGCGCATCCTGCACGATCGCGCCGCGGCGATCGACTGGGCGCTGGCGCGCGCGCGTGCCGGCGACGTGGTGCTGGTGGCTGGCAAGGGACACGAGGCATGGCAGCTGGTCGGTGACGAGCGGCGGGCGTTCAGCGATGCCGCGATGGCGCGCTCGGCGCTCGATGCTCGGGGGGCGGCATGATCCGCACGCTCAGCGCCTTCGCTGCCGCCTGCCACGGTCAGCTGCAGGGTGCGGACCGGGAGTACGACGAGGTCGCGATCGATACGCGTCGCCTGGCCCCCGGCAATCTGTTCGTCGCCCTCAAGGGTCAGCACGCCGATGGGCACAGCTTTCTGCCCGCTGCGCAGGCGGCCGGCGCGGCCGGCGCACTGGTGGCGCATCGCGCCGAGCTGCCGCTGCCGCAGATCCTGGTGTCCGACGTCGAGCATGCGCTCAGTGCCGCCGCGCGCGCCGCGCGTGCGGACTTCCACGGTATCGTGATCGGGGTCGCGGGCAGCAACGGCAAGACCACCGTCAAGGAGATGCTCTCGACGATCCTTGCGCGCAGCGGCGCGTGTCTCGCGACGCGCGGCAACCTCAACAATCACCTGGGCGTGCCCATCACGCTGCTGCGCCTGCGGGACTCGCACCGCAGTGCGGTCATCGAGATGGGCGCGAACCGGGCCGGCGACGTCGCGCAGCTGGTGCAGATCGCGCGGCCGTCGATCGGCCTGGTCACCAATGCGGGTGCCGAGCACCTCGAGGGCTTCGGCTCGCTCGAGGGTGCCGCGCGAGCCGAAGGCGAAATGGTGGCCGGGCTGCCCGCGCATGGCGCGGCGATCATCAATGCGGACGATGAGTTCGCGCCGCTGTGGCGGGGGATGAGTACGGCGCCCACCGTGACGTTCGGACTGCGGCCCGAGGCTGACTTCCGAGCCGAGGAGCTGCACTGGGAGGCGCATGCCGACGGCTTCCGGGCCGGGTTCCATCTGATCTGTCCGCAGGGCACGACGCCGGTGACGCTGCAGCTCGCCGGCCGGCACAACGTGCAGAACGCGCTGGCGGCGGCGGCCGCCGCGGTGAGCGCCGGTGCCACGCTGCCGGATGTCGCGGCGGGGCTCGCGGCGATGCGGGCCGTCAAAGGTCGGCTGCAGCTGCATCGCACGCGCCACGGCGCGTGGCTGATCGACGACTCGTACAACGCGAACCCGAGCTCGGTACGCGCCGGCCTGCAGGTGCTCGGCGATCTGCCGGGCCGGCGCTGGTTCGTGCTCGGTGACATGGCCGAACTGGGTGGCTTCGCCGACGCGAGTCACAGGGAGATCGGCGAGTTCGCGCGCTCGCTCGGCGTTGAGCGCCTGTATGCGTTCGGACCGCTCGCGGGGCTGGCGGCCGACGCGTTCGGCGCCGGGGCGCGGCGCTTCGATACCCCCGCGGAGGTGGCGCGCGCGCTCGACGGCGAGCTGACCGCCGATGTGCGCCTGCTGGTGAAAGGTTCGCGCAGCAACCGGCTCGAACGCGTCGTGGACGCGCTCGTGGCACCGGGACCGGCGTAGGAGCGCCTGAGCGTTGCTGTACTGGATCGCCAAGCTGCTGGCCGTGCGCTACACAGTGTTCCACGTGTTCTCCTACCTGACGCTGCGCGCGATCCTGTCGGTGATGTCCGCCTTGAGCATCGCGCTGCTGGTCGGTCCGCAGATGATCGCCCGGTTGTCCTACCACCAGATCGGGCAGGTCGTGCGCGCGGATGGCCCGAGTTCGCACCAGCCCAAGGCCGGGACCCCGACGATGGGCGGTGCCCTGATCATCGTCGCGATCCTCGTGAGTACGCTGCTCTGGTCCGACCTGCGCAACCGCTTCATCTGGATCACGCTGGGCGTGACGGTCGGGTTCGGAGCGATCGGATTCTGCGATGACTACCTGAAGCTGGTGGTCGGCAACTCACGCGGACTGATTCCGCGCTGGAAGTACTTCTGGCAGTCGGTGCTCGGGCTCGGCGCCGCCGCGCTGCTGTACTGGAGCGCGAAGGTGCCCGCCGAGACCGATTTCTTCGTGCCGTTCTTCAAGGGCGTGAGCGTGCCGCTCGGAGCCTTCGGTTTCATCGCGCTGGCCTATCTGATGATCGTCGGCATGAGCAATGCGGTAAACCTGACCGACGGGCTGGACGGACTGGCGGTAATGCCCGCCGCGATGGTTGCCGGGGCGCTCGGCATCTTTGCGTACGCCAGCGGCAACGCGATCTTCGCCCACTATCTGGACATTCCCGCCATACCGCAGGCCGGTGAGCTGCTGATCTTCTGCGGCGCGCTCGGCGGCGCCGGCCTTGGCTTCCTGTGGTTCAACGCCTATCCGGCCCAGGTCTTCATGGGCGACATCGGCGCACTCGCGCTCGGCGCCGCGCTCGGCGTAGTCGCGATCATCGTGCGCCAGGAGATCGTCGCGCTCGTGATGGGCGGCATCTTCGTGCTCGAGACCGCCTCGGTGATCCTGCAGGTTGCCTCGTACAAGACTACCGGCCGCCGGATCTTCCGCATGGCGCCGATCCACCATCACTTCGAGCTCAAGGGCTGGGCGGAACCGAAGGTGATCGCGCGCTTCTGGATCATCACGTTCCTGCTCGTGCTCGCGGGCCTCTCGACCCTGAAGCTGCGATGAACGGTCATTCCCGCTCCGATCCGCTCGCAGTTGCGCTCGCCGGCGGGCCGGCGCGAGCGCTCGTCGTCGGCGCCGGCCTCACCGGGCTGTCGGTGGCGCGCCTGCTGCTCTCGCGCGGCATCGCGGTTGCGATCACCGATACGCGCACCACGCCGCCGGAACTCGCGGCGCTGCGCGCACTGGCCGCGCAGAGCGGCCGAGTGCTTGACGTGCGTACCGGCGGTCTCGATGCGACGCTGCTCGCGGATGCCGATCTGGTGGTCGTGTCCCCGGGCGTCGCGACCAGCGGTCCGTTCTTCGAGGCTGCGCGCGCCCGCGGCGTGCCGATCGTCGGGGACATCGAACTGTTCGCGCGCCTGGCCACGGCGCCGGTCGCCGGCATCACCGGCACCAACGGCAAGAGCACCGTGACCACGCTGCTCGCGGGTATCGCCGCGCGTGCCGGGGTCGCGGTGCGCGCCGGGGGCAACCTCGGCCCCCCGGCACTCGAGCTGCTGGCTGCGGACGCCGCGCTGTACGTGCTCGAGATCTCGAGCTTCCAGCTCGAAACCACGGACTCGCTGCGTCTCAGGGCGGCCGCGGTGCTGAACGTGACGCCCGACCACCTGGACCGCTATCCGGACCTGGCCAGCTATGCGACTGCCAAGGCGCGCATCTACGCCCACTGCGAAGTGGCCGTAGTCAACCTCGACGATCCGTGGGTTCCCGCCATGGTCCGGGAGGCACAGCCGAGCTTGAGCTTCTCGCTGCGCGCCGGCGCCCGCGCGGACTACACGCTGCAGGCGGTTGGTGGCGGCGCCTGGCTGGTGCGGCGCGGCGAGCCGCTGCTGCCGCTCGCGCAATTGCGGATCTCCGGTGCGCACAACGCCGCCAATGCCCTCGCGGCCCTCGCGCTGGCCGAGGCGCTGGCGTTGCCGACCGGCGCGGCGCTCGAGGAGCTGCGCAACTTTCCGGGCCTCGCGCATCGCACGCAGTGGATCGCCGAGGTGCGCGGCGTGCGCTTCATCAATGATTCGAAGGGCACGAACGTCGGGGCGACCGTGGCCGCCGTGTCCGGGTTGCCAGGGCCACTGCTGCTGATCCTCGGCGGCGAGGGCAAGGGCCAGGACTTCCGGCCGCTGCGCGCGGCCTTCGACGGCAAGGTGCGCTACGCCGCACTGATCGGCCGCGACGCGGACGTGATCGCGCATGCGCTCGCGGGCATCTGCGAGTGCGAGCATGCCGGCAGCCTCGAGGAGGCGGTGCAGCGCGCGGCGCAGCGTGCCCGACCGGGCGAGACCGTGCTGCTCTCTCCCGCCTGCGCCAGTCTCGACATGTTCCGCAACTATGCGCACCGCGGCAGCGTGTTTGCCGAGGCCGTGCAGAGGCTGGTCGCATGAGCTCGGCGGCGACCCTCGATGGCGCACCCGAAGCGCGCACGCGCCCGCCGGCGCTCGACGTGCCCACGGTGGTGTTGACACTCTCGATCGTGCTGCTCGGACTGATCATGGTCACCTCGGCCTCGATCACGATTGCCGGTCGCGACGGCGATCCGTTCGCCTATCTGGAGCGCCAGCTGGTGCTGGTGCTGCTCGGGCTGATCGCCGCGGCGGCGAGTTTTGCGCTGCCGACCCGGCGGCTCGAGCAGGCGGCTGTGCCGCTGCTATGGGTCGCCATCGCGCTGCTGCTGGCCCTGTTCGTGCCGGGGCTCGGACATCTCGTGAATGGCAGCCGACGCTGGCTGCGCATCGCGGGCCTGAACTTCCAGGCCTCCGAAGCCGCGCGCGTGCTGACGCTGATCTACCTGGCGAGCTACGCGGTGCGGTACGAGGAAGCGCTGCGCAGCGGCTTCGGTGGACTCGCGCGACCGCTCGGACTGCTGGCGGTGATCGCGCTGCTGCTGCTGCTCGAGCCGGACTTCGGCGCGGCCAGCGTGCTGTTCCTGACCGGCTTCGGCGTGCTGTTCCTGGCGGGAGCGCGGCTGCGCTGGGTGCTCGCGATGCTGCTGGCGGCCGGCGGCTCGATGGCGCTGCTGGTGCTGTTCTCGGATTACCGCATGCGCCGCCTGACGGCGTTCCTCGATCCGTGGGCCGACCCGTATCACACCGGCTTCCAGCTCACCCAGTCGCTGATCGCGATCGGCCGCGGCGCCTGGTTCGGCGTCGGACTGGGCGCGAGCGTGCAGAAGCTGTTCTACCTGCCCGAGGCGCATACGGACTTCCTGTTCGCAGTGCTGGCGGAGGAACTCGGTCTGGTGGGGGTCGCGATCACGCTCGCGCTGTTCGTCGCACTCGCGTGGCGTGCGCTGCTGATCGCGCGCCGCGCCTACGAGGCGGGACTGAAGTTCCCGTGCTACCTGGCCGCGGGGTTTGGATTGTGGCTGGGTGCGCAGGCGTTCGTGAACATCGGCGTGAACATGGGCGTGCTCCCGACCAAGGGTTTGACGCTGCCGCTCATGAGCTACGGACGCAGCAGCCTGATCACGACGATGGCCTGGCTCGGCATCGTGCTGCGCGTGCATTACGAGACCACGCACGGCGTGCGTCGCGCAACGCGCGAGGGCCGCGCATGAGCGCGCGCCCCCCGACTGCGGCGCCGCGGGCGCTGATCATGGCCGGCGGTACCGGCGGCCATGTGTTCCCCGCGCTCGCGCTGGCGCGCGAGCTGCGCGAGCGTTCCTGGCAGGTGGTGTGGCTCGGCACCCGCCGCGGGCTCGAGGCGCGAATCGTGCCGGCCGAGCAGATACCCGTCGAATGGCTCGACATCGGGGGCCTGCGCGGCAAGGGGGTGCTGGTCTGGCTGATGGCGCCGCTGCGACTCGCGCGCGCGCTGGCGCAGGCGCTGCTGGTCATGCGCCGGCAGCGGCCTGCGCTCGTCGTCGCCTTTGGGGGATTCGTCGCCGGCCCCGGGGGCCTGGCCGCCTGGCTGCTGCGCCGGCCGCTCGTGGTGCACGAGCAGAACGCGGTCGCGGGCCTGACCAACCGCTGCCTGGCGCGTCTCGCGCGCCGCGTGCTCACCGCCTTTCCGGGCAGCTTCGCGCCTCGCGTGCACGCGCAGGTGGTCGGCAACCCGGTGCGGCGCGAGATTGCGCAGCTCGCTCCGCCCGCGCAGCGACTCAAGGACCGCCAGGGCGCGCTGCGCGTGCTGGTGCTGGGCGGCAGCCAGGGGGCGGCCCACCTGAACGCCATCGTCCCGTTCGCACTCGCGCGCCTCGCGGCCGAGGTGCCGCTCGAGGTGCGCCACCAGTCGGGCGAGCGCTGGCTCGACCCGGCACGGCGCTACTACGCCGAGGCCGGCGTGCGCGTGCGGCTCGATGCATTCATCGAGGACATGGCCGAGGCCTACTCGTGGGCGGATCTCGTGATCTGCCGCGCCGGTGCGCTGACGATCTCGGAACTCGCTGCGGCCGGCGTCGGTTCGGTGCTGGTGCCGTTTCCGGCCGCCACGGACGATCACCAGACGCGCAACGCCGCGTACCTGGTGCGCGAGGGCGCGGCAGTCATGATCGCCGACCGCGAACTGAGCGTCGAGCGACTCGCGCAGGAGCTCAGGCCCCTGTGTCGCGGCCGCGGCCCGCTGTTCGCGATGGCCGAGCGCGCTCGCGCGCTCGCCCGTCCGCATGCCGCGCAGGAGCTGGCGGATGCCTGCGTAGCGCTGCTGCGTGCGTCGCGTCTCGGAGCCGCCGCATGAGCCGCGCGTTGCCCGTCAACGCGCGCATGCGCCGCATCGAGAGCATCCACTTCGTCGGTGTCGGCGGCAGCGGCATGGGCGGCATCGCCGAAGTGCTGCTGAATCTCGGCTACCGGGTGTCCGGCTCCGACCTGAAGTCCAATCCGGTTACCGAACGGCTCGCACGGCTCGGTGCCGTGATCCACATCGGTCACCGCGCCGAACAGGTCGCGCATGCGGACGTGATCGTGGTCTCGAGCGCGGTCGCGCCGGACAATCCGGAGGTGCAGGAGGCGCTCGCGCGGCGCGTCCCGGTCGTGCCGCGCGCGGAGATGCTGGGCGAGCTGATGCGCTTCCGCGAATCGATCGCCGTCGCGGGCACGCACGGCAAGACCACGACCACGAGCCTGATCGCGAGCGTGCTGGCCGAGGGCGGAGAGGATCCGACCTTCGTGATCGGGGGCCTGCTCAAGAGCGCGGGCACCAATGCGCGGCTCGGCGCCGGACGTTACCTGGTCGCGGAGGCCGACGAGAGCGATGCGTCCTTCATGCACCTGCAGCCGGTGATCGCGGTGGTCACGAATATCGATAACGACCACCTCGGCACCCACGGCGGCGACTTCGCGAAGCTCGAGCAGAGTTTCGTCGAATTCCTGCACAACCTGCCGTTCTACGGACTGGCGGTGCTGTGCGCCGATGACGAGCACGTGCAGGGCATCCTCGCGCGCGTCGGTCGGCCGCTGCTGACCTATGGCCTGCGCCCGGGTGCCGACGTGCGCGCCCACGAGCTGGATCGCACGCGCGCCGGTACCCGCTTCCAGGTCACGCGCCCCGGTCGCGCGCAGCCGCTGGCGGTCATGCTCAACCTGCCTGGCACCCACAATGTGCGCAATGCGCTGGCCGCGATTGCGGTGGCGAGCGAGCTGGGCGTGCCGGACGAGGCGATCGGCCGTGCGCTCGCCGGCTTCCAGGGCATAGAGCGGCGCATGCAGTACATGGGCGATGCGCGGCTCGCGCAGGGCAGCGTCAGCATCGTCGATGACTATGGACATCACCCGACCGAGATCGCCGCGACGCTCGAGGCGCTGCGCCAGGCGTGGCCCGGGCGACGCCTGGTGCTGGTATTCCAGCCGCACCGCTACAGCCGCACGCGCGACCTGCTCGACGACTTCGCCCGCGTGCTGAGCGAGGTCGAGGTGCTGTTCGTGACCGAGGTCTACGCGGCCGGCGAAGCGCGCATCAAGGGGGCCGACGGGCGCGCGATCTGCCGCGCGGTGCGCAGCCGTGGCGGGGTCGAGCCCGTGTTCCTCGAACGCGTCGGGCAGATCGCCGGCGCGCTACGCGGAGTACTGCAGGACGGAGACGTCGTGGTCACGATGGGCGCCGGCCACATCGGCGCGATCGCGCAGCAGCTGGCGGCACAACTGGCGGAGACCGTCCCTTGAGGGCGCAGATCCCCCCCGAGTTCCACGCGCGGGTGCGCTTCGATGAGCCGATGTCGGCGCACAGCTCGTGGCGCGCCGGCGGCCCGGCGGACGCGTACTTCACGCCGCACGACGTGGCCGATCTGGCCTCGTTCCTGCGTGCGCTGCCGCCTGAGGTGCCGGTGTACTGGGTCGGGCTCGGCAGCAATCTGCTGGTGCGGGAGGGCGGCATCCGTGGTGTCGTGATCGGGACGCCTGGCGCCTTCACGCGCATCGACCGCCGGGCGCAGACGCGCATCTATTGCGAGGCCAGCGTGCCCTGTGCGCGTATCGCGCGCGCATGCGCGAACTGGGGCCTCGCCCAGGGAGAATTCTTCGGTGGCATCCCGGGAACCCTGGGCGGAGCACTCGCGATGAACGCCGGCGCGTTCGGCGAAGAGACCTGGAACCACGTCGTCCGCGTGGAGACGATCGACCGGCGCGGCCGGCGGCGCACGCGCGAGGCGCGCGAGTATACGGTGGCCTACCGGCAGGTTGGCGCGCCGGCGGACGCCTCGGCGCCGGAATGGTTCATCGCCGCGGAGCTGCAATTCGAGCCACGCGGGCTTGAGCAGGCGGAGAGCCTGCGTGCGCTCGCCGAACGGCGGGCGCAGACGCAGCCGCTCGGCGAATGGAGCTGCGGCTCGGTGTTCAAGAACCCGCCGGGCGATCACGCGGCGCGCCTGATCGAGGCCGCCGGACTCAAGGGCCATCGCATCGGAGGCGCAGTCGTGTCCGAGAAGCACGCGAACTTCATCATCAACGAGGGCCAGGCGAGCGCGAGTGACCTCGAGCGCCTGGTGCTGCACGTGCAGGCGACCGTGCAGCGCCTGCAGGGCGTCGTGCTCGAGCCCGAGGTGCGGATCATCGGCGAATCCGCGCCGGCCGGGCTGGCGCGCGCGGGGAGCGGCGGCTGATGCGTCTGCGGCACGATGTCACGCTCATGCGCCGCGTGTCGGCGCCGGAACAGTTCGGTCGGGTCGCGGTGCTGTATGGCGGCAGCTCGAGCGAGCGCGAGATCTCGCTGTTGACTGGCACCGCGGTGCACGCGGCGCTGCAGCGGCGCGGAGTCGCGGCGCAGCTGTTTGACCCGGGCACGCAGCCGCTAGCTGATCTGCTGTCGGAGCGCATCGAGCGCGTCTGGATCGCGCTGCACGGCCCGGGCGGAGAGGACGGCACCGTGCAGGGTGCGCTCGAGTTCCTCGGCATTCCGTACACCGGCAGCGGCGTACTGGGCTCGGCGATCGGGATGGACAAGCTGCGCACCAAGCGACTGGCGCAGGCGGTCGGCGTGCCGACCGCGGATTTCGTCGTGCTGCGCGAGAGCGCAGATCTGGACCTGGCGCTCGAGCAGCTGGGGCTGCCGCTGATCGTCAAGCCGGGATCGCAGGGCTCGAGTGTCGGGATGGCGCGGGTCGAGCAGGCCGGGCAGCTGCGCGCAGCGTGGGAAGTGGCGCGGCGCTTCGACCCGGTGGTGTTCGCGGAGCCGTGGATCACCGGCGCCGAGTACACGGTTGCAATCCTGCAGGGCGCGGCGCTGCCCAGCATCCGGATCGAGACGCCGCGCGCCTTCTACGATTACGAGGCCAAGTACCTGCGCGAGGACACCCGCTACTTCTGTCCGTCGGGACTTGGGGCCGAAGCCGAGGCCCACCTGGCGAGCCTCGCGCTGGCGGCCTTCGACACCTGCGGTGCGGACGGGTGGGGGCGCGCGGATTTCATGATGGACCGGACTGGCCGGCCGCTGCTGCTCGAGATCAACACCGTGCCCGGCATGACCTCCCACAGCCTCGTGCCGATGGCCGCGCGCGCGAGCGGCCTCGATTTCGAGGAGCTGGTCTGGCGCGTGCTCGAGACCAGTCTGTGCCGCAGCCGCACTGGCGCGCCGGAGGCTCCGTGCTGAAGCGCCGACGCAATAGCCGCCGCGCCGCTGCGGCCCCACGCCGCTGGCGCTGGCCGAAGCTCGACTGGTCACGCATAGGGTTGAGCGCCGCCGGCATTGCGGTAGTCGCGCTGATGGCCGCCGGTCTCGGGCTGCTGCTCAACCAGCCTATCCAGCGCGTCATCGTGACCGGCCCGCTGCAGCGGGTCTCGGCGCTGGACGTGGAGAAGGTCGTGCGCGGACATCTCGCCGGCGTCGGTCTCGTGACCGTGAACCTGGCGGAGATCGGCGCCGCGGTGCGCTCGCTGCCGTGGGTCGAGAGCGCAGCGGTGCAGCGCAGCTGGCCGCGCGGACTGCGGGTCGAACTCATCGAGCAGACGGCGGTGGCGCGCTGGAACGGGGCCGGACTCGTCAACGCACGCGGCGAGCTGTTCCTGAGCGAGGCGCGATTCGTGCCACCCGAGCTGCCGCAGCTTTCCGGTCCCGATGGCACCGAAGCGGAGGTCACTGCGCGCTTCCTTGCCGTGTCCGGTCAGCTCACGGAATCGGGGCTCCGACTGGTCACGCTCGCGCTCGATGCTCGCGGCGCATTCGAGTTCACGCTCGATGACGGAGTCGTGGTGCGCCTCGGGCGCGCGCAGGTGGACCAGCGCTTCGAGCGCTTCGTGCGCGCCGCGGCGCGACTCGTGAGCCAGCGTGCGGCCGACATCGCCTACGTCGACATGCGCTACGGCAACGGGTTCGCGGTCGGGTGGAAAGGCGGCGCGACCCATCTCACGACGCCGCCCGGAGTACGCAGCAATGGCTAAGCGCGCCGGCAAGGACGTGATCGTCGGCCTCGATATCGGCACCTCGAAGGTGCTGGCGCTGGTCGCGGAGATAACTGCCGACGGCGCCATTGAGCTGATCGGGCTCGGCAGCCAGCCCTCGCGCGGCCTGAAGAAGGGGGTCGTGGTCAACATCGAGTCGACCGTGCAGTCGATCGCACGCGCGGTGGAGGAAGCCGAGCTGATGGCGGACTGCGAGATCAACGCCGTCTATGCCGGAATCGCCGGCAGCCACGTGCGCAGCCTGAACTCACACGGCGTGGTGGCGATCCGCGACCGCGAGGTCACGCACGGGGATGTCGAGCACGTGATCGACGCCGCCAAGGCGGTCGCAATCCCCGCGGATCAGCGCATCCTGCACGTGCTGCCGCAGGAATTCATCATCGACGGACAGGAAGGCATCCGCGATCCCATCGGCATGTCGGGCGTGCGGCTCGAGGCCAAGGTGCACATCGTGACCGGCGCCGAGAGCGCGGCTCAGAACATCGTCAAGTGCGTGCAGCGCTGCGGCCTGGTGGTCGAGGACGTCGTGCTCGAGCAGCTCGCCTCGAGCTTCGCGGTGCTGACGGATGATGAGAAGGAGCTCGGCGTGTGCCTCGTGGACATTGGCGGGGGCACGACCGATATCGCGGTGTTCGCCGCCGGCGCGATCCGCCACACCGCGGTGATCCCGATCGCCGGCGATCAGGTCACCAACGACATTGCGGTCTCGATGCGCACGCCGACGCAGTACGCCGAGGACATCAAGCTGCGCTACGCCTGCGCGCTGGCTCAGCTCGCCAATCCGGATGAGAGCATAGAAGTGCCGAGCGTCGGGGACCGCCCGGCGCGCCGGCTCGCGCGCCAGACGCTCGCCGAGGTGGTCGAACCGCGCTACGAGGAGCTGTTCAACCTGATTCGCGAGGAGCTGCGACGCAGCGGTCTCGAGGAAGTCATCGCCGCCGGCGTCGTGCTCACCGGCGGCAGTTCCCGCATGGAGGGCGCCATCGAACTGGCCGAGGAGATCTTCCACGTGCCGGTGCGGCTCGGGCTGCCGGCCCAGGTCCGCGGCCTCGCGGACGTGGTGCGCAATCCCATCTATTCCACCGGCGTCGGGCTGCTGATCTACGCGCGCGAGAACGCCGCGGCCGGCGCCCGCGGGGCGGCCCGCGGCGGACACGCCGGCGACGTCTTCGAGCGCATGAAGAGCTGGTTCAAGGGCAATTTTTGAGCGACGCATTCGCATTACAGGATCACTGCAAGGAGCTGACCACTATGTTTGAACTGATGGATGCATACAGCCAGAGCGCTGTAATCAAGGTGATCGGCGTGGGAGGCGGCGGCGGCAACGCGGTCTCGCACATGGTGTCGGCCGGAATCGAGGGCGTGGACTTCATCTGCATCAACACCGATGCGCAGGCCCTCAAGGCCTCGAAGATCAAGACCTCGCTGCAGATCGGCTGCAACATCACCAAGGGACTGGGCGCCGGGGCCGACCCCGAGATCGGCCGGCAGGCCGCAGTGGAGGACCGTGACCGCATCATCGAGCTGATCGAGGGCTGCGACATGCTGTTCATCACCGCCGGCATGGGGGGCGGCACCGGCACCGGTGCGGCCCCTGTGGTCGCGCAGATCGCGCGCGAGCTCGGCATCCTGACCGTCGCAGTCGTAACCAAGCCGTTCCAGATGGAGGGCAACAAGCGCTCGATGGTCGCGGAGCACGGCATCGCCGAGCTGACCAAGAACGTGGATTCGCTGATCACGATACCGAACCAGAAGCTGCTCACGGTGCTGGGTCCGGCGACCACGCTGCTCGATGCGTTCCGCGAAGCGAACCAGGTGCTGCAGGGCGCGGTACAGGGAATCGCCGAGCTGATCACCCGGCCGGGACTGATCAACGTCGACTTCGCCGACGTGCGTACCGTCATGAGCGAGACCGGCATGGCGATGATGGGAAGTGGCGTCGCCAGCGGCGAGGCGCGTGCACGCCAGGCCGCGCAGGCCGCGGTGTCCTCGCCGCTGCTCGAGGACATCAACCTCGCCGGCGCACACGGCATCCTCGTGAACGTGACGGCGGGATTGGACCTCTCGATCGGCGAATTCGAGGAGATCGGCAATATCGTCAAGGAGTACGCCTCCGAGGATGCCACCGTGGTGGTGGGTACGGTCATCGATCCGGAGATGAGCAACCAGATCCGGGTGACGGTGGTGGCCACGGGCTTAGGTGCAACGGCTGCTGCGGTCGCGGCGCATGCCGCGCGCCTCGAGTACCCGCGCTCGGCCGCAACGGTACGCGGCGCTCTGCCCGCGCGCGAGGAGGCGATCGCGCGCGAGGGCGCACGGCTGCCGAAGCCGCAGCGCGGGCCGGTCGACTACAGCAATCTCGATCGACCGACCATCGTGCGCCAGCGCGCGGTCGGGGACGGCATTCGTGCCGAGCCTGAACCGGAGGATCTGCTGGACATCCCGGCATTCCTGCGGCGCCAGGCCGATTGATGGACGGATCGACGGACGGACGGAAGGAAGGTGGCGGCCGTTGGCTCCAGCCGTCGCCGCTGTGTTAGGTTACGCGGACCCGGCAACTGCGAGGTTGTAGACCCCCCACCATGGTCGGCCAGCGAACACTGCGAAACTCCATTCGGGCCACGGGCGTCGGTCTGCATACCGGCAAGCAGATCATGATGACGGTCCGGCCTGCAGCCGTCGACACCGGCATCTGCTTCCGTCGTGTGGACCTGCACGAGCCGGTGGACATCCCGGCGCGTGCCGAGAACGTCGGTGAGACCACACTCGGCACGACCCTGGTCAATGGTGCGGCGCGCATATCGACCGTTGAACACCTGCTGTCGGCCTTCGCCGGGCTCGGCATCGACAATGCCTGCGTCGAGGTCAGCGCGGGGGAAGTGCCGATCATGGACGGCAGTGCCGGGCCATTCGTGTTCCTGCTGCAGTCCGCCGGCATCGAGGAACAGCTGGCACCGAAGCGCTTCATCCGTGTGCGCCGGTCGGTGGCTGTCGCCGACGGCGACAAGTGGGCGCGCTTCGATCCGTTCGAGGGATTCAAGGTCAATTTCGAGATCGAATTCGACCACCCGATTTTCAAACGGCGGCTGCAGCGCGCGTCCATGGATTTCTCGACCACCTCATTCCTGAAGGAGATCAGCCGGGCTCGCACCTTTGGTTTCATGCGCGACATTGAGACGCTGCGCAAGCACAATCTCGCCCTGGGCGGAACCCTCGACAATGCGATCGTGCTGGACGAAACCGGCGTCATGAACGAGGACGGTCTGCGCTACGAGGACGAGTTCGTCAAACACAAGATCCTCGACGCGATCGGCGACCTCTACCTGCTGGGCCATAGCCTGATCGGCGAGTTCAGCGGCCACAAATCCGGCCACGGGCTCAACAATGCGCTGCTGCGGGCGCTGCTGCGCGATCCAACGGCGTGGGAAGAGGTCGTGTTCGAGCGCTCCGACCAGGCGCCGATCTCTTACGTGCCCGCCTATTCGGCACCGAGCACCGCCCTGGCATCCTGAGCGTCTGGCGCCTCAAGTCCCGGCAGCCTGGCGTGTCCCCGGCGCGATCCTGACCAGCCAGCCCGCGACGGCGGCATCACGGCTACGGATCCGCCCGTCGAGCGCGGAGAGCGCATAGCGCAGGCGCGTGCCCCAGGCGGCCGAGTCCGCGAAAATCACCAGCTCGGTTGCGTCGCCGGCCGTGGCGGCGCGACGCGGCACCACGTTCACGACGTGTTCGGCCAATTCGGCCGGCAGTTCGGCACGCAACCACTCGACCCAGGCCTGCTGTGCCGGGATTGCCGCGGTCAGACGCGCGAGTACCGGCCGCTTTGACAATAAATCATTGATTTTCAGTGTTTTATTCGACTGCGTCACGCCATCGTCGGCGTTTCGTGCGCCACTCTTCTTGTCATGCCGGGGCTTCTTGTGCATAGTCATTCGCACCGATCGAGGGCAAACGAGGCTCAGGTCGGGAAGGAAGAGCCACCGGACCGCTTGCGGACGGTCCGCACTGTAGCTCAGCCTTCACTACAGTCGCCGGAAGACAGGTCCAACGCAAGATTGCCGTGCCGGCGCGCCGGCTCGATCCCCGTAAGGGCGGAGCGACAGCTATGAACGTCATTTTCTTCTCGCGGCGGCGCGGACGTGCCCGCCACCTGAACCTGTCCCACCCGGTGACGCTGACGATCATCAGCATTCTGGCGCTCGGGCTGCTGGCAAGCGCGCTGGCGCTCGGGCTGCAGCTGGGGCAGCGCAGCATGGCGCGCGTGGCCCTGCTCAATCCCGGCCTCGCTCTGCTGGCCGAGCAGGAGCAGGTTGCTGCGTTGCGATCCCAGCTCCAGGACCGGGTCGACGCGCTCGCGGTGCGCCTCGGCGCAATCAATGCGAACGTGATCCGGCTGAACGCGCTCGGCAAGCAGCTCACGCAGATGGCGAACATCAATAGCCGCGAGTTCGATTTCGACAGCGATCCTCCCGAGGGCGGATCGGATTCCGACAGCGTCGGACGCCAGCCGCAGGTTCCGGACCTGACGGCGATGATCGATGATCTGGCACGCCGGGTCGAGGTGCGAAGCGCTCAGCTTTCCTCGCTCGAGGGTGTGATTGCCGGCCGCGAACTGTCCGCCGACATCAAGCCTTCAGGCCGCCCGGTCCGCGACGGCTACATCTCCTCGTATTTCGGCGAGCGCATCGATCCGTTCAACGGCGAGGACGCCTTCCACAAGGGGGTCGATTTTGCCAGTGACGCCGGAGCCGACGTGCTGGCAGTGGCAGCCGGCATCGTCACTTTTGCCGGTCCGCGCGAGGGCTATGGCAACCTGGTCGAGATCAACCACGGCAACGGCTACCTCACGCGTTATGCGCACAACGAGCAGGTGCTGGTCAGCGTAGGCGAGGAGGTCGAGCGCGGCCAGGCGCTGGCGATCGTGGGCTCGACTGGTCATTCCACTGGCCCGCATGTGCACTTCGAGGTGCTCCGGGAAGGCCGTCAGATCGATCCGATGGCCTACGTCGGCCACTAGACTTCACTTCGCACGGACTGCCTGCGCGGACGGTCGCCTGCAGCGGCGCTGTCCCTCGATCAGCGGCGAACGACTACTTCGCCGCCCGGTCTACCTTTACAATACCCCACCGCGGCGCCTCTGATGCGTTCAAGTCGCTGATGCGGAACACTTTTTCAAAGGACAGGTCGTGCTCAAGGCGCTGACTCGCGTATTTGGCAGCCGCAATGAGCGGTTGATCAGGAACTACAGCCGGCTCGTGCGGGAGGCTGCCGGCCACGAAGCGGCGCTGCAGGGATTGTCCGACGAGGCGCTGCGCGCCAGGACCTCGCAGTTTCGCGCACGCCTGAAGGACGGTACGCGGCTCGAACAGCTGCTGCCCGAGGCCTTCGCGGTGGTCCGCGAGGCGGCGCGACGCACACTTCGGCTGCGCCATTTCGACGTGCAGCTGATCGGTGGAGCGGTGCTGCACGAAGGCAAGATCGCCGAGATGCGCACCGGCGAGGGCAAGACCCTGATGTCGACGCTGCCGGCCTACGTGAACGCGCTGACCGGGCTCGGCGTGCACGTGGTCACCGTCAACGAATACCTCGCGCAGCGCGACGCGGACTGGATGGGCCCGGTCTACCGCTTCCTCGACATGAGCGTCGGTGTGATCCGCAACGGGCAGGATTCGACCGAGAAGCGTGCCGCGTACGCCTGCGACATCACCTACGGCACCAACAATGAATTCGGCTTCGACTACCTGCGCGACAACCTCGCCTTCCGGCTCGAGGACCGCGTGCAGCGCGGCCTCGCGTTCGCGATCGTGGACGAGGTCGACTCGATCCTGATCGACGAGGCACGTACGCCGCTGATCATCTCCGGCCCCGCGGAGGAAAGTACCGAGATCTACCTCAGCATCAACACGCTCGTGCCGCGCCTGTCGCGACAGCAGATCGAGGACGGCCCTGGCGACTACTCGGTCGACGAGAAGGGGCGCCAGGTGCACCTGACCGAGGCCGGCCACGAACACGTCGAGCGGCTGATGCTCGAGGCCGGACTGATGCGCGAAGGCGAGAGCCTGTATGACACCGCCAACATCCGGCTGATGCACCACCTCAACGCGGCGTTGCGCGCGCATGCGCTCTACAAGCGCGATGTCGAGTACATCGTGCGCGGCGGCGAGGTCATCATCGTCGATGAATTCACGGGCCGCACGATGCCCGGGCGGCGCTGGTCGGACGGGCTGCACCAGGCGGTCGAGGCGAAGGAAGGAGTACGGGTGCGCGAGGAGAACCAGACGGTCGCCTCGATCACCTTCCAGAACTACTTCCGGCTGTACAAGAAGCTCGCCGGCATGACCGGCACGGCCGATACCGAGGCACCGGAGTTCCTGCAGATCTACGGGCTCGAGGTGGTCGTGATCCCGACCCACCGGCCGATGATCCGCAAGGACCATCCCGACTTCGTGTACCTGTCGCAGCCGGACAAGTTCGAGGCGATCATTGGCGACATCCGCGACTGCGCCGAACGCTCGCAGCCAGTGCTGGTCGGTACGACTTCGATCGAGACTTCGGAGTTCCTGTCCGGCCTGCTCACCAAGCAGCAGATCGACCATCAGGTTCTCAATGCGAAGCAGCACGAGCGCGAGGCGCACATCGTCGCACAAGCCGGGCGACCCGGCGCGGTGACCATCGCCACCAACATGGCCGGACGCGGCACCGACATCGTACTCGGCGGCAACCTGGAGGCCGAGCTCGCGGGGCTCGGCGACAGCGCGGACGAGGGCGTACGCGCGGCCGCACGCAGCGCCTGGCAGCAGCGGCACGACCAGGTGGTGGGTGCCGGTGGCCTTCACATCATCGGTACCGAGCGGCACGAGTCGCGGCGCATCGACAACCAGCTGCGCGGCCGTTCCGGCCGTCAGGGCGATCCAGGCTCCAGCCGCTTCTATCTGTCGATGGAAGACAACCTGATGCGCATCTTCGGGGATCCGACCCGCACCAAGCGCCTGCTGCAGTTCGCCGGCATGAAGTCCGGCGAAGTGATCGAGAGCGGCATGCTCACGCGGCAGATCGAGAAGGCACAGCGCAAGGTCGAGTCGCACAACTTCGATGCGCGCAAGCAGCTGTTGCTGTTCGACGACGTCGCGAACGACCAGCGCAAAGTGATCTATCACCAGCGCACCGAGATCCTGGGCACTGCCGACATGAGCGCCGCGATCCTCGAGATGTTCGACGAGGCGGTCGAAGGCCTGCTGGACGAATACGTGGTCGCCAACAGCGTGCCGCAGGACTGGAACCTCGAGGGGCTGCAGGAGGCCTGCCGGCGGGATTTCAACCTGGCGCTCGACGCTCGCGCGTGGCTCGAGCAGGAGCCGGAGCTCGAGGAGGCGGCGCTGCGCAAGCGGGTGCGCGATTCGGTGCGCCAGGCCTATGAGCGCAAGGTCGAACGCACTGGTCCGGAACTGATGCGGCACGTCGAGCGCGACGTGATCCTGCGCACGCTCGACCAGCACTGGCGCGACCACCTTGCAGCGATGGACTACCTGCGCCAGGGAATCCACCTGCGCGGCTATGCGCAGAAGGACTACCGCTTCGAGTACAAGCGCGAGGCCTTCGGGCTGTTCGAGGCGATGCTGGGGCGCGTGAAATTCGACACGGTCTCGGTGCTCGCAAAGATCGAGGTGCGCACCCAGGAGCAGATCGACCGCGAGGAGGCCGAGCGGCGTGAACGGCTGATGCGCGCGCTGCAGGCCCAGCACGCGGAGGCCCAACCCTTGCTGGCCGCCACACCGGAGGCGGCGAGCCCGCCGCCCGCCGCCGCGCAGCCTGCCAGCCCCGGCTCCCCTGCCGGCCGCGCACCCGCGAGCGCCGCGGGGGCGGAGCTCGCGGCGCCGTTCGTGCGCGATATTCCAAAGGTCGGACGCAATGAGCCGTGTCCCTGCGGCTCAGGCAAGAAGTTCAAGCACTGTCACGGGGCGCTCGCCAGCACCCCATGACCGAGGTGCTGCGCGTGGTCGCGGCCGTGCTGTTCGACACGCAGCGACGCGTGCTGATCGCGCAGCGGCCGCCGGGCAAGCACCAGGCCGGATTCTGGGAGTTTCCTGGTGGCAAGATCGGCCCCGGGGAGAGCCCGGAGCAGGCGCTCGGACGCGAGCTGGCGGAGGAACTCGGCGTCGAGCTGCGACGCTGTCATTCGCTGCTGCAGTTGCGGCATGATTACGGGGATCGCAGCGTCGCGCTCGAGGTCTTCGTGGTTGATGAGTTTCGCGGCGAGCCGTCCGGGCGCGAGGCCCAGCCGCTGAAATGGGTGCCGACGGCACAGCTGCACGGCGAGGAACTGCTGGTCGCCGACCGGCCCGTGGTCGAGGCGCTGCTTGCGCTGACGGGCGTGTGATCCCTGATCTTACCCACCTGATCTGACCGAGGTGAAACGCGAATGGCCCAGGACATCGGACTGCCGGAAATTGAGATCGACAGCGCCAACCTGTATCGGGAGGACCTCTACACCGACCGGCGTGCCGGCACGATCCGCCGGCTGGTGCCGGTGCTGCCCGATGGCACTACCGACCCGGCCCGTACCGTGCTCTATTCCGGACAGACCCAGCTGCTGACCCCCAATGGCGTGCTGCCGCTCGGGTTCGAGATCGAGGCGCGCTCGCTCGAGGAGGCAATCCAGAAATTTCCCGCGGCGGTGCGGGAAGCGCTCGAGCAGGCGATCGACGAGGCACGCGAATTTCGTCGGGAGTCCGCCTCGCGCATCGTCGTCCCGGACGTGGCAGGCGGTCTGCCGGGTCCCGGACCGCTGCCGGGCGGCGGCAAGATCAAGCTGTAGGCACCGCACTCGCGCGTTTGCCCGGCACTCAAGGCTCCTCGCCGGAATCAGCGGCCGCCTGCGGCGGCTCGAGCACATCACTCGGCTCGCCGGGGATCGCATGCCGTTCGGCCAGCCATGCGCCCAGGTCGATGAGGCGGCAGCGCGCGCTGCAGAACGGGCGCTCCGGAAAAGCCTCCGACCATTCGAGCGCGCGCCGGCAGGTGGGACAGAGCAGCTGTGGTGCCATGCGGCTGGTGAGGCGGCCCTTCGACTCCGACTTCAGGGGCAGCAGATCAGCGTGAAGGGCACGTCCGCCTCGGTCTGGGTGGGGCGCTGTTCGATCCCGTGCCAGGTGAGGAAGCGCAGGCTGCAGCGGTAATGGCTGCCGCTGATCTCCGGATACAGCGGTGTGCTGGCCGGCAGACTGATGCGCAGCAGCTGGTACGGGGTGTCGCGATCGAAGTTCACGGTGAACACTCCGCCGACCGCCAGCTCCTCGCGCGGGCGGCCGTTCTGGCGCGTGAGCCAGAGCAGTTCGGCGATCGCGTCGCATAGCGGGCGCAGCAACGTCAGCCAGCGGCCGAAGGCCTCGATGCGCAGCGTCGAGGGCTGGTTGAGCCAGTAGAAGTAGTCTGGCAGGTCGAACTCGCAGGTGCCACCCGGGATCGCGCTGCGGTGCTTGATCGCCGCCAGGAACTCCGAATCGCGCAGCGGCTGCAGCCAGGAGGCGCCCACCGCTGCCAGTTCCGTGCGCAGGCGCACGAGGTTTGCCATCAGCGCGCGCAGGCGCGCCGTATCGATGCCGGCGCGGTGCTGGAAATCGTTGAGCAGCACGAGGTGGCGCTCGAGATCCTTGAGCACGTCGCCGCGCAGATCGCCGCGCGTCATGATGGCCAGGATGTCCAGCAGGCTGTCGACCGCCGCGCGGCTGCCCCAGGAGCTGGCCTTCTCGTTGTGGTAGACGGCCTGGCTGTACAGGAAGTCCAGTCGCAGAAACGTGCGCATGCGCTCGTTCAGCGGCTGCTCGAACACCGCCGACTCTGCCGCCGCCTCCGCGTTCGGTGCGGAGGGATCGGCAGGCATGCTGACGGGCTCGGACATCAGGCTATTGTGCTTGAGGCCCGGCGCCGCCGTAAACGCTTGAGATTGCCGCAGCCGCCAGGAGCAGGTATCGGGCATGCAGATTCGCGACCTGCGGCGCCAGCGCCTCGATGCTGCCTTCGTTGCGGATGAGGTCGTCGGCGGCCGCGAGGCGCGCCGCCCGCGGGGCCTGCGCGTCGAGCATGGCGTGTGCCAGCGCCGGCGTGATCCCGTCGCGTGCGAGTAACCGGGCGAGCTGCAGCGATGGCGGGCAATCCACCACCAGCACGCGGTCGTAGCGCGGACCGAGCCCGAATTCCACCAGCAGTGGCACGACGTGCAGCTGATAGGGTCCGGTCAGCTCGCCAGCGAGCTCCTGCGCGCGCGCAGCGATGGCCGGATGCAGCAACTGCTCGAGCTGGTGGCGGGTCGCACTGTCGGCGAACACCCGCGCGCGCAGCAGCGGCCGATCGAGGCTGCCATCCGGACGCGCAAGATCGGTGCCGAAGCGCGCGAACACTTCGTCGAGCAGCGGATTGCCCTCCACGAGCAGCGCGCGCGCGATGGCGTCGGAGTCGATGATGGGAACGCCATGGGACGCGAACAGCTGCGAAACGGCCGATTTGCCGCTCGCGATGCCGCCGGTCAGGCCCACGCGCATCGGTTCAGCGGTACAGGCCGAGATAGACGCGCACGATCCCCGGACCCCAAAGCATCGCAATCCACCCCGCGCCGGCCAGGAACGGTCCAAACGGAATCGGCGTGCCGTGCTGCGTCCGCCGCAGCGCGATCAGCGCGATGCCGACCAGAGCGCCGACCCCGGCGGAGAGCAGGACGACCGGCAGCAGCATCTGCCAGCCGAGCCAGGCGCCGAGCGCTGCGAGCAGCTTGAAGTCCCCGTGACCCATGCCTTCCTTGCCCGTCAGCAGCCTGAACGCATGATAGACGGCCCACAGACTCAAGTAGCCAACCGCGGCACCCGCGATGGCGCTGACCGGATCGACCGGCAGGCTCTGGCCGTTCGAGCGCAGTCCCGTGGCGCTCGCGACCAGTCCCAGCCACAGCAGCGGCAGTGTCAGCACATCAGGCAACAGCTGGTGGTCCAGGTCTATGCACGTCAACGCGATCAGGAACCAGGTGATCAGGATCGCGCAGGCAGCGGCCGCACCGAAACCGAAGCGCCACGCGACGGCCGCGCTCAGCAGTCCAGTGAACAGCTCCACGAGCGGGTAGCGCGCGGCGATTGGCGCCTTGCAGTGCGCGCAGCGGCCCCGAAGCAGGGCATAGCTCAGTAGCGGGATGTTCTGGTGGGCGCGGATAGGCGCCGCGCAGGCAGGGCAACTCGAGCCGGGCACGAGCAGGTTGAATCGCGCGGCCGGCACCGCCGGCGTGGCCGCAGTGGGGGCGGTGCCGGACGCATCAGCGAACTGCGCGCATTCGGCGCGCCACTGGCGCTCGAGCATGATCGGAACGCGATAGATCACGACGTTCAGGAAGCTGCCGACCAGCAGGCCCAGCAGCGCCGCGAGCGCGATGAACAGCGCCGGCGACTGCGCCAGCAGCGGCAGCAGGCCGGACACGCCTAGACGACGGAGCCGAGCTTGAAGATCGGCAGGTACATCGCAATCACCAGTCCGCCGACCAGTACGCCCAGGATGGCCATGATCAGTGGCTCGAGCAGGCTCGACATGCTGTCGACCGCGGCATCGACGTCCTCTTCGTAGAAGGTCGCAACCTTGCCCGACATCGTATCGAGCGAGCCGGATTCCTCGCCGACCGCGATCATCTGGATGACCATGTTCGGGAACAGGCCGGTGTTCTCCATGGCCCGCTGCAGCCGCTGACCGGTCGCGACCTCGTCGCGCATCTTGAGCACGCCGTCCTCGAACAGGATGTTACCGCATGCGCCGGCGACCGAATCGAGCGCTTCGACCAGCGGCACGCCGGCCGCGAACATGGTCGAGAGCGTGCGCGCGTAGCGCGCGATCGCGGCCTTGTTCAGGATCGGGCCGATGATCGGGAATTTGAGCATGATCCGATCGAGGAAGTGACGCATCTTGCGCGAACGTTGCTTGAAATAGATGAACGCATAGCCGCCGGCTCCGAGCACGATCGCGATGTAGATACCCTTCGACTGCACGAACTTGGAAAGGTTGATCACCATCTGCGTGAACGCCGGCAGGTCGGCACCGAAGCCCTTGAACAGGCTCTCGAACTGCGGGATCACGAAGATCAGCAGCACGACCGTGACTATGACGGCGACCACCAGCACTGCGGCCGGATAGAACAGCGCCTTCTTGACCTTCTTCTTCAGCGACTCGCTCTTCTCCTTGTAGGTCGCGATCTTGTCCAGCAGCGTCTCGAGCGCGCCGGCCTGCTCGCCGGCCTCGACCAGATTCGTGAACAGGTCGTCGAAGTACAATGGATGCTTGGCCAAAGCCTCGTGCAGCGTCGTGCCACCCTCGATGTCGGCCTTGATCTCGAGCACGAGCTTTTGCATCGCCGGCTTGTCGTGGCCGTTGCCGATGATCTCGAAGGCCTGTACCAGCGGGATCCCCGCGGCCAGCATCGTGGAGAGCTGGCGACTGAAGATCGCGATGTCCTCGGCCTTGACCTTGCCGCCGGTTTTGAAGGTCTGCGCCTGCTTCTTGATGCGGGTCGCGACCACGCCCTGCCGGCGCAGCTCGGTCTTGAGCGCGGCCTCGTCGGGCGCGACGCTGCGTCCCTTGATGCGCTGGCCTTTCTTGTCCATGCCTTCCCACTGGAAGGCGACGTCGCGCTTGACGGTCCGGACGGCAGTTGTTGCTTGCGCCATGGTTCAGGTGTCCTGCTTGAGGTCACTCGAGGGTGACGCTGTTGATCTCTTCGAGGCTGGTCATGCCGGCCTTCACTTTCTCGAGGCCAGAGCGCCGGAGGTCCCAGACTCCTTCCTTCGCCGCCTGGTCGGCGATGTCGATCGCATTGCCGCCCGCCATGATGATGCGTCCGAGCGCATCGGAGACTTCCATGACCTGGTAGATGCCGACCCGGCCCTTGTAGCCCTCGGTGCAATTGCCGCAGCCCTTGGGGCCATACACCTTGATGCCTGCGGCGATGTCGCTCTCCTGGAAGCCTTCCTTGCGCAGTGCCTCGGCCGGTACGTCCAGCGGCTGCTTGCAGTGCGAGCACAGGCGGCGTGCGAGCCGCTGCGCGATGATCAGGCTCACCGAGGTCGCGATCGCATACGGCTTGACGCCCATGTCCACCAGACGCGTGAGGGTCTGGGGCGCATCGTTGGTGTGCAGCGTCGAGAGCACGAGGTGGCCGGTCTGCGCCGCCTTGATCGCAATCTCCGCGGTCTCGAGATCGCGCACCTCGCCGACCATGACCACGTCTGGGTCCTGGCGCAGGAACGCGCGCAGCGCGGCCGCGAAAGTCAGCCCGACCTTGTTGTTCACGTTGACCTGGTTGACGCCTGGCAGGTTGATTTCCGCCGGGTCCTCCGCGGTCGAGATGTTCGTATCCTCGCGATTGAGGATGTTCAGTCCGGTGTAGAGCGACACGGTCTTGCCGCTGCCGGTCGGTCCGGTCACGAGAATCATGCCCTGGGGTTTGGCCAGGTGCTTCATGTAGAGCTGCTTCTGGAGCGGCTCGTAGCCCAGCGCATCGATGCCGAGCATCGCCTGCGAGGGATCGAGGATTCGCAGTACGATCTTCTCGCCGTACAGCGTCGGGCAGGAACTGACGCGAAAGTCGATCGCGCGGGTCTTGGACAGGCGCATCTTGATGCGTCCGTCCTGCGGCACCCGGCGCTCCGCGATGTCCAGCCGCGCCATGACCTTCAGGCGCGCGGCGATCTTGCCGGTGAGCTGCACCGGCGGCTGCGTGATCTCGCGCAGCACGCCGTCCATCCGGAAGCGGACGCGGAAGATCTTCTCGTACGGTTCGAAATGGATGTCCGAGGCGCCACGGCGGATCGCGTCGAGCAGCACCTTGTTGACGAAGCGCACGATCGGCGCGTCTTCGACGTCATCGCGCGCGATGTCGCCGCCGATTTCCTCCTCGCCACCCGAGACTTCGAGGGCCTCGAGATCGACCCCCTCGTCGTCCCCGAGGTTGGGCATCGAGGTGTCGACCTGGTCGATCGCCTTGTCGAGCAGCTTCTGCAGCTTGTCGTCCTCGACGACGATCGCCTCGACCGACATGCCGCACTGGAACTTGATCTCATCGATGGCGTGCTGATTGGTCGGGTCGGCGACACCGACGAACAGGCGCTTGCCGCGGCGGAACAGCGGCAGCACGCGATGCTTGGCCAGCAGCTTCTCGGACACGCTGCGGACCGCGTCGAGGTCGATGGCGAGCGCATCGAGGTCAAACAGCGGTACACCGTACTCGGCCGCCGCGGCGATCGCGATGTCGCGCGCCCGGACGGTCCCGGCCTGCACCAGCTGGGTCACGAAGCTGGTCTTCTTCTCCGACGCGGCCTGCAGGGCGGCGTGCATTCCGGACTCATCGACCACGCCGTCCATGACCAGGCGCTGGGGCAGACCCCCCAGGTTCGACCGGGACGAGCTCATCGCCAAAGAAACGTTATCGTTCATGTACTTAGCGCTGTGCCCGGCCCCTAAATGCAAACGCAGTGAAACGAGCAGGCCTATCTAAGAGGCATGCTCCGGCAATGTCAAATGCCGTCCAATGGTTGCATATCGGCCCGCGAGTCTGCGTGATTGGCTTCCCAAAAGAAGAAGCCCCTCCGGAGAGGGGCTTCCGTGGATTTCCGGATCCTGAATATCGGGATCCGGAAGGGTCCGTCAGGCAGGCCTTACTTGCACTGCGTCGGGACGTACTTGGCGGGCATCGTGCCGGCGGTCGCGGTCAGACCGTTGGACGTCGCCGTCGCATGCGTCGCCGACGAACAGGCCCAGTCGATGTTACCGACCGCACCGGCCACGAGGGCGGCGCCGCCGATGTTCGGCTGGAACGTGATCGTGTAGGCCGCCGCAAGCTGCGGTATGCCACCCGCGCCGTTGTTGTAGGTGACCGTGATCAGACCCGTGTTCTGGGCGATCGTAATGGCGGTCACATACTTGGTCGCAGTGAAGTTCCAGGCGGTCGCCGCGGCATTCAGGCCCGCGATGTCACCCGACTGCCAGCCTTCCGAGACGGTCGTTTCGGCGGCCGCGGCGAGGTTGATACCTTCCGTGACCTTCGAACGCACCGTGTAGTCCTGATAGGCCGGGATCGCAATCGCGGCCAGGATGCCGATGATCGCGACGACGATCATCAACTCGATCAGCGTAAAACCTTTCTGAAGCTTCTTCATGGCGCAGGAGACTCCGTATGTTGAGGGGCTGCGGCCGTGCAGCCGCTGGACTAGAAGAAGCAATCGGCATGCCAGCATGCCGTGCCCGATCAAGTGTTTGATTTTATTCGGGACGCCAGCGGAAGAAACGGCGCCTTGACTTAAGCACTGGCCCCACCCGGCGACAGCGTGCCGCTTCGGGTCAGAATGTGACGCGTATCGTCAGCCGCGTAGCGAGCCCGCGCCGGCGCCTACTTGCATTGGGTCGGCACGTAATTGGCGAGCACCGGGTTGCCCGGTGGGTCGACGAACAGATTGTTGGAGGTTGCCGTCGCGTTGGTTGCCGACGCGCAGGCCCAGTCGATGTTGCCGACGGCGCCCGCGACGAGCTGCGCGCCGCCGATGCTCGGCGTCAAGGTGATCTGGTTGCCGCCCCCTCCGGCCAGCAATTGCGGGACAGCGCCCGCGGTGGTCCGGTAGGTAACGGTAATGTGGCCATCGGCCGGATCGATCTGGATGTTGTTGACGTACTTGGTGCGCACGAAGGTGAAGGATCCGGCGGCCGCTGCGAGCCCGGCGACATCACCGGATTGCCATCCTTCGGCGACCGTGGTCTCCGCCGCGCCCGCGAGATTGATGCCCTCCGTGACCTTGGAGCGCACGGTGTAGTCCTGGTAGGCGGGAATCGCGATCGCGGCCAGGATGCCGATGATCGCGACCACGATCATCAGCTCGATCAGCGTGAAGCCGTTCTGAGTTGCCTTCATTGGGTTCGAATCTCCGAGCGTGTTTCTTCTGATGCTCGCCGTGTCACACGGCCCGGGGGACGCACCCCACCACGGCGCCCGATCCAGGCATCGGTCTTTTCTGTGCGACATTCTAAACGCTCGCGCGGCAGTCGGTAAGACCTGCGCGCTTCGGAACATCCTTGTTTTCCAGCACTCCAAGCCTCATGTCAGTCGGTGCGCGCGGTGCCGCGTTATTGTCAAACTCTGCGGTGTCGCAACAGGAAGCGTTCATGCCAATCTCTCGTTCTCGAATCGCGCTCGCGCTCCTTGCGCTGGCAGGCGGCCTGTTTGGATCCGCGGCGCTGGTCCAGGCCCAGGGCTACGGTTCGTACGGTGGCGTACATTCTGATGTGGCCCAGTGGCATGTCGCGACGGGATTCAGCAATACCAGCGGGACCACCTCTGATTACCTCGACGGCGGCTGGCTCGTGGAGGGAGGGTTCAGCTACTTTCCGGACGCGGGGGCGCTCGGCGTGCGCGCTGACGTGAGCTACAGCGCCTACGCCGCCAATGGCAACTACGCCGGCAACGGTCTCGAACCCGGCACGGCCGGCTTTGGTCGCGGGGTAGGCACGGTGTCCTCAGGGGCGATTGGTGGCGTCATGCGCATCCCATGGACCGCACGCGCGCATCTCTACGCGCTCGGACAGGTCGGCTTCGCCTATGTGCGCTTGCATTCGGACCGCTATTTCGACGGTGGTTATGCCGGCGGCTGTGATCCGCATTACGGTTGCGGCTACGACTACGGTGACCTTTATGGTGCGACGCGCCTGTCCTGGAATGCCGGCGTCGGCATGGAGTTCCCGCTGTATTGGGCGCAGAGCTGGTTCATCGAGGCCCAGTACCGGCGGGTCGAGACGCCGACGCCGATCGAGTACTGGCCGCTGACGGTGGGCTTGCGCTTCTGAGCCGCTATTCGATCTTGAGCTTCTTGACCCGATAGCGCAGCGCGCGGAAGCTCATGCCGAGCAGCTTCGCCGCGGCAGTCTTGTTGTAGCGTGTCTGCTCGAGCGCTTTGATGATCGCCTCGCGCTCGATGGTTTCGAGATGCTCGCCGAGTGCTCCAGCCGCATCGGCGCCGGGAGTCGGCATGTGTGTGCTGATCGCCGCAGCAGGAGCCGCGTTGGCCGCCGGCGCTCCGGGCAAACTGCCGGCGCGCAGCTGCAGGTCCGCTTCCTCGATGATGCCCGATACCGACAGCGCCGTCGCCCGCTCCAGGATGTTCTCCAGCTCACGCACGTTGCCCGGGAATCCATAGCGCTCCAGCGCCGCTCGCGCCGGTGGGCTGATGCGCGGCGCCGCCAGTCCGAGCCGGCCAGAGAGGCGTTGCAGCATCGCCTCGGCCAGTTCCGGGATGTCTTCGCGGTGCTCGCGCAGCGCGGGCACGCGCAGCTCGATCACGTTGATCCGGTAGTAAAGGTCCTCGCGGAAGCGGCCCTGAGCCACCAGCTCGGCGAGATTCTTATGCGTCGCGGACAGTACGCGCACGTCCACCGGCACCTCGCGCTGCTCGCCCACGGGCCGCGCGGTCTTCTCCTGGATCAGACGCAGCAGTTTGACCTGCATGTGCAGCGGCAGGTCGGCGACTTCGTCCAGGAACAACGTGCCGCCCTCGGCGCTCTGCACGAGCCCTTTCTTGTCGGCGATCGCGCCGGTGAAGCTGCCGCGCTTGTGGCCGAACAGCTCACTCTCCATCAGCTCGGACGGGATCGCGCCGCAGTTCACCGGAACGAAGGAGTTGTCGTGCCGCGGACCGCTGGCGTGGACCAGCCGTGCCACCAGTTCCTTGCCGGTGCCCGACTCGCCGCTGATGTGCACGGGGGCCTGGCTGCGCGCAACGCGCGCGATCAACTCGCGCAGCGAACTCATGATCTGCGAGTGGCCCATCAGGCGCGGCCCCTGGGCCGGCAGGGCAGCTGCGGCCGCGGCTGCTTCGCTGGCGGAGTCGGTGCGCTCGACCAGCTTGATCGCGGTCGCGACCAGTTTGCGCAGCACGCCCAGGTCGAGTGGCTTGGAGACGAAATCAAAGGCGCCGGATTTCAGGGCTCGGACCGCCGATTCGACGTTGCCATGTGCGGTGATGACAGCCACCGGCAGGTCGGGGTGGTGTTCCTGGATGTAGGCGACCAGATCCAGGCCGTCCCCATCCGGCAGCCGCATGTCGGTCAGGCACAGGTCGAAGCGCCGGCTCGCAAGCTGGGCGCGCGCGCCCTCGAGGTTCGAGGCGGACGCGGTCTGCAGGCTCATGCGCCCGAGGGTCAGGGATACCAGCTCTATGAGGTCTGGCTCATCATCGACGATCAGTACGGTCGGCGCGGCTGTCATGCGCCGCAAGTATCTCAGGAATAGGCCCCGGTCCAACGGTCTGGGTCCGCAAATACGATACGGAAGATGCTGCCGCCGCCGTCGCGCGCCTCGTACAGCAGGGTGGCGCCGTTGGCCTGGGCCAGCTCACGCGCCAGGAACAGCCCGAGCCCCGTGCCGCCCGGAGCACGCGTGAAGAACGGCTCGAAGATGCGTTCGACGTCGGTGGTCGAAATACCCGGCCCCCGGTCGGCGACCTGCAGGAACGGGCGACCCACCCCACCGAGACGCCCGAAACGCAGCTCGATCGGCGTCTGGCCGGCATGTGGCAGCGCGTGCGCGACACTGTTCTGGCACAGGTTCCAGAAGATCTGATGCAGCTGGCTGCCGTCGATCCGCACCTCGACGTCCTCGGAGGCACCGTCCTGGACCAGGCAGTGGCCCGGAAGTTGAAGCGTCGCACAGAATTCCTCGCGGAAGCGCGTCACCCAGTCGGCGAGCATCAGCCGCTGCGGTCGCGGCGCTTCACGCCGCGAGAGCTGCAGTACGTTGTCGATGATGCCGCTCACGCGCGTGGAATTCGCCTGCATGATCTCGGTCAGCCGCCGGTCCTCGCGGCCGAGCACCGGAGACTCGGCCAGCAGCTGCGCCGCGTGGCTCATGGCCCCGACGGGGTTGCGGATCTCGTGCGCGATGCTCGCCGAGAGCCTGCCCAGTGCCGCGAGCTTGGTCTGCTGCACCTTGGCCGCGATCTCGCCCGTGTCCTCCAGGAACACGATGACCGGGGCGGGATCGCTGTTGCCGAGCGGCGCGAAGTGCGGCCGGATCACGCGCGCCCCGTCGGCGGAAACGAAGGTGCCGCCGGCGCTGCGCAGGATCGCGGTGTCATTCCCGCGCCAGGTCTCGAGCAGGTAGAGCAGCCGCGGCTCGACTTCGCCGATCAGCGCGCCCGGCACCGCCAGCGCGTCGCCGAGCAGCTGCGCGGCAGACTCGTTGATCAGGCGAATCCGGTCGGCCGCATCGAGTACCAGGATGCTCTCGCGCAGGTGCTGCACGATGTATTGCGAGAGCTGCGCGAGGTTGGCCAGATCCAGCTCGGCGCGGCGCACCTGGGCCTCGCTCTCGCGCAGCCGCTTCGATACCGGCCAGGCGGTCAGCGCGACCAGGAACACCACTGCGCCGAGGATGCCGGCGGCTGGATAGTCGCTGGCCGGCGCGCCTCCGGTAGCCACCGAGAGAATCTGCTGCCCGAGCAGGCCGAGCGCTGCGATGGCGGCCACCACGAGTGCGCCGACACCCTCGGCCAGCAGTGCCATCGAGCCGACCGGGATCACCAGCAGGATCCCCAGTCCGCTGCCGATGCCCCCGCTGCAATAGAGCAGGCCTGCGATCGCCGCCGTATCGAGCGTGGTGTCCACCAGCACGCGCAGCTGCACGGAGGTCCAGCGTCCGCGGGCGCCAAACGCCAGCAGGCCGCCGAATACCCAGTACATCACGCAGATGACGATGAACAGTCGCGGGTGCAGGCCCCCGAGGGTCGGGGCCGGGCTGGTTGCGAGCAGGATCGCGTACAGTAGCGGCGGCAGCAGCAGACGGTACAGATTGGCCAGGCCAATGATGCGCCGGAACAGGTCGCTCTGCGCTGGCGGCCGCCCAAGCTCGCCCGACGGCGCGGGCGACAGCAGCGGCCCAGGCGGGCCGCCGTAGCTCCGGGACGCAGACTCGGGCGCGGACGACGCGGCGCGGTCATTCATGCGGAACATCGAGGTAGCATTGAAACTGTTGCCGATAGCCCCACTCTAACCTGTGGCGGGTACGTCAACCCTGGCCGAACTGGTGCGTTTCTGGGAGCCATTATGCGAAATCGCGAATTTTTTCGAGCGTCGTGGTTCCGAATGTCGACCGGAAGTCTCGCGCTGGTGTCGCTGCTGCTGGCCGCCTGCGTCACGGCTCCTCCAGAGCGCACCGTGGTGCAGACCCAGGTCGCGCCGCCGCGCATCATCCTGTACCCCGCGCAGGGACAGAGTCCCGAGCAGACGGAACGCGACCGTTACGAATGTCACGTCTGGGCGGTGCAGCAGTCCGGCTACGATCCGAGCCGACCGGGCGCCAGCACCAGCGAGCGGGTAGTCGTCCAGCCTGCCACGCCGCCGGGCGCGAATACAGCGATCGGAGCAATAGCCGGGGCGATCATCGGTTCGGTACTCGTTGGCCCGCGCGATGCGGGGTTCGGGGCAGTCGCTGGGGGTCTCACGGGCGCCGCGCTTGGTGCCTCCACGGACGCGCAGGCGCAGGCCCAGGCCGGTGCGGAACAGCGGGCCTACGATCGCGGCTACGACGCGAATGCGTCGGGCGGCTCGAATTACCGGCGCGCCATCGGCGCGTGTCTCGAGGCCCGCGGCTACAGGACCGGTTGAGCGCATCAGCCCTCAAGGAGCTACAGCCATGAACACCTTCAGCATGCGTACCGCTTTGTGGTCCGCTGTCGCGATCCTCGGCGCAGCGTCGGGGTTGGCCGGGATCGCCCATGCGCAGGACCGTGACCGGCACGACGAGCACGGACACGACGCAGGGCACGGGCGCGATGAAGGGCACGGGCGCGATGAAGGGCACGGAGGACGCGACTGGCACGGCGAACACCAG
>CAZGVE010000006.1:104205-122119 GCA_964528845.1 uncultured Steroidobacteraceae bacterium | reverse complement strand
CGCATCGAGGGGTGGCAGACGCGGTACTTGGGCGGGTAGGCAGTCTCGGCGCCGAGCGCCTCCGCTGCGTGCCAGGCCCAGCGCGGATCGTAGAGCGCGCCGCGTCCGATCACGATCAGATCGGCATCGCCATTGGCGATGATCTGTTCGGCCTGCTCTGGCTTGTCAATCAGTCCTACGGCCATGGTCGCGAGACCGGATTCGCGGCGCACCTGTGCGCTGAAGGGCACCTGGTAACCGGGTGCCAGCGGAATCTTCGCGCCGGGGTCCACGCCACCGGAAGTGGTATCCATGTAATCGCAGCCTAGCGCCTTGAGCGCGCGCGCAAGGACCACTGTCTCATCCGGTGTCCAGCCTCCCTGGATCCAGTCGGTCGCCGAGATGCGTATTCCCATCGGTCTGGCGGCGGGCCAGACCTCGCGCATGGCCTTGAACACCTGCAGCGGCAGGCGCATCCGGTTCTCGAGCGAGCCGCCATAGACATCGGTACGGCGGTTCGACAACGGCGAGAGGAACTGGTGGATCAGGTAGCCGTGGCCACCGTGCATTTCCAGGCAATCAAATCCAATACGCTCGGCACGCCGCACCGTTGCGACATGATCGTTGATCAGCTGGTCGATATCGGCTTGCGTCATCGCGCGCGGCTGCGGCCAGCCCTCGCCGAACGCCAGCGCCGACGGACCGATCGTCTCCCACGCGCCTTCCTCTGGCTTCAGGGGCTTGCCGCCCGCGGCCGGAGGCTGCTGCGAGCCCTTGCGTCCGGCATGTGCGACCTGCAGGCCGAGTTTCGCGACTCCATAGCTGCGGCAGAAATCGATGACCCGCTTGAGCGCGGTCTCGTTGTCATCGGTGCACAGCGTCGCGCAGCGCGGGGAGATGCGGCCCTGCATCGATACGTTGGTCATCTCTACCATCAGCAGCCCGGCCGCCCCCATCGACAGCGAGCCCAGGTGCATCAGGTGCCAGTCGGTCGCGGACCCTGCAACCGAGTTGTACTGGCACATCGGCGAGACCACGATGCGGTTCGGCAGCGTGAGGTCCCGGAACGTGATCGGGGAGAACAGGGCGCTGCTCATGGCCGGCTCAGGCAAGACCGCTCAAGCGAGCCTGCTCGAGCGCCATCGCCGACCAGTCGCGCTGCCCATCACCGTGGGCGATCGCACCGTGCAGGCGCTCGCGGCACACACCAGCGCTCGGCATCGGCACGCCTGACGCATCCCCGGCCCCGAGCACCAGATCGATATCCTTCAGCGCAAGCGTCGTCGTGAAGCCGACCTGGTCCCAGGCCTGCTCGGCGATGATCCTGCCGTAGGTGCCATAGGCGGGGCACGCGAACAGGCCATCGGTCAGCACGTCCTGGAATACGCTGGCTTCGACGCCCCCCTTGCGCACCAGCGCGAAGGCCTCGCCCATCGCTTCGATCGCGCACGCGAGCAGAAAATTGTTGGCCAGTTTGATAATCGAAGCCGAACCCGGATCCTCTCCGGCTCGGAATACGCGCCGCCCGAGCGCTTCGAGCAATGGCAGGCAGCGCTCGACCGCGGCCGGGTTGCCGCCGACGATCACTCCCAGGCGCCCGGCGGTGACGGCCTCGGGCCGGCCAAGCACCGGGGCGGCGAGCAGAATCTGACCGGCGGCGGCGTGCGCCGCGGCCAGCGCCCGGATGGCTTCCACGCCATGGGTGCCCATGGCGATGTGAATGCCGCCCCTTGGCAGCGTCGCAAGCAGCCCGCCAGGGCCCTCGGTCACGCTGCGCAGCGCCGTATCGTCGGCCAGCATGCTCAGCACGATGCCGCCAGAGCGGGCCGCCTGCGCGACGCTGACCGCTTCGCGCGCTCCCGCGCTGAGCAGGGGGGCGAGTCGCCCGGGGGTGCGGTTGTACAGCAAGACTTCATGCCCGGCGGCCAGCAGCCGCGCGGCCATTGCCTGGCCCATCCGCCCGAGGCCGATGAAAGCGACTTGCACGAATCAGGTCGAGGCCGCGACGACGCCGCAGCAGATCGCCCAGAAGATCGGGAATTCGCAGCCTCCGATGTGCCAGAGCCACTTCTTCGCCACCTTCAGGACCGCGGCGCCGGCGATCAGCAGATACACGCAGGCCGCCCAGGCAGCCAGATGCACGAAGAATCCAAACAGCAGGCACGCCGCCAGCGCGATCTCGATGCCCATCGCGGTGAACGCCCAGAGCGGGGCGGGTTTGAATCCTGCCGCCCGAAAGAATCCGAACGACGCCTCCTGCGCGGTGAATTTCCCGATCACGTGTGGCAGGAAGAAGAAGCCGCAGATCAGGCGCAGTACGACGAGCGGATGAATATCGGACATTTCCTCAACTCCTGGACTTTGCACACGAAAGTCCGATTACGGAGTATAAAACCATAAGGCGACCAACTCTAGCCGTACTGTCGAAATTATGCCGTGATCGCGGCGCGTCGCTGCGCACGCCGCTCGGCCCTCGCGCGCAGGCGATCCACGTACAGATACACGACCGGAGTCGTATAGAGCGTCAGCACCTGGCTCACCAGCAGCCCCCCGATCATCGAGATGCCGAGCGGCCGCCGCAGCTCGGTGCCGTTGCCCGAGGCAATCGCCAGGGGCAGCGCGCCGGCAATGGCCGCACAGGTGGTCATCATGATCGGGCGGAAGCGCAGTACGCACGCCCGCGCAATGGCGGTGCGCGGATCGAGTCCCTGGTTGCGTTGCCCGTCGATGGCGACGTCGACCATCATGATCGCGTTCTTCTTGACGATGCCGATCAGCAGCAGGATCGCCAGGAACGCGATCAGGCTGAACTCGTTGCCGGTCGCCATCAGAGCGAGCAGCGCGCCGACTCCCGCCGAGGGCAACGTCGAGAGAATCGTCAGCGGCTGGCTGAAGCTCTCGTAGAGCATCCCCAGCACCACGTAGATTGCCGCGAATGAGGCCAACAGCATCAGCGGTTCACTGCTCGCGGACTGCTGGAATACCCGTGCGGTGCCGTAGGTGCCGCCGTGAATGCTCGAGGGCATGTGGATACGCTGCATCGTACGGTCGATGGCCGCCAGAGCGACGCTCAGCGGCTCCCCGGCCGGCAGGTTGAACGCGATCGATGTCGAGGCTGAAGTGCCGGTGTGATTGACCGCTGCCGGCGTGCTCGTGGTCGACAGCCGGCTGAATGCCGTCAGCGGCACGACGGTTTCGCTGCGGAAGCTGACCGCGGCCCCCGTCGAGGTGTTGCCCCGGCCGGCGTTGGCGAGTGCATTGGCGGCGAGGTTGCGTGCGGCGTCGCTGGTGACGCGGCTGGCCGCGGCACCCCGCGCATTGCGCAGCACCGTGGTTCCCGGTACCGCTGAGGTCGACTGCACACCGCTGACCGCGCCCCCGTAGGTGCTGACGTAGACATTCTTTAACGCGTCGGGGTTCTGCCAGTACGGCGGTGCGACTTCCATGACGACGTGATACTGCTGGGGGCTGAACGGGTCGTAGATCGTCGAAACCTGGGCCTGCGTGAACGCATCTCCGAGCGTCGCGTCGATCTGACTGGTGCTCAGTCCCATGCGGCTCGCGCTGTCGCGATCCACGACCAGATCGGACTCCAGCCCTCCGGGCTGCTGGTCGGTGTCGACGTCGGTGATTTCCGCGACCCCCTGCAGGGCATGGCGCAGCCGGTCGGACCACACGCGCAGCTCGGCGAGGTCATCCCCGAGCAGCGTGTACTGGTATTGCGCGTTCGCCGACCGACCGCCTGGACCTCCGAGGTCCTGCACCGACTGCAGGAAGGTCGCCACCCCGGTCACGCGTGCGAGCTTCGGGCGCAGCCGCTCGAGCACGCGGTCGGCAGGCGGGCGGCCGCTGGACAGCGGGGTGAGGGTGATGTTCATCATCGCGCTCGAGCTGCCGCCGCCCCCGAACGGTCCGCCGCCGCCGCCCACGGTACCGACTACGCTGGCGATGGCCGGATCGGCCTGCAGCACCTGCGTGACCTCCTTGAGCTTGTCCCGCATCAGCTGGAACGACGAGGCCGAGTCGCCGCGCACGAAGCCCCAGACCTGGCCGGTGTCCTGCTGCGGCATGAATCCTTTTGGGATCACCACATACAGGTAGACGTTGAACACGATCGTCGCGACCAGCAGCGCGATCATCGTCCGCCGGTGATCGAGCGCCCAGCCAAGCGATTGCGCGTAGCCGTCGCGTAGCCGCCCGAACCAGCGCTCGAACGCATCACCCCAGCGGCTGTTCCGGGCTCCCGGCTCGCGGCCGAGCAGCCGGGCGCACATCATTGGGGTGGTCGTCAGTGACACCACCAGGGAGATCAGGATCGCGACCGACAGCGTCACGGTGAATTCGCGGAACAGCCGGCCGACCAGGCCGCCGATCAGCTGGAACGGCAGGAACACCGCGATCAGCGACAGGCTCATCGACAGTACCGTGAATCCGACCTCCTGCGCCCCGACGATCGCCGCGCGCCAGCGCGGCATGCCGGCCTCGATGTGGCGCATCGAGTTCTCCATCACGACGATCGCGTCATCGACCACGAATCCGGTCGCGATCGTCAGCGCCATCAGCGACAGGTTGTCCAGGCTGTAGTCCAGCAGATACATTGCGCCGAAGGTGCCGATCAGCGACACCGGCACCACCACGGCCGGTATCAGCGCGGCGCGCGGTGAGCGCAGGAACACGTAGACCACCAGGATCACCATCGCGACCGCGATCATCAGCGTGCGCTCGACCTGGCGCAGCGAGGCGCGGATGGTCACCGAGCGGTCGAACGTGACTGCCAGGTCGATCTTGGGATCGATCTCGCGCCGCAGCTCCGGCAGCTCGGCCTTGACCGCGTCGACGACCTCGATGATGTTGGCGCCCGGCTGCTGCAGTACCTGCACCGAGACCGCGTTCTTGCCGTTGTAGATGCCGAAGTTGCGAAGATTCTCCGTGGCTCCTTGCTGCATGTCGCTGACGTCGGCCACGTCCCCTAAGCGCACGGTCGAGCCGTTGCGATTGGCGATGATCAGCGAGCGGTACAGCGCCGCGTCGCGCAGATTGTCATTGGTGTAGATCTGGTAGTGCAGGGCGCCTATTTCGAGCGCGCCCTTGGGCGCATTCGCATTGGCGTTGGAGATCGCGGCGCTGATGTCCGGCAGGCCGATGCCATATTTCGCGAGGCTGAGCGGATTGAGCTCGACGCGCACGGCCGGCAACGCGCTGCCGCCGACGTTGATCGCACCTACGCCCTTGATCTGCGACAGGCGCTGCGAGATCACGGCGTCGGCGGCATCGAAGATCTGACCCTGGGTCAGCACGTCCGAGGTCATCACGATCGCCATGATCGGGAAGCTCGAGGTGTTGAGCTTGCGATAGAACGGATTGCGCGTGAGCGCCGAGGGCAGGTCGGCGTGCGCGGCCACGATGGCGGCCTGCACGTCCCGGGCCGCCCCATTGATGTCGCGATCCAGACCGAAGGTCAGCTGGATGTTGGTCGATCCCACGGTGCTGGTCGAGGTCATGTCATCGACGTCGGCAATGGCCCCGAGGTGCCGCTCCAGGGGCGTCGCGATGCTGCTGGCCATGACTTCCGGGCTGGCACCGGGCAGCTGCGCGGACACGAAGATTGCCGGCACGTCGAGCTTAGGCAACGGCGCGACCGGCAGCAGGATGAACGCGACGCCGCCAGCCAGCGCCACCCCGAGAGTCAGCAGGATCGTCGCCACCGGTCGGCGGATGAACGGCTCGGAGAGGTTCATGGGGTGATTTCGGCGGCCTCGAGTGCCCCGGACGGGTCCGCGCGCCGGGCTCCCAGGCGTTGCGCGAGCCGGTCGAAGCCGAGGTAGATCACCGGGGTCGTGAACAGCGTCAGCACCTGGCTGACCAGCAGTCCGCCCACGATGCTCACGCCGAGTGGATGACGCAGCTCCGAACCGGTGCCGGTCCCGAACATCAGCGGCAGCGCGCCGAAGATCGCGGCGACCGTGGTCATCAGGATCGGCCGGAAGCGCAGGATGCAGGCCTGGAAGATGGCCTCGCGCGGCGATTTGCCTTCGAGCCGCTCGGCATCGATCGCAAAGTCGATCATCAGGATCGCGTTCTTCTTGACGATGCCGATCAGCAGGATGATCCCGATCAGCGCGATGATGGTCAGCTCATCACCTGCGAGCATCAGCGCCACGAGTGCCCCGATGCCCGCCGAGGGAAGCGTCGAGAGTATCGTGATCGGGTGGATGAAGCTCTCGTACAGCACGCCGAGCACGATATACATGACTGCGACCGCGGCGAGCAGCAGCAACAGCTCGTTGGTAAGGTTGTTCTGGAATGCCAGCGCCGCGCCCTGGAAGGTGGTGCGGATCGACGCCGGCAGGTCGATGTCCCGTTCAGCCTGCGCGATGGCCTTGACGGCGCTGCCGAGGGAGGCCCCTTCGCCCAGGTTGAAGGACACGGTCGTGGCGGGAAACTGCGCCAGGTGATTGATCAGCAGCGGGCGACTCTCCTCGGTGACACTGGCGATCGCCGATAGCGGCACCTGCCCGCCGCTGGCAGAAGGTACGTACAGATTGGACAGCGACTGCAGCGAGCGCTCGAGGGCAGGATCGACTTCCAGGATCACGCGATACTGATTCGCCTGGGTGAAGATCGTCGACACGATGCGCTGCCCGAAGGCATCGTAGAGTGCGCTGTCGACGGTGCCGACACTGACGCCGAGGCGCGCGGCGCTATCGCGGTCGATGGACACGAACGCGGCCAGGCCATTGTCCTGCTGGTTGCTGGTCACGTCCGCCAGCTCGGGCAGCGCGCGCAGCTTCGCCACCAGCTTTGGCGCCCATTGCCCCAGTACGCTCGCGTCCGAATGCTCGAGGATGAACTGGTACTGCGTGCGGCTCACGGTATCGTCCAGTGTCAGGTCCTGCACCGATTGCATGTACAGGCCGATTCCGGCGACGCCCGCGATCTCGCCCTGGATGCGGCGGATGATCTCGGCGGCGCTCGCACTGCGCGCATTGCGCGGCTTCAGATTGATGAGCACCCGGCCGCTATTGAGCGTGACGTTGCTGCCATCGACACCGATGAACGAGGACAGGCTCGTGACGTCCGGATCCTTCAGGATCGCGGCACACAGTGCCTGCTGTCGCTCCGCCATCGCGGCATAGGAGACGGCCTCGGTGGCCTCGGAAACGCCTTGGATCAGGCCGGTGTCCTGGGCCGGGAAAAAGCCCTTCGGAATGGCCACGTAGAGCAGGGCGGTCAGCGCCAGAGTGCCGAACCACACGTACAAGGTGAGGCGCTGGTGATCGAGGATCCAGTTCAGGCGGCGACCGTACCAGTCCACTACCGGGGCGAGCCAGCCCTGCGTCTCGTGTTCGGCAGCGCCGGGCTCCCGCACCGTGACGTGGGGTTTGAGCAGCTTCGCGCACAGCATCGGCACCAGCGTGAGCGACACGACGGCGGAGATCAGGATCGTGATCGCAAGTGTCACCGCGAACTCGCGGAACAGGCGTCCCACCACGTCCTGCATGAACAGCAGCGGAATCAGCACCGCCACCAGCGAGACGGTGAGGGAAATGATCGTGAAGCCGATCTGCCCGGCCCCCTGCAGCGCCGCCTCGCGCGGCGTGGCGCCGCGCTCCAGATAGCGCGAGATGTTCTCGATCATCACGATCGCGTCATCGACGACGAAGCCGGTCGCGATCGTGAGAGCCATCAGCGACAGGTTGTTGAGACTGAAGCCCGCCAGCCACATGACTCCAAAGGTACCGATCAGCGACAGGGGCACGGACAGACTGGGGATCACGGTCGCCGGGATGTTGCGCAGAAACAGGAAGATCACCAGCACGACCAGCGCCACGGCGAGCGCGAGCTCGAATTCGACATCGCGGATGGAGGCGCGGATCGTCGTCGTGCGGTCGGTCAGCACCGCGAGATCGACGCCGGCTGGCAATGAGGTGCGAAGTTCCGGCAGCAGGCGCTCGATGCTGTCGACGACCTCGATCACGTTGGCGCCGGGCTGGCGCTGAACGTTCAGCAGCAGCGCCGGCGTGGTATTCATCCAGCCGCCGAGCTTGGTGTTCTCGGCACCCGGCACCAGCCGGGCAATGTCGTGCAGCCGGACCGGCGCGTTGTTGCGGTAGGCGACCACGATGTTGCCGTACTCGTCGGCGCTGCGCAGCTGATCGTTGGCATTGATCGAATACGCGCGCAGCGGTCCGTCGAATGTGCCCTTCGGGCCGTTCTGGTTCGCGACATTGATCGTCGTGCGCAGGTCGTCCAGGTTCAACCCGTAGGCCGCCAGCGCCTGCGCATTCACGAGCACCCGCACTGCCGGGCGCTGGCCGCCGCTGATGCTGACCACGCCAACGCCCTTGAGCTGCGAAATCCGTTGCGCGATGCGCGTGTCCGCGAGGTCCTCGACGTCGGTCAGCGGCATGACCGTCGAGGTGATCCCAAGCGTGAGCACCGGCGCGTCCGCGGGATTGATCTTCGCGTAGACCGGTGGTGCGGGCAGGTCCTGCGGCACCAGGTTCTGGGCAGCGCTGATCGCCGCCTGCACCTCCTGCTCGGCGACATCGATGTCCAGGCTCAGGTCGAACTGCAGGGTGATGACCGAGGCGCCCGCCGAGCTCGCCGAGGACATCTGGGTCAATCCCGGCATCTGTCCGAACTGCTTCTCGAGCGGCGCAGTGATGGCCGAGGTCATGACCTCGGGGCTCGCCCCGGGATAGAAGGTCTGCACCTGGATAGTGGGGTAGGCCACTTCCGGCAGCGCCGAGAGCGGCAGTCGAAGGTAGGCGAGCAGGCCCACGATCAGGATCGCGATCATGAACAGCGCGGTCGCGACCGGCCGCAGGATGAAGAGTCGGGACGGATTCATGGACGCGTGGCGCCGCTAATGGTGTGGTACCCGATTGCCGGGCGCTCCCGCTGGCGCGTCTGGCAGCACGATCGCCGCGCCGTCGCGCAGCCGATCGCCGCCTTCGGTCACGACGACGTCCCCCGCAGCAAGCCCGCTGGTCGCGGCGACGCGTTCGCCGTCCGATATGCCGAGCGTGACCGGACGTACCGCCACCGTGCTGCCGGGCCGGACGAGGTACACGAACGAAGCGGAGGCGCCATTCGGTGCACCGCGGTGCACGGCTGCACTCGGGACGATGATCTGGTCGTGCTGTACGTCGAGCAGCAGCTCGATATTGACGAACTGGTTGGCGAACAGCAGGCCATCCTTGTTCTCGAACTCGGCCCGCAGCTTGATGGTGCCGGTGGTCGGGTCGATCTCATTGTCGGCGGTCAGCAGCCTGCCGACGGCGAGCTTCGTGGTGCTGGTGCGGTCGTAGGCCGTGACCGTCAACGCGGCTCCCTCGTGCAGGCGCCGCAGGATCATCGAGGCGTTGTCCTCCGGCACCGGAAAGATCGCGGTAATCGGCTGCAGCTGTGTCACGACGACCAGTCCGCTCGAGTCCCCCGGCGTCACGTAGTTGCCGGCGTCGACCTGGCGCAGGCCGACACGGCCCGTGACGGGTGAGACAATATGGGTGTACTGCAGATTCACTTGCGCCGCGGCGACCTGCGCCTGATCGGCGGCCACAGTTCCCGTGTACTGCTCGACCAGTGCCACCTGAGTGTCCAGCTGCTGCTTGGCGATCGAGTCCTCGGCCAGCAGACCCTGGTAGCGGGCCGCGTCGACGCGCGCGTTGGCGAGCAGCGCCTCGTCGCGCCGCTGGTTGCCTCGCGCCAGATCCAGCGCCGCCTGGTAGGGCCGCGGGTCGATCTGCGCGAGGAAATCCCCGGCATGGACCATCTGGCCTTCCTTGAAGGCGACCTGAACCAGCTGGCCTGCGATCTGGGTCTTCACCGTGACGGTCGCCAGCGGGGTGATCGTCCCCAGGGCAGGGATGATGACTGGCATGTCGCCCTTCACCGCCTTCGCCACGGCGACCGCGATCGGGGCGTCCATGCCTCCGGGGCCGCCGCGTCCACCGGGGCCCGGACCACCGGGACCCCCTGGGCCGCCGGCGAAGGCACCCTTGGACTGGGTACCGTGATGCACGATCCACACGATCGCGAGCACGAGCACGAGCAGCACCAGCGCCACGCGCACACGCCTGCGGGCATACCACGGCGGCGAATCGAGATCTGTCATCGGGCTCATCGGGTCACGCGCGCTGGATCAGCCATGAAGTCCGGGCTCCCTGGAAACACTCTTGAATGTTGTGAGCGCGCAATATGCCCGACTGGGCGGGCCGCCGGGGTGACAATTGATCGCCCCGGATGGCCTTTTTCGTGGCCGTCACCGCAGCTGGCTGTCCTTGCTGCCGCGGCGGTTATAGCCCGCGAACGTGGTGAGCGCCCGCTCCTGATCCGCCTGGCAGATGACGCAGAGCCGCACTCCTGGAAATGCCGCCCGGCGTCCTTCAGGGATTTCGTTGCCGCACCCGCCGCAATGGGGCAGGGAAACTCCGTGCGGCAGGCGCTGCTGCGCGCGGCTGATCCCGTCCTTGACCGTTGCGTCGATCTGGTCTTGTACCGCGCCGTCGCCCGCCCAGCCTGTAGCCATTGGTGACTCCCCGAACCGCTGCCATGCCCCGTAAGACGCATCCTCGGGGATCTTCCGCTATTCGAACAGGGGCGGCGGCGTTGGTTCCGCGCTACCCACTGGACGAACCGCAAAGAAACCGCCATAATCTATTCATTATCTATTCACAAGTGCATCTCCGCACCAGATCGCATGAATATCGCACTCGAAAACAAGGTATTGAACCTGCTGCTGCTCCACGCCGACGGCTTGAGCGCGCAGGAGCTGCTCCTGCAGCTGCGCCCGCGCATCAGTCAGCCGACCCTGTGGCGTACGCTCGATTCGCTGCGCATGCGGGGGGCTATCCTGCGCGAAGGTAACGCCCGGGCCACGCGTTACCATGCCCGCGGGCGCACCGATCTGGCGGTGCTGCGCTCGCGGCGCATGCATGAGAGCGTTGCCAGGCGACTTTTGCGTGAGCCCGACTTGCGGCTGCAGGCGCTCGAGCGGCTGGCCAAGCTGCGTGCGGCCAATCCGCACGGCCGCCGCTACCACGAGCGCTGGCAAGAACTCCTGCAAGGCCCCCTGGTCGAGGTGGTACGCGTCATGACCGAGTCCTCGGAGATGGCGGACGCGTTGCGCAAGGAATCCCCGTTGAGCGCGTTCGTCTCACCCGTCGCGCGGCGCAGCATCTTCAACTCGACGCGTGCGGGTTCGGACCGTGCGCCGCCGTGAGCTGGAACACATCATCCTTGAAGTCGGGGAGCGCTTTGCGCTGACCGAGGTATTCGTCATCGGCTCATCGGCGATTCTGGCGGTGCTGCCAGATCCGCCGGAAGGCGTGCTCACGGCCACTCGGGATGTCGATATCATCCCGTCCAACGACGAGGACGAGCGCATCGCTGATCAGATCTCGTATGTCATCGGCGAGGCCAGCTCCTTCGATATCGAGTATGGCTATCACGCACAAGGCGTCTCGTTGAAGACACCGACCTATGCGCCGCAGGGCTGGCAGGAACGCGCGATACCTGTGTCCGTCGGCAAGATCGTCGCACGCTGCATGGAACCCCATGACCTGGTGCTGAGTAAGCTCGCCGTCGGGCGCGATAAGGACCTGGAGTTCGCGCGCGCGGCCGCGACACTCGGACTCGTTGAGCGATCGGTTTTGCTCGCGCGCTCAGCGCTCGTGTCTGCCACGGTGGAGCATTCGCGCCTGATCGGTGAGCGCATTACCGCACTCTATCTGTAATTTAACATAATATACATTATGCGAAGTAGACGCGAATAGGACGCTCCGAGGTCTCATGCGCGATGCCATCCAGCAGCCGCGGGCGCGGTGACAGCGCCTCGGCGAGCTCATCGACTTCCCGGACGGTCGAATCACCGCGAGCTCGACAAGCTCACTCACGCGACCCAGGCGACGCAGTCAGTCACCAACGGCTGGGTTCGATGCTTGAGTTCATGACATGCAAGTCAGGGCCGCTCGGTAATCTCGCCCGTTGCGTTGTAATGCAGGAACAGCGGTGGCGGGTCGGAGTCCAATATGCTGGAACTTGATGTGAAGTCGAGCGCCGTGATGTGCCCATCGGACGCACGTACGATCGTGTACGGGATCTCATTGAAGCCCGTCGTCTCGGGTTCCGTATCGCTTCCGCCGCAAATCGGATTGCCATTTGCATCCAATTGGCCCGTCCAGATATTGGTTCCAGTAACCGTACCGGTGGCCCCGAACCCGAAGTCATGCGTGCTCCCAACCACTCGAAATTGGCCAGAGACGATCTGTGCATCCGTGACCGTAAGGGTCGGGCATCCGTCAGCAGTTTGCGGGTAGGTTTCCGAGAACGTGCCGCTGATTTGCGTGACTGTCAGCCCATCTGTTCCCACGGTGGTATTGGTTCCCACGGTGACAGTCATGGTGAATGACATCAACTGGTCGAACGAGGTGTCGAGGTTTCGGTGGATGCTCACCGATCCCGATAAAGTGATCGGACCGCTCGAAACGGTCGCGGTGACGACCTGCTGGGCGAGCGCGGTCGTGCCGGTATCACCGCGGGCGATGACCGTGACCGAGACCTGCGTGCACCCGCTTGTAGGGGTCACAGTGGCCGTGATCACCCCGGCGGCATCGGTGCGCCCACTGATTGGTGAGGCGGTTGCACAGCTGGGTATCAGGTCTACCAGCATGTTCGCGGCGGGTACCAACTGGCCACTCGCGCCGGGTATCTGCACCGTCACCGTCAACAGAGTAGATGATGAGGTGATGTGCGCGGGCAGTTGCACGTTCATGCGCGCGCCCACGCAGCGATCCGGGCCGAGCAGGCTGGTCCTCAATTGCGCGTTCTGCCCAGCACCGTCAAGGACATACAGAGGCGAATAGGCGTAGTAGCACAGGATCTGCAGGTCCGAGAGCGCGGCTTCATTAAAGGTGAGGTGATAACCCTCGATGACTTCATCCACGCTGCCAAAAACCGGAGCGCCGTTGGCATCCACATCTCCTGCATCCAGGTCAAAGCGCTCGGTAGCGATCCCGCCAGTCAATCCATCTCCATTCAGATCGTAGCGGCTGTAGTCGCGGTCGGTCGGAACCGCTGGAGTGCTTGAATTGCCGAGCCCATAGGCCTGCGCATACTGCTGCAGATCCTGTGCATCGAAGACGCCATCGCCGTTCACATCCAGCAGCGCCTTGCGTATGAGCTGGTTGTGATTGCGCGCATCAAGCGCCAGGACGGCCCCGTAGGCATCGATTACGTTGCTGACACTGGTGGTGCTGCGGGAGGTGGCGCGGATCAGCTTCAAGGTTTCCGCCACCGGGGCCGCCGCCAATGTGGGATCCAGCAGCCACAGGTAGGCGGCGAGACCGGTGACCTGCGGAGCGGTGAAGCTGGTGCCCTTGAGGATGGAGGCAACGCCGGTGACATTCTCCCCCACCGCCATGAGGTCCGCGCCGTCGTTGGAGAAGGTCGAGAGTGCCAGATTGCCGAGCAGGGGCGCATTGGTGGTGCTGCCGACGGCGGTGAAATTGCGGTCGGACACAGCATCGGTGACCTGAGAGATGAACTCGCCCTGAAGATCCGCAATCATTGCAGGGTCGAGTGAAAAACTGGGCAAACCCGGCTGCGGACTGCTCCACAGATCCGCCTCCCCCAGGATCGATTGCAGGGAAGGTAGTTGGGTGGCAATTGCCAGAGGGGATGCGAGGCGCGCACGCCGCAGACCGGCATACAGGACTCCCAGAACGCCATTGTCAGTGGTCTCGTCGGCCTCATTGCCGGCCGCCTGGGACAAGAGTGCGTCGTCCAGGACGTCGGGCTGCATGGCCGACTGCGCCCAATCGATGCCGGCGGCGAAGCGTGTGGCGATCTCATCCTGCATGAAAGGCACCAGCGCCGTATTCACATCGGCGATGACACAGGCTTGATCGTGAGCCGGCCCGCAGCGGGCAATGCTGAATCCGACGGATGCATTGAGGATCACCTTGCCGCCCGAACCCTGCACGGCCTCGCGGATGGCTTCGATACTCTGGAAGACATCCAATGCGGCCAGATTCACCGGCACGAACTTCAAGCATTCCGGGAATGGATTGGCTCCGGTTGGGCGGATGGTGTCGAACTGCGCCCCGACGATGGAGGCAACATCAAAGCCGTGCAGGTCCTCGGCGGTGGGAGAGGTGACAGAGATGCTGGAGGCGTCGGCAAATTCACCGGCATGACCGGGAAGCTGGCTGGTGAGCAATTCCTGGTCGGGAGGACCGATGAAAGTGTCCGGGATCACTATGGTCACGGGTCGCGAGGCGCAGTTCTGGCGCGCCAACTTCGACGCGTTCCAGGCTGCCGGAAACCCCGTGGCCAGGAGATGATCGAGCTCGTCCACCGGTTCGCTGGAACCATTCTTGGATGGGAGAACCTTCGAAGCGAGCCGCCGTCCGGCCACAGCCAGCAGGATCCCCGGCTGACCGCGCAGGCTTTGCGCCAGCGTATCCAGCACCGCCGCGCTGGATTGGTGCGGAATGATCACGGTCAGGTATGGCGAGTTGGCCTTGGCATACGCAAAGCCTGTCGCCCCAATCTTGAGCGCAGCCGCATTCAGCTGCCCAATTGTGGCGGTTCGGCTTAGCACAATGCTGATGCGACTGAGCAGCGCTTCGCCGCTAATGTCTGCCGCTGGCGCCGGCACCGGAGCAACCGTAGGCAGTGCCGCACTCGCTGATGACAGGCTATTGCCGCTCAGCAATCCTGGACTCGAGCTGCCCGCGCTCGGGGCACTCCCACCCCCGCTCCCGGCGCAGCCACCGGCCAGAATCAATATCCCGGCCAGCAGCGCGGTACGTGTGTACAGCCGGCTAGCGGCCATCGTTGTTGCCCATTGTCGGGCAAGTCTATGGTTCGGTCTGCCCCAGCGCAGTTCCCTAAATGTGTACTGCTCGTTCGCTATTCGGCGTCGACTTTCTCCATCAGCGCAAAGTTCGGCCCGGCCGTAATTCTTCCAAATGCGTCCGGAAGAACTCCAACGCGAGGCGCCGTTGCTCGCGTCCTCGTTGGCTCCTCTTCAATTCGTGCCGCTCGCGAACGGCAAGCCCCGCATGGGTCTGCAACGCGTCGTACACCCTCGACCATAGCTTGCGAATGTAGTCACGCGAACAGCCCATGCATTCGGCAATGTCGGCGTCGGTCAGTTGGCGCAGTGCCAGTGTAAGCATGCATTGCTCCGACGGGTTCAGACCCAATCGGCCCGGTGGCTTCAGAAACAAGAAAGACATCAGGCTCCCAGGGTCGGTCCGGGCGTCCCCGCGGGTCAACGTGGCCAGCGCCATCGGTTGACCCGAAGTCGCCGGTCGCGCGATCCGCATGCCCACAGCTGCCATCAAAGGAATATGTTCAGTCGGTATTTCCTGAAGCACTCTGCCAACGCCAAAACCATCGTGCAGGTCCCGAAACGACGCATGGGCTTGCACGAAGAAGGCCGCAAAGTCGGGATTCCTCGGATCCGGGCCCGGCCAGAAATGCACGATCCACAGATTGAGATTGCATTGCATGTGTCCCGCGGCAATTTGCTGTTTGTCCGATACCCAAGCCGCGTCGCTCTTGAGTGCATACAACTGCACGGAGCAGGGATCGCGATGACTCTGATGCAGAAATTCCACGGCTCTGTCCGTTATCCACAGAGTGATTCCCGCTCCGACAATGGCCGGCGGATCATCACCCTCAATGCCTTCAATAATGCCGACCGTGAGCGCACCCCGTTGATGCCAGCGCAGCCAGCAAGAAAGCGCCGTATCGCGAGTACATCCGAATTGAGTTGGCGGGAGGAATGCAATAACCGAAGGAAACTCTGCCGACGAGGCCTGGCGGTGCCGGAATATTGGCATATGTGTTTGACACTATCCCGAGGCGTGAATTCACGCAATTGCCGAGGTACACTCCCGCGAGCCAATGGTGAAGCCGGCCCGGAATCCCCTGTACTTGCTGGCTGGTGATGCACATGACCCTACCGCTCGACCTGGCCCTCCAGGATCTCATCGCCGTTGGACGGCGTCTTGACGCCCGTGGCCTGGCGCCCGCCACCTCGGGCAACTATTCGGCCCGGGTGGATAATGAGCGCATAGCCATCACCGTGTCGGGCAGCCATAAGGGGCGCCTGAGTCCCGCGGACCTGATGCTGATCGATCTCCAGGGCCGCGCGCTGGAGGATCGAACCCCGTCCGCCGAAGCGCCGTTGCATACCGCCATCTACCAGCGGTATCCCGACATCGACGCGGTGCTTCATGTGCATTCGGTCGCCGCCGTGACGCTGACGCGCCATTTGCCGGACACACAGCAACTGGCACTCGACGGTTACGAGATGCTCAAGGCGCTGCCTGGAATCCGCACACATGAGGCGCGGGTCGTGGTTCCGATACTGGAGAACTCGCAGGATACTTCAACCCTGGCACAGCTCATGCTGACCAGGCTCCGGGAATCGCCGCCCGCACACTCCGTTCTCATCCGAGGTCACGGCATCTATACCTGGGGTGGCACCGTCGGGGAGGCCGAGCGCATAGTGGAGGCCATGGAACATCTGTTGGCCTGTGAACTGCAGCTGCTGCAGCTGCCACGCCGAGGTGCAGGATGAGCCGATTGACGATCTATGCCGACGACGACCCGTCAACGGTGCGATTCGACAGCCAGGACGGCGCGCAGATAGCGGCTTCATTACGCCAAGTTGGCGTGCGCTTCGAGCGATGGAATGCCACCAGCGTGCTGCCGCCAACCACGGACGAGAAAGCCGTACTGGAAGCCTATGACGCGGACATAGCGCGCCTGATCCAGGACGGCGGCTACCGCTCGGTCGATGTCATGCGCTGTCTGCCCGACAATGCCGACAGGGCCGAGCTGCGCAGCCGATTCCTGAGCGAGCACATTCACGATGACGACGAGGTGCGCTTCTTCGTCGAGGGTGCCGGCGTGTTCTACCTGCACCTGGATGCCCAGGTGTTCATGTTGCTCTGCGAGCGCAACGACCTGATCGCCGTGCCTGCCGGCACGCGTCACTGGTTCGACATGGGTGCATCGCCCTGCTTCACCGTGATCCGGCTCTTTACACGACCGGACGGTTGGATCGCTCGATACACTGGCGCCGCCATCGCCGGCCTGTTCCCCGCATTCGATCGTCAGGCGGCGTGACCAGCACGGTCCAGCCGCGCGCCGTCGTTCTCGATATCGAAGGGACGATCAGCAGCCTCGCGTTCGTCAAGGAGCAGCTGTTCCCGTTCGCACGGTGGCATCTCGCAGACTACGTTCGGACCCACGAAGCTGCCCTCGCCGGCATTTTGGATCAGGTGCGCCGGACGGAAGGCCATCCCGAGTTGGACACGCCGCAGGTGATCGCGGTGCTGCTGCGCTGGATGGACGAGGACCGGAAGCACCCTCCCCTCAAGACGCTGCAGGGAAAGATCTGGCGGCAGGGTTTCGAAAGCGGCGAGCTGCGCGGCCATCTCTACGACGACGCGGTGCGCGCGATCCGTCGCTGGCATCGGAGCGGAGTGCCAGTCCATATCTACTCCTCCGGCTCCGTGGAGGCGCAACAACTGCTGTTCAGGCACAGCACCCATGGAGACCTGAGACCGCTGATCGCGGGATACTTCGATACTACGACGGGTTCGAAGCTCGATAGCCGATCCTATCGGGCGATCGCGAGCCGCATCGGCGAGCCGGCAAGCTGCATTCTGTTCCTCTCCGACCATCCGGGGGAGATCGAAGCCGCCCGCGACGCGGGGCTGCAGGCGACGCTAGTGATGCGGGAGACGACTTCGGATGCCGCACCAGACGCTGGCGCGATCGGGGGCTTCGACGAACTGCCCTAAGACCCTAGGTAGGGCGCCCTGGAGCCGGGAGCACCGCTGCGCGAGGCCGGCGCAGCAACGCGCAGCTGAGTCCAAGTCCAGCGAGCAGCATCGGCAGGCTGCCC
>CAZGVE010000006.1:0-104105 GCA_964528845.1 uncultured Steroidobacteraceae bacterium | reverse complement strand
TCGTGCACACCTTGATCGATGTGGCGATGGTACCGGATACTGCCGCCAGCATCCGGCGCCCCGCGTTCGCATCGGGAGTGAAGCACGATGACGCTATCGGCTGCTTTTGATTGGAGCGATCCGCTGCTGCTCGAAGAGCAGCTCAGCGACGAGGAACGCCTGATCCGTGATTCCACGCGTGCCTTCGCCCAGGGGCAGCTGCAGCCGCACATCGCGGAAGCCTACCTGCACGAGCGCACGGATCCCGGCCTGTTCCGCAGCTTCGGGCAGCTGGGGCTGCTGGGCATGACGTTGCCCACCGAGTTCGGCGGCTCCGGCTGCTCGTACGTCGCGTACGGACTGGTTGCCAGGGAGATCGAGCGCGTCGACTCCGGACTGCGCTCGATGATGAGTGTGCAGTCCTCACTGGTGATGTACCCGATCTTCCAATACGGCAGTGAGGCCCAGCGCCGGCGCTACCTGCCGGGGCTCGCTGCCGGGACTCTGGTGGGCTGCTTTGGACTGACCGAGCCCGACGCCGGCTCCGATCCTTCCGGCATGAGCACCTACGCGGAGAAGAGCGGGAGTGGGTACCGTCTGACCGGCTCGAAGGCCTGGATCTCCAACAGTCCGATCGCGGACGTGTTCATCGTCTGGGCCAGGTCGTCCGCGCACGCCGGCGCCATTCGCGGCTTCGTGCTGGACCGGGGATTGCCGGGCCTGTCGGCCCCGGCCATTCAAGGCAAGCTCTCGCTGCGCGCATCGATCACCGGACAGATCGTGATGGATGGTGTGGAGGTCGCGGAAGACGCGCTGCTGCCGGGGGTGGAGGGCCTGAAGGGACCGTTCAGCTGCCTGAACCTGGCGCGTTACGGAGTCGCGTGGGGAGTCATGGGCGCGGCGGAGGATTGCTGGTACCGGGCGCGGCAGTATGGGCTCGATCGGGTTCAGTTCGGCCGCCCGATTGCGCAGACGCAGCTGTTTCAGGCCAAGCTCGCCGACATGCAGACGGAAATCGCGCTCGGCCTGCTAGCCTGTCTGCGGACCGGCAGGCTCATCGATGCCGGTCGTGCGGCACCGGAGATGGTGTCCCTGATCAAGCGCAACAACTGCGGCAAGGCGCTCGGCATCGCGCGCCTCGCGCGCGACATGCACGGTGCCAACGGCATCCAGAGTGAATACCACGTCATGCGGCACGCCCAGAACCTGGAGACCGTCAATACCTATGAGGGTACCCACGATGTGCACGCACTCATACTCGGGCGAGCCCAGACCGGTCTGCAGGCTTTTGGCTAGACGCGCTCGAAGCGCGCGACGGTTTCGACGTGATTGGTGAAAGGCAGCAGATTGAAGGCAGTCAGCGCACTGAGGCGGAGCCGCCCGCCCCCGACCAGCGCCGCGGTGTCTGCGACCAGCGATTCGAGATCGCAACTGACGTACAACAGGCGCTGCGGCGAATCCGTCTTCAAATGCTCGACCAGCCCGCCCTCCAGGCCCCTGCGCGGCGGGTCGGCAATCACGATCTCGGCGCCCGCAGTCATTCCCAACGCCGCCCCCGCCTGACCGGTATGCACCGACACGCGCGCCCGTACCGCCGGATCGAGACCGGCCAGTCCGAGTTCGAGACCCTGCAGCGAATGCGGATTCATTTCATTCAGGGCGAGCGCGCCCACGCGCGGTAGCAGCGACAGGCCGATCGCGCCGACGCCGGCATAGAATTCCGCGACCTGGGCGCCGGCCGGGACATCGTCGCGCAGATGGTCGATCAGGCGTTCCGCAATTTCCAGGTTGCTCTGCCCAAAGGATCCCGGCGTGTAGTGCACTGGCGCGCCGCCGAAACTTTCGACGACACTGGCCGGACCGCACCAACGATGGAAAATTGGACCGAGAATGGTGTTCGTCGGCTCGCACTGGGCGTTGAACCAGAGGCTATGCAGTTCCGGTCCGAGCCGCTCGCGAATGAGATCGAGGCACGCGGCGAGCGGCTCCGGCGTCGGGCTGTTCGCGACCAGAACCACCTGAACGGTCTGCGAACTACGCTCGACGACGACCTGCAGGTAGCGCGCAAGGCCCTGATGGACCCGCTCCGAGTAACTCGTTACACGCGCATCGACGAGCGCACGGCGCACGACGCCGGCGACCCGGTTGATCAGCGGATGCTGGACGCTGCAGTTCGGAATGTGCGCGACCCTGTGCGTGCCCAGCTCGAACAGCCCGAGCTTCGGTGATCCCAGGCGCCCGCGAATCGCGAGGCGCGCCCGCAGCCGGAAACCGTTGCTGGACCCGGAAACTACCCCGGCCACCGGCAGACCGTGGGCGCGGGCGAGTGCGTCAAGAAGAGCCTGCGTCGCAGGGGCGATCCCGGGTTCACCAAAGCGCGGACAGCCGGGGCACGGAGGACGGTGGGGACAGGCGTTCATGGCCACCCTCGAATCCATGCGGCCTTTCCCAGCGACCGATGCGGGTGTAGCGTAGCGGCCGGATTTTCAGCGGAGCACGCCATGGTCAGCCTGGGGGCAGTCTGGGTACCGATTCTCCTGTCGGCAGTCATCGTATTCTTCGCCAGCTCCGTCATCCACATGGCGCTGCCCTGGCACCACGGTGACTACCCGAAGCTCGCCGCAGAGGACAAGATCGTGGACGCCCTGCGTCCACTGGCCCTGCCACCCGGCGATTACATGATTCCCCGTGCCAGTGGCATGCAGGAGATGAAGACGCCGGCGTTTCAGGAGCGCATGCGCCAGGGTCCCGTCATCGTCATGACGGTCCGCCCGAACGGCCCCTGGAGCATGGGCGGGAGCCTGCTGCAGTGGTTCATCTACTCGATCGTGGTGTCGATATTCGCCGGCTACGTGGCCGGACGCGCGCTGCCGCCGGGCGCCCACTACCTGCACGTGTTCCAGTTCGTAGGCACCACGGCGGTGGCCGGGTACTCGCTGGCGCTGGCTCAGCTATCGATCTGGTATGGGCGCGGCTGGGGCCTCACTATCCGTTCCGCGGTCGACGGCGTCATTTACGGCGCGCTGACCGCCGGCACCTTCGGCTGGCTGTGGCCGGTGAGCTGACGCCTAGTTCTGCACCACGATCCTGTTGTGGACGCTGCGGACGCCGCTAGTGTCCTTGGTGATCAATTCGGCCAGATCGCTGGCGTCCTTGGTCGGCGCCTTGCCGCTCAGCCACACCACGCCCGCGTTGTCGGTGTCGACCTGAATGTCGGTCAAGGTCGCCATGTGTTTTGCCGCCAGCTGTGCCTTGACCTTGGTCGTGATGACCGAATCCTTCACGAAGGTCCCGGGGTGGGAGGTATCGGAGTCAGTCGGCGAATCCGCCATGACCATGGACCCGCAGGTCCCGCCGGCGACCAGCATCGCGCCAAGAATGAGAGCCTTCATGATTGCTATCCTCGCCTGCGTTTATGACTGGCTGCGATCATTGCAGCCGGCCATGCTCGGGTCTGTACGCGGCCACACATTGGAGTCGACCCCCAGCCGGCGGACGGCGCTCAGGATCGCCAGGATCGAGGCCGTTACGATATTGCGGTGCCGGCCGACACCAAAACAGCTCCCCGGGCGCCCTTCCCGCGCCATCTCGATCAGCGCAATCGCGGCGGCGTCGGCGCCGTGTCCGAGCGCGCGCTCCTCGTAACTGTCCACGCGCACAGGCAGCCCGAGCGCCGCGATCGTGGCGTCGATCGGACCGCTGCCGCTTCCCCGCAGCCGGTGCGCTGTGCCGAAGCTCAAGACCTCGATCTCGATACCCTGCTCCGCCCCGTCCTCGAATAGATGATGGCCCTGGTATTGCAGCGCCGCGTCGGCGCGCAGGTACGTCGCTTCGAACAACTCCCAGAGTCTGGCCGTCGACATCTCCTTCTCTGCCGCATCGGTCTGCGCCTGCACGATCGCGCTGAACTCCACCTGCATGCGTCGCGGCATCACGACGCCGTGATCGCGCTCGAGCAGGTAGGCGATGCCGCCCTTTCCGGACTGACTGTTGATGCGGATGATTCCCTCGTAGTTACGGCCCACGTCGTGGGGATCGATCGGCAGGTACGGCACCTCCCACAGTCCATCCGGCTCGGTGCTGAGTCCAAATACGACCCGGCGCCACAGCGGCGAAGTCGCGTTGTAGACGTGCACGATGGCGCGGGTTGCGCCCCGCAGGCTCTCGACCGAGCGACGAATCAGGTCTTCGCGCGCCTGGGTCAGCACCATCGGTGTCACATGCTCCGGAATCGCCCGCGTCTCGATCAGCGCGCGCACTACGTCGAAGTCGATCTGCGAGGCCGCTGGGAAGCCAACCTCGATGTGCCGGAATCCGATCGCGACCAGCAATTCGAACAGCCGCAGCTTGCACTCGCGGTTCATCGGCTCGAACAGCGCCTGGTTGCCGTCGCGCAGATCCGTGGAACACCAGATTGGCGGGGAGATGATGCGACCGCAAGGCCAGCGCCGGTCCGGCAGTTCGACGGGAGGAAACGGATGGTACTTGGACGCAGGATTCTGCAGCATGACACCCTCGTTCACGCGGTGTGAAACTCGAGACGGATGAATCCCCGGTCAGGGGTTGGCAGCGGCCGTCTTGTGAGCGCCGACGGTTGGCGCGTGGGGTTACTGCGCCGGGCGGCGCAGTAGCAGCAGCGCACGGAAGATTGTCGTCAGCGGGCGGCTGGAAGTCATGGCGGTCAACGTACCATGCGCAATTAATGCGTGGCAAGATCGGCGCATGAATATCCGCTATGCGATTCTGATCGTCGTGATGCTATTCGGCATCATCGCCGCGGTAGGGATCATGGCCAACCGGCTGAAGATTCCGCCGGCCATCCTGCTGGTGCTCACCGGCGTGGTGCTCGCGCTGCTGCCAGGGCTGCCCACAGTGCAGCTCGCGCCGGAGCTGGTGCTACTGCTGGTGCTGCCGCCGGTCATCTACATCTCCGCCGTGCAGATGAGCTGGCGGGAGTTCCGCTTCAACCTGCGTCCGATCTCGCTGCTCGCGGTCGGTTGCGTGGCATTCACGACCGTCGCGGCCGCCGCCGCGACCCACTGGCTGCTCGGACTGCCATGGGCGGTGGGCTTCGTACTCGGAGCGATAGTCTCCCCTCCGGATGCAGTAGCCCCATTGTCCATCGCGCGCCGCATGCAGATCCCACGGCGCATCCGGGTCATACTCGAGGGTGAAGGTCTCGCCAATGACGCAACCGCGCTGATCCTGTACCGCTTCGCGGTGGCCGCCGTCGTGGCCGGGAGCTTCTCGGTCGAAAAGGCCGCCGGAACCTTTGCTGCGATCGTCGTCGGAGAGCTGATTTGGGGACTGAGTGTGGGCTGGGTGCTGCTGCGGCTGCGCCGCTGGATCAGAGATCCACAGATCGAAATTCTGCTCTCGATGCTGACGCCGTTCATCGCCTATTGGCCGCCCTACTTCCTGGGCGGTTCCGGAGTGCTGGCCGCAGTGGTGTGCGGACTGTACGTGAGCTGGAACGGCCCGCGGCTGATCAGTGCCGCGACCCGATTGCAGGGGATCTTCTTCTGGGACATCACCACCTATCTGATCGAGGGCATTCTATTCCTGCTGACCGGACTGCAGGCGCGGGCTCTGCTCCTCGGCACGCATGCCTTTCCGCCCCACTTGCTGCTCAGCTCGGCCGCGGTGGTCTGCCTGGCCATCATAGCGACCCGCTTCCTGTGGGTGTTTCCGGCTACCTATCTGCCGCGCAAGCTGTCCGCGGCAATCGCGCGCGCCGATCCGGCACCGCCGTGGACCTGGGTATTCCTGCTCGCCTTCACCGGTGTGCGCGGCATCGACTCGCTGGCCGCGGCGCTCGCGATACCGTTCGCGACCCGGACTGGCGCTCCCTTTCCGGATCGTGAACTGATCATCCTTCTGACCTTCGCCGTGATTCTGGTAACCCTGGTCGGCCAGGGCCTGCTGCTCCCGAGCCTGGTGCGCGCGCTCAAGTTGTCCCATGCGGGCAAGCACGAGCGGCAGGCCGATCTGATCGAGGAAACGGCGGTGCGGCGTCGTGCCATTGAAGGTGCGCTCGCGCGACTGGATCAACTGGTCGTGGAGCGCTCGCTACCCGAGCCCGTGGTGGCACCATTGCGCGCGCAGTATCAGGCGCGGCTGAAGCACTTTCAACGGCGCCACGAGGATCACCACGCACCCTCGCAGCGCGCCGACGAAATCGACTACCTGCTGATCTGCGCCGAGCGGGACCTGATCAACGCCCTGCACCGCGACGGCGAGCTCAAGGATGAAGCGCGACGTCATATCGAACTGGAGCTGGATCTGCTGTCCGCGACGCTGGCGAACCACCGCCACGTCGACTAGCGCGCGTCCGTTCGCGGCACCAGCACGCATTGCATGCCTGCCGCCTCGGCGGCCTGTATACCGAGTGGACTGTCCTCGAACACCAGGCACTGCTCAGGCGGCACCTGCATCCTTCGAGCGGCTTCGAGGAACGCGTCCGGAAACGGCTTGCCCCGCCCGTAGTCCTCGACACACACGAGCGTGTCGAACCAGGTGCGGATCCCGATCGCCTCCAGCGTGAGTTCGACATTACTGCGGTATCCGCCCGAAGCCACCGCGAGCGGCCGGCGGCCACGCCATTCGCGCGCGTACCGCAGCACGGGCTCGATCGGTCGCACTTCGTGCAGCAGTTCGACGAAATAGGCTTCCTTGCGTGCCGCGCACCCGGACACATCGGGCACGCTCGCGCCGTGCTGATCGCGCAGCAGCTCGAGTATTGTTTCACTCGGCTTGCCGCCCAGGCTGTAGAACAGTTCCTCCGGGAACGGCGTGCCCAGATCGTCGAGCAATCGGGTCCACGCGCGGTAGTGCAACGGCATCGTGTCGGCGAGCGTACCGTCGCAATCGAAGATCAGGCCGGCGAATTCACGGTCGGGAATCTCGAGCTTCATGCTTCAGACATGGTGGTAGCTGCCCATCTATATCCCTATGATAACGGTGCCACGACACCAAATGAGAAGCGACTGCATGAAGATCTGTTGCCTCCTGGCATGGACGATACTGGCTGCGACGCGAGCCGGCGCCGCAACCGAACATTGGGTCACGACCTGGACCGATCCACAGCCGATGGTTCCAAGGGCGCTGCCCGCAATCCCTCCGCCGCAACCAGCCCCCGGCGCGCCGCGCGGCATGGATCCGGTCGCCTTCGAGATCATGCGTCATGGCTTCCATGACCAGACCGTGCGGATGATCGCGCACACTAGCATTGCGGGCAGTCGGCTCCGAATCCGACTCAACGCCCCATTCCAGAGCGGCCAGGTGCTCATTGGCGGCGTGCATGTCGCGCTGCGCCAGTCAGGATCCGCGATCGTTCCGGGCTCGGATCGTCCCGTACTCTTCAATGGCAAGCCGCAGGTGAGCATCGGTCCCGGCATGGTGCTGGTCAGCGATCCGGTGGCGTTGTCGATTCCGGCCCAGACGGATGTCGCGGTCAGCCTGTACCTGCCGCAGGACACCGGCGCGCCGTCGGCGCACAACGGCGTGCACACCAGCTATGTGTCGAAGTCAGGCGATGAGACCAGTGCTGCGGAAATCGCCGATCCAATCATGACTCCGAACTATTACTGGCTCGCCGGCATCGATGTCTTGGCGCCTCCGACGGCATCCGTGCTCGTCGCGTTTGGGGATTCGATCACGGAAGGCTGGCGCTCGACGCCGGACGCCGATCGCTCCTGGCCAGCGGTGCTGAGCCGCAGACTCGCCGCCGATGTGCGCACCTCCAATATCGCCGTGGCCAATATGGGAATCGGTGGCAACCGGCTGCTGCACCAGGAAACCGGGGCGAGCGCGCTGGCGCGGTTCGATCACGATGTGCTCGGTCAGGCCGGGGCCCGCTGGGTCGTCGTGCTGCTCGGCATCAACGATATCGGACGCGCCGATATCGATCCGGTGACGCCCGATGAACTGATCGGAGGCTACCGGCAATTAATTGAGCGCGCCCATACGCACGGATTGAAAGTCGCTGGCGGCACGGTGCCGCCGTATGAGGGGGCGCCCTATGCCAGGCCCGAGGGCGAGAGCATCCGCAATGCCGTGAATGACTGGATCCGTCATGCCGGAGCCTTCGACGCCGTAGTCGACTTCGATCTGGCAACCCGCGATCCGGCTCATCCGCAGCGCCTGCGGCCCGACTACGATTCCGGAGATCACCTTCATCCGGCCAATGCCGGCTATGCGGCGATGGCGCAGGCCTTCGACCTGTCCGTGTTCGCTCATTGAGCGCAGTCGTACGCCGCGCACACATCACCGCTGTGATGGAAGTCCAGACTGGATGTGACAAAGCGTGGCCAAGCGCAGCGAATTCCTTTCGCCGGCGGCGCACAATGGCTCATTACCGAGGAAACGCATGGAAAGCCGCGCTGAATCGTCGCTGAAAGTCGGCGACACTGTCCGCTACAACGCCTATGGCGCCGATACCGCCGCGCCGGCAAGCGGCGTCATCCTGCAACGCGTCAGTGAACACAACTGGCGAGTGCAGTGGAACAATAGCAACCTATCGACCACACACCGCGGTCACAGCCTAGAGCGCGTTGCAGGCACAGGTCGCCTGCGCAACTCCTCCTGAGGGCAGCGGCTCGATCCGCGCACGGCCGCTTTCGCCTGCCGTACGCGGCCCTGCCAGCAACGACGGCAGTACTTTGGTGCGCCGCAACGCCAGCGGTGGCCGCTACTGGTCCATTTATCTTTGACTATCAATTCGTAACGTGCCCAGTCCCGCACGGACCGCGGCCTACGATTGATGGTTGAATCACCTCCGCAGGTTCCCGCGGCTCGATATGCATCAGGCAGGCGTCGAGCAGGAACCTTAAGGTCAATATCCATCAATACAATACCGCTTTCACTCCGATACACGCGACGCCCTGTCGCCGCGTCGCCGCCACGATGCCAACCGCTGCGCAGCCGTGGACACCCTTGATTCTCGGCAGCATCTCGGCACTACTGCTTCTCGCCGCGGCCTGGTGGTCGCAGCGCTGCCACCGAAAGCAGCGACAAGCCCAGAGGCAGCTATACGACACGGCAGAGCACCTGCGCATCGTCATAGACGGTCTCCAGAGCTACGCGATCTTCGTGCTCGACACCCATGGGAACGTCGCCTCCTGGAATTCCGGCGCCGAACGCCTCAAGGGCTACACGGCCGCGGAGATTCTGGGTCAGCATTTCTCGCGCTTCTATGCGCAGGAGGATATAGACCAGGGCAAGCCGGAACTTCAGCTACGGCTTGCGGCGCAGAACGGCCGCTTCGAGGCGGAACAGTGGCGGGTACGTAAAGACGGCACTCCATTCCTTGCGACTCTGGTGATCGCGGCGACACGCGGCCCCGGTGGAGAATTGAGCGGCTACTACGAGATGAGCCGCGATATCACAGAACGCCAGGACAACGAAGCGCGCTATCGGGGTCTGCTGGAGGCGGCGCCTGACGCGATGGTCGTCGTGAACCAGGCCGGGGAGATCGTGCTCTTGAACCTACAGGCCGAAAAGCAGTTCGGATATCACCGCGACGAACTGCTCGGGCAGCCCATCACGAACCTGATCCCGCAAGGCTTCGCGGAGCGACTCATTGCCGATGGCACCCGCTCCGCTGCCGACGCCTTGGCACAGCAGATCGGTACCGGAATCGAGCTCATCGGTCGGCGCAAGGATGGCAGCAGCTTTCCGATCGAGATGATGTTGAGTCCGCTCGAAGGCGCCGACGGCATCCTGGTGACTGCGGCCGTTCGTGACATTACCAACCGCAAGAGAGACGAAGCACATTTGATCAGGACGGTCGGGGAACTGAAGCGATCCAACGCCGAACTCGAGCATTTTGCGTATGTGGCGTCGCACGATCTGCAGGAGCCGCTGCGGATGGTGGCGAGCTTCACTGAGCTGCTGGCCAAACGCTACAAGGGAAGATTGGATGCGGACGCCGACGATTTCATCGGCTTTGTGGTTGACGGAGTCAACCGAATGCATCATCTGATTCGGGATCTTTTGGCCTATTCGCAGGCCGGAGGGGGCGGGCAGGAGCTGCGCAATGTTTCGAGCCAGGGCGCGCTGGACGCATCACTGAGCAATCTGCGCGTGGCCATTGAGGAAAGTGGCGCTTCGGTGACCCACGACCCCCTGCCGACGCTGCGCACCAACCATACCCAGCTGGCGCAGATCTTTCAGAACCTGATCGGCAACGCCATCAAGTACCGGAGCGCCGAGGATCCCCGAGTGCACATTTCCGCCGTGCAGAGCAATGCCAGCGGCTGGACGTTCTCGGTACAGGACAATGGCATCGGAATCGAACCGCTCTATTTCGACAGGATCTTCGTGCTGTTCCAGCGGCTGCACAAATCCGATGCCTTCGACGGCACGGGAATAGGCCTGGCTATCTGCAAGAAGACGGTAGAACGGCTCGGTGGCCGCATTTGGGTCGATTCGCAGCTCGGTAGCGGCGCGACCTTCCACTTCTCGCTTCCGGAGGGATTCGTTGCATGACGACCTTGAACAAAGCGCCCCCGGCCACCATCGACGTTCTGCTGGTCGAGGACAGCCCCGGCGACGTCAGACTGACACGGGAGGCCCTCAAGGACGCCAAGGTGCATATCAGCCTGCACGTGGTATCTGATGGCGTCCAGGCCATGGCGTTTCTGCGTCACGAATCGCCGTTTGCCGACTCCCCTCGCCCGGACCTGATCCTGCTCGATCTGAATCTTCCCAAAAAAGACGGACGCGAGGTGCTCAAGGAGATCAAGGAGAGTGCGTCGCTCGGAAGCATCCCGGTGGTGATACTGACGACCTCGGCCTCAGACCTCGACATCCTCAAGAGCTACAGCCTGCATGCGAACTGCTATATCACCAAGCCGGTGGATCTTGAAGGCTTCCTCAAGGTCGTTCAAAGCATCGATCATTTCTGGCTGTCAGTCGTGAAGCTGCCGCGCGCCTCCCGGCAATCATGAAACACCCGATGCAAGTCCTGGTGGTGGAGGACAACGCCGGAGACGCACGTCTGCTGCACGAAATGTTCAGCAACGAGCGTCCCGGCAGCTTCAAGGTGACCCACCTGCTGCGCATAAGTGATGCACTGGCGTACTTGGCCAAAAACGTTGTCGACGTCGTGCTGCTGGACTTAGGGTTACCGGATGGTCACGGTCTGGACACGATCCGTCGGGCACGAGCCGTAGCGCCCGGCGTGCCCGTCATCGTGCTGACGGGACTGGATGACGAGGCGCTGGCCGCTGAGGCCATGAAGGAAGGAGCGCAGGATTACCTGATCAAAGGGCAGATCGAGAATCGCGCGCTTCCCCGCGCGTTGCGCCATGCCATTGAGCGAAATCGCATGCAGTCCGAAACCGACCTGATCCGGGTCCATCAGCTACAATTCAAGGACGAGTTCCTGTCGCACGTGTCGCACGAGCTGAGATCCCCGCTGAACGCAATTTATCAGTTCGTGAGCATTCTGATGGACAAGCTGGCCGGCGACGTCAACGAAGAACAACAGCAATACCTGGCCATTGCCATGAGAAACGTAAAGCAGCTGCAGGCGATGATCGGCGACCTGCTCGAGGTCACGCGGGTTCAGGCAGGCCAATTGACCATCGAGCCGGAGCGTACTTCGATGGCCGCGGCCGTCGCCTATGCGGTCAACACTCTTGAGGGTGCTGCCACCGCGAAGGGAATCACACTGGCGGTGGATATTGAGAGCGAACTGGCGTTGGCATGCGCCGACCCGACGCGAATCAGGCAGATCCTCATCATACTGATCGACAATGCGATCAAATTCACTCCGGCCGGCGGATCCGTGACGGTTCAGTGCCGAGTATTCGAAACCGATTCGAACATGCTGGTGTTACGCGTCTTGGACACGGGATGCGGGATCAAACTGGAAATGATGGATCGGGTCTTTGAGCGACTTTTTCAGGTACCCGACGATTCGCTGGCAGGCCGCAAAGGCCTCGGGCTGGGGTTGTATATCTGCAAGGAGCTGGTAACGCGCCAGGGAGGACAGATCTGGGCTGGGGCGGCGCCAGGACAGGGTGCGGTACTGTCTGTGACCCTGCCCATCTTCTCCCTGCCGAACCTCATTGCCCCGATCATCAAGAGGATGTCCGGTTCACAACGGACCGTCACCCTCATCATCGTCGAACTCGGCTCCGAGACCGGCTGGCTGTCGGACGAGGCGCGCTCGGAGCACACGCAGGGGGTGCGGGACCTGATGCAGCAATGTCTGCATTCGGATCGGGACGTGCTGCTGCCGAAAGTGAGTTCCGCGGGTGCAGCGGAGCTGATGTTCATCGTGGCGGTGAGCGATGCCGACGGCGCCGAGTCGTTGTCCAGCCGGATTCGCACGCAATTCAAGGCTAGTGAGCCTGCCAGAGCGGCGGGCCTGACACTATCGAGCTCGCACCGGCCACTCGCGATGGCCAGGCGAAGCGCCGTCGATATGATGGACGACTCACTGAACAGCATTGCTGGCGCGCTTGAGCAGCAGATAAACCACGAACTCTCCCTAAGGATGGTTGCAAATGGCTAATAAGCGAATTCTTATCGTCGATGACGATCCGGACGTGCGTCAGGCCATGAATGTGCGCCTGAAGGCCAACGGCTATGACACCTTTTTTGCCAGCGACGCGCTCGCCGCGCTCGCCGAGGCCCGCAAGCAGGTGCCGGATCTGATCATTCTGGACCTGGGCCTTCCGGGCGGCGATGGCTACGTGGTGATGGAACGGATCAAGCGATACCCCGCTCTGTCCGTCATTCCAATAATCGTGGTTTCCGCTCGCGACGTGCAGGCCAATCGGGTGCGCTCGATCGCGGCGGGTGCCAATGTGTATCTGCGAAAGCCCGTGGATAACGCCGAGTTGCTCGCAATCATCCGGCAGTCGCTGGGAGAGCCGGCGGAGCCGGACGACGCGGCGATGACCGGAAACTGGCGACTGCTCGCGTAACGGGGGAAAGCTGCGGGCATGAGCGCCGCCCGCGCGCTCCTCAGATCTCCAGCCGCAACACCGTGAGTGGCCGGATCCGCCGCGGTAGAATCATCGTCATGAAAACGTTCATGCGATCCGCTCAGGTCACAGCGGCTCCCGTAATTGAAACCGAGCGATTGCGCCTCCGGGGCCATGGAGTCGATGATTTTGCGGACTGCGCTGCGATCTGGTCCGAGCCGGAAGTAGTTCGCTATACGATTCGAGAGCCGTCCTCACCGCAGCGTACCTGGCTCAGGATGCTCGGCTATCGAGGGCACTGGGCCTTGTTGGGATATGGCTACTGGGCCGTGGAAGAGAAAGTCTCCGGCCGATGCATCGGCGAAATTGGATTCGCCAATTTCATGCGACCCTTGACACTGGCACTGGAGGGGATGCCGGAACTCGGCTGGGTGCTGGCGCCTTGGGCGCAAGGCAACGGGTACGCGACGGAGGCACTGAAGGCTGTCGTGGCGTGGGGTGATGCGCAGTTTCAGTCGCGTCGTACGGTGTGCATCATTCACCGCGACAACCATCGCTCCTTCCGCGTCGCGGAAAAGCTGGGCTATGACGTCGTGCTTCAGTCGCCTGGAGGCACGCAGACAGATGCGGTATTGGCGCGCGATGCGCCTGCCGAAACCTGATGCACGGGGCAGCCGGGATGCATGGCTACGCGGCATTGGCCAGGTCCGAAGGGGTCTCAGTGCGGTAGCGCACCGATACCGGATCGGGTCTTCGTCACCATGGCAGCCTCAGTTTCGGCGCGTCGTCGCCCGGTCGGGAATCAGATGGGATCGATGTTTGCTCCACACAGCCCGCAGCAGAACCACCTTCTGCGGGCGCTGTCGCCGAGCGTGCTCGGCAGCTTTTCCGCGAGCCTCGAATTGGTGCCATTCAGACTGGGCGAGGTTGTCTACGAGGCCGGGGATTCGATGCGCTACGTCTACTTCCCGACTGATTCGATCGTTTCGCTCCTCTACGTCATGGAGAATGGTGCTTCCGCCGAAATCTCCGTCGTTGGAAATGAAGGCTTGGTAGGCGTCTCCTTGTACCTTGGAGGCGAGAGCACTCCGAGCCGCGCAGTCGTACAGAGTGCCGGCAGCGCGTACCGGATGCCACGTCCGCGACTCAAGGCCGAATTCGATCGTCACGGCGAGTTTCTGGTCGTCATCCTGCGCTATACGCAGTGCCTGATCACCCAGATGGCGCAGACCGCCGTCTGCAACCGTCACCATTCGATCGATCAGCAGCTTTGCCGCTGGCTGCTCCTATCCCTCGATCGGCTGCCCGGCAATACGCTGACGATGACCCAGGAGTTGATCGCCAACATGCTCGGCGTGCGTCGCGAAGGGGTCACGGAATCGGCCGGTCACCTGCAAGATCTCGGCGTCATCCAGTACAAGCGCGGCCGGATCACGGTCCTGGACAGGCCTAAGCTCGAGGCGCTGTGCTGCGAATGCTACGCGGTCGTGAAAGCGGAGACGGATCGCCTGCTGCCCTACGGCGTGTCCCCTCTCCCCGCCTTGCCCGCGCGCAACACCCATCCCGCCCATGCCCCTGCGCCTGCGCCCGCGCCCGCGCCTGCGCCTGCAGCGACGCAAGCGGAGGCGCGCGGACCCAAGCCAAACTTTGCGGATTGAGTTCTCGGCTGCTATCTCCAGTCAGACCTGCAAGCGGTCGTCCGCGCGCGCGACCAGCATATAGAGCGCCGGCATCAGAAACACGCTGATCAGCAGCCGGGTAAACAGGCCGCTGACGATTACCAGCGCAAACGGCCGCTGCGTGTCGGTACCGACGCCGGTAGCGAGCGCGACCGGCAGCAGTCCGAGAGCCGCCACCAGCGCGGTCATCATGATCGGCCGCAGGCGCAGGATCGCCGCCTGGCGCGTTGCCTCGACGAGCGGCGTGCCCAGGTGCCGCAGCTCGTTGACATAGGAAATGTAGACCACCGCCGTCTGCACCGACACCCCGAACAGCGCCAGGAACCCGATGCCGGAGGACACCGACAGTGGCGTCCCAGTGCTCCATAGCGCGAGGATACCCCCGACTGGAGCCGACAGCGCCACGCCCAGCACCGTGATGAAAGGGAACTTGAAATTGCCGTACAGCGCAAACAGCAGCAGGAAGATCAGCACCAGCGTCAGCGGCAAGATCACGCCGAGCTGCCCGCGAGAGGCGGTGTACTCCGTGTACTCCCCGCCCCAGTCCAGCCGGTAGCCTTGTGGCAACGAGACCCCGGCCTTGACCTGACGTATGGCTTCCCCCACTGCGCTGGCCAGATCGCGCCCCTCGACCGAGAACTGCACCCCGATATAGCGCGAGTTGTCCTGGCGGTAGATGAACGAGGCGCCGCTGGTCACATCGATCGCCGCGAATTCCTTGAGCGGAATCTGCTGTCCGGTTGGAGTCGCGACCAGGATGTTGCCGATCTCTTCCGGGTTGTCCCGGTATTGCTGATCCAGGCGCACGACCAGGTCGAACTGCTTCTCCTGCTGCTCCACCTGCGTCGCCACGTCGCCTCCGATCGCGCTCTGGATCAGGCTGTTGATATCGGCGACGTTCAGGCCGTATCGGGCAATTCTGGCGCGATCGATCCTGATGGTCAGGCTCGGCTGCCCGAGTTCCCGCACCAGCGTCACATCGCGGATCCCGCGCACTGCGCTCAAGATCTGCTTGATGGCCTTGCCCTTCTGCTCGAGGGTCTCCAGATTGGCGCCGAAGACCTTTACGGCCAGGGCACTCTTCAATCCGGTCTCGGCTTCGTCCACCGCGTCCTCCGCCGGCTGCGTGTAGTTGAAAGCAATACCGGGAAAGCTCTCCAGCTTGCGGTTGATCGCCTCGATCAAGCCGGATTTGTGGCGATACGGGCCGGTCCACTTCGCATACGGGGTCAGGCCAACGTAGAATTCGACGTTGAAGAATCCGGTGGGATCCGTGCCGTCGTCGGGTCGGCCCAGCTCCGAGGCCACCGTAGTGACTTCGGGAAAGGAGTGCAGAATCTCGCGCACCCGCGGCGCGATCCGGGCCGCTTCGTCGAACGATATCGTGTAGGGCATCGTCGCGCGCACCCACAGCGCCCCTTCGTCCAGGTGCGGCATGAATTCCGCGCCAATCCTTAGGACCAGCAGCAGCGAGGCGGCGAGTAGTGCGGCGGCGGCCAGGGTCGTCTGCCATGGACGCGCCAGGCAGAAATCCAGACCCCTGGTGTAGCCGGACCTGATGGCTTCGAAGGCCGCATTGCGCCGCTCGCGCACGCCCGCGCGCATGAACCACGCACACAGCACCGGCAGCAGCGTCAGCGTCACCATCAGGGACCCCACTAACGCGAACACCATCGTGTCAGCCATCGGCTTGAACAGCGTCCCGGACGGCCCGGCCAGCACGTAGATCGGCAGGAAACCGGCGACGATTACTGCTACCGAATAGAACAGCGGCCGGTCCACCTCGGCGGCGGCGTCGCGGATGATCTCGACCACCGTGAACGACGTGCCCTTGCGCGTCGCGATCTGCCGGAAGATGTTCTCCACCATGACTACGGCGCCATCCACCAGGATCCCGAAATCCACGGCTCCAATGGACAGCAGATTGGCCGATGCGCCCTGCAGGTCCAGGCAGATGAACGCGAACAGCAGCGCGAGCGGAATGGTGATCGCCACGATCAGACCGGCACGCACGTCGTAGAGGAAGAAGATCAGTACCGCCACCACCAGCAGCATGCCGCGCAGCAGGTTGCGCTCGACGGTCTGGGTCGTCAGCGCGATCAGATCGCTGCGATCGTAGAATGGCTGGACCTTGACGTCTTTGGGCAGGATCTCCTCGTTCAGCTGCCGGGTCTTCTCCTCGACCCGCTTGAGCACGTCCTGGGACTTCTCGCCTTTCAGCAGCAGGATCACACCCTCGACGGCATCGTCCTGGTGCTCGAAGCCGAACTCGCCCAGGCGCGGCGCGATGCCGATCACGGCCCGACCGACATCCTTCACCAGCACCGGCGTGCCGTCGTGCACCGCGAGCACGACGTTTTCGATGTCCTCGAGCGTCGTGAGCCGGCCAATGCCGCGCACGTAGTAGAACTGACCGCCCTGCGAATAGAAGCCGCCGCCGGCATTGCTGTTGTTGGCGGTCAGCGCGTTTTCCACCTGCTGGACCGAGAGGCCCACAGCCGCAATCCGCACCGGGTCGAGCAGCACCTGGTACTGCATGGTTCCGCCGCCGAAGCCGGAATCGTCCGCCACCCCGGGGACGGAACGGTATTGGGGCTCAACGATCCAGTCCTCGAAGGTCTTGAGCTCCATCGGCGATCGATCCGAGCTCTGCAGCACGTAGCGGTAGATCAATCCGGAAGGCGCGGACAGTGGCGAGAGCGCAGGCGCCACGCCATCCGGCAGGGCAAGTCCGGTAATGCGGTTGTAGGCCTGCTGGCGCGCGAAATAGCTGTCCGTGCGGTTCTCGAAGGTGAGAATGACGTCCGACAGTCCATACAGTGAGATCGAACGTACCGTGGTCACCCGCGGAATGCCGTTCATCCCGAGTTCGACCGGCACCGTGATCAGCCGCTCCACTTCCTCAGCGGCGTGCCCCGGCCATTGGGTGATCAGCTCGACGAGCGGCGGTGACAGGTCAGGATAGGCATCGACCGGCAGGCGATCCAGCGAGCGCGCGCCGCCGCCGATCAGCATCAGGGTCAGCAGCACCACCAGCACACCCTGCCGCAGTGACGCGCCGACGATCCGGTTCATCAGCGATGGGTGTCGCGGTGCCGGAGCGGTTGCAGACACGGGATCGCTCATTGATTCTGCATGAACTGAACAAAGATGCCCCCATCCACGACCAGCTGATCGCCCGGATGGATGCCGGCCGGTATGTCCACCTGATCGCCGGCCCGATACCCCAAGGTCACTCGCGCTCGCGCGAAGCTGCCGTCCCGTTGGGCGACATAGACGAACGGCAGATTCTCGTCATCGCGCAGGATCGAGGACACCGGGACCAGCAGTCCGCCACTCTCCTGGCCGGCGCGGATGAGCACGCGCACGTACATCTGCTTCTTGAGCAGGCCGTGCGGATTGTCCACCACGACGCGCACGATCACCGAGCGGGTGTCGGGATCGATCAACGCGGAGATGTTGTCGACGTGACCGCTGAGATTCCCCGACCCGATGCCAGTCACGATGTCGGCCGCATCGCCCGTATGGATCGAAGCGACATCGGCGCCAAAGACGCGCGCCATGACCCAGACGCGCGACAGATCCGCGACCGTGAAGCACGGCGTGCTGCCTGCCTCGAGCAATTGCCCGGCAGTGATCTGCCGCTCGACCACGGTGCCGTCGATCGGCGAGCGGATCACCCCCGCGGCGCGCGGAACGGGCCGTCCTTCCTGGATATTCCTGATCGTCTCCGACGCCACGTTGAGCGCCACCAGTCCCTGCAGCGCGGCGTCGCGATCGGCCTCGGCATTGACGGCATCGGTTTCCGCCTGCTCCGCTTCGCGCTGCGAGACACCCTCGTGCTGCAGCAGGTCCTTGTCCAGATCGGCCAGACGGCGATCGGTGCGCGCGGTCGCGAGCGATTTGCGGTAGGTATCGACAGCGGCCGCGAAGTCCGGCGAATCCACCTCGGCCAGCGGATCGCCCTTGTGGACCGTGGCGCCGAGACTCACCAGCAGCCGCGAGACCGGGCCGGAGAACGGCGCCAGCACGCTGGTCGCCTGATCGTTGTCGAAATCCACCGCTCCGGAGGTTTCCAGGGTCTTGCGGAATCGCGACGGCACAACGGTGTACAGCCGGATGTTCTGACGCTGCGCCGTCGTCAGCATCACATTGGCAGCCGCGGCCGAAGTCACCGCCGGCGTGCTGCCGCGGTCCGGCGCACAGGCGACCACGCACACGGTTGCCGCCAGAATCAGCGCGCCGCTACCCAAGGCGCGTACGCGCGCCAGTTGATTGTCAGTACTTTTCATTGCCCTGACTGATTGCCCAGATCCGTGCGATGCCACCAACCGCCACCGAGCGCCTGAAACAACGCCGCCGTATCGGCATAACGGCTGGCCTGCGCCTGCGCCAGGTTGATCTGGCTCGACTGCCAGGCCTGCTCGGCATTCAGCAGCGAGAGCGTAGCGGCGTAACCGGCCTGGACCTGTCGTTGCGCCAGATCCAGCGTGACTCTGGCGGCATCCGCAGCGGCGGCGGCGGCCCGCAAGCCTTCGGCGTCCTGCTCCAGCGCGCTCAGTGTATCGGCAACGTTCTGGAAGGCACCGAGCACCGTGCTGCGATACTGGGCCGCGGCCTGCAGATAGGCGGCTTTCGCGGCGCGCTCCGCATGCAAGAGTGCCCCGCCCTGGAACAGCGGCGCGCTCGCCGCAAGTCCAATACCCCAGAAGCCCGTCCCGGACGTGAACAGCTGGTCGATGGCCAGTGCCGTGCTGCCGGCATCCGCCGTCAGCACTATATTCGGAAGCCGATTCGCCTCCGCGATGCCGATCCGGGCGCTGGCGTCGTGCATGTTCTCCTCCGCCTGCAGCACGTCCGGTCGCTGCGCAACGAGTGCGGAAGGAAGGCTGACCGGCAGTTGCTCGGGCAGTTGCAGGCTCGAGAGTGCAAATGCTTCTCTGGGCGCCTGGCCTGGAAACTGCCCCACCAGTACCGCCAGCAGGTCGTGCGTCTGCGCCAGCTGCTTGCGCAAGGGCGGGAGCGTCGCGCGCACCTGCGCGAGCTGCGATTCCTGCGCCGCAAGATCGAGTCTGCTCGCATAACCCTTCGAAAGCTGGTACCGGAGGATCCCAACCATGCGCGAATTGAGTTCGATGAGCTGGAGGGTGGCGTCGATCTGCACCTGCAGCGCACGCTCCTGAATCGCGGCGACCACGACATTGGAGATCAATGTCGTGTAAGTCGCGATCATCTGGTAGCGCACTCCCTGCGCTTGCGCCCGTATCGATTCGGCGCTGCGGCGATTCAGACCGAACACGTCCGGCACATAGGAGACACTGACTTCCGGCGTGAACAGGTTGAACAGGAAGGTGTTGGAGTTGGGTGTCGGCGCGATTTCTCCGGACTGCCGCTGCCGGCTGGCCGAGAAGCTTGCTGCGACGGCCGGATAGAACACCCCCCGCTGCGCCAGCACATTCTCCCGAGCGACGGACAGTGCCGCCTGCGCGGCCTTGAGATCGGAATTGCGCTCCAGCGCACGCGCGATCAGCGCGTTGAGTGCTTCGGAATGAAACAGGGTCCACCAATCCGCAGCAATGTCGCTGCCGCTGTTGAAGTGCTGCGCCTGGCCGCCCGCCACATCGGGCGTGGCGGCTGTCGGCGATAGTGGCGCTGCGGTATAGCCGGCCACGTCCGGAGCTGCCGGTCGGCGAAAGTCCGGGCCCACCTTGCAACCAGCCACGAGCAGCAGCAGAACGCCCGCGAGGGCGCGCGATGGGCGTGCGCGGGCGCTGCGGCTCATCGGCAGAGTTTGCGCCGTCGGCGCAGTGCAGCAAGGCTCAAGCTGGATCCTGATGGTTATGGTTTGGGCGTCGAGCGCGCGTACTTTACTGGTGTCAGGGGCCACCGGGGTGGCTCGATCGTCGATGAGTTGCGCCAAGGGCTAGGACCCTCGCGTGGACCGGCAGGTTCACCGTTTTGTCGTCCCTTGCTTGACTAGTAAATGCGAATGAGTATTATTCGTATATGATGTTGAGAATGATTCTTGTCGCGGTCGCCCTCCCCCTCGGCTGCGCACTGGCCCTTATTCCATCGCGCCCCGCGTTGGCGGGAGAGTTACCGGAGTACGTGCTGGAGCTGCGCAATCACCAGTACGTTCCCAGTGAACTGCACGTTCCAGCGGGCACCCGATTCCGGATCACCGTGCACAACCAGGACCCGACCGCAGAAGAATTCGAGAGCACCGAGTTCGGGCGCGAGAAGGTGGTGCTGCCTCACGGCACCATCACGGTGTTCGTGGGTCCGCTCAAGTCCGGCAGCTACGCTTTCTTCGGCGACTTCCACGCCGCTACGGCGCAGGGTCGGCTGATCGTGGAGTAAAGCCATGCTCGGCGTCGCACTGCTCGTGTTCCGTGAAGTGCTGGAGGCCTCGCTGATCATCGCGATCCTGTGCGCGGCGACGCGCGGCGTAGCGCAGCGTGGACGCTACGTGTCGGGTGGCATCGTACTGGGGCTCGTGGGAGCGATGCTGGTCGCCGCCGGTGCGGGCTTCATCGCCGCACTGGCCCGCGGCGCCGGCCAGGAACTTTTCAATGCCGCAGTGCTGCTGGCCGCCGTCGTGATGATCGGCTGGCACGTGGTGTGGATGTCCCGGCACGCTCGTGAGCTGACCGCCCGGATGAACGCGCTGGGCAGCGCGGTAACCGCAGGGAGCAGCTCGCTGCGCGTGCTGCTGGTGGTGATCGCGCTGGCCGTGCTGCGTGAAGGCTCCGAGGTAGTGCTGTTCCTCAATGGCATGGCGTTGGGTGGCGCCGGGGCATCCGCACTGATTGGTGGGGTTGCGCTCGGCATCGGTGGCGGATCGCTGGTCGGGGTGGCGATGTATTTCGGCATGATGCGCATTCCGATCAGGCACTTCTTCAGCGTCACGAACTGGATGCTGGTGCTGCTCGCCGCGGGGCTCGCGTCGACGGCGGCACGCTTCCTGGTCCAGGCGGATCTGCTTCCGGCCTGGGGGGGGCAGCTCTGGAACACGAGCGGTCTGCTGTCGAACGGCTCGCTGGCCGGCAGGACGCTGGGCCTGCTGGTCGGCTATGACGCCAGCCCCTCGGGCGTTCAGCTGCTGTTCTACGCCGCGACCCTGCTGCTGCTGATCGCCGGCATGCACCGGCGCGCGCGCTGATGCCCCGCACACCGCCGCATCGTGCGCCACGTGTGCTTGCAGTGCTGCTGCTGGCGCTGCCTGGCGGGGCCAGCATGGCCGATGACTTCATCGTGTACTCGCCCCAGGTTCAGGCGACGCAATCGGAACTGGAGTTGCGCGGCTTCCAGTATCAGGACTCCCGCGCGGCGTACTCCGGAGGCCGCGCCGCCGAGTTCTCGATCGCCCACGCCTTCACCGATTGGTGGAAGCCAGAGCTCTACCTCGCCCGCTACGAACAGGATGCCGGCAACCGTGGACGATTGGTCGGCTACGAATTCGAGAACACGCTGCAGATCACGCCGGCCGGGGAATTCTGGGCCGATGTCGGGTTCCTGGCCTCCTACGAGCACCAGACCGTCGCCGGCCAGCCGGACGCGGTCGAATTCGGGCCGCTGATCGAGAAGCACAACGGGCGACTCACCTATCGCATCAACCTGATCTGGGAGAAGGAGCTGGGTGCCGGCGCCGAACGCCAGTACCAGCTGCGCTCGAGTTACTCCGTGACCTACGCGTTCTCAGGCGCGTTGCGTCCCGGGTTTGAAGCCTACGTGCGTCCCAATGATTCGGCCTACCAGGCCGGCCCGATCGTGGCCGGCGAATGGCACGTTCCAGGCACATCGGGCAGTCTGGAATACCGGGTGGGTGTTGTGCTTGGGCTCAACGCCGCGGCACCTCGTGGAACCTGGCTGGCACAGCTCGAGTACGAGTTTCTGTAAAGTCGCGCGGCCGTGCCAGGTGCTGGAGCGCACCGGTTGCTGGACAGCGCCGGCGCGCCAGATCGATAATTCCGTCAACTCGAGGGACCGAATCATGCCGCCGGCTGCCCGTGTGTCCGATATGGTGCTGCAGAGCACGCCGCACTGCCACGCACCGATTCACCCGCCGGCACCGACGCCGACGCCCGTGCCGCACCCGGGCTTGCCATTGCAACTCATGCCTCCAGGTGCACCCACCGTGATGATCGGCGGTCTCCCGGCGGCCAAAGTGGGTTCGATGACGATGCCATGCCTCCTGCCCGGGTGCGTGCCCGCGGGGCCGGGCGTGATCACGATGGGCTCAGCCACGGTCCTGATCGGTGGCGTGCCAGCCGCGCGGGTTGGCGATCAGACGCTGCATGCCTCGTGCGTGGCCCCAATCCCGAGCCCAATGGGCCAGATCCTGCCGCCTGGCTGTCCCACCGTCATCATCGGCGGCTGACGGGTGGAACCCGGCGCGCTCGGCGTTCTTTCACCCCAGTGTCCCACCTGTCGCGCACGCGACGGCAGCGCCGCGCCGCTGCGAATATCGGCGTGGCAGGGCGATGCGGGTGGCCAGGGCATTCTCGAATGCACGGATCAGGATTGCCGGGCGCACTTTCCGGTGATAGACGGTGTGCCGGTGCTCATCGCCGACCTGCCGCGCTTCCTGAACGAGGCCGGCGTGTACGTGCTTGCCCGAGACGACCTGTGGGCACCCGTCGCCGACCTGATCGGATCCACCGTTTCGCCTGGCAGCTGGTTCGATGCGACGCGACAGCATCTTTCCGGATACGTTCGCGACCATTGGGGCTCCTTCGACGCGACGGACCGGGCGGCCCCCGCACCCGGGCAGGCCTGGGCACTGGCGCGCAGCGCACTCGAGCTTGCCGGCAAGGTTTCGGGGCCCGTGGTCGAACTGGGCGCGGCGGCCGGAGGCGTGACGCGCCAGCTGGCCGAAACACTGGATACGGACGTGCTAGGGCTCGACCTCTCGGCGCCCCTGGCGCGTTTCGCGGCGCGCGCGCTGCGCGGGGGCACCCTGCGCTATCCGCTGCGCCTGCGCGGCACAGCCTACGAGGAGCGGACACTCACCGTGCCGCCGCTGCAGCGGGGCAGCTGTCAGTTCTGGATCGCGGACGCGCTGGTGCCACCCATTGCCGGAATGAGTGCCGGACTGGTCGTCGCGCTCAACCTGCTGGACTGCGTGTCCGACCCGAGCGCGCTGCTGCGCGCCGCCGCCGCACTGGTGCGTCCGGGCGGACATCTGCTGCTGTGCACGCCGTTCGATTGGAATGCCGCTGCGACGCCGGCCGAGGCATGGGTGGGTGGGCGATCAATGGCTGCGTCCGAGCCTGATCTCGGGCGCTGGGCAGCCAGCCTTTCCGGCCTGCAGCTGATCGGGCGCAGCGATGCGGTGGGCTGGGACGTACGGGTGCACGCACGGGCGACCATGCACTATCGTGCAGAACTGGTAGTGCTCAAGCGGGGCTGAGAATGCGGGTACTGTTCCTCGAACTGGATACCGAAAACGAATGGGCGGTGGCCTCGCTGGGGCCCGCATTCCTGGCCGCATGGCTGCGTCAGCATGGCCACGAGGCGGCGCTGCTACGCATCGCCGCGGACCGGCCGCTCGAGGCCATTGCCGCGGACATCCGGCGCTGCGCTCCCGGGCTGATCGGCGTTTCCCTGACGACGCGGCAGTGGCTTCGCGCCCGCGACGTGCTCGCGTCCCTGCGCCGTGTCTGCGACGTGCCCGTGATAGCCGGTGGTCTGCATCCGACGTTCTCGCCGGAGGATGTGCTGCGCCACGATGGCATCGATGCGGTGTGCCTGGGCGAAGGGGAAGCGGCGTTGCTCGATTTCGTCAATGCACTGGAATCGGGGCGCTCGCCGCCGGACTGCACGATCGCGAACATCTGGGTCAAGGGCGGCACCCGTCCGCCGCTGCGCAATCCGATCGAACCGCTCGATGCGCTGCCGTTCCTCGCACGTGACCTGCTCGACGAGCGCTGGGGTGTACGACACTTCACGACCCAGCGTGGCTGCCCGTTTCCGTGCACCTTCTGTGCCGCGCGCATGTACGACCAGCTGTACTCAAGCCCGGATACGTCCCGCTACGGCCGCCGTCGCAGTCACGCCAATGTGCTGGCCGAACTGGCCGCGCTGCGCTCGGCGGGTCCGCTGAACTATGTAGTGTTCCTGGATGATACCTTCACGATCCAGCACCGCTGGGTGCAGGAGTTCTGCAGGGTCTATGGGCGGGAGTTTGGCGTGCCCTTCTCGTTGAACGCGCGCGTCGAGACGGTCACGCAGAGCATGCTCGCCGAACTGGCAGCGGCCGGCTGCCGGCACATCGTGTATGGAGTCGAGAGCGGCAGCGAGCGGGTGCGGCGCGAGATCATGAAGCGCAACGCCAGCAACGAGAGGTTCCGCGACGTGTTCCGCTGGACGCGCGAGGCCGGCATCATGGCTACAGCCAACTACATCCTCGGCACTCCGGGCGAGAGCCGCGCGGAGATGGCGGAAACCATCGCGTTGCATGAGGAACTCGAACCGGTCGATTTCGGCTATTTCGTGTTCTATCCCTATCCCGGCACCGAGCTGTTCCAGCTGTGCCAGGCCAATGGCTACCTGCCGCAGGACTACCTCACGCGTCCGGCCAACCATCGTGAATCGATCCTGAATCTGCCAGGCGTGACGCGCGCGGACATTGCGGCGGTGTACGAGCAATGGACCCGAATCCGCGTGGACTCTGCGCTGCGCCGCGTGCCGGGGAGCGATCCATCGCAGGTGACGGCAGGTATTCGCAGCCGCGCGGCCACCAGCTAGAGGCTGGCGGAGGCGCTGATCTCCGGCTCGATCCTGCCGGCACCCCCGGCCGCGATATCCCGGCCGCTGTGCAGAAAGCGCTGCAATCGCGCGTGATAGCGGGAACCGTCTCCGCGCACGGAGGCGAGCGTCACTGCGGCGGCCACCGCGCTATTCGCCTGGTCCGGCAGCGGCGGCACGGCCGGTTGACCCAGGGGCGCGATCGACGCACCGCTCCAGAACGCCGCGATGCCGACCCACGCTTCAGGGCTCGTTGAGCCGCCGACTTTGCCATACGCCATCGCGGCGTAGCCCAGCGCATCGCTCGGCTCCCGGACCCAATGCTCGGCGGTTTCCCGCGCCAGGCGGTCCGAGTCGCTCAACCCGCGCGGCGCGGTGCTGGCGGCGCACATGCATGCCCACCAGACACCGGCGGGTTTGAGCAGCGCGTGTGCCAGTATCCGTATCGCCTCGGACATGAACCCCGCAGCTTCGAGCCGGTCGAGCGCGCCGCCGACCTCCACGCAGCCCCGGAGAATCGTCTGCGCCTCCGGGGGCAGTGCGACGCGCGTCAGGAGTAGCTGCGCATCGTTGACCGCCAGTCTTGTCACGGGACCCGCCATCGGCAGCGCCGCTCTAGCCGAACGAATGCCCGGTCGCGTTCACGTAAATGCCATACAGCGACGTGCTGCCGCAGATGAACAGGCGATTGCGCTTGCGGCCTCCGAAGCACAGGTTAGCGCACACCTCCGGCACGTGCAGTATCGCCAGCACAGAGCCATCCGGGTGGTGTACGCGCACGCCGTTGGTATCCGGTCCGCCCCAGCCCCAGGCACACCAGACATTGCCGTCGGTGTCGCAGCGGATGCCATCAGTGCTGCCGGGCAAGAAATCCGCGAATACCCTGGGATTGGACAGTGCCGTGCCCTTGACGTCGAACAGGATGATGGCCGGCGGATGGTTCGCTCCGCCGCCCTGCTCGCTATCGACGACGTACAGACGCGTGAAGTCCGGCGAGAAGCACAAGCCGTTGGGCCGGCGCATCGGCCCTTCGGCGGCAATGGTGACGTGGCCTGCGGGGTCGATGCGATACACCCGCGTCGGCAGTTCGAACGAAGCCTTGTGTCCTTCGTAGTTGTTGAGGATGCCGTAGCCAGGATCGGTGAAGAAGATCGACCCATCGCGATGGACTGCGACATCATTGGGCGCGTTGAGTTTCTTCCCCTCGAAGCTGTCGCACAGGATGGTCCAGCTGCCGTCGTACTCGAGGCGGCGCACGCGACGCGTGTCGTGCTCCATCGCGATCAGTCTGCCTTGAACATCGCGGGCGTGGCCATTGGCATAGCCCGAGTCGCCCTGAAACACGCTGATGTGCCCGTCATCCTCGGTCCAGCGCAGCACCCGGTGATTCGGAATATCGCTCCACAGCAGGCAGCCCCAATCGGCCATCCATACCGGGCCCTCGCACCACAGCCCGGTATCGGCTCCGACGCCGTGCCAGATGCGCTGCAGCGGTGCCTGGGTCAGTTCACCCGTGAAGCGCTGGTCCTTGACCTCCCACGCCGGGTCCGGATAGACCTCTGGGTTGGTGCCGCTCCAGTCGCGGTCCCGGCCGAAATGATCGGTACCCGCAGCCGCGGTCGCGATGGAAGCTGCCGCTGCGCAGCTTGCTGCGGCGGTCGCTGCTGCTGCGGACAGGAAGTTGCGTCGGCTCACTGTTTCTGGTGCATCCATACCGGTATCCCCCCTTTGACTGCATTGTTGTCGTGGCGCCAGGCCCTGAGCATTGAACCACAGCTGCGCCGCGGTCCAGCACTCTCGGCGCCCGATTGCCGGTAAGCCGATGATTCGCAATGACATCGGTCCCCGGAGGCTTAGGGCAGCGGCCGCGGCCGCGACCCTCCATCGTGTGATCGACTCCCCACTTTCGGCAGCACCGCCCGGCGCAACCCGACTATTGCGGAGCAACTGTGACTCACTGCCCGGTCCGCAGGACGCCGACTCCCAAGAATGCAATTCTCAGCATACGAGTCTGAAGCGAATATGGCATTGCCGGCACGAAACCCGGAGCGCGGGACCCACGCCCCTGTGCGCCCGCCGCGTCGTGTCGATGTGTTCCTGATCTCGACGGATGATGCGTTCCTGATCGAAGCCGGGCCTGCGTTCTCGGATCGCTTTCGCACCACTTCCATCGACAACCTCGCCGATCTGCCCGACCCCGCCGCGGACGGCGACTGGTTCGTCGTATTCGACGCGAGCGGACAAGCAGACGCGCACGCCGCCGTCGGTCAGCTTGCTGGTCGGATCGGGAGACGCCCGATCATCGCCGTGCTCGCGGACGGCGATACGGCTGACTGGAAGGCTGCCCTCGCGCACGGCACCGTCATCGATGCGCTTCCGCGGCAGGAACTGCCAAGGCCCCGCTTCGCCGCTGCGCTGCTCGAGGCCGCTGAACGTCTCCAGGCCGGTATGCCACCCCAAGGACGCGGTGGCGCTGGCACCTCCCGTCAAAAGTGGACCATGCGCGTCGGCAGCGCACTCGCCATTGCCGCCGCGGCGGGCTGGTGGCTGTATCATCACAGTGCCGTGACGCCGACGCCGGCGACGCCTGCGGCCGCGACTGCCAACGAGCGCACAGCGCCTCACCGGTCCGATGCGCCGCCGCCGAGCACCGCGCCATCGGTGATGGAACTGCTGTCGGCCGCCCGGATCGCCTTCGCGGACCAGAAATCCGTGCTGCCGCGGGTGGACGCCGAGCCGCGCGGCGACAGCGCCCTGGAACTGTACGGTCAGGTCCTGGCCCGGGATCCGGGCAATGACGAAGCGCTCGATGGTATCGCGCGGATCTGGGCCGTGGGACGCGCCCGCATTCAAAGCGACGTCGGAGTCGGCAAACTGGATGAGGCGACGCAACTGCTCGCGACATTCAAAGCAGCTCCGGTGGATCCGCGCGAAATCAGCGAGGCGGAGTCCGCAATCGCGCTCGCCCGACCTCACTGGCTCGCGACCCGCGCGCAGCAGAGCATCGAAGCTGGAGAATTTGCCACGGCCGAGCAGCTCCTTGGTCAGCTGACTGCTCTGGGTGGGGATTCCTCCACGGTGCTCGAACTGCGTCGCGCACTGGATGCTCGCAAAGCCGACGTTCAACTGGCGGCGCTGGCCCGGGACGTGAAGGCCGCGCTCGATTCCGGTGCGCTGCTCGAGCCCGCCACCGACAACGCCGGCACCCGGCTGCAGGCGATGCGCCAGCTCAGCCGCACCAGCACCCTGACGCTCAATGCGCAGCGCGATGTGCAGGCCGCACTGCTCAGCGCGGCCCAGCAGGCCAGCCGCAAGGAGCAATTCGAACTCGCGCAGCGCCTGATCGATGCCGCGACCGATCTCGGTGCGTCCGCCGGCACCGCCGAGGCAGCCAGGACGCTGCGTGCGGAAATCGAAGCCAGTGCGCAGCGAGCGGCCGCCGCCGCTGCCGCCAGCGCCAGCCAGGCCGAGCGCAGCACTGCAACGACGACGCCGCCGCCACATCCGGCCGAGGAGTACATCAACGCCAAGCCGGTGCGGCCGCTGGATGTCGCTTATCCGCGCGCTGCCGATGACGCCGGCATATCAGGTTATGCGGTCGTCGAATTCACACTGCAGCGCAATGGCAAGGCGTCCGACGCCCGGGTCGTGCAGGCCAGTCCGCCGTCGATTTTCGACGCCAGCGCGCTCGCAGCGGTCTCGCAGGGTCGCTTCGATACGAGTCACCTCGGGGAGCTTCCAGCGCGGCGTGCACGGATCCGGTTGACCTACGCCGCAAGCGGATCCGCGCAGAATGCATCCGCGGCCACTCCGAAACCTCCCGCTGCGGCACCGCCCACGGCGGCATCGCCGGCGGACCAAGTCATCGCCGCCAGACCGATCTCACCGCTGGAGGTGGTCTACCCGGAGCGGGCCGCCAGCCGTCATATTCAGGGCTACGTGATAGTCGAATTCATACTGCAGCACGATGGACGCGCCACCGAAGCCTACGCAGTGGAGTCCGCCCCCGCCGGGGTATTCGACGCCAATGCGCTCGCGGCCGTTGCGCGCGGCCGCTTTGACACCGGCGCACTGGTGGGTGCACAGCCGCAGCGCGCCCGCATCAAGATCAATTTCAAGGCATCCTGATGCGGAAGTTTCCGGGTACATCCCGCCTGCCCCTCCGGCTGTCGCTGGCGCGCACCCAATGGCTGCAGATTGCCGCGATCAGCGCCTTTGCCGTGTCCCTCGGCTTCCTGATGGTACTAGGCATCGGCCAAGCGACCCGCCTGCAGGCAGCGGTCGCTGCAATGAAGGTCGCATCCGAACTCAGCGGGCGACCGGACGTCGTCCGTTCAGAATTGACGCTGATGCAACGCGGACTGGAATCCCGCACCTACGTAGGCCGCTCGTTCAAGAACCTCTCGTCGCTGCGGCAAGGGATCGATCGGTCGTTCGGGACGTTGCAGACCGAGCTGCAGGCCGCCGGTCTCGACAGCGGCGCTCGCGTCACCGCGGCACTCGCCGCCGCACGTGCACCGTGGCAGGCGCTCGACGCCCGGCTCGTCGCATTGGACGAGCTCCACGACGCCCGGCTCTACGCCGATACCGCGAACGGCTCGGAGCTCACGGCATCGGGCATTCGCCTCAAGACCAAGGTCGATGAACTGCTCGGCGCACAGGCCGGCCCGAGCGGCAGCCTCACGCTGGCAGCCCGGGACTTCGGCGAGGTCGGCGAGGAGCTCCGGCTCTCCATCGTCGCGACGGGGCAGTCGTTGCGCGCGCTGCTGATCGCGGGCTGCGGCATATTTGCCCTGCTGATCGGCCTCATCGTCTACTTCGCATACCGCTCCCGCCGCCTGGGGCTGCAGGCTTCGAGCGCCCACCAGCAGGTCAGCAGCATCCTGGAAACGGTGCGCGAAGGCCTGTTCCTGATCGGGCGGGACTTGCGCGTGGGGGAGACCTGCTCGACGTCGCTGACGACGCTGCTGCGAACCGAGTCGCCGGCGGGCCAGGACTTCGAGGCCCTGCTCCGGCCATTGGTCGATGACCGGACCCTCAAGGCGGCGTGCAAGTTTATCGCCCTGCTCTGGAAGGAGAAGGTGCACGAGGATCTGATCGAGTCGATCAATCCGCTGTCGCAGGTGGAGGTGTCGTTTTCCGGGCCGGACGGGCGGGCGGAAGTGCGCTTCCTGTCGTTCTCCTTCCGCCGCGTTCGTGGACAGAACGCCGCCACGGACTACCTGCTTGGTGCGGTCTCCGACATCACGGACCGGATCCAGCTCGCGCGCGAACTCGAGCACGCCCGCGGCGGCACCGATTCCCAGACCAGCCTGCTGTTCGAGCTCATGCGCATCGATCCCGGCCAGTTGCGTGCCTGTCTTGCCAACGCGGATGTCGCGTTTCGCAAGAGCAACGCACTCCTGCAGACGCCGGGGCACGAGCATGAGGCGCTGCTGCAGAAGATCGACGGCGTGTTTCGCGAGCTGCATTCGGTCAAAGGGGAAGCCAGCGCACTCGGACTCAGTCACGTCGTGCAGCGCATTCACGCCATCGAGAACCTGCTGTCCGGCCTGCGCGCCCGACAACCGCTTTCCGGGAGCGACTTCCTGCCGATCGTGACGCAGCTCGATGAGCTGATCGGCCAGGCCTCGGAGATCCAGACCCTCAGTGAGCGACTGGCCGGCTCCCTGCTCGAGCGTTGCCCCCCGGCGCCGCAGGCCGAGGAGGACTCGCCATCCCATGGCGACACGGACGTCCTCGAACGCCGGGCCACCGCATCCGCCCCCGCGTTGCCGATGCTCGGCAACATGCTGCGTTCGCTGGCAGGCGAAGTGGCGGCCAGCCGGAGCTGTTCGGTCAAGGTCCTCACCCAGGGCCTGGAGCTGGTGCCGGCAAGCCATGCGGCCGCAGTCAGGAACATCTGCGTCCAGATGGTCCGCAATGCAGTCGTGCATGGCATCGAACGCACGCAGGACCGGTTGCAGGCCGGCAAGCACGAGGCAGGCACGATCCGGATCAGCTTCACGGCCGACAGCGCCGATCACTACCTTCTCACCATCGATGATGACGGGAGAGGATTGAGCTATGAGCAGATTCTCGACCAGGCGCTGCGCCTCGGACTGGTTCATCCGCAGCAGGCGGCAACCCTGGAAAGGCGTCAGGTCTACGGACTGATCTTCAGACCCGGCTTCACGACCGCCAGGGAGGTCACCGAGCATGCCGGGCGCGGCGTCGGCCTCGACGTGGTCAGCGCGCTGGTGCGCGAGATCGGCGGTCAGATCGGAGTCTCGACCGCCCCCGGCAAGTACACACGCTTCATGATCCAGCTGCCCAAGGCGGACGCGAATGCGCTGGCCACACCATCGGTAGCCTGAGGGATGAACGCCGCGCAGCCGCATCGGTTGATGGTCGTGGATGATTCGAACATCATTCGCCGCCGCATCGAACGCGCACAGGATCTGCCGAGAATCGAGTCGATCGCGACGGCACGCAATGGGCGCGAGGCACTCGCGCTGCAGGAGAGCTTCAGACCCACGATCGTAACGATGGACCTGACAATGCCGGAGATGGATGGCGCCGAGTGCGTGGAACGGCTGGTGGCGATCGACCCCACGGTCAGGATCCTGGTGATTTCGGCACTCGCGGACAAGCTGACCGCGATCGATGCAATCGGGAAAGGCGCCTGTGGCTTCCTGTGCAAACCCTTCACCGACCGGCAGCTGAACGAGGCACTGCGCAAGGTACTCGAGGCCTGATCGGCCCATGAACAGCGAAACCCTCAGCAGCGTGTTCGTCAGCAGCGTGCTCGACTACTTCGACACCACGGTCCAGCAACGGGCTGAGTGCGGCACCCCCTACATGGCGATCGGACGCTCCCCGGAAATCGCCGACTACACCGGAATCATCAAGGTAACCGGAGTGCGCAACGGCATCGTGGCGTTCACGGCTCCCAAGGCCATGTTGTGCGTCATGCTGATGCGGATGCAGGAAACCGACATGGGGCACGAGCATCTCTGCGACCTGGTAGGCGAGGTCGCCAATACGCTATGCGGCAATGCCCGGCGGCACCTCGGGCACCAGTTCCAGATTTCCGTGCCCGCGGTGATGCACGGTCGTGACACCGCCATCGAATACTCCGCGAACACGCGACCGATCGTGATTCCGATCGCCTGGCGCAATCATCACGCCAGGCTCATCGTATCCATGGAAGCAGGCACCGCCCATCCTGTCACCGGACCTTGACTGCGAACAGCGCATGGTGTGCCAGGATGAATAGCGTGCGACGATCCTGACCGCCGAACACGATGTCGATCGGGCGCTCCGGCACATCGATCCGCCCGATCGGCCTGCCGCTCGGGTCGTAGACGAAGATCTGCCCGTTGGCAATGTACACATTGCCGTTGCCATCGGCGGCCACGCTCTCACCGCCACGATCGGCAAACGCCTGCAGCTCTCCGAGCGTGCCATCCGGCCCGACGATCGCGCTGTAGGTGCGGTCCTGCGATGCGCTGCTGACATGCACGCGCACCCCGGGAACGGCGTTCAGGAAGCCATAGGTATCAAGGTTGTCGGAGAAGCGCCAGCCCGAAAAATCCGATGGGCCCTGCTGGATGACCCGGGCGGCAGGCAGGAACACGCTGCCATCTGGAGCAACATACTCCCGGCCCCGTGGAGTCGAGACGTCCTCGGCGAACAGCGCCGCGAGCGTCTCGTAGCGGAAGGTGTCGAAGTCGAGTCGATCCCGGAATTCGCCATTGTTCCAGTAGTTCACCGGCAGCAGCGCCGCGGCGCCGACATGCGGCGCGGCGGCCTGCGCCGTGAGCACCGTCAGCTGATCCCCCGGCGTTCCAGGTCGGAAGCAGTACACCGTACCTTCCGGACCAGCGGAGGAGACAACCAGCAGGTCGCCGGACCGGTCGAACGCCAGATTGACCGGATCGAGCGGACTGTCGCGCTCGATCGTCAGCCCCTCTGCCTGGGACCAGCCAAAGATGCGCTGCTGATGGGTATCGGCGAAATAGATCTTGCCCGCAGCATCCACCGCCGCACCGGAGATCGAGGAGAAGCCGTCTTCCAGCTTCTCGAGCGTCGCGCCGGGCGCCAATACTGCCGCGGCGTCGGCAGGCTCGACACGCGCCGGCTCGGCGGGTACGTCGAGCACCGCGAATTCACGCTCACGCACCGCAAGATGATGCGTCACGTCCTCGATCGCATTCTCATAGGGAAACTTGCTCGCCCGCAGAAACGTGCCGCAGCCGTGACTGTCGCAGCCGGAATAACCGCTCTCGGCGTTCACGTGCACGTTGCGGAATCGGATATCCGCGGAATGGAACAGGCGCACTGCGGCCGGATACGGCGCGCGCGAGCGCGTGACGCGGTAGCCGTGGTAGTTGGCAACAGTGATGTTCCTCGACCAGCGGATTTCCAGCGCCAGCGACTCGGCGCTCTCACCCGCTTCCTCTTCGGTCTGCGGCGCATTGAGATCCCAGTTCTCGGCATGGTCGAATTGGATCTCGTTGCGGACGTGGTGCTCGCTGGAGAGCTGATAGATGTGCCCCGGCGTCGTGGTGTTGGACACCACCAAGCCTGCCTGCGCGAAGGTGTCTGGGGTCCAGATGTTCGCGAACGTGCCGCCGCCGCCGTCCGTCACCCAGAGGCTCGGATACTGCCCGTCCCAGCGCCGGCGTGGATCGGGATCGCCGGTATGGTTAGCGTTGTACGGATTGGCAATGCTCCCATGTCCTCCGAGCAGCCGCACGTCATCGACCAGCGAGCGCTCGCCCGCCTTCCACAGCAGCGCCACGGCGCGCGGATTGATGCCGCCGGTGAAGATGCCGAAGCCGCTGGCCATGGTAGTACCCCCGGCCGGTGCCATCAGCACCGGCTTGGGCGTCCCCACGCCTTGATACGCGGCAGCACCGTCCGGCAGCTCGAACCGGGTTGCCAGCGGATGCAGGCCGATCAGCACGGTGTCGCGCTTCAATGCCAGCGTATCGCTGACGATGTAGCGTCCGCTGGGAAAATACAGCACCCGCTGCGTGTCGATGGCGTTGCGGATCGCGGCGGTGTCGTCGGTCGATCCATCGCCCTGCACGCCGAGTGTGTGCACATTGACCCACTCGGTGGCAGGCGGCAGCGCGGGAATCGCGGGTGGCAATGGCATGGGCGCATTGCCGAGCGGCACGGCGTCGTAGAGCATGCCGATGCTCCCCATCGTGCCCATACCAGGGACCAGCAGCCCATAGTCGAAGCGGGTGGCCCGGTAGATTGCCCCTTTTCCGGCCACGGTCCTGCCGCTCTCGCGGAATCGGGCGAAGGTCGGTACGTCCGTAAGCACGGCATTCTCGAAGCCGATCTCGGTCAGGGGGCTTAGCTCGTTGCTGATGACGACCGCGGCGCGGGAGACGTGTTCGAAGCGGCAGTCCTTGACCCACAGTTCGTCGGAATACTGTGGGTCGATGTCGATCGCGATCGGCTCATCGCGGAACGTGTCCCGGATCAGCGTGAGTCCGGCCTCGTGCTCGCGGATGGCAGCTTCGCGCTGACCCTCGAAGCTGGAATCGATGAGCGTGAACTGCCACGCCGGCGAGGTCTTCTCGGTCAGGATGGCGTAGCGGCCCCCGTGGAAATGCAGATCCTCGGCCTCGTTGCCGATCTGCGTCAGCGCGGCCAGTCCGGAGCCGATGCGAAAATCCATGTGACTGAGATAGGAGTGCTGGGCCGCATGAAACCTGATGGCAATGGCTGCCGGGTTGCCATCGCCGATGTCGAAATCGATGTTGCTCATCGCGGAATAGAACGTGCCGGCACCGGCGTCGGCGATCGCATCGTTCGGGGGCACGCTACCGGGGGGCGCGAAAGGCACGCGGCGGGCCGGATCGCCGGGACGCGCGCCGGTGAACATCACCATCACTCCGACGCCCTTCTGGAAGCCCGGAGTGCCTGGGCCCAGGACGAACACGGGGCGCGTCGGCCCATAGCCCAGGACACGCACGCCCGGCCACACATAGATCGTGCGGGCGAGCCGGTAGCGGCCTTGCGGCACGAACACGATGCCTCCGGCGGCATCATTGGCTGCCCGGTCGATTGCCGCCTGCACCGACGCGCTGTCGTCTGCCCGGCCATCGGCATGTATTCCGAACGCGGGTGCGGCGAGATACACTGCCTTGGGATCATCCAGTCGGGTATTGAAGACCGACGCCGCGAAGGTCGGCACCGCTACGGCAAATGCCAGCCACAGCCGCAGCAGGCTCGTTATCATGCTTCAGGCCCCCCTTGTGAGATCACGGCGGGTGTACTACACGCCGCTGAGTCTGTCTATTTTGGCTAGAGCTGTCCACGCTCACTACAAATCAGGCTACCGGTTTCGACGGAGGAGAATTGCTCATGCCGACTCGACGCAGGGTATTGCATGGGGCGCTGGCGCTCGGAGCGGCATTGCGCTTCGGCACCGCACTGGCCAGGGCATCGCAGCCCACGACGCCGGTTGATTTCGAGGTGCCGGCCGATGCCTGCGATGCCCACACGCACATCTTTGCCGATCCGGCACAATTCCCGATGTTCGACGGTCGCGTCTATACGCCCGAAATGGCGCTGCCGCAGGAGATGGCCTCCCTGCACGGCTCCTTGCACGTAAGGCGGGTGGTCATCGTCACCCCCAGTGTCTATGGCACCGACAACTCGGCAACGCTCTATGGCATGAAGGCCCGCGGCGCGGACGCACGCGGCGTCGCGGTGATCGACGAGCGGACTTCACAGAGCACGCTGGATGCGCTGCATCACGCCGGCGTGCGCGGCGTCAGGATCAATCTGACCACCGAAGGAGTGAACGATCCCCTGATCGCCCGACAGCGCCTGCAGGCGACGGTTGCGCGCGCGCAGCGCCGTCACTGGCACGTGCAGATCTTCACCAACCTGGCGATGATCGCTGCGATCAGGGATCTCATCGCCGCATCGCCGGTGCCGGTCGTGTTCGACCATTTCGGCGGGGCCCAGGCCGCACTAGGCCCGGCGCAGCCTGGCTTCCCAGAGCTGGTGGAACTGGTCCGCTCCGGCCATGCTTACGTCAAGATTTCCGGTGTCTACCGCTGCTCCGCACAGGCGCCCGGATACGCCGACGCGGTGCCGCTGGCTAGGACACTGATTGCCGCCAATCCGGAGCGCATCCTGTGGGGTACGGACTGGCCGCATCCCGACAGTGCGCCGCCGCCGGGCAGGAAACTGACGGACGTGACGCCGCTGCTGTCCTTGGATGACGGCCTGCTGATGAACCTGCTGCCCGTCTGGGCGCCGGATGCCGGAACGCGCCGGAAGCTCCTGGTGAGCAACCCGGCGCGGCTGTACGACTTCCCCGCATGAGGATCTCTTGACATGAAATCAGTACGCATCGCATTGATAGTTTTGGGAGCAATCATCATGAATCTGGCTCAGGCTGCGACCGTCTTCATCACTGGCGCGGATCGGGGGCTTGGACTGGAATTCACGCGCCAGTACGCGGCCCGCGGCGACACGGTCATCGCGACCTGCCGCCGACCCGCCAACGCCACCGAACTGCAGGCTCTGTCCGCGAAAGACCGGAACATCGTGATCGCACAGCTCGACGTCAGCGATGATGCCAGCATACGGGCCGTGGCCGATCAGTTTCGGGGCAAACCGATCGATATACTGATCAACAATGCCGGCGTACTTGGCAAGCACGAGGACGAGACGCTTGGGACCTTCAGTCGAACCGGCTTTCATGGCGTCATGGACGTGAACGTGTTCGGCGCCCTGGCTGTGTCCGAGGCACTGCGCGACAACGTCGCGGCCAGCGCCAGGAAGAAGATCGTCGCCATCACCAGCGGCCTGGGGTCGATCTCGCTCATCGGGCGCTTCGAAAAAGTGCCCTACTACTACAGCATGAGCAAGGCGGCTTTGAACATGGGCATGGCGGCCCTCGGCAACGACCTGAAATCCCGTGGCGTCGTGGTCGCACTGGTTGCTCCCGGTAGCGTCGACACCGACATGCTGGCTAGTTTTATCAACCAGTATCAGGCCAAGGTGACTCCGATCAGCGCCGCGGAGAGCGTCGCCAAGATGATAGGCGTCATCGACTCGCTCGATCAGGGCAAGGCGGCGGCCGGCGTCAACAACTACGATGGAACCATCAGACCGTGGTAGCAGGGCCGCGGCAGCGCAATGCCGCCTACTGGCGTTCGATCGGCGGGAACTCGCGCAGCCGCGGCTGCCCGGACAGCAGGCGAAAGCTGTCAGCCGCTGCATCCACGTTCGTCCGGTAGGCCGTGCCGCTGAGCGTCTGGCAATCGGTGCAGTGGCACAGGCGCACTGCCTGCGGATCGACCTGCGCCTCGTACCGTATCTGTCCGCAGTGACACGCGCCTTCCACTTTCATCGCGAGCTCCAGCATCGGTAGCGTTGCATTCAAAGGTGCCCGACTTCAGCGGCGAAATCCAGACTCAGCGCGCCGCGCGCGAAGCGGCGATCGCCGAGGCCGATCACCGGCCAGATCCCGATCAGTGAGTTGGTCAGGAAGATCTCCCCGGCCCGCAGCAGCTCAGGTAACGGCAGGTCACGCTGCCGGCACGCCATGCCGCGCGATGCAGCGAGCGCCAGCACAGCCTCGCGCATCACACCGGCCACGCCGCAGCGCTCCAGGCTGGGCGTCACGAGCTGGCCGTCGATGTATGCAAAGACATTGCTCATCGTGCCGCCGATGACGCGGCCGGCCGCATCGAGCAGCAGCCCCTCCTGCGGCACGCGCTCCGACCATTCCTGCCGGGCGAGCACCTGCTCCAGGCGGTTCAGGTGCTTGAGTCCGGCCAGCCGCGGCTGTTCGGACAGCCGCAATGCACAGACACGCACGTGCACGCCCTGGAGCGCCCAGGCCTGCGGGTAGTCAGGGGCCGGAAAGGCCGCGATGATGCGGGTGGGCAGCGCCTGCGGTCCGGGGCGATAGCCGCGAGCCTGGCTGCCACGGGTAACGATCAGTTTGACCACCCCGACGTCAGGATCACCAGCCGCGCGCTGCAATTCGCGGTGCAGTTCCGCGGCGGAGACCGCGGGGATTCCGAGACGCTCGCAGCCGACGGCGAGTCGCGCCAGATGGCGCTCGAGCAGCACGATGCGACCCTGACGCACCGACATGGTCTCGAACAGACCATCACCATACTGCAGGCCGCGGTCCGCCGCGCTGACGTTCGGCTCGGCGATCCCGTTCACCCAGCAGCGCATCAGCATGCTCCAGCCAGTCCGCGCAACAGTCCCCGCGCCTTGGCACGCGTCTCGGCGAGCTCCCGCTCGGGAATCGAGTCGGCGACTATGCCGGCGCCCGCGCGCACCTCGAGCCGATCGCCAATCAGCGTCGCCGTGCGGATCAGAATGTTCAGATCCAGGCTGCCGTCGCGGTTCAGGTAGCCCATCGAACCGGTATACGCCCCCCGTGCCGTGCCTTCGATCTGCGCGATCAGCTGCATGCAGCGCACCTTCGGGCAACCGGTAATCGTGCCTCCGGGAAACAGCGCGCGAATCTGGGCGCCCACGGCAGCGTCAGGCCGCAATCGACCCCGCACATCCGACACCAGGTGGTGCACGTGCGCATAGGACTCGACCTGCAATGCCTCCTCGACCGTGACCGTACCGGGCTGGCACACGCGGCCGAGATCATTGCGTTCCAGGTCGATCAGCATCACGTGCTCGGCACGTTCCTTGGCATCCTCGGCAAAAGCGCGAACTGCCTCCGAGTCCTGAACTGCGCGTGGCAGCGTGCCGGCGATCGGGCGTGTGGCAATCCAGCCATCACGCACCTGCATCAATCGTTCCGGCGAAGTGCTGAGCACCGCCATGCCGGGCAGCGCGGCGATGCCGCTGAAAGGACCCGGGTTGCTCGCGCGCAGGGCGGCGTAGAGATCCGCCGCACTGACCCCTGGTGGCACGATGCCGCGCCAGGCACGAGCGAGATTCGCCTGGTAGATATCCCCGGCACGGATATGCTCGAGCGCGCGGCGCACCGCATCCAGGTACGGCTCCGCTGCGTCTTCCTGCATGGCGATGACCGGATGACGGGGCCGCGCGGCTAACGCCGCATCGGCCTGCAGTTCACGCTGCATCTCATCGAGCGCCGATTCGCTGCCCGACTCGGCGACCAACCATCCGAGGCCCGTGCGATGATCCAGAATGGCCGCGGCCCGGCATCGCAGCGCATACGCGATCAGCGACGTGCCGCGCGGCAGGCACAGCCGCGGCTCGACTTCGCCCGCGAGTTCGTAGCCGAGGTACAGCAACCAGCCGCCAAGGAATGGCAACTCAGAGGGCGCCATCGGTATGCGCTCGCGCCGCCACCAGGATTCGAGGCTGTCCAGGAACGAGGAGCCGTGGGCCGCGTCGCCGTGCAACCGGCCATCGGCCGACAGCTCAAGGCTCGCGTCTGGAGCAGCCAGCAGGATGTCGTAGCGCGCCGGCGTCATCCCAGGCATCCCGAGCGAGCTGCTTTGAAGCAGCGCCGGATAGCGCCCGCTCGCGCGTGCGTGCAGCCGCAGCAGATCGGGTGCCTCGTTGCACTGCAGGGCGCGGACTTCGGCCAACGTGTCGCTCCGCTCTGCCCGCCGGCAGACCACCATTTGGATGGCGACATGGTACCGGAGGTGGCCGGGTGTGCGGCGCCTGCAGCCACTGCTCCCGCGTGCCTGGAAGCTGACTTCAGTCCATGGTCGCGATGCTGCGCGATCCCGCCTGGTCGTCGGGTGCGGCTGCAGCGGCGCCACCATCCGCACGCAGGTACCGCATTTCCAGATCCCGCGCCGACAGCGGGCGTGACAGCAGGAAGCCCTGAGCCTCGTCGCAGCCTCGCGCCCGCAGCCAATCGAGCTGCCCGGCGCGCTCGATGCCTTCCGCCGTCACGACCAGGGACAGACTCTTGCCCAGAGAAAGAATCGCATTCGCGACCGCACCGTCACTGGCGGATTGATCCACCCGGTGCACGAACGCCTTGTCGATCTTGATCCGGTCGGGTGGAAAGCGCGTGATATACGCGAGTGAGGAATAGCCGGTGCCGAAGTCGTCAAGCGCTATGCGGCACCCGAGCTGCCGGAGGCGTTCGAGCGCTCCGCGCACCGTCGCGGAGTCCTTGACCAGCAGCGATTCAGTGATCTCGATTTCGAGCAGGGACGGCGGGACCCCGGCCGCAGCCGCCTCCGCCTCGAGCACCCGCGCCGGATCGCCGTGCAGCAATTCCTTGGCCGACACGTTGATCGCGACCGGCACGCGCAATCCCAAGTCCATCCATGTGCGCAGTTGCTGGCAGGCCGCCCGCATGACCCAGCTGCCCAGCTCGATGATCAGCCCACTGTCTTCCGCGATTTCGATGAACCGCGTCGGCGAGACGTCACCGAATTCGTCGTCGCACCAGCGCAGCAGCGCCTCCACACCCGCGAGGCGACCGTCGCCGAGCCGGAACTTCGGCTGGAACAGCAAGTGCAGACGATCGTGCTGCACCGCACGCCGGAGCCGGCCTTCGAGCTCGAGCCAGTCGCGCAGGCGCGTGCTCATCGCCGGACAGTACACCGCTACCGCACCCGTGGCCCCGCTCTTGGCCTGATACATCGCCGTGTCCGCGTGCTTGAGGACGGTGGCCACGTCTTTGCCATCGTCCGGGTACACGGCCAGCCCGATACTCGGCCCGGAAAAGAATTCCAGGCCACCGTGCGCGATCGGCTCCTTCAACACCTCGCAGCACGCGTGCGCCAGCTCGAGCGCGCGTTCGCGCGCCTCACGGTCCCGTAGCAGCAGCACGAATTCGTCACCGCCGAAGCGCGCCGCCGCGATGCGCGCCTCGGCCTGCTCATCGCCCTGCTGAAAGCGCTCGAGCACCTGACGGAGCTTGCCGGCTACCGTCTGCAGTACCGCATCGCCGACTGCATGGCCGAAACTGTCATTGACCCGCTTGAAGCCGTTCAGATCCAGGTACACGACGGCGACCGACTCGCGCAGTGCATCGGCTTGCGCGAACAGACGTCCGGCAGCCTCTACGCAGCGCTGCCGGTTCGGCAGCCCGGTGAGCGGATCGAAGTATGCGAGCCATTCGATATGTTCGGCGGCCGCGGTGCGCTCGCTCGTGTCCTGACGCACGACCACGACGTCACCACCCTCGCGGCGGCCGAACCTCAGTTCGAACGAGCGGGAAGCTCCACCGGCGGTGCGCTCACGATACTCGAGCTTGCGCTGCACCCCGTCGTACGCAGTACGCCGGATTGCCGTCATCACCTCGGGCAGGCGGTCCGCCGGAGCCGGTACGAGCCGCAGCTCATGGTCGGCGTGCGGCGATTCGCCCGGAAGCGTGGCGTCTGCCTCGGTTGGACTCCATTGAATCGCTCCGTCCGCGGACACGACCCACAGCGTGTCCGGAATGGCTTCGATCAGCGTCTGCACCTGCTCGACGTGCTCGGCCAGTGCGCGCGCGCCGGCGGCGTTGCGCAGGATGTACTCTATGCGGCGCGTCAGCAGCGGCCAGTTCACCGGCTTGGAGATGAAGTCCGTGGCGCCGGCCTCGAACGCGAGCCGCACCGCAACTGCATCCTCGTGCCCGGTCACCATGACGATCGGGACATTGGCGAGGCGCCGCTCCGCCCGCAGCCGACGACACACTGCGTAGCCATCCATCCCCGGCATGTCCACATCCAGCAGCACGATCGCGACATCGTGTGACAGCGCCGCATTCAGCGCGGCGACGCCGTTGTCGTACGACAGCGCCGTAAGCCCGCTCTGCTCGGCCGACTCGGCCAGCAGCAGCCGCCCCAAGTCCTCGTCGTCGGCGATGATCGCCACGGGCGCTGGGGAAGCTTCGTTCATGCCGTGGCCCGCAGCTGCAATCGCGTCAGTTCCTCGAGCAGACCCGGGTAGGCGGTTTCGAGCCCCTGATGGAGCGGCCGTGCACCAGCGCCGTCCCCCGCCAGGCAGCGCTGGCCGAGCCGCCGTACGTCACCGGCAAAAGCCAGCGCGCCGATGTTGGCGGCGCTGGAGGCGAGCTTGTGACAGATGGCGGCGGCAGCGCTGAGGTCCCCCGCGGCGAGGCTGGTACGCAAGCGTTCCATCGAGTCGGCCGACCCGGTGCGGAACAGGTCCACGAGCGACGAGTACAGATCGCTGCGCCGGCCGGTGCGCAGATTGCGCAACCTGGCGACTGCCGACGCATCCACGCTCGACAAGAGTTGGGACGCCGGGGTCCGCGTCCCGCGCCCGCTCTGGCCTGGGCCCACCCAATGCTGCAGCAGCTGTGCGCACTGCTCGAGCGTATACGGCTTGCTGAGCAAATCGTTCATTCCGGCACGGACGCACGCCTCCCTGATCCCAGGCGCGTCGTGCGCCGTCAGCGCAATGATCGGGACCTGCGAGCCGGTTTGTTCACGCGCGCGTATCTGCGCCGTGGTTGCAAAGCCATCCATCCCCGGCATACTCAGGTCCATCAGTATCACGTCGAAGCGATCCACCGCACTGCGGATGACAGCCTCGGGTCCATTCTCGACCCATACCGATGTGCACCCCAGGGCCTCGAGGTACCCTTGAGCCACCGCAGCATTGACGGGCTCGTCCTCGACCAGCAGTACATGCGCGCCGAGCGCCTCGACGGCGGGAATCAATGGCGCGGCGGCCGCAGCGCCCGGAACCGGAGCGCCGATCGCGCCCGACAGCGCCTCATATAGCGCACCGCGATAGACCGGCTTGAGCACGACGATCACGTCATCCTCGTGCTGCCGGAGCCGTTGCGTCTCCACTTCGGCGGCCGAAGCGACGACGACCGCTCGCGTCCGACCGGCTCGCCCTCGGGTCTCGACGGTTCGCAGATGCTCTTCGTAACTGCCAGCGTCCGCGATCAGGAGCTCCTCCGGCGATCCCATGCGCGCGCCATCCGTATCGGTCACCACCTCGAGTCCCAGCGTCGTCACGCAGCGGGCAAGCGATTCGGCGAGCGCGGGCCGACGTGTCAGGATGCGCACGCGACGAGCTGGCAGCTGCGGCGGCATCGAGGCGCTGCCGCTGACGGCCACCCGGAGCGGCAGCGTGACCCTGAAGATCGAGCCTGCGGAGGGACGGCTCTCGACCGCGATCGTGCCGCCGAGCAATGCCGCCAGCTCGCGGCAGATTGCGAGGCCCAGACCGCTGCCGCCATAGCGACGTGAAGTCGACTCGTCGGCCTGCGTGAACGGTTCGAAGATGCGCTCGATGGTCGCCGCGTCCATGCCGATGCCGGTGTCAGTCACGCTGAAATGAACCGCGCATCCAGCCGCATCGCGCTGGACGTCGGCCTTTACGACGATCTCCCCTTGCGCCGTGAACTTGACCGCATTGCCGATCAGATTCATCAGGATCTGGCGGATCCGCAGTGGATCACCGATCAGCGCGCCATCGTCCGACGCCGGCGGACAGACGATGAGGTCGATGCCTTTGGCTTCGGCTGCGCCCATGAACACGCTGGTGCATTCCTCCAGCAGTGGCAGCAGGTCGATCGGCAGCTCCTCCAGACCCACCTTGCCGGCCTGGATCTTCGACAGGTCGAGCAGGTCATTCACGATCTGCAGCAGGATCTGGGCGGAGCTGCGAATGGTCCTGGTGAGCCGCGCCTGAGCTGGCGACAGCGCGGTCCGCGCCAGCAGTTCAGTCATGCCGACCACGCCGTTCATCGGCGTGCGCAGTTCATGACTCATGCGGTCCAGGAAGTTGCTCTTAGCCTGGGCCGCCTCCGCCAGGCGCTGGTTGCTCTCCCGCAGCTCACTGGTACGCAGTGCCACCTCTGATTCCAGACGCCGCTGCGCTTCGACGATCCGGCGGAATCGCAGGCGCTGCAGGCGCAGCGCGTAGGCGCCCACGCCCAGCGCCGCCACTGCGTAGGCCACGAATGCCCATGGTGATTTCCAGGGCGCCGGGTCACGGTGAATGCTCAGACGTAGCGGCATGTCGCTCCAGACGGAGTCGGCATTGGCCGCTCGGACCTCGAGCACATGTTCACCCGCGTCGAGATTCGTCAGCGTGACGCGGTGCTGGCTCCCGAGATCGATCCATTGATCCGTGAGGCCGGCCATCCGGTACGCCAGGCGATTGCGCTTCGGTGAAGTGAAATCCAGTGCGCTGAAACTCAGCGAGATGACACTTGCACGTGAATCCACGTCGATCCGGTTTCGCAGCCAATACGGCGTCGCCGACGGTGCCGGGACCCCAAGCACATCCAGGCCCGTCAGGGCCAGGCGCGGGGGTCGGTGATCCTCGGGCAGGCGCGCCGGATCGAAGATGTTGAATCCTCCCGGACCGCCAAAGCACAGGCGCCCGTCGCGCAGCCGGTAGTAGGCGCCGAAATTGAACTCCTCGCCCTGCAGACCGTGTTCGCGGTGGTAGGTCTTGGTGACATGCGTTTCAGGGTCGTAGCGCATCAGGCCGGCGTTGCCGCTGAGCCATAGTCGACCCTGAGCATCGGACAGCACTCCATAGACCGTGTCGCTCGCCAGCCGCTGGTCGCCGCTCGCGACCTGGAAGCGTATGGACTGTGGCGCGGCCGCAGAACCGTCGATCTGCGCGACTCCGCCGCCGTCAGTTGCCACCCATATGCGGCCTTGGGCGTCGATTGCGAGCGCGAACACTGTGTTCGCCGGCAATGTGCTCGAATCGTTGGGGTCATGCCGAAATACCGCGATCACGGTACCGTCCGGACGCGCGAGATCGAGTCCGCCGCCATCGGTTCCGATCCAGAAGTAGCCGCTGGGGTCCTCGGCGAACGCCGTTACGCCGGCTGCGCTGGTCGCCCCCGACGTCGCAGCGTCGAACGGAACCTGACGGACCAGTCCGGTGACCGGGTCGAGGATATTGGCGCCGCCGCCGTGCGTGCCAATCCAGAGCTTGCCGTCGTGCGCCTCGAAGATCGTCATGATGCCGCCGTCGCTGAGGCTGCGCGCAGCGCCACGCCGCACCGGAATCGAGGCGAGGTGGCCGTGGCGATCCAGGCGCTTCAGCCCCTGTGTCATCGTGCCGATCCACAGTGTGTCATTGCGGTCCTGGCGCAGCGCCATCACTCGCCGGTCGCCGATCGCATTGTGCCGGCCGAGCATCGTGTCCACGTCGATGGCCTCGCCGGAGTCGGGATCGAACTGCATCAGGCCGGCGCCGAGCGAACCGACCCAGACCTTGCCATCCACGTCGTCGGCAAACGCGGTCACCATCGAGCCGCCCGCCAGCCAGGCCGGGCGACGTCCACCCAGGGCCCAGCTCTGCGGATTCCAGCGACTCACGCCGCCAGACTGGGTTCCGATCCACACCAGGCCGGTCGCATCCTCGTACAGCGACACCACGTAGGAGTCACGCAGCGATCCCGCGTCACTGTCATCGTGGTGATAGTGGCTGAACTGGCCGGTGGCGGGATTCAGCAGGTTGAGCCCATCGGCGGTCCCGATCCACAGCCGTCCCGCCTGGTCTTCGAGGATCGCCTGGACGGAATCGTTGCTGAGCGAGCCGGGCTGCCGTGCATCATGGCGGAAGACCTGGTTCACGCGTCCGCTGCGGTCCATCTGGTCGAGACCTCCATCGTAGGTCCCGACCCAAAGCGTCCCGCTTCGATCCTCGAGCACGCGATAGACCTGATTTCCACTCAACGAGTGCGGATCCTGTGGCTGATGGCGGAAATGAGTGAATCGACCATCGTCCTGCAGGCGATCGAGTCCGCTATAGCTGCCAACCCACATCGTCCCGGACCGGTCCCGCGCCAGCGTGAATATCCGATCGTCGGCCAGGGAGCCCGGATCAGCCGGATCGTGGCGCAGATGCGCAATATGGCCGCTCGAAGGATCGAGGACATTGATTCCGGCGTCGCGAGTTCCTATCCAGACACGGCCGCGCGCATCGACCAGTACCGTGCAGGCCGCGTCACTGGATAGCGATGCCGGATTGGTCGGATCATGCCGGTAGACCGTGAACTTATCCGTGGCGCGATTCCAGCGTGCCAGCCCGCCGTCCTTGATCGCGATCCAGAGGTCATGGTTCCGGTCCTCGGCGATCTGCCGCACGTAGTTGCCCGGCAGCCCGTCATGTGCGGTCCGTGAGTACGCGTAACGGTAGATCTCATTCCCGTCATAGCGCACCAGCCCGTCCTGCGTACCGAGCCAGACGAATCCCTGGGAGTCCTGCAGGGTTGCGAATACCGTGCCCTGTGGCAGCCCCTCCCCCGTACCGAGGTGTTCGAGGACCAGCGGCGGCGGGTCCGTCGCTGCCATGGCGAGCGCCGTGCCTGCCGCGTGAACCATCACGGCAAGAAACACCCCGCGCAGGCAGAGCCCAATCAGGTTGGTGGGCATGCGATGTCGCTTCCGATCATTGGAGCGCGGTCGTGCCGCGACTACTGATTGGGAACCCAGTTCTCGATCGATGCCGGCGTCGCGGCGCTGGCGCCGGCGCCGGCGCCGCTGCCACTCCACCACGGAACCGACTGATTCCAGGTGTAGCCCTTGTTCCACGCAAATCCCTGCGTCCAGGTATAGCCTTGGGTCCAGGTATAGCCCTGGGTCCAGGTATAGCCCTGCGTCCAGGTATAGCCCTGGGTCCAGGTATACCCCTGGGTCCAGGTGTAGCCCCGGCTCCAGGCCAGACCGTCGCCGCCCTGGGCCGCGCCCCATCGGGAAGCGCCCATGTCCATGATGTAGAAATTGCCGTTCGCGTCCTCGTTGGCCGGTCCACCGAAATGCTCGGTACCGGCCAGATCCGCCCCGACGTTGAGGCCCTGGTTGGCGCAGCCGACGGCCGAGCTGTTCACGGCTGCGACCGCGTTGATCAATCCGGCGCCCTGCTGGAAAACGCTGTAGGCCAGCGTCCCGGCCGACGTAACCGCAGGACGAGCCGCCGCGATCAGCCGGCACTTCACCGTATCCGGTGTCAGCGTCGGGTCTGCCTGGAGCATCAATGCGACGACGCCAGTCGTCACCGCTGCAGCCTGGGAGGTCCCGGACATCGTGAACATCTGCTCCGTCAGCAGCATGGAGCCCGGATCGAGGTTCGCCAGGTAGCTGTTGCTCGGCATCGAGGCGACCATGTGACCGCCCGGCGCAACCAGCTCCGGCTTGACGAAACCTTCGAAGGTCGGACCAGTCGAGGAGAAGGAGGCGAGACGGTCGTCCGTCAGGTCGTAGGGTGTGTAATTGTCGGTCAGCGCGCCTGTGGTGATCACATAGGGAACGTTGCCGGGTACGTCGATCGTCATCGGCGTCGGGCCTTCATTGCCCGCGGAAGCGATGACCACGATGCCTGCATTCCAGGCGGCCATCACCGCCTGGTCGATCGGATCATCCCAGTAGTAGGATTCCGGCGGCGCCCCGAACGAAAGATTCAGGACCCGGATGTTGTACTTCTTCTGATTCGCGACGATCCAGTTCAGCCCGGCGATCACGTCCACATACCGTCCCGCGCCCGTTCCATCGAACGCCCGCACGACGACGAGATTGGCGCGCGGCGCGATGCCGAGATAGCTACCGGCCACATTGATTGCGCCGCCGGCGGCGATCGAGGTGACGTGGGTGCCGTGTCCATAAGGGTCGCTGGTCACGGGCTTGGCGCTGCCTCCGCCCAGCATGTCGCGACTCGCGAGCAGGCGAGACCCGTAATTCTGACTCGGATCCTGCCACAGCCCCGAATCGAGCACGGCAATGGTGACACCCTTGCCCGTAATCCCGGCCTGCTGGAGCGTATCGGCGCCAACCAACAGCGGGTAGTTGGTCTGGTACAGCAGCGGCGGGAGCAACACCCCAGTGCCGTCCTTGGGCGTGCTCGTGGAGCTCACCGCCATTACGACGGGCGAAGTGACCGGACTGAGCAGTCCGAGCAATCCGTCGGTCAGGAGCGGGCGATCCTCATACAGCCGGATTCCGGGGGTCGCACGCAGGCGCGTGACCTGCCACGGATTGAGGTACGCCGAGACACCGTTTATGACCGCCAGCTCCTGCTCGATGCTGCCATGCACGCGATGGATCTGCACCGCCGCCATGCGGCTGGTTCCCGCCTCGACGATATAACGGGCGGGCCTGGTCGAGACCGATGGCGCGGCGCTTGCGCTGCCTGCCGCCGAAAGCAGAACCATCAACATCGGTGCGTAACGGTGCCCTAGGCGCATGATCGTGCTTCCGTGTGTCCGGATCCTGCAGGAGATCCATGTCACACGAGTTTGGCCGCACTGTGACCGGCATCACGGTGGTGCCGCGCTCAGCTGCCGCCGTAGCAAGCGTGAACTGCGTCGCATAATGAAGCCGTCAAATCGGGATCCCGGGACCGCCGAATGGCGACCCCCTGCGGACTCAATCGGCGGCGGCGGCGCGATAGGGATCCATTATGTCCGGCATGGCCTCGCGATACAGATCGCCGCTGCCCTGATGACAGCCCAGTTCGAGCAGCGCGGCGCGCTGCGCAAGATCATCCACGGCGGTCGCGATCGGTGTCAGTCCCAGCGACACGGCCATGCTGATGCCGGCCCGGCAAACCTTGCGCGCCACCTCGTCGGTCCTGAGCGCGGTCGTCCATCCCCGGTCGAGCTGCAATCCCCACGCCGGGGAGCGGGCCAGCGCATCGAGCGAACCCACGCCGCGCCCCACTTCATCGACCACCAGACGCACACCGAGCCGCTGCAGTTCACCGAAATGCGCGCCGTCACGTGCGATGAAGGTCTTCTCTGCAACCCGCAGTTCGAGTCGCTCAGCGGGCACCGCGCCTTGCGCGAGAAAGCGCCTGATGTCCCCGGCGAAGTCCTCGTGCATGATGTGATGCCTCAGCGCGCCGAATGAAATGTGCACGTCCGCATCCCACTGCGGTGCCAAGGCTGCGAAGTCCAGGCGCAGGCAGTCGAGTACGGTGCGGGACAGGGCCGCGGCCAATCCGGTCGTCTCCGCCAGACGCAGGAATTGCACCGGACGCACTTCGCCGCGCAGCGGGTGCATCCAGCGAAGGTAGCCCACGCACGCCAGCAGGCGCCCGCTCACCAGATCATGGCGGCCCACGTAGCGCAGTCGGACATCGCCGTTGCCGATAGCCGTGCGCAACTCGCGGGCCATGTCCAGCCGCGCGAGCGATCGCAGCTTCAGGGTATCGCTGAAGAAGCAGATCTTTCCGGGCTCGCCACGGCGCGCCTCGGCGGCGGCGGCGCGTGCATGCTGCAGCAGAATCTTCGGAACATGGGCGTCGCGCCCCAGAATCGCCACGCCCGCATGGGGTGCGAGGTGAAACGCCGCGTCGCCGATATCGATCGGTTCGCGCAACTGCGCGCAGATCATCGCGACGCAGGCCTCGATTGCATCGCGATCCGCACTGTCGATCACGACTGCCACGAGACGGTCACTCAGTTGGCCGAGGTACCACGGGCATGACCCATCTTCCCGGGTCGGGGGCGCCGGCACTCGCCTCAGTGCTGCGCTCATGGTGCGCTCGGCCACGCCAGCATCGAAGAGCTGTGCGATGTCCGCCAGGCCGTCGAGGTCTATGACCGCGAGCGCGGACGGCCGCTCACAAAGCGCGGCCAGCGACATGGACTCGGTGAAGCGCCGCAGAAAGCCACGGCGATCGAGTTCCGGATCCGGGTGCCCATCGGTCGCGTCCGGTGAGTGATCCGACGCCCGCGTCAGTGCCACGCGGAGCACACAGAGCGCCCGGTCCGGGCCCTGGGCGCTGACCCGGATCTCATAAACGCGTCCTTCGAAGTCGATTTCCGCCTCGACCGAGTCGCGTCTCGCAATCGCCTTGCGCGTCAGCTGCCTGAGCAGCGCGGCGACCGTTTCGGGCCATACCGCCTCGAATCGTTGGCCGGCAGCCGTGGTGTCCAATCGCAGCGCTGGCAGCCCGTGCCCCCCGGTGTGACCCAGCACGAGGCCATCGCGCCGCGCAAGCACGACGAGATCGGGCAGTTGATCGAAGAGCCTGTCGTGCATCGGCAAATCCTACCCAGAACCTCTCCCTCCAGGCCTTGACGCAGGTCCGGCCGAGCCCCGGCCTGGGCCGGCACACCGGTACTTGCACGGGTACCGGTACGGGCGCCATGAATATGTCGTGCGGTAGCACCCTTGTCCGTCGCTGCGGCCTCCTATAATCTCGCCGAATGCCGATTTCATGCATTTTCACGACCAAGCCCAAGTCCAAAGGCTGCCGGGGCCAATCGGTCGTGCTTGTGTTGATCTAGGCTACAGCGCATTACCCCCGAAGGGCCCCGCCGGCGACGGACGGGGCCCTTTGCATTGCGGCCACCGTTGCTCCGGCTCCCATCGACGAGGAGCAACGAATCATGGACCTCCATTCCCCCAGCGTCGCAGTCGTGGGCGCCACCGGAGCCGTCGGCGCCGAGATCATCGGTTGCCTGGATCGACGCGGCTTTCCGCTCTCCAGTCTGCGTCTATTCGCATCGGAGCGCTCGGCCGGCAAGGTGCTGAACTACCGCAATCAATCCCTGCGCGTCGAGCCGTGTGGCGCGGACGCGTTTGCAGGAATCCGCATTGCGCTGTTCTCCGCCGGCAGCGCGGTAGCGCGCCGCTTCGCACCGATCGCGGTGCAGGCGGGAGCCGTCGTCATCGACAATTCCTCGGCGTACCGGATGGCAAGCGACGTACCGCTGGTCGTGCCCGAAGTCAATCGCGCGACAATCGCCGGTCATCATGGAATCATCGCGAACCCGAACTGCGTCGCGATCATTGCCGTGGTTGCGCTTTGGCCGCTGCACCAGGCCTTCGGTCTGCGACGTATCGTTGCCTCGACCTACCAGGCAGCGTCCGGCGCCGGCGCCGCCGCGATGGAGGAACTGCGCGAGTCCACCCGTGCCGCGCTGGACGGTCAACCCTACGAACCGCGTGTGCTGCGGCAGCGCTATGCCTTCAATCTCTACAGTCACGACGCCGCCGTCGATCTCGGGACCGGCTCGAATGAAGAGGAGATCAAGGTGATGCGGGAGTTGCGCCGGATCATGGGACTCGCAGAGCTCCCGATCGGAGTCACCTGCATCCGCGTACCGGTGCTGCGAGCACACGCAATATCCCTGGCAGTCGAGTTCGAGCGGCCCGTCACGGCCGAAGCGGCGCGTGCGGTGCTTGCCGTTGCGCCGGGTATCCGGGTCGTGGACGATAGGCACAGCAATCATTTTCCGATGCCGGTCGAGGCTACGGGCCAAGACGATGTGCTGGTGGGTCGATTGCGGGCTGATACCAGCGATCGGTCGGGACACTCGCTGGCATTGTTCGTGGCCGGAGACCAGCTGCTGAAGGGAGCGGCACTGAATGCGGTACAGATTGCGGAACTGCTGCTCGCCGGCCCCGGCTGACCGGACCCGCATGGGTCGTGACCGCGGAAGACCTGAATGAGCCTGCCACTCGATCCCAGGGAGGTCGACAAGCCATTTCTGCGCCGCTGGATGCGCATGGCGCTCGCACTGCTCGTCCGCTGTCCGTTCCGGTTCGGCTTGATGATCGCGGCACTCGGATTGCTCGACCATGCCGCGATCACGCTGGCGGAGGGATCGGGAATCCAGCGCTCGTGGGCGGACCGGCTCGGCACGTTGCTGTTGCCGCCACTGTGGGTGCTCATCAGCGCGCTCGCGCGCGGCGCCGATGATGCCCACCGCGGCAAGGAGGCACTCGCTGCGCTGGGACTGCGGCGCGTATGGTGGGGGGCGCTGCGCGCGGGCGCCACGCTTGCGGCGTTTCTGTGGATCGTGACCTGGGCGCTGCAGGGACTCGGGGGACTTGCCAGTCTGCACCGCAGCCAGGGCTATCTGCGCCATCCGGGCGAACTGCTGACCTCGATCGTCGTGAATGTTGCACTGCTGCAGAGCTGGGTCGGTCTGTGCTATTGCCCGCTGCTGGTGATGCAACCACAAGTCGAAGCGTCGGAAGCTGGGGTGCTGTCACGCCGGGCATCGCAGCTCAATGGAAGAACCGTACTGCTGCTGTTCGTCGCCGTGATCGCCCTCGCCGGCGTTGCCGTGGCAACCGTGCTGCCGCTGTTCGGGCTGACCGATGCGGCACTGCTGGTCTTCCTGGGTATCCTGAACTACGTCGCGTACCGGGACATCTTCGAGCGGCGCAGCGAGAACGCGCCGCAGCTGAGTGTCACAGCCGCCAGTGGAAGCGGTAGCGCGCTGACAGCTGCAGCTGGGATTCGACGAGCCCTGCGGGTACACCGTCATAGACACGCGGCGGAAATCGGCTCGTGACCCGGATCCACTCTGCGGCGAACAGCCACCCGGCGCCCATCTCATGCATCCATCCCAGCGTCCATGCGTGACCCACGTCATCGCGTGGCGCACCATAGAAGCCGCTGGACTGGTGGGTCCGGAAATCATCGAACCGCGCCGTGAAGCGCTCGCGCCGCCATTCCAGGCTGGCCAGCGCGAAACCGGCGTCGTAGGTCATCCTGAATTGATCCTCACCCGCGCTGTCGGGTCCGATTGCCGTATCGCCGCCCAGGAACTGCACGATGAAGGTCCAGGCCGCATCCGGCTCCAGCCGGGCGCCCACGCTCGCAAAGCGCGTGCGCCACGCGCTGGCGGTGGAGTTGTACGCACCGGGATCGCCAAGATTGTCGTAGTACAGGGCGCGCAGCTCGAGTCGATCGTGGTGTCGCCAGGTCAATCCGGCGTAGTAGCCTGGACGATCATCAACCTCGTGGTAATACTCTTCCGGTGGCTTGCCGAGACCACCGAACAGTGTCGAGGGACGGTCAGTGAGGCCGAAGCCGCGATCGGCGATCAGGACTCCGGCTGGGTCATTCCAGCCATACAGCGCTCCTACCAGCGCGACGTCCCCAAGGTAGCCGTGACTCGCGCCGAGCCAGCGCGCCTCGACCTCGGTGCCGATCGTGCGGAATTCCTCGCCGATCCAGGTGTTCAGTGCCGAGGGGGTGATCGTATAGACGTCGCTCCAGCCCGTTCCCCGGTTCTCCAGCGAAACCGGCATGAAGAATGCACCGGCCCGGACATCCCAACGGATGGAGTGGGACGGAAATGGACGCGCCTCGACGTAGGCTTCGCTGAGATCGACAAGGTTCCGATCCTGATCGTCGTACGCATACGCTACCGCGTGGGCGCTCAGGATGTCGCTGAGACGCACCCGCGTGTCGAGCATTGCGTGACCGAGACGCAGGCCTTCGTGCTGTGGGTCGAAGCGCAGCAGTCCGTCGCCGCCATAGAGATAGGACGGCGTGCCGTCCGCAGACACCCACCGCAGATCGAGCTCGCCAGTCACGTTGAGCCGGTCCTGTGCGCCCGCCAGCGGAGCGCCCAGCATGGCGAGCCAGCACAGCAGCGCCGCTCCGGCTCGCATCAGTAGTCCCAGTCCGCCCGTCGCGGCCTCGGCAACGGCGTCGTGCGCAGGTCCCGCGTCAGATGAACCACCACAGTGCCCGGAACCGTCTGCGTGACGGGCACCCGATGCACCAGGCTCTCGGCAGGATCAGCGATGAAGGGGCTCCAGATTGCGACCTCATACGAGTCGGCCGGGACCCCACTCCAGTGCACCTTGCCGTGCGCATCGGTCTTGCCGAAGTACGGCGCGTCGGTCACGTAGATGTAACCCACCATCTGGTCATGGATATTGCACCCGAGCACCACCAGCCCGGGCTTGTCGAAATTGACCGGGTGATGCACCGCCCCCTTGTAAAGCGGGAGCTGGAAGCGCTTCGCAGCTGAGAATGAGTAGACCTGGTGACTGACCATGTCGTTGTTCGGGAATTTGACGTCGCTACCGACTGCGACCACCAGCACCTGGGGCACGAAGGCGAGGTTCTGCTGGTCCATGATCGCCTCGCTCCGGTCGGCAGGCGCCAGTCGCCCGGCGCCGGCGCCAGGTACGGCCGTGACCACGACGTCAGCCAGCGGGTGCCCGGGGCGGTCCTGAACGCTGATGTCCAGTTCGCCGGCCCGCGCGGCGAACCCGGCAGCCAATGCCATCGAGCACGAGAGTACCCGCCAAAGCGTGAACCGCTTGGCGAGCCGGTGCTGCAGCGCTGCGATCCGGTTCGCAGTTCGACTGTGGCCACAGCTATCCGGCCCACCGACACGGGTAGCATAGCGCATGCGAGTGAGCGTATACATGTTGCGCAGTTTCCGTGGCCGCATACTAGCGCTGGTACTCGGACTCGTCACCGGCCTGCTTTGCGCGACGCTGCTCGCCGTCGTGCTGCGCACCCGTGCCGAAGTGGGTCGGCAGGCCGCGCGACAGCTGCGCTCGGCGGCCGACACCGCGCGCGAGATGTTGCGCTTTCGCGGCGATCAGCTGTCCAGCGCAGCGGAAGTACTGACCTCCGACTTCGGGTACAAGGAGGCGGTCGCTTCCGCCGACACCCAGACCCTGCTGTCGGCCATCATCAACGATCGCAGCCGCATCGGCGCCGACGCGATTCTCGTTTTCGGCATCGACGGGCGACTGCTGGCCAGTACACTCGGCACCCCCTCCTCCCGCACCGTCACAGACCTGCAGCGCCTGATCGCGGGGGATACCGATGCCAGCATGCTGCGCCTGTACCAGCTCATCGAGGGCCGCCCCTACCAGCTCGTGATCGCCCCGGTGCTCGCTCCCGAACCGATCGGCTGGACGGCCATGGCCTTCGCGCTCAACTCCCAGCTCGCCAGCGACATGGCCCGCGTGCTTGGCGTGGAAGTCTCGTTCGTCAGCACTGATGGCAGCGCCGCGCCCGGAGTCGAGAGCTCGTCCGATAGCGCACGCCGCTCGGCCACACTCGGCCTCGAGGGTGCACCGGCGACGACCCCGTACTTCAGCGGCACCGGAGACGAGCAGTTCCTGACCTGGAGCAATCCGATCCGCTCCAGGACCGGCCGTCTCACTCTGGTACTGCAGCGCTCTCTGGCCGAGGCATTGCGCCCGTACGCGCTGCTGCGCGATGCGATCCTGGCGATCGGCGCGGCGGCTTTGGCCGTGGCCGGAATGCTGTGCTCGCTGCTCATGCGCAGTGCCACGCGGCCGGTCGATGCGCTGACGCGCGCTGCCGAGCGCCTGGAGGCCGGCGATTACACTGTCGATGTACCTCCGGCCAGCACGATCGAGTTCTCGCGTCTCGCCGGCGCGTTCAATGCGATGCGTGCCGCGGTGGCGGATCGCGAGGCTACGATCCGTCACCAGGCGCTGCATGACGGGCTCACGCAGCTGCCGACACTCGCGCACATCAGCGAGGTCCTGCAGGAGCTGCTGCAGGGCGCACCGAATCCCGATCGGCCCCTCGTCGTGGTGCTGGTCGAGATCCAGCATTTCCAGGAAATCATTGCCTCGCTCGGTCATCCGGCCGGTGATGAAGTTCTCTGGGAGGTCGCACGTCGGCTGGTGGCCGGCACCACCGTGCCGGAAAGGGTCGCACGCATTGCGACCGATCAGTTCCTGGTGATACTCGAATCGGTTGCACTGGATCAGGCAAACGCTGCGGTGGAGAGTCTGATCCGGGGTCTGCACGCGGCCTTCGACTATGCCGGATTGTCGCTGCAGATCGAGATGCGCGTGGGCGTGGCCGCCTACCCCGACCACGGGCGGCTGCCCTCGGAACTGCTGCAGCGGGCGGAACTCGCGCTCTATCGCGCGAAGGACGGCGTGGCGACGGTCGGCATGTTCGTTCCGGGGGACGACTCGCTGCATCGGCATCGCATGGCGATTCTGGGGCAGCTGCGGCGGGCGATCACGGACGGCCAGCTGCAGCTGTACTACCAGCCTAAGGTGGCGCTGACCGACGGAGGCGTGCACGGCTGCGAGGCGCTGGTACGCTGGTGTCACCCCGAGCGCGGAAATATTCCCCCTGGGGAGTTCATCCCGCATGCCGAGCGCACCGGCATGATCCGCCTGCTCACGCAGTGGGCACTTTCCAGCGCATTGCACCAGCTGCACGAGTGGGGCCAAGCCGGCATCGCGCTCGATGTCTCGGTCAACGTCTCGCCGATGGACTTGGCCGATCCGGGGTTCGCTCACGGACTCGGATTGCTGCTCCGGCACACAGGGGCCGACTCGCGTCACCTGATCCTCGAAGTCACCGAGGGCGCCGTGATGAAAGACCTCGGAAACGCACTGCGCGTGATGCAGGAATTGCGGCTGCTCGGCGTACGCTTCTCGATCGATGATTTCGGTACCGGCTATTCCTCGCTCGCACACCTGAAGCGGCTGCCGGTCGATGAGCTGAAGATCGACCGCTCGTTCATCCAGGAGCTCGAGTCGCACCCCGACGACGAAGTAATCGTTGCCTCGACCATCGGTCTCGGCCACGCGCTCGGCATGAAAGTCGTCGCCGAAGGGGTCGAGATGCACTCCAGCTTCGAGGCGCTCGCACGGCTCGGCTGCGACCTGGTGCAGGGCTTCCTGATTGCAAGGCCGCTGCCGGCGGCAGAATTCACTGCGTGGGTTCGAGCGCGCGCCGCGACACCAGCGGCCGCGACGGCGCCGGCGCCGGCGCCGGCGCCGTCGGCCGGCACGATGCCGCGATACGCATGACAGCTCCGCGCCGGCTGTTTCATGTCTCCCATGGAAAGTGCGGCAGCCTCTCGAACGCGGCATGCATGGATGCGTCCCAGTCGCCGCTGACCTCGCGGAACAACGCTGCGCTCTCGTCGAGCACGAGCTGCTGCGAGAACTGCAGGGCATCGCGCGGCAGGATCGCGAGCTCTATCGGCGGCCCGACGGAGAGGTTGGACTTCAGTGCGGCGTCGAACGAAATCAATGCCAGACGGGCTGCATCATTGAGTGACAGCGCTGGATTGGCAATGCGCGAGAGAATTGGCTTGCCGTACTTGAACTCCCCGAGCTGAAGGAATGGTGTCTGCGGGCTCGCCGCCACATAGTTGCCTTCCGGATGAATCAGATACAGGTCCGGCGGGCGGCCGGCGATCTGCCCGCCCAGGATCAGCGTCGCACTGCCGCTCACGCCACTGCTGCGGAATGCCGCGTCATGGGCCTGCCCGATGCCGAACAGGGTTTGCCCGACGTACACGGCGGCCTCGAACAGGTAGTTCACGGAGCGCAGGCTCATGCGCCCGGGCGGGGCATCCAGATCCCGCTGCACGCAGTCGATGAGTTCCTGCGTCGTGCCCAGATTCCCGGAGGTCAGGATCACGAAAATCCGATCGGCGGCGGGTTGGAAGGTGTGCATCTTGCGATAGGTGCTGATGTAGTCGATGCCCGAGGTCACGCGCGAGTCGCTCGCCAGCACGAGGCCCGCGTCCAGCTTGATGCCGAGGCAGTAGGTCATTTCCAGACCCTATCAGATCCGTCGATCCCGGCAACCTCCCGCGATGCAGCAGTGCTGCGGGTCGATTTCATCAGAATGCGATGCTGGTTCTTGCCGACGGGATGGCCCTTAGGGCTCAATGCTCCTGAGCAGCCGCCCGCGGGACCTTCAGGCTGCGCCGATACCTCAGAACCAGGCTGCATCGCATGCTCTCGTTCCTGCCCACCCCGGCGATTCGGGCCCGACCGGCACAGCTGGCACAGCTTGCGAGCGCGCTGGCGATGCTGGTGGGTCTGGATGTGGCGATCGGCCGCAGCATCGGATTTGAGCCCATATTGAATGCAGTGCCAGGGGCCACGGGCATGGCGCTGCTCACGGCGCTGACCTTCATGATCGCGGCGGCAACGCTGTGGTTCGCGGCACGGGGTCCGACGGCGCCGCGGATCGGTCCGATCCCGGCATGGCAGGCAGGCGGCCTGACCGTGGCACTCATCGGCGCGATCCGGATCCTGGCGTACGCATTCGACTGGAATCCGGGCCTCGATTCGCTCGGCCTGCACGCCGCGATGATCGCCTCGGTCGGCGGCCATACGGCCCAGATGTCGCCGGCAACTGCCGGCAACTTCCTGTTGCTGGGATTCGCGCTCACCGTGTCGCATACACGTCGCGGCGGGATTGCGCTGCAGACGGCCGCCTGGGCCAGCGCCCTGCTCGGCTGGCTCGGACTGAGTCATTTCATCTTCGGCGGCGTCGCGCTGCCGGACTTCACCCACATGTCGCTGCCGACCGCCGCCTTGTGCATCGCTTTGAGCGGCGGGGCGCTGTCCATTCGACCGGAGCTGGGATTCATCGCGCTGTCGCTCAGCGACGGACCCGGCGGCAAGGTGGCCCGGCGCCTGATTCCCATCATCTTCATCGTGCCGTTGGTCGGCGGCTGGCTGTGCCTGGAAGCCCTGCGCGCCGGATGGTTCAGCACCGAAGCCGCGGTGGCCCTGTTCGCGTTCAGCAACGTCGTCGTTTTCGGCGCCGTGATCTGGCGCACGGCCGGCAGGCTCAATCAGCTGGATGCCGAGCGCAGCGCCGCGGAGCGCGCACTGGCCATGGAGCTCCAGCTGCTCGACTTCGCATTGAATGTCAATCACATGGGCGCTTGGGACCTCGATCTCAAGACCCATGTCGTGCATCGCACGCTGACCCACGCCCGCATCTTTGGCTACGCACCGCCCCTCCCTGACTGGAGCTATGAACGTTTTCTGGAGCATGTGCTGCCGGAGGACCGCGCGGAGGTGGATCGGCGATTCCGTGCGGCTGTAAGCTCGAACAGTGACTACCGCGTCGAGTGCCGGATCCGCCGAGCGGACGGCGAGGTGCGGGAAATCGTGGCCAGCGGCAGCCAGGTCCGGGAGCCGGACGGCACCACCCGTCGCCTCAGAGGCGTCGTGCAGGATGTCTCCGCAATCAAGCGCTCCGAAGCGCAGCAGCAGCATCTGGTCGCGCTGGTGGCGTCGGCGGATGATGCGATTCTCTCCAAGGATCTGGCCGGCAAGGTCTTGAGCTGGAACCCTGGCGCGCAGCAGTTGCTGGGTTACGATGCCGCGGAGATCATCGGGCAGCCGGGAAGCCGCCTGCTGCCGGAGGATCGCAAGGACGAGGAACTCGCGATCCTCGATCAGATTCGCCGCGGCCAGCGGGTGGCGCATTTCGAGACCGTGCGGCGCCGCAAGGACGGCTCACTGGTCGACGTGTCGTTGACGATGTCACCGATCCGCAACGGCGCCGGCGAGATCGTCGCGGCCTCCAAGATCATGCGCGATATCACCGAGCGCAAACGCCACGCGGACGAGCTTGAGCGCAGCAACAGCGAGCTCGTCCAGGCCAACCGCGAATTGGATGAGTTCGTCTATACCGCCTCGCATGACCTGCGCTCGCCGCTCACCGGTGTCGGTTCAGTCGTGCATTGGATTCTCGAGGATGACCCCACGCTGTCGCCGGAGACGCGCGCACGGCTTTCATTGATCCAGGGGCGCCTCGGGCGCATGCAGCAGCTGCTCACCGACGTACGAGATTTCGCGCGTGCCGGCCGGGACACTATCGCCGCCGGACCGGTGCTCAGTGCCGCGGCGCTTATCGCCGAGATCGCCGATACGCTGCATGTGCCGGCAGGATTTCGCGTCACCAGCGATCCCTCGTTGCAATCCGTACGAGTGAGCCGCATGCCCCTTCAGCAGGTACTGCACAACCTGATCAGCAATGCGATCAAGCATCATGATCGGGCAACGGGCACGATCACCGTGACCGCCGAGCCTCGCGGGCAATGGATCCGCTTCTGGGTCTCGGACGACGGCCCGGGCATACCAGGCGAGTACCACGAAGTCGTCTTCGAGATGTTCCGGACCCTCAAGCCCCGCGACGCCGTGGAGGGCAGCGGCATGGGGCTCGCGCTCGTACGCAAGCTCGTCGGCAGGATGGGCGGAAACTGCGGTATTGAGCGTTCCCCGGGCCGGGGCACGCGCTTCTGGTTCGACTGGCCTGCTGGTCAGCCCACGGCGGATGTTCCTTAACGAGCGACCGACCGCCCCGCACACCGCCTCCTTATAATGGGGCCAACCGGCAATCCACCAGAGGCGACCCAGAATGCTCAGGATGTTCACGGCGGTCCATCCGCTGCTGCTGCTGCTGCTCGCGACGACACTGGAGGTCAGCGGGGATGCGCTCGTGCGCACCGCCCTGTTCCGACACGTCGGACTAGTCCGCATCGGGCTGTGGCTGCTCGGCGGGGCACTCCTGCTCGGCTACGGAACATTCCTGAACCTCGCGCCGGTAGAGTTCGAGCGCATCGTCGGCCTCTATATTGCGACCTTGTTCGTGGTATGGCAGCTGATCAGCCTGATCGCATTTCGCGCAGTGCCGACCGTGCCGATCGTGCTCGGCGGTGCGCTCGTGATCGCCGGCGGCTGCATCATCACGTTCTGGCGCGCACCAGCATGAGAGCACAGCGATGCGCGCGGTAGCAGTGGATCAGCTCAAGGGGGAACCCAGGCTCGTCGAGCTGCCGACGCCGACGCCGAAGCCAGACCAGCTGTTGGTACGGGTCAGCGTGGCGGGCATGAACCCCTTTGACTGGAAGCTCGCCGACGGGGCGCTCGCCGGCGTGATGCCGAACGTGCTGCCATTCGTGCTGGGCCTGGATGCGGCCGGTGTCGTGGCTGCCGTGGGTTCCGCCGTGTCCCGGTTCAGCGACGGCGCGCGTGTGTTCGGCCAATTCTTCCACGTGCCTCTCGGTGAAGGCACCTATGCCGAGTACGCGCTGGTCCCGAAGACCGGCGCCGTGGCACTGCTGCCCACCGGCATCGACGACGCGGTCGGAGCCGCGCTGCCGACCGCGGGCATGACAGCACTGGCAATGGTCGACGCGCTCGGGCTCGCCGCCGGCAGCACGGTGTTGATCAATGGCGCCACGGGCGGCGTCGGCTGCTTCGCGACTCAACTCGCTGCGGCAAGGGGATATCGGGTGCTGGCCACGGCTGGCGCTTCGGACGCGCCGCTGCTGCGCGGCTTTGGTGCCGCCGAGATCTATGAATACCGCACCGTCGATCTCTTCACCTCAGTGCAGCAAGCCCATCCTCAAGGGATCGATGCGCTGCTGGACCTGGTCAGCGACGCACCGACTCTCAAACGGATGGTCGGGCTCGTGCGCCGGGGCGGCCAGGTGAGATCAACCATCGGTGCCGCGGACACCGGGATGCTGCAGCAACGGGGACTGCAAGGGGGCAACTTTTTCCTGAAGGCCGAGGCGTCCTTGCTCAGGCGACTCGCAGCCATCGTCGAAAGCGGGGAACTCCAGGTTCCGATCGACTCGACGATCGCGCTCGATAGCGTTCCGGCGGCGATTGCCGCACATCGCCGCGGCGGCGCCCGCGGCAAGACCGTGATTCGCATCACCTGAGCCGTGCGCAACAGCCGCGCGCGGTCCGGGCTACTCAAGGCCGGGGCCGCTTAAGTGAATACGACCGTGCTGCTCGTCAGCCTGGCCACCTTCGCCTCGACGCTGGCGGGTGGCCTGCTGGCACTGCGACTGCGCGAGCGCCTGCATCTGATCCTCGGCTTCAGCAGCGGTGCCGTACTCGGCGTGGCGCTGTTCGATCTGATTCCGGAGGCGATCTCGCTGACCGGTGCGCGTATCGGCGTGCAGGCCACGATGGGCGTAATGGCCGCGGGTTTCCTGCTGTACATGCTGCTGGACCGGGCGCTGGTCATGCATGGCCACGCGGATCCGGGCCTTGCGCCGCCCAGGCGGCGCGGCGCGCTGGGTGCGGGAGCCTTAAGCGTGCACAGCTTCCTCGATGGCCTGTCGATCGGGCTCGCGTTCCAGGTCTCCATACCGGCTGGTGTCGTAGTGGCCGTGGCCGTGCTGGTGCACGACTTTTCGGATGGCATCAATACAGTCGGCGTGATCCTGAGGAACCGCGGCGGCGAGCCTGCTGCGTTCCGCTGGCTGCTGGTGGACGCGCTCGCGCCGGTTGCCGGGGCGGCCTCGACGCTGATGCTGCGATTGGATCAAACCGCGCTCGGCATGGCGCTCGCAGCGTTCGCCGGGTTCTTCCTTTACATCGGGGCCACGGACCTGCTGCCCGAGAGCTACCGCGAGCATCCGACCGTGGGAACCACCGCGATGACGATCCTCGGTGCCCTGTCGATGTTCGTCGCGGTACGGCTGGCCAGCGGCTGACGAGTCGCCTCACCGACGAACGTGGTGGCCCTGCGCCTCGAGCGACAGTTCGTTCCATTGCTCCCACTGCGCGATGCGCCGTCCATACTCGGCTCGTGTCATCGGCAGACCGACGGAACCGAAGAAGATCCGCAGTGGGGGATCGCTGGCGTCGACGAGTTTGAGCATCGCAGGTCCGGTCGCCTCAGGCTCGCCGGGCACCACGCCGCCTCGGAATCCGGCGATCGTCGCGCGCGCACCGTCGTAGGCCGGTAGCGGCGCGGCCCGCACGGCGGAAGCCCCGCCCCAATCGGTCGCATAGCCGGCAGGCTCGACCAGCGTGACCTTGATTCCGAATGGCGCGACCTCAGCCGCCAGGGACTGGCTGAAACCTTCGAGCGCCCATTTCGAGGCGTGATACAGCCCCAGGGTTGGTAAGGCATTGACGCCGCCGATCGAGGAGACCTGGATGATGTGGCCCGAACCCTGGGCACGAAGGATCGGCAGCGCCGCCTGGGTGACCCACAGTGCCCCGAACAGGTTGGTCTCGATCTGCGCACGTGCCTGCGCCTCGCTGACCTCCTCGATCGCACCAAACAGGCCGTAACCGGCGTTGTTGACGAGCACATCGAGCCTGCCGAAGCGCGCGTGCGCCTGAGCGATCGCCTCATGGACGGCGGTACGGGACGTGACGTCCAGCGCGATCGCTGCGACCTGCTCCCGGTAGCGCTCGACCAGCGGCGCGAGGCTGCGCAGGTCGCGGGCGGTCGCAGCCACACGGTCGCCACGCGCCAGCGCGGCCTCCGCCCAGATGCGTCCAAAGCCCCTCGATGTCCCGGTGATGAACCATACTTTCTCGGTCATAGGGCCGAATCCTACATCAGGCCAGCTCCTGAAGCGCGCTGCGATCGAAGGGCCGCAGCGTATCGATCAACCCGCGCCGGACGATCCGGGGCCAGTCGGGATTGACGATCAGGGAACGGCCGATCGCAATCAGATCGAATTCGTCGCGCTGCATCCGCTCGAGCAGCTCATCGATGCCGGTGACCGCGGCCTGCGCGGGGTTGGCAAACGTCGTCATGAATTCCTCATTCAGCGTGACCGATCCGACGGCGATCGAGATGCGGCCCGTGAGCTTGCGGGTCCAGCCGGCCAGGTTGAGTGTGCTGCCGTCGAACTCGGGTTCCCAGAACCGCCGCTGCGAGCAGTGAAACAGGTCGACACCCGCGTCCACCAGCGGCTCGAGCAGAGCCGCCAGCTCGTGCGGCGACTGCGCCAGGCGGGCCGCATAGTCCTTGAGTTTCCATTGCGAAAAACGCAGGCACACCGGGAAGTCGGGACGCACATTACGCCGCACTTCCCGGATGACCTCGACCGCGAAACGGGTCCGCCGCAGCAGATCCCCGCCGTAAGCGTCGGTCCTGCGGTTGGTGCCTTCCCAGAAGAACTGGTCGATCAGGTAGCCATGGGCGGCATGAATCTCCAGGCCGTCGAAGCCGAGCCGTTGCGCCGATGCGGCCGCCTCGCCGTAGGCCCCGATGACCGCATCGATGTCCTGCTGCGTCATCGGGTCGCGCACGCGCTCTCCAGGCCGGACGAGTCCGGAAGGTCCGACCGCATCGGGCCCGAGCTCACGATCCGCGGGCGGCGCGATTCCCACGTGCCAGAGCTGCGGAAAGATCCTGCCTCCGGCCGCATGCACCTGCTCGACGACGCGCTGCCAGCCGGCAAGCGCCTCCTCGCCGTGAAATACAGGCACGTCAGGGGAGAAGCCGGCTCCGGCGTGCGGGATATAGGTCCCTTCGGTGATGATCAGGCCGACGCCGCCTTCGGCGCGGCGGCGGTAGTAGGCCGCCACATCGGCCCCGGGCACGCCGCGAGGCGACTTGCTGCGCGTCATAGGCGCCATCACGATGCGGTTTGCGAGTCTGAGGCTCTGGAATTCGAGAGGACGGAACAAGACCTCGATACGTCGGTCCATCGGCAGTCGCTGACCTGTGCTCATGGCTCGGCCGCATCGTACACTGCTTGCTCATGAGCATGCTCCCACCCGACCATCCGGATCGCCAGGCGCTCGCAGCCGAAGTACACGCGCGGCCACCCGAGGCGCTGGACACACCGGCGCGCGTATCCTACGTGGCAGTACTGATCGGTCGTGAGCAGCGCGAATCGGAGCTCGGTCACCTCGCCCGGTTGTGCGCGGTCTATGGCGCGGTCCCGCCGCCACCGGAGTCCAGCCATTTCACGGCCGAGCTCGGACCGGTGCAGCTCAAATGGGAGCGCCACAGCGAGTTCTCCGGCTATACGTTCACGACTCGTGGGACGAGTCCCCAGCCCTTCAGCGAGCCTCCGGTGGCCGCGTTACCGACCGGCTGGTTGTCCGAGCTGCCGGGACTGACCATTTTCGCCGCGCATGCCACGGTGCTCGCCGTGGGAGCCGGCGAACCGGACGCGACGTTCGTCGCCAGGCAGTTCGACGGTCACGTGATCGTCGGCGCAGAGATCGCGGGCGGCGCCGGCCTTGCGTTCACCGATTTCCTGGTGCGCGAGGACGGCTTCGGGCGCTTCCTGCTCCTGGATCGCAGCTTCACGCCGCGGCAGGCGGGACGCATGGTGCAGCGGCTGCTCGAGATTGAAACCTACCGGATGATGGCCTTGCTCGCCTTTCCGTTGATCCGACCCCTCACCGCGCAGACCGCGGCCGCGGAGCAGGCGCTCACGGAATTGACCACCGCGCTGGCAAGTCCGGGAGGCGATGACGACGCGCTGCTGCAACGGCTCACGCGCCTCGCGGCGGAGGTGCAGGGCAGCGTCACGCGTACCCAGTTCCGGTTCAGCGCCTGCCGCGCCTACACAGAGCTCGTCAGGACCCGCATTGCGGAGTTGCGCGAGCGGCGACTGCCCGGCATCCAGCCGATCGAGGAGTTCATGTCGCGGCGTTTCTCGCCGGCCGTAGCGCGCTGTGCGAGTACTGCGCAGCGCCTGCTGGAATTGTCGGATCGGATCGGCCAGGCCTCCGCCCTGCTCTCGACGCGTGTCGACATCGCGCGCGAACAGCAGAACCAGCGGCTGCTCGAGTCGATGAACCTGCGCGCCGAGCGTCAGTTCCGGATGCAGCAGGCCGTCGAAAGCCTTTCGATTGCCGCGATCGTCTATTACGGTACCGGCCTGGTCGGCTACCTGGCGCGTGCGCTGCGCAGTGCGGGAGTTCCGATCGATCCGGAGATCGCCGAAGGCATCGCAATCCCGGTGATTGCGGTGCTGTGCCTCGGCGCGCTGCGGCGCGCCCACCGCCGCCTCGAACGGCTCGGCACGCCCTCCACCTCGAGCTAGCGCCGGCCGTACTACCAGCCGGCGTGCCGCCTGATCCATTCGCGGATCATCGGGTCGTCGAAGGCATAGCGGCCGTGTGATCCGGCAGGCTTCGTGAGCACGTGCTGATCCACCAGCGAGCGCAGCGCATCGCTGATGGAGCCGGGCGAGATGCTGTCCTTCCCAAGAGCCTTGGCATAGGCGCCGCGCGCCTCGTTCGACGAGACGTCGCCGCCGGCGGCCAGGCGGCGGCACAGCTGCTTCTGCAGCGGCGTCAGCGCATCGAGGAGCGGCAGGTATTGCTCGGAGGCCAGCAGGCTCTCGACGCGAGAATCGAGCACATCGCGGAATGATGGCTTGTCCCCGGACACATAAAGGAACACCAGATCGATCAGGGCCCGGGGCTGGTGCTGAAAGCGCTCGAATGCCAGCGCCAGGTCGGTGACCGGGATCCGACGCCGGAAGCTGCGCTGCGCATGGGCTGAAACGAACTGCAGGAACTCTGCCCCGAGCGCCGGGAACGCCAGGATGCTCGCCCCTTCGTACAACGCCGCCCGGGAGCGCGAGAACAGCTCGGTGATCCGGTCCTGGTTCGACCCGGTGAAGATGACCCGGACCGATTTCCTGCTCTTCGAGATCGCGGCGCGCAGCGCCGAGACGATTGCCTCGCCTTCCCGCGCCAGCGCCAGCTCCTGGATCTCGTCGAACAGCAGCAGCACCGGCCGCCTGGCCCTGCGAAGCAGTGATCTCAGCAGCCAGTCGACCAGCAGGAACGCCGAGTCCGGCCGTCGGCGCGCCGGCTCCTCGCCCAGATCGAGGCTCAACGAGCCTACGCCGAGCTTGCTGACCCGGGTCTTCAGGCGCCGACCCACGGTGCTGGAGGGCACCTCGAGATCGTCGAACGCCTCCTGCAGCCCGTAGTTGATCGCCCCCAGCACGTCCGAGCGGCTCTGCCAGATATCGATGTAGACCGGCAGCAGACCGGCGGCGCGCGCCGCCGGCACGACCTCGGTCAGCAGGAATGTGGTCTTGCCCCAGCGCCGGGGGGACTGCAGCGCTATCGGGTCGCCGGGTCCCTCCAGCAGCAGTCGCAGGTACGAGCCCACCAGCTGCGGGCGGGCGAAATGCCATTGCTCGTAGATCAGCGGATGCATGGCGGTATATTACGCCATATGCCGTAATTACGACATCAGCCGTAAGATGCCGTAAAGCAAAGCCGACGCAGGACACCCCCCGCCCCACCGGGCCCCTATTGGCAGGGTCCCTATTAACACCATTGCCGCCCAGGCTTATCCTCTGCGCGTCCTCAAATAAACTTCAAGGGGGTTGCCATGGCCATTTCCCGTTCGCTCCTGACCGCTCTGTCCGGCTCCGCGGCGCTCGCCGCACTGCTGCTGCCGCTCTCGGCCCGCGCCGACGTCGCCACTGAGGTCTCGACCGCCGCTACCCACGCTGGACTCGCGGCTGGCGCTGCGAGCCTGCCGATGGCGCAGATGCACCTGCACCACGTGCTGAACTGCCTCATCGGGCCGGCCGGCAAGGGATTCGACGCGACAGCCGCCAATCCCTGCAAGGATCAGGGTAGCGGCGCAATCCCGGACACCAGCGACGTGCTCAAGAAGGAGATATTGCAGCGTGCCGCCAGCAACGCGCTCGACGCGCTCAAGGACACCGACCTGGATGCGCTGCAGAAAGCCGCCGCCAACATCCAGACGACGCTCAAGACGATCAAGTACTGAGCGCGCGCACACCGCCCGACCGGCGCGCTACGGAACGCTCCTGATCCAGCTCAGGATGGGTCCGGAGACCGTCGTGTCGGCGGTGTCGATCGAGAACACCAGCGACATGTGGCTGTGGCCTTTCGGCACCAGCAGCGTCGGACAGTGTGCGGATCCGTCAACGCACAAGGCGTCGTGCAGCGCCTTGTTGAAGGCCGTGAGACCGCCCAGCGACGGCTCCGCGCCGATGTCCAGTTCGCCGTTGGCGAGCAGGACCTTCGCCGTGCTCGCCTTCAGCGCCGGCAGGCTCGAGCGCGCCAGGCGGGTCGCGGCGTCCACGGCCGGAGGACCCATGGGCAGGGCACCGGGGGCTGCTCCGGGCGGTGGCCCCACGGGGCCGCCGGGCTGTCCGGCAAGCTTGCCCGGCAGTGCGGCGTCGGTCGACATGGGCCCCGGCGCACCGCAGGTCTTACCCGCGAGCGCGAACATCTTCATCATGTCCGCCGGATTCCCCGCGTCCACCTGGACCGGCTCGATATCGAACGCAGCCGGGGACATGAAGATGACGCCTTTGACGCCAACGCCCCCGGGGCCCCAAAGCTCCGGCCGCCCGACGTAGGTGCCGAGGGGCATGTTGCCGGCCGAGTGGGCCCAGATGAACATGCGATCGGGATTGCCGTGGTAGTGCGCGATGTTGGCATGCAGCCACTGGATCATTTGGGCGATGTCCTTCGCGCCGCCATCCCAGGTCGGGCTGAAATGACGCTCCATCGTCACGCCGACCATTCCGTTTCGGGTCGCCCAGCGCGCGATGTTGTCGTAGAAAGCGTTGGCCTCCTTGACCTGCAGTTCGACCTTCTCGCCGCCACCTCCCGGCACGTAGATCAGGACCGGGCGTGACTGCGCTCCGGTGTCGGCCGTGAAGATGTCCACGACGTCCTTCGGGTTCGGACCAAAGCCCACGTCCCGCGCGATCGTGATCCCAGGATAGAGCGGCACGGCGCCACTGGTGATGTCATGGGCCGGCATCAGCGGCCGGTAGAGTTTGGCGGTACAGGCCGGGTCGACGATCTTACCGATCTTGAGCAGCTCGGATTCGATGTTTGCCGGCACGTCGGCCCTGGCTGCGCCAGCCACCGCGCACGCCGCGCCGAGCGCCGCCAGCAGGCTCACGCTTCGCGCCACGACCCCGGTCTGACGCACCAACCGCACCTGACACCTCAACAATGAAAATTCCTGACGACTCATGCCTGCTACCCCCCTCAATGTTGCCGCGGATCCCAGAACTCACTCCATCACGCGCACGTCGGTCACGAAGTACTCGGTCTCGCCGAAACACGCACTGGGAATCCAGCGGTGCTGATCGTAGTGCAGGGCCATGCGCTTGCCGACGCTCGCATTGATCTTCGCGGCCACGGCCGGGCTCGGTACCGTGAAGTAGAACTTGTCCGATACGGTCCCTGGCATGGTCACCATGGCCATCTCGCCCTCCCAGGTCTTGCAGAGCCAGCCCTTGTACGAGAGCTTCTGCACGTAGCCCGCGCGCTCCCCGGTCGAGTAGGACCAGTGCAGCGTCAGCCAGGTGAAGCCGGCGGCGGCCAGCAGGCACAGAGCCAGGAATCCGGCGAGCAGCTTGAGCATATACGGTCGACCTCAGGCTGCGATATAGGCAGTCTTCACATCGGTAAAGAATTCGGCTGCATAACGTCCCTGTTCGTGCGGACCGTAGCTCGACTCCTTGGTCCCGCCGAAAGGCACGTGGTAGTCCACGCCCGCGGTCGGCAGGTTCACCATGACCATTCCGGCGCGTGAGCGGCGCCGGAAATCCGATGCGTAGCGCAGCGATCGGGTGGCGATGCCGGCCGACAGGCCGAAGGGCACGTCGTTGGCGACCGCCAGGGCCTCCTCGTAGTCGCGCACCCGGATGACGCTGGCCACCGGACCGAAGATTTCCTCCTGGTTGATGCGCATCGATGGAGTCGAGTCCAGGAACAGCGCTGGCTCCATGTAGTATCCGCGCTGCGCGCGTTCCAGGCGCCCACCGCCGAATGCGAGTTGCGCGCCCTCCTGCTGCCCGATGCGCACGTAGTCCAGGTCCTGCCGCAGCTGTGACTCGTCCACGACGGGGCCCATCTCGATTCCGGCCTCCAGTGCGTGGCCCACCTTGAGCGTGCGCAGCCGCTCGAGCAACGCGCTGAGGAAGGCCGCGTGGATCCCGTCGGTGACGATCAGCCGGCTGGAGGCCGTGCACCGCTGGCCGGTCGAGAAGTAGGCGCCGTTCACCGCGATGTTCACCGCCGTCGCCAGGTCTGCGTCATCCAGAATCACCAGCGGATTCTTGCCGCCCATCTCGACCTGGGCCTTGGCGCGCCTGGCCGCGGCCTTCTGGATGATCGCACTGCCGGTGGCGACCGACCCAGTAAAGCTGATGCCGTGCACGCGCGGATCGGTGACCAGCGCCTCGCCGACGACCGAACCGCGCCCGTTGACCAGATTGAAGACTCCCGCCGGCAGACCGGAGCGCGCGATGATTTCGGTCAGGGCCCACGCCGAGCCTGGCACGAGCTCCGCCGGCTTCCACACCACCGTGTTGCCATAGCACAAGGCCGGCGCGATCTTCCATGACGGCAGCGCCAGCGGAAAATTCCACGGCGTGATCAGCCCGACGGTCCCGAGCGGCTCGCGCGTGATCTCAACCTGCACGCCCGGACGCACCGACGGCAACAGTTCACCCGCCAGGCGCAGGCACTCCCCGGCGAAGAACTTGAAGATGTATCCGGCGCGTGCTGCCTCGGCGATCGCCTCGGGAAGTGTCTTGCCCTCTTCGCGCGCGAGCAGGCGCCCCAGTTCCTCGCGCCGGGCCAGCACTTCAGTGCCGATCGCATCGAGGACGTCGCTGCGCCGCTGGATCGGGCTGTATTGCCACTCGCGGAAGGCGCGCTCGGCCGCGCCGATCGCAGCACGGGCCTGCGCGTCGTCGGCGCGCGCGAATTCTCCCACCACGTCGTCCAGGTCGGATGGATTGCGGTTCACGCAGGCGTCCGCGCCCGGAACCCACCCGCCATCGATGTAGTTGGGCTTGATCGCGCTTGTCATCGGAACCCCTGCTGCATGCGACGGTGGAGCACCAAGGATACCCGCCCGGCAGCGGCCAGTCAGCAGCTACGCAGGCGACGCATCCGCGATCACCGGATTCGACAGCACGCCGATCCCGCTGATCTCCACCTCGACGGTATCCCCGGGGTGCAGGTCCGTCGACGCCCCTTCGGTGCCCATCCAGATCACGTCCCCCGGGTGCAGCGTCAGATAACGCGTCATCTCGGCGATGAAACGCGCCACCCCGAATAGCATGGTGTTGGTAGCGAATTCAACCTCACTGCGACCGTTCACGCGTACCGTGGTGCGCAGCGCATCCAGGTCCACCGCCGTTTCGATCCACGGACCCATCGGCTTGAAGGTGTCGCAGTTCTTGGCCCGCCAGAACGTGCGATCGGCCTTCTGCCAGTTGCGCTCGCTGATGTCGTTGCCGATCGTATAGCCGAGCACGCACGAGAGCGCCTGCTCCTCACTGACGTGCTTCGCGCGCGTGCCGATCACGACCACGAGTTCCCCCTCGAACTGCACCGTGCGCGCATCGGCAGGCAGCACGATTGCCTCGCCATGGGCAATCAGCGCATTGTTGGCGCGGTAGCCCGGCTCAGGCCGCGTCGGCAGCGCAACTGCAACGCCCCGCTGCTGCGCGGAGTGCCGCGCGTGCTCCGGGTAGTTCATGCCGATAGCGTAGAAGGTGGGCGGAACGACCGGCACCAGCAACTGCACGCCGGCCAGCGGCAGCGACACTCCGGCAGAGTGCCAGGATCCGAATGGCGATCCGCGCAGCGGCACGATCTGCTCTCCATCCACCAGACCGTAGATGGCTTCACCCTGGTGCAGAAAGCGCGCGAATCGCATCTCAGTCCCCTGCGGCAGAGGCCACCGTCACGGCCCGCGGTATCGACACGGTGACGTGCACGCGCGGATCGCGAGAGGACGCACCCAGGAAAACCGAATAGCGCCCGGGTCTGATCACCCAGCCCTCGCGCGCGCTCCATAGCGCCAGCAGGCGCGGATCGACGTCCAGTTCGACCCGTTCGGTACCGCCGGGCGCGAGGGTGAGCTTGCGCCATCCGGCCAGGCGGCGCGGAGCCTCGAAGATGGCGGCGTCCGCACCGACATAAACCTGCGGGGTGTCATTGACCACGCGTGTGCTCGTATTGCGCACCGCGAAGCGTACCCGCAGCCGCTGACCGTCCATCTGTGCCGAGAGTCCGGAGTACTCCACCGTGCCATAGGACAGTCCGAAGCCGAATGGAAACAACGGAGTGAGATGATTGCGGTCGTACCACTTGTAACCGACCGCCGCGCCCTCGCGGTAATGTACCGTGAACGGACTGTCCGGAGCCTGCAGCACGCCGTCGAGCTCCGGCCGCGGCAACTGCGATTCATCGCGCGGGAAGGTCACCGGCAGACGGCCGGACGCATCGACGTCACCGCACAGCACGCGCGCCAGGGCTGCGGCGCCGGCGCTGCCGGGATACCAGGCTTCGAGCACCGCTCCGACCTTCCCGAGCCAGGGCATCAGCACCGGCCCGCCGGTCTCGAGCACGACAACGATGCGCGGATTGACCTTCGCCAGCGCGGAGATCAAGGAATCCTGGTCATCGGGGAGCGTGAGAGCGAAATCGCGCGACTCTGCCGTCCACTGGTGTGCGAACAGCAGCACGAGGTCACTGTCGGCCGCCAGCCGGAGTGCCTCCGACCGGTCCTCCCCGCTTGCGAAGCGCAGCTGGCTGCCGGGAAGTCGCGCCGCGATCGCCTCGAGCGGCGAGGTCGGATCATAGATCGTCGGACCCGGAAACGGCCGTGGTCCGAGGTCTGGCACTGCCGGTCCGCCGCGGGGATGGACCTGTCCTGAGCCGCCACCCGAGAGCACACCGACGTCAGCATGTGAGCCGATCAGCGCGATCCGGCGCAATGCCGGCGTGAGCGGCAGCAGGCCGTGCTGATTGCGCAGCAGCACGATCGCCTGCTCCGCGTCCTGCTGCGAGACGCGCGCGTCGGCCACGAAATCGATGGCCGACTCGGCGATCGGATGGTCTACCACTCCGACCGCAAACAGTGAGCGCAGGATGCGTCGGACCATGTCATCGAGCCGCGCGATCGTGAAGGCACCGCCGGCCAGCGCTGCGCGCAGGTCGGCATCGAAATAGGGTCGCCTATCGAACACGCTGCCGGCCGACTCCTGGTCCAGGCCGGCGTTGGCGGCCTCCGCGGCCGAATGCTGGGCGCCCCAGTCGGACATGACGTAGCCGGGAAAGTGGAAATCGTGCTTGAGCACGCCGTTGAGCAGCGCCTCGTTCTCGCAGGCATACACTGCGTGCACGCGGTTGTAGCTGCACATCACCGCACCCGGCCGGCCCTGCTCGATCGCGATCTGGAAGGCGAGCAGGTCCGACTGCCGCGCCGCAGCGTCGTCGAGCTCGACGTTCAGGACGGTGCGACCGGTCTCCTGGTCGTTGAACGCGTAGTGCTTGACCGTCGAGACGATGTGGTTGGACTGGATTCCACGCACCTCGGCCCCGACCATCGTTCCAGCCAGTAGCGGATCCTCGCCGCCGTATTCGAAATTGCGGCCGCTGCGCGGGTCACGCAGCAGGTTGACGCCGCCGGCGAGCATCACGTTGAACCCGGACGCGCGCGCCTCCGCGCCGATCATCGCCCCACCCTGGAATGCGAGCTCGGGATTCCAGGTGGCCGCCGTCGCCAGCCCGGACGGCAGCGCCGTAGCTTCGCGTACCGTCGCCGCGCTGCTCTGCGACGCGACACCGATCCCGGCGTCGGTTTCCCACTGCGGCGGAATTCCTAGCCGCTCGATACCCGGTACATAGCCGGCCGAGGCCGGACGCGATTCGGGAGGCGCCACGTAGCGTCCTGGGCGCGTCGTCGCGTAGAAGCCCTCAATCAGCGTGAACTTCTCGTCGAGCGTCATCGCCTGCACCGCGAGCGCTGCGCGCGCGTCCGGATCACGCGCCGGATCGAGCCAGGGGCGTGCGTCCGCGGCATCGGCAGCCAGCGCAATGCTGCTCGCACAGCTCAGCTGGCTCACCGCGCACAGCACGAGCAGTCGCGAGTACGACCGCTGATTCCGGCGTACAGAGCATTGCGGCATGGAGTCGCGACTCGCTGCTGGCATGGGGCGGGCGAAGGATATCACTGTGCGGCAGCGCCTGGCCGGCTGTAGCGTTGCGCCAGCACCGGCAGTACCAGCAGGTTCAGGAGTGTCGAGGAGACCAGGCCGCCGAGCACGGTGACCGCCATCGGCCCTTCGATCTCCTGTCCGGGTGCGTGCAATCCTGCGGCCAGGGGCGCGAGCCCGAGGGCAGTGACCGCGGCCGTCATCAGGATCGGCACCAGCCGCTCATTGGCCCCACGCGCGATCGTCGCGCTATCCCATGGCGCGCGCTCCCGTTCAACCAGGTGTTCATAGTGCGCCAGCTGCAGGATCGCATTGCGCGCGCTGACGCCGAATACCGTCACCAGGCCGACGACGGTCCCGAGCGAGAGGCCGATGCCGGTCGCCGCGATCGCGGCCACGCTGCCAAGCAGGCTGAACGGGAGATTGACCATGACCAGTGCGCCGTTGGCCCGCCAGTGGAACGACGCCGAAAGGATCACGAGGATCAGCACCAGTGCGAGCCCGGAGTACAGCAGCAGCTGGTTGCGCGTCTGCGCCTCCGCCTCCGCCGTACCGGTGAATTCGACGAACACTCCCGGTGGCAGTGCTCCGGAGCGGGCGATGGCCGACCTCGCCGCACCGACCACATCCTGCAGTACCGCCCCCGGCGCGGCGTTGAACGTGACGCTGACCCGGCGCTGTCCGCCATCGTGCTCGATGCTGAAGCGCTCCTGGCTCAAGGTCACATGCGCCACCTGCGACAACGGGATCGGTCCGGTCGGCCCATTGATCAGCAGGCTCCCAAGGGCCCGTGGATCGTGCCGCAGCCGATCGGGCAGCAGCACGACCGTGTCGACGGCGCGCACGCCACTGAAAGTCTGGCCCACGGGCGCACCCGCATAGGAGGTTTCGATCGTGTCGAGCACGTCCTGCGCGCGCAGCCCGGTCGCGCTGAGCGCGCGTGGCTGCAGATCGATCGCGATCGCCGGCGTACCGCTCTCGCGCTTGAACTGCAGGTCGACCACGCCATTCACCTTGGAGAGCGCGGCCAGGATCCGGTCACCGACCCGATCGAGCGTGTCGAGATCGTCACCGAACACCTTGACTGCAACCTGTGCGGTCTCACCGCTCAGGCTCTCGGAGATGCGATCACCAAGGAAGGTTACAACCTCGCTCTGGATGCCGGGATAGTGCTCGACGATATCGCGCAGCGCAGCCTGCGCGGCAGCCTGGTCGACGTCGGCGCCCGGCTTGAGCTCGACGTGCAGCTCGCTGCGATGCGGCCCCCACGTGTCCTCGCCGAGTTCTGCCCGCCCCACCTGCTGCTCGACGGTCTGGACGTAGGGCAGCGCCAGCACTTCGGCGCTGATGCGCCTGCCTACGCCGAGCATCTCGCCCAGCGAGGTCCCCGGCACCGAGCTGCTCACCTGCATCACGAAATGGCCTTCGCGGAAATCAGGCATGAAGGTGCCACCGAGGTAGGGCAGCACCGCCATCGCTGCAATGAACAGCGCGGTGAGGCCGACCGTCACGAGCTTCAGATGGTCTGTGACGGTGCGCAGCGCCGAGCGCTGCCGCCGCTTGAGCCAGGCCAGCCACGCCGCATCGGCATGAGTGGCGCGCGCGCCGAGCAGCAGCGCACACAGGGCCGGGGTCGCGGTCATCGCGACGATCAGCGAAGCCACGACCGCCAGGATGAATGCGAGGGCCAGCGGACCGACGAAATGCCCCTGAACGCTGGAGGTGAACAGCTCCGGCAGGAACACCGCGATCACCACCGCCGTGGCATAGATGACCGGTCCGCGCACCTCCAGCGAGGCCTCTATAATGACTTCCAGGCGCACACGCGGCTCAGCTTGCCGGGCGTTGTCACGTAGGCGGCGCAGGATGTTCTCGATGCCGATGATCGCGTCGTCGACCAGCACGCCAAGCGCCACTGCGAAGCCTCCGAGCGTCATCGTGTTGAGCGTCAACCCCATGTGATCGAGCACGGCGACCGCGGCCAGCAACGACAGCGGAATCGCCGTGAAGGCGATCAGCGCGGCGCGCAGATTGCGCAGGAACAGGTACAGCACCGCCAGGATCAGGATCGCGGCGATCACCAGCGAATGTTCGAGATTGCCGAGCGCCTGCTCGATGAAGTTCGCCGGCCGATGCAATGCCGGGTACACCGTGATCCCCTGCGCGCGCAGCGCGGGCGCGAGATCGGCCAGCGCATGCTCGACCGCGAGCGTCGTGCTCAGCGTGTTGGCGCCGTACTGACTCGCGAGCGAGAGCAGCACTCCTGGCCGGCCCATGATCAGCGCATCCCCGGAGCGCAGCGCGGGGGACATCGAGATCGTGGCCAGATCCCGCAGCCGTACCGGCGAGCTGCCGCGCATCGCGACCACGGCCTGGCCGACCGCGTTCAGATCAGGCTTCGGGACCGGCGATTTGAGCAGCACGCGCTGTGTGGCGAGGTCGATGAAGCCGGCTCCCCGCAGTGCCAGGGCTGCGCGTGCGGCATCAGTGACTTCGGCGAGCGTGAGTCCGAAGCTGGCCAGCCGCGCCGGGTCGGGCTGGATCTGGATCTGGCGCACGTCGCCGCCGAAGACGATCACGTGCGCCACGCCGGGCACTGCAAGCAGCCGGGGCCTGATGATCCAGTCCGCCGCGTCGCGCAGCGCGAAGGCGTCGAGCTTGTCCGACACGAGCCCGATCTTGAGCAGGTCCATCGTGCTCGAGACCAGCGGCGAGAGCTTCGGCTGGCCCACCCCGACTGGCAGCGTGCTGCCCAGCTCGCTCAAGCGCTCGGAGATCCCCTGGCGCGAGACGTGCAGGTCCACACCGTCGGCAAACGTGATCGTAACGACCGACAGTCCCGGTATGGACTCGGACCGCAGAGTCGAGAGCCCGGTGGCGCCATTGACCGCATTCTCGATCGGTCGCGTCACCAGTTCCTCGACCTGCTCTGGGGCGAAGCCCGGGGCCTCGGTCTGGATGTCGACCTGCGAGGGAACGAACTCCGGGAACACGTCCAGCGGCGCGCTGCGCGCGCCCCAGACACCCAGCACCAGAGCCAGCAATGTCAGCGCCGCGATAGCGCCGTACTGGCGCACGCACAGTGATACCAGCGCGCGCATCATCGCCTATTCGGCTTCCGTGCTCGGATTGATCTCCCGCGCCAGCAACAGGCCCGCGGCGGCGGTCACTATCCGCTCCCCGGCTGCGAGCCCAGTGGTCACCAGATAGCCGCCCTCGCCGGGCAGGCTCGTGTCCACCGGCACGCGCACGAAGCTGCCCGCGTCCTTCTGTACGTAGCACCAGTAGCTCCCGCCACTGAGCACCAGCGCGGACGCCGGTACCAGCACGCCGGACACCGCGGTACCCGACGGCGCCCACACCTGCACGCGCTCGCCCTCGCTGAACTGCGTAGCCTCCAGCAGCGCAAAGAAGCTGCGCCCCGGTACGTTCGCATCGGCGCTCGCATCCCACAGGCGCGTGAGCTTCAGGCTCTCGGCGAGCGGCTCGGTATCGAGATGGGCAACACGCAGATGCGAGGGCGGCCCGCCCTTCCAGCTGCCGAGCGGAAAGGTCGCACGTAGCAGCTTCAACTGTCCGCTCGCCAGTGCATCGAGCTGCTGGTCGTGACCGCCTGCACTCCACGGCGCCGCAAGCCCCAGCGTCGCGGACAGGCGGCGGTGCGCGAGCGCCAGCGCCGCCGCATCGACCGCAGCCTGCCGCTGCGCACTCTCGAGCGCGTCGGCACTGAGTGCACCGTCGGTGCCCGCCAGACGCCCGGCGCGCTCCAGCGCCGCGCGGCTCTGCCGTTCTCCGGCGGCAGCGGTCGCGAGTTCGGCCACGGCCTGGGCCACCACGTCGTGCGACAGCACCACCCCGTAGCCCTGTATTTCCGGCGTCACGGAGCCTGCCTGCGCGGGCGTCAACGCAATGCCGAGGTGCTCGATCTGCTCCGGCTTGAGCTGCACGCCCTGACTCGATTCAGCATTTCCCGATGCCGCATCGGCGCCGGCCGGCGCCGCCGCGCTGGCCGCGTCGGCCGCGTCGGCCTCCTGCCGGCTGCCGGCGGATCGCTGGCATGCGCACAGGGAGGCCATTGCCATGCCAGCGATCACCGGCAGGACCAACCGGCGGGTGAGTCTCACGAAGCGCTGTCCACTTGCCATCCACCACCCAGTGCCTTGGACAACCCGATCAGCGCCTGCAGCCGCGCCAGCCGGTATTGGATGTAACCATCGCGTGCCGCGTACAGTGCGCGCTGGGCCGTGAGCAGCGTCAGGTAATCGCCGCTGCCCTCGCGGTAGCGCCGCTGCGCGCCGCCAAAGGCGTGTTCGATCTGCTCCAGGACCTGAGTCTGGGCCTGCTGCTGCGCATTGAGGGAGTCCACCAGCGAGAGTGCCGACTCGACGTCCTGCAGCGCTGCGAGCACGGCGGCGCGATAGTCCTGCAGCAGTTCCTCGGCGCGTGCACGTGCCTGGTCCCGAATGGCGCGCCGCCGGCCGCCGTCGAACACTGCCTGCACCAGCGCGCCCCCCAGTTGCAGGGAAGGTCCGGTGCCGGTCAAGGTCAGCACCGCCGCCTGCACCGCCGGATTCTGCAGGCCGGCGGCACCCGTCAGCGTCAGCGAGGGCAGCAGCGCCGCGCGCGCAACGACCACGTCCGCCTGCGCCGCGCGCAGCCTCGCCTCGGTGGCGATCAGATCCGGCCGGCGCAGCAGCAGCTCGGAGGGCAGACCAGCACCAAGGGCCGGCTCTGCCAGCGTCTGCAGCGAATCGGCGTGCACGTCGAAACCCTCGGGGTACTCCCCGAGCAGCAGCGCCAGGGCCGCGCGCGCCGCGATCTCCTGCTGCTGCAGCTGCGGGACGACGAGCGCTACGGCGGCGGCGGCGGCCCGCTGGTTGGCCAGGTCCACCGCGTTCGCGAGGCCCGCGGCATAGCGTGCTTCGACCAGCTGCAGCACCTGCTGAGTGGCGCGCGCATCGAGACGCGCGCTGGCCAGGCGCTCCCGCAGTGCCAGCACCTGGAAGTACGAGTCGGCCACGCCCGCGAGCGTCGTGAGCGCGAGCGTGTCGCGATCAGAGGCGCTCGCGTTCGCCGACAGCCGGGCAGATTGGGCCAGGGCATGATTCCTGCCCCAGAAGTCCACTTCGTAGCTGGCCGAGAACAGCGTCGCCCAGTCGGTCTCGTGGGCACTGCCGGCTCCCGAGTGCCCGGCGTAGTACTGCAGATTGCCCGCCGCATCGAGGCTCGGCAGCAGGGCGGCGCCGGCAATGCGCGCCTGCGCGTCGGCCTGCTCGAGACGCGCCCGTGCCGCCGCGAGATCAGCATTGCCACGCTGCGCACGCGCGATCAGTCCATCGAGCTCCTCGCTGCCGAAGCCGCGATACCAGCCGGCGAGCGGCCCGTGGTCACCAGGGGACAACTGAGCCTGCGCGAATTGCGCGGGCAGCTCCGGACGCTCCCTGGCGGCAGGCTGCAGCGTGCAGGCGCTGCACAGCACGAGCGTGCACAGCGCCACGAGCCCGGCGACAGCAATGGAGAATGGAGCCCGATGGGTGGCCACGGCCCGATTATACGGGCCAGCGCTGGCGGGTCGACCGGGCAGTCGCCTCCCCAGCCGGTGGAAGCTAATATGCCCGGCCAGAATCAGCAGCCAGGCGGACTTCGATGCAATCCGGGCACCAGCGGCCAGCGGCCGCGCTTTCGATATCCGCCGGAGCCGGCGGCTCGGACCTGCGCCTGTTCGTGTTCGGACTGTTCTTCGTTTTCGGCGGCATCACGAGCCTGAACGACGTGCTGATTCCGAAGCTCAAGAGCCTGTTCACGCTCTCGTACACGGACGTGATGCTGGTGCAGTCGGCATTCTTCGCGGCCTATTGCCTGGTATCGCTGCCGGCCGCGCAGGTCGTCGACCGGGTCGGCTACATGCGCAGCGCCGTGATCGGCCTGCTGTGCATGGCCGCGGGCTGCCTGCTGTTCATACCCGCCTCGGCCTCTGGATTGTTCATGCCCTTTCTGCTGGCACTGTTCGTGCTCGCTTCCGGGATAACGATGGTCCAGGTGGTTGCCAATCCGCTGATCTCGCTGCTCGGCCCGGCGCATACCGCACACAGCCGCCTGACCTTCGCCCAGGCCTTCAATTCCCTGGGCACCACGATCTTCCCGTACGTCGGTTCGATCCTGATCCTGGGCTCGCTCGCCACGGTCGACCCCTCGACGCTGTCGGCAGGGGCGCTGACGCAATTCCGCGCTCAGGCGTCGCACGTCATCGTCGCCACCTACGTCGGACTGGCCGCCGCGCTGCTGCTGCTCGCCGCTCTGGTGTGGCGCCGCCGCGATCGCCTGGCGCAATCCCATGCCCCGCGCGCCGGAGTGCTCGCCTCCTTCAACCTGTTGCGGCGCACGCGCTTCGCCTTCGGCGCCGGCTGCATCTTCCTTTACGTAGGTGCGGAGGTCGCGATCGGCTCGCTGATCGTGAACTATCTGATGCAATCGAACGTGCTCGGGCTGCCGGCGCAGGCGGCGGGGGAACACGTGCCGTACTACTGGGGCGGCGCCATGGTGGGCCGGTTCATCGGCGCCTACGTACTGCGCCTGTACTCCCCGGGAAAGGTGCTGGCCGGCGTGGCAGGCGGCGTGATCATGCTGCTGCTGATCTCCGCAAACTCCTCCGGTGCGGTATCCGGCTACGCGCTGCTCGCGATCGGCCTTTTCAACTCGATCATGTTTCCGACCATCTTCTCCCTGGCCTCGGAGGGGCTGGGCGCGCGCGCCGCAGAAGGATCCGGGATCATCTGCGTCGCGATCGTGGGCGGCGCGATCGTGCCGCTGCTCACGGGCCGGGCAGCGGATCTCGCGGGCCTGCGCATGGCGCTGTGCGTGCCGGCGCTGTGTTACGCCGGCATCTTCGGTTTCGGGATCTACGCGCGCCGCCCGCTGCTCGCCGGCTGATTCAACCGGCGGCCGCTGCGTGCGCGGACACGACCGTGCCCAGCAGTTCAGACAGCGGCACAGGACGGTGCAGCGCGAACCCCTGGGCGAAATCAATGCCCATGTCGCGCACCTTCTGCAGGATGCGCGGACCATCGACGAATTCGGCAACGGTGCCGACACCGATTACTCGGGCCACTTCCGCGAAGCAGCGCACCGTCGCCTCATCGAGCGGATCGTCCAGCAGGTCGCGGATGAACTGGCCGTCGATCTTGAGGTAGTCGACCGTCAGGTGCTTCAGGTAGCCGAATGAGGAAGCTCCGGCCCCGAAATCGTCCAGGGCAACCCGCACCCGCAGGTGGCGCAGCTGCTCGACGAAGGAGCTGGCGTCGGCCATGTTCGTGACGGCGGCGGTTTCGGTGATTTCGAAGCAGACCCGATCGCAGACGGCCGGGCCCGCTTCGCGCAGCACTTCGATTGCATGACGGTGAAACGCGCGGTCGCCGATCGACTGGCCGGAAAGATTGATGGCCAGCATGTCGATGACCCGCACGTCCGGCAACGCGCGCAGCCACTCGATCGTCCGCCCCATGACCCAGCGGTCGATGCGGGAAGCGAGGTGGAATCGTTCGGCCGCCGGCAGGAACGCACCCGGAGGCACCAGCGCGCCACCCGGATCGACCATGCGCAGCAGCACCTCCGCGTGCAGTCCCGGTTCCGGCTCATTGAGTGCCTCGATGCGTTGCGCATGCAGCGTGAAGCCATCGGTATCGAGCGCGTGCTCGATACGCATCGCCCACTCCATTTCCGTGCGTCGCCGCTCCAGCACGGTATCGGAATCGACCCACGCGTGCAGGCGGTTGCGGCCCGCGTCCTTGGCCGCGTAGCAGGAGCTGTCGGCCGCCTGCAGGATCGAGGCGGTGCTCTCCCAGCGTCGATCGACCGGCACCAGGCCAATGCTGGCACCAACCCGGAAGCTGCGGCCCTCGTGCTGGAAGCGAAAGTCGTCGAGTGACTGGCAGATCTGCTCGCCGACGCGCTGTGCCTCCTCGGCCGGACAGTGCTCGAGGATCACGGCGAATTCATCGCCTCCCAACCGGCCGAGCACATCCTGGGCACGGACCGCGCCGGCCAGCAGCCGCCCGACCTGCTGCAGCAGCTGGTCCCCGACGCAGTGGCCACAGGAATCATTCACGAGCTTGAAGCGGTCGATGTCGATGTAAAGCAGCGCATGCTGGCTGGAATCGTCCTGCGCCATCTGCAGCACGCCGCGCAGCCGGCTTTCGAACTCGCTGCGATTGAACAGTCCCGTCAGCGCATCATGCGTTGCGCGGTAGTGCAATTCACCAGAAAGACGGCGCTGCTCGGTCACATCGCGCAGCACCAGCGCGACGCCTAGCAGCGTGCCATGTTCGTTGCGGATCGGCGAGGACGAGGCCTCGATGCCGAACTCTTCGCCGGAGCGCGAGACCAGAATCAGCGCGTCGGTGCGACTGACCGCCGCGCCGTGCTCGAGACAATCCGCCCAATGGCGCGCAACGGGTTCGCGTGTATGCTCGTGCAGCGCGCGAAACACCTGCCCGAGCTCGCGGCCCCGCGCCTCGCTTTCCGGCCAGCCCGTGATGCGCTCGGCCGCCGGGTTCAGCCAGGCCACCTTGCCAGCGACGTCAGTCGTGATCACGGCATCGCCAATAGATTGCAATGTGACGCGCAGCAGCTCGTGCTGTTCGTTGAGTTCGGCGCGCAGCCGGCGTGACTCCGTGACGTCCTGGAATCCGCCGACGAGCCGTACCGCGGTGCCGTCTTCCTGTTCCACGGCCCCGGTCGCGCGCACCCAGACGCGCTCACCGCCGGCGCGGATCAGCGGCAGCTCCAGATCCCATTCGACTCCGTCCGCGATCGCGCGCTCGACTGCGGCCTGGATCAACGGCCGCGCCTCCGGGGCGTAGAATTCGATCGCCTGGGCGACCGTCGGCCGGTACCCGACCGGCACGCCATGAATGCGGCAGGTCACTGCCGACCAGACGAGTTCCTGCGTGCGCAGATCGACTTCCCAGGCGCCAACACCGGCGACCTCGCCGCTGCGCTGCAGGAAGCGCTGACTTTTGCGCAGCTCCTCTTCCTGCAGCTTCAGCGCGGTGATGTCCAGATGAATCCCGCACAGCCATTCAGGCAGTCCATCGGCGGTCCAGGTCTGCACACGAGCACGCTGCAGCTCCCAATACCAGTGCCCGTCGCGACGACGCACGCGCACTTCGCATTCATACGACCTGCTCTCCCCGTTCAGATGGCGTTGCATGTTGGCGCGCGCGCGCAGCAGGTCCTCCGCATTCATCTGCGCCGCGGCCTCTTCCGCCGTGATGGTCCGGTACTCCGCCGGCTCGTAGCCCATCATCTGCACCGAGCGTTCGTTGAGCCTGATCTCCCCGGTCTGCACGTTCCATTCGAAGGTTCCTGCCTGCGTCCCGTCGATGATGAAGCCGAGGCGACGCCGCTCCTGCTGCAGCGCCCGCTCGGCTTCCCACCGGGCGGTGATGTCGGTGAGCGAGCCCGCGTAGCAGTCGATACGACCTGCCGGATCGCGCACCGCGCGCGCGCGGCAGTTCACGCGCAGCTCCGAGCCGTCAGGGCGCCGGATGCGGTATTCCATTGCAAAGTCGCCGCCCAGAGCGGTCACGCGTGTCCATTCTGACTGCACCTGCGCGCGGTCCTCGGGATGCACGTTCTGGATCCAGCCGGTTCCCAGCGTTTGCGTGAAGCCCAGTGCGTTGATGCGCTGCCAGCGCTCGTTCGTGTACAGGTACCGGCCGGCCGCATCGCACATGAAGATTCCGACGGGCGAACAGTCGCTGAGCGTGCGGAAGTGCGTTTCGCTGTCGCCGGACCAATCGGCTCCATCGCGCCGCCCCCGCAGTGCACTGCGCCGCTCCAGCGCGCTCACGACCGAGCGCGCGAGCTCCCGCAGGATCTGGAGCTGGTCGCGGGACATGCGCCGCGGGACGTGATCGAGAACGCACAGTGCGCCAACGCTGCTCCCGTCCTTGAGGATGAGCGGTGCTCCCGCGTAGTAGCGGATTGCAGTCGGGCCGGTTACCAGCGGGTCGTCGCCGAAGCGGGGATCGAGGCTCGCGTCCTCGACCTCGAGGATGTCGGTTCCGAGGATGGTGTGAGCGCAGAATGCGCTGGCGCGGGGTGCCTGCCGGCCCGCGCTCCAGCCTACGGCCGCCTTGAGCCACTGCCGGTCGGAATCCACCAGACTGAGCAGCGCGACGGGGGTCGCAGTCGCAAGTGCGGCCGCGCGCGTGAGCGCATCAAACTGCTCCTCTGGCGGCGTGTCGAGGATCTGCAGCTGGTGCAGCGAGTCAATCCGCAGACCCTCTTGCGCGGGCATCGGGGCAGGCATCACACGCGCCTGCGCCATGCCTGCAAGGGCTTACTTGACTCTCCGACCGCCATCTCTCGCGGCACTCCCTGCCGGAAACCCGGGATTCTCGGGCCGCGGGCACCGCCCGGCGTTCGACTGCGTCACAGTGGCCGGGCGGAGCGTCACCGGCGCGTGGCCGGTCTGAGACCTGGATCGCCCCCGTTCAGGCGTAACTGCGCGCGATGAACCAGTAGGTTCCGAGCCCGACCAGTCCGGCGGCGAGGGTGTCGACGAGAATCGGGCGCGGCAGGGCGAGCCGCATGCGCACCAGCAATGCCACCAGTCCCAGCGTCAGCAGCACCAGGGAGAGTTGACCGATCTCAACCCCCAGATTGAAGCCGAGCAGGATGCTCAGCAGCTGCGTACCTGGCAGGCGCAGCTCGAGCAGGTCGGCGGCGAACCCGAAGCCGTGAATCAGTCCGAACACCACGGTCACGACCATGCGCAGCCGCGCCGCATCGCGCAGGTGCCCCGATAGCATCAGATAGTTCGCGGCGAACAGCCCGGCGCCGAGCAGCAGCAGCGCGGGCAGGCCGCCGAGCCCGGCGTAGCTGCCGGCGGCCATCAGCAGCAGCGCGCCGCCGACGCTTGCAGCCACGATGCCGGGACGGCGCGTCGCTACTGCTATGTTCTCGGCACCGATCATCGCGATCGTGAGGGCGACCAGCGCATCGATGAACTCCGCGTGCGGGCGGATGATACCCGTGACCGCGAGTGCCAGGGTCGCGCTGTGTCCGATGGTGAAGCCGGTCACGACGAACACCAGATCGCGCAGGCGCCGCGAGATCAGCACCAGTCCGAGCAGGAAGGACATGTGATCCACACCGGTGAAGATGTGCATGATTCCCATCTGCACGTACTTCATGAACCCGGCATCCCGCATGTTCTCGTCCCGGCCACTGGTCTGCAGGGTCTGGTGGTCCTTGGTGAACAGCTGCTGGATCAGGTTGCCGTCCGCGGTCTGGATCTGCGCCAGAGAGACATGCGAGGGCACCAGCTCAAAGAACACGGCCGAGTGCAGCGCGATACCCGCGGCGCCCGGGCATTGGAACGTCATCTCGAAGCGCCGGAACTGGGAAGTCGCCGCCAGCGGACGCGGCGGTGCGGTCAGCGGGCAATCCTGGCCCAGCGCCGTGACGGTGAGGTGCTCGCCAAGGTACTGCGCCAGGCGCTCGTTGGGCGGTTGGGTCTCCCCAGGGAGGGCCAGTCGCGCGCTCTCGAGCAAAGGGACTGTAAACGACAGGTGCACCAGCCGCCCATCGATGCGCCAGTTCGAATAACTCGTGCTCTTGGTGTGGGCAGCGAGCGGCCCGCCCCAGAAGGTCAGTACAAGCAGCAGCGGCAGCATCCAGTGCCGCGCGCGCATCATCGCCTGAACTCGGCAGACAGCGCGATGTCCGCACGGCTGTGCAGGTATTTGAGATTCGCCTGCAGCACCTTGTCCTGTGCTTGCTTCTTGAAGTCGCTGAATACCCTGTTCTGTGCGTCCTCGAAGCTCTGCGCGACCGGAAATTCGTGCCGCACCATCACGATCAGATGCACTCCATCCGCCTCCTGGACCGGATCGGAGACTTCCCCATCCTTGAGCGCGAGCGCCGCGGCATACAGCGCATCATTGAGCTTCGCGCGTACCGCGAACTGGAACAGGTTCCCCGTGTCCACGTGGCCGGCATCCATGAAGCGTCCAGAATCGGCGAGCCCGTATTGCCGGATGACCTCCGCCAGTCCAGCGCCGTGCCGCAGCGCGGCCACTGCGGCGCTGGCGACCGCGCGCGCCGCACCCACGGGGTGCCCGGCGTCGCCTCGCACCACGAGGTCACGCAGCTGCATGACGCCTTCTGAGGAATAGCGATCCTGGTGCGCCTGGTAGTACTGTCGCAGCTCCGCTTCGGTCGGCTGCTGCGCGAGCGCATCGGCGCTGACTTCGAGTTCAACGCCGGCAACGAGCGCATTGCGTACGTCCGGATCGTAGCTGGGCAGGTCGATCTCGAGCCCACGCTGCATCATGAGCTCCTCATCGATCATGTCGTCGAGCGTCTTGCGCCGCTGCGCGCTACTGGTTTGCGCGAATGGCAGTGTGAACTGCGCCTGGGCCTGCGCCATGAAATCGCTGCGCAGGATCGCGCGCCCGTTCACCAGTGCCACGGCCTCGGGGGGCACTGCTCGCGAGCGCGTACCTTTGGCAGTGAACAGCCCGTAGCCGGCGATCAGCAGCCCGATCAGCGCTCCCCCCGCCATCAGGATCATCGAGCGGCGCACGGAAGGCCGCGAGACATCGAAGAATGCATCCTCGCCGTTCAAGCGCTACCCCGCCTCAGTGACCTGTCGGACGCGAGCCCGGTGTCGCCACCATGTAGAGTGCCAGCGCACGGATCTGCACCGGAGCGAGCCGGCCGACCCATGCCGGACATTCCCCGTGGCGCCCGTTCAGGACGCTGTGGTACAGCGTCGCGCGGTCACCGCCATACAGGTACACCGGCCCGGTCAGCGCCGGAGTGCCGTAGTCCACGACTCCGCGCAGGTCGTGCGCGTGGCAATCGAAGCAGTTGCCCTTGTTGTAGTAGATCGCCCGCCCGCGCAGCGCCGCTGCCTCGTCATGCGGCCGGCCGGCGACCCCCAGCAGGAATTCCACCACGTCGCTCGCATCCTGTGCCGTGATCTGGCCGGTGCGCACCAGCGCCGGCATGTCCGTGAGGTTACGCGCCTTCGGGTGCCCGGAGCGGATGCCATAGTAAATCGTGTGCTCGACATCCACGGGATCGTTGCCGTACAGCCATGCTCCGTGTTCGAGATCCGGTACACCGCGCACCTGGTTCCCCTGCAGCGCGGCCCCATGACACGCTGCGCAATGCAGCCGGTAGAGCGGCGCTCCGAGTCGTAGCGCTTCCTTGAGCAGCGCGGGATCCTTGAGGATCTGTTGCGGGTCGGTGCGCACCAGGCGCGCCTGGGTGCCACGCCGCTGCGCCAAGGCTCCGACGCCGGCGGTGAGTGCCAGCAGCAGCACTAGTCCGATGAGCAGTCCTCGCCGGGGGCGGATCACCGGATGGCAAATCCGATCCAGCGCCCGCAGAAAACGACGGCAATCCAGAACGCGAGCGACAGGGCTCCGGCCACTCGCGCGGCGGCTGGTGGGACCGGGGCCGTATCCCAGTCGGCCACGCGGCGGTACGCGCCAAAATGAAAAACCAGCATGTTCAGCGCCGCCAGCGCCATCATCAGGAACTTGAGCTGGAACTGCAGCAGGTTCAGGTAGGTCACCGCCTTGGCCATGAACAGCACCGTGCCGGTCAGCGCCGCGCAGCCCCAGGCGACCCAGGTTACCGGCACGATGTTGTCCGTCAGCCGCCTGATCGAAGCGCCGCGCGCGGACCATCCGATCAGCCGCAGGTCCAGCATCGCGATCGCACCGAACACGACGACCAGCGCGAGCACGTGCAGGATCTCCACGATCGCGAAATCCCACTCGCTGCCTTCAACCTCGCCGCGGATCGCCGCCGAGAGGGGCAGATCCTGCACCGCGGTCAGAATGCTGGTGACGCTCATTTACTGTGCCGTGTCTGCGTCAGCTTCACTGAGGCTGCGGCAGGATCCAGGTATACGCGATCAACCGGCCGAACACGATGATGCCAACCCAGAGCACGGAGGAGAGGATCGCAAACGTCCTGGCGCCGGCAGGCCGCGTCACCGCCGCGTCCCAGCGCTCCGCGTTCGCACTCACTGAGCCTGAGAATGCCGCCGTGAGCAGCACGACGATCGCCAGCAGGGTCATCTTGGTCCAGAAGAACGGTGACTGGAATTCGCGCACGGGCTCGGCCGTCGTCTGCACGAAGCCCGTGAGTACCAGCACGAACAGCGAGCCCCACATCCACGGCAGCAGGCTGCGCGCAAGCTCCGAAATGTAGCGATCGAGGAACCACAAACCCAGCAGCCGCAGGTTGATCGCGAGCGCCGATCCGAACAGGATGGAAATGCCAACGATGTGGATGCACTGCGAGACCGGGATGATCCACAGCACGTCCTGAAACAGCTTGCTCAGGGCTGTGGTCGCGAGCCAAGACGCGAACGGCCAAGCGGCAAAAGCATGCAACATCTGGTATCTCGCTATGGGGGCGGCAGCCTGCGGTGCCGCAGTGGCAACCCGCGAACCCTCAGGGCCGACGGGCAGCGCGCGCAGCGGCGCGGGAACGATCCTCTCCGCCGCGCCTCCCGAGCAAAAATCGATGCGTCGCTACGTCGCCATCGGCAGGCGGGGCAACCCGGACTACTTCCCGGCCGGGCTGGCGCCTGCACCCGGTGCCGCTTCCGCAGGCACTCCGCCGTGCGGATCGAGCACCGTGCCATCACCACGGGTGAGGTCGATCCAGGCGCCTGCGGGTCGTCCATCCTTCATCGGATGTGTGCGCACGGTGACCTTCTCGCCAGCTGGGAGGGATGACTTCTTGATGCCATTGCGCAGCAGCGTGCTCGGGCCTTCGGCCTCAAAGCTCCACTCCACATCCTTGCCGTCAGCACCTGGTGCCACGACGATCAGCCACGAATGCGGGTTGGTGTACTGAAAGTCCTTGACCGTGCCCTTCACGCTGATCGTCTTGTCCATGTCGAACATCGCGGCCGAGTGATGCGCGAGGGCCGGCGTGGTGGCGGCTGCTGCCAGTATCAATCCGGCGACCGCCCCGACATATACCCTGTTCATGCGTCAATCCTCCATTCTGAACCAGTCGCCAGGGCTGTCGCCCTGGAAGTGCATCCGGACCGTCACTTCGCCTTGGGCTTTGCTTCGGCCTTGGGCTGTGCTCCGGACAATGTATCGAGCAGTTTGTTCGGATCCTTGTAGCCCGGCTCGCCCGGCAGAACGAACTGCGTCGAACCGTCAGGAGTCTTGACTACGTTGTTGTTTTCTTCACAGGACCAGTAGTTGATGCGCAGGTCAGGCGTCTTCACGCGCTCATACTTCTGCACCACGTGCCAGGGCTTGGCGAGGCCCTCGGGATCATAGACGTCGACCGCATCCTCGATCAGGTCCGGGCTGACCTTGCGCCAGCGCTCCACCGTGGTCACCTTATCGCTGTAGTCCGGCTGCAGGCGCTGGTACTCGCCAGGCTTCAGATTGTTGGTATGGACGACCAGCGTGTCACCGTCCCAGAATCCGACCGAATCCCCTTCCCACAGAGGATAGGCCTCATCGTCGGGGATATGGCCACGGCCGTCCGTGTAGACACGCCGGATCTCCTCGAGCTGCTCGTTGATCAGCCAGGCTTCCTCCGGCCGCAGCACGAACTCGCGCAGGAACGGCTCCGTGAGCCAGCGCGGATAACCGGCCGGCAGGCAGTAGCTCAGCTGATCCCACTCGATGCCCTTGGTGTTGAAGTCCTCCACTTTCTTGTCGTGCAGCTTCTTGTACGCGGGCGTGAGCACGGCGCTGGTCTCAGCCTGGCTCTTCTGCTTCGGGTCGAAGGCGAGGCCGTTATCGAAGTTACGCGTCCACAATCCGGTCCAGTCCGGGAGCTTGTCGAACGACACTTTGGTACCGCCGTGCGCTTTGGCTTTCATGGCCTGGTATTCTTCCCAGGAACTCTTGTATTGCGGTGCCGCCGCCGGCGCCGAGGATTGGGCATACGCGGCCGAGCCGCACAGCGCGCACGCCAGCGCAGCAGCGACCGCCGCGCGGATTCGCATTCCGGAAATCTTCATTGCATTGCCCCCGTTATCCAGCCGTTATGTCCGGGCAGCACGATGGCGATCCCGGGTTGGCACGGACATGTTATCCATCCGCACCACAATCGAACAACTGTTTGAGTATACTAGAGCAGCCGTAGCTGGGGCGCAACAAGTGCCATCGCCCGCCGAACGCTCGGCAATCCCGGTGTACAGGATCTCAGTACACGACAACGCTACGGATCGATTCGCCTCGCGCCATCAGCGCGAAGCCCTCGTTGATGCGCTCCAGCGGGAGCACGTGCGTGATCAGCGGATCGATCCGGATCTTACCCTCCATGTACCAGTCCACGATCCGCGGCACGTCGGTACGTCCGCGAGCGCCACCAAATGCCGTCCCCCGCCAGACGCGGCCCGTGACCAGCTGAAACGGTCGCGTTGCAATCTCGGCTCCTGCGGCGGCCACGCCGATGATGATGCTCTGGCCCCATCCGCGATGGCAACACTCCAGCGCCTGGCGCATGACCTGCGTATTACCGATGCATTCGAAGCTGTAGTCGGCGCCACCGCCAGTGAGTTCGATCAGGTGCGGCACGAGTTCTCCGTCGAGCTCGCGCGGATTGACGAAATGCGTCATTCCGAGTTCACGCGCGAGCGCCTCGCGCTGCGGGTTCAGATCGACGCCGATGATACGGTCGGCCCCGACCATCTTCGCGCCCTGCACCACATTCAGTCCGATCCCTCCGAGTCCGAACACGACCACGTTCGCGCCGGCCTCGACCCGCGCGGTGAACAGCACGGCCCCGATGCCGGTCGTGACACCGCAGCCGATGTAGCAGATCTTCTCCAACGGCGCGTCCGGCCGCACGCGCGCGAGCGCGATCTCCGGCAGCACCGTGTAGTTGGCAAAGGTCGAGCAGCCCATGTAGTGGTGGATGCTGCGGCCGGCATGGGAAAACCGGCTGCTGCCGTCTGGCATCAGGCCGCGCCCCTGTGTGGCGCGAATCGCAGTACAGAGGTTGGTCTTGCGTGAAGTGCAGCTCTTGCACTCGCGACATTCCGGCGTGTAGAGCGGGATTACGTGATCCCCGGGCCGGAGGGTGCGCACGCCGGGCCCGGTATCCACCACGACCCCCGCGCCCTCGTGGCCGAGGATCGACGGAAACAGCCCTTCCGGATCCGCACCGGAGAGCGTGTACTGATCGGTATGGCAGATGCCCGTCGCCTTGATCTCGACCAGCACTTCCCCGCTCTTCGGACCCTCGAGATCCACCGTGTCGATCAGCAGCGGCTCGCCTGCCCGCAACGCGATCGCGGCACGCACTTTCATCGTTCGTCTCCATCCGCTGGTGTCGCCAACGCTGCCACGGCGGATCATGCGCTGCGCTACCATCGCCGGGCAATCCCGCGTCCACGCTGGCACGATGAGCGCCGTGAAGGCAGACGGATTCCTGATCAGCATGCTCGGCGCGGTGGTGCTCGCGTGCCTGTTCCCGTTGGCGGGCAGCTCGCACGGACCGCTGCAGCTCGGACGCGTCACACAACTCGGCATCGGATTGGTGTTCTTCCTGCACGGAACGGAGCTGTCGACGTCGGCACTGCGGGCCGGTGCGGCCAACTGGCGGCTGCACCTGTTCGTGCAGCTCAGCACCTACGTGCTGTTTCCGCTGCTCGGGCTGCTGCTGTTCTTCGGCGCGCGCCAGGTGCTGAGCCCCGAAGTGCGGCTCGGCATGTTCTTCCTGTGCGCCCTGCCCTCGACCATCTCCTCTTCGATAGCGATGACCAGCATCGGCAGGGGCAACGTCGCCGGCGCGGTCTTCGATGCGACCCTGTCCGGGCTGATCGGCATGGTGCTCACGCCGGTGCTGGTCGGTCTGGTCAGTGCGACGGAGATGCGACCGTTGCCTATCCTGCCCGCGATCGAGGACGTGACGGTGAAGCTGGTACTGCCGTTCGCCGCCGGGCAGATGCTGCGACCGCTTCTGCACGCCGCGCTGCATCGCTGGCAGCGCCTGCTGCGGCACGCGGACCAGGGTGTGATCGTGCTGATCGTCTACGTGGCATTCTGCGACTCCGTGCTGGCGGGCATCTGGTCGCACTACGGTCCGCTGGTGCTGCTGCAGATCCTGGTGCTGGCCTCGCTGCTGCTGGCGCTGGTACTGACGCTCACTCGCCTCGGTGCGCGCTGGCTGCGGCTGTCGCATGCCGACGAAGTAGCCGCGGTGTTCTGCGGCTCCAAGAAGAGCCTCGCCAGCGGGGCCCCGATCGCCCAGGTGCTGTTCGGCGGCGGAGCGTCCCTAGGCCTGTTGATGCTGCCGCTGCTGGTCTATCACCAGCTGCAGCTCGTCGTATGTGGCATCCTGGCGCGCCGCTATGCACAGCGCCATGCACGGCAGCAGGCACTCGCCGGCACCGACTGAGGCCGGCGGCGCAGCAAGCGGTTCAGTGGGCCGCGGCAGGCACGGTCGGCTGCAGCACTTCGCCGCGCACGTTGAAGCCGCCGAGCGAGAGGCTGTAGGGCACACAGCTCGCGCTGTAGTCGAGGCCACGCCAGCTGAACCCGTCCTTCAGCACGGCACGCATGCCGTCGACGAGCTCACAGTCACCCTCGTCCATGAACCGGGGCCGACGGGGTGTGACCTGGGTCGGCGCCCAGTGTGCCTGGACGCTGTCGGCATCACTGGAATCCGGCGCGGCCTGCAGCGCATTGTAGTCGACGGTCACGAAAGCCTGGCGGCTTGGCGAATTGGGCCCGCGGAAACAACCGGTCGCCTGCACCTGGGCGTCCTTGCGAGCGCCGAGGAACAGCAGGATCTGCTTGACCTTGTCTTCCAGACCGTCGCAGGTATAGAGCGCGGTGAGGCCGTAGTACTGGAAGGCGACGTGGTGGTGCTTCCACGCGCTGCGTTCGGCCGTTGCCGCGGCTGCCGGCTGATCCGCGGCGGCAGGCGGCTCCGCGGCGCTGCGCGCCACGCCGGAGCCAAGAGCAAGCAGGGTCGAGCACACGATGGCGCCAGCGGCGCCGGGACGCAATGCATGAGGCATGGCCGCATCCTCCGTGAAGACCTGGCGAGTATAACGCTGCAGCCGCCCGCCCGTTGACTCGGCGCGGCCGCGCGCCGACCGCGCTGGGTTAGGATGGCACCGGCAACAGGAAGGCGCCATGCACACTTTGCCCGCAACGATGCAAGTCGTCGAAATCATCCGCCCGGGCGGCCCGGAAGTGCTGCAGGTGGGGTTAAGGCCGCTGCCAGCATTGCGCCGCGGGGAGATCCTGATCCAGGTTGAGGCGGCGGGCGTCAATCGTCCGGATCTGCTGCAGCGCAGCGGCAACTACCCAGTGCCAGCCGACGCGTCGGACCTGCCGGGGCTCGAGGTCGCCGGCGTGCTCGTCGCGATGGATGCGGCTGCAGGGCCTTGGCGGATCGGCGATCGGGTCTGCGCGCTGACCAACGGCGGTGGCTACGCACAATACTGTGCCGTGCCGGCGAGCCAGGCACTGCCGGTACCGCAGGGACTGTCGATGACGGAGGCGGCCTCGCTGCCGGAAACGTTCTTCACGGTCTACTCCAATGTTTTCGGACGCGGGCACCTTGGGGCCGGGGAATCCCTGCTGGTGCACGGGGGCGCATCGGGAATCGGTGTCGCGGCGATCCAGATCGCTGCCGCGAGCGGGCATCGCGTGTTCGCCACCGCCGGCAGCGCCGATAAATGCGCCGCCTGTCTGCAGCTCGGGGCCGAGCTCGCGATTAACTACCGCGAGCAGGATTTCGTCGCCGCGATCCTCCGTGCGACCGACCGGTCGGGCGTTGATGTGATCCTGGACATGGTCGGTGGCGACTACGTGGAGCGAAATCTGCAGTGCCTCGCGATCGAGGGCCGGCTGCTCATGATCGCGTTTCTGCACGGAGCGCGCGCGCCGGTGGACCTGGGGCTGCTCATGCGCCGACGGCTGACGATCACCGGCTCGACGTTGCGGCCGCGCAGCGCGGCCTTCAAGGGCGAGGTCGCGCAGGCGCTACGAACGGAGGTGTGGCCGCTGATCGAGGCCGGCCGGATCCGGGCCGTGATCGAGCGCACCTTTCCGCTCGATCAGGCCGCCGATGCGCATCGGCTGCTGGAGGCCGGCGAGCACGTCGGCAAGATTGTGCTGACCGCCTCCGTGGCTGAAGGACCGCGCTAGAGTTCCCGCAGTCCTGCCGTGACCGGCATGCGTGCGGCACGCAGCGCTGGGAACAGTCCGCCTATCAGGCCGATCGCCAGCGCCCACTTCAGTCCGTCCGCGAGCAATGCGGGCGAGACCTGAAACGCGAATACCACCTGGCTGAAATTTGCTCCCAGCGTCGAGGCGGTGAAGTCGTGGAACACCAGCCAGGCGAGCGCGGCACCGAGGGCGCCGCCCACCGCGGCCAGCAGCATGGTCTCCAGGATCACCGCGACCACGACCGGCAGTCCGCCAAACCCGATGGCCCGCAGCGTCGCGATCTCCCGGGCGCGCGCCGCGACCGTCGCGTACATCGTATTGAGCGCCCCGAACACCGCGCCCACGCCCATGATGACTCCGACCGTGGTACCGAGAATCCGGATCAGCCGCGAGAGCTGCTCGGACTGGGCGTTGTAATAAGCGCGCGTCGTGCTGGCATCGACCTGAATTCGCGGATCAGTGGCCAGCGCCGCGCGGAACGCGTCGATCGCGGATGGGTCGGTCAGCCGGGCGGTTACCGATGCGACCGCGCTGCCGCGGCGGTAGGTGGACCCGACGACCTCGACGTCGCCCCAGATCTCCGAGTCATGCGCGTCGCCGGTCTGGAAGGCGCCCACTATGCTCCACAGCTGGCCGTTGAGCTTGAGCGTCGAGCCGACATCGACACCGCCGAACTGCTGGCGCGCCCCCTCACCGACTATCAGCTCGCGTAGTCCCGCGCGAAACCGGCGTCCCGCGATGATGCGCAGCTGCGGATGCAGCGCCCAGGCCTGCTCGCCGATGCCGCGCAACTCGACATTCGCATCGAGCCCGGTCTTGCGCTTCGGTATCGAGGCCACGACCACGAGCTCAGCGGAAGCGATCGGTCGGCCCTGCGGATCGTGCAGGATCTGCGGCGCCTGGGAAACCAGCGTCGCCACCTCATGCGAGAGCTGCGAATTGATCTCGGTCTGCGATCCGGCCCGTACGATGATCGCAGTGTCGTCGTCGCCGGTCTGGCGGAGCGTCGATTCGAACCCGGCAGCCATCGCCAGCAGCGCTACCAGCACCGCGACCACGCCCGCGATGCCGACGACCACGACTGCGGAAGATCCCAGCCGCTGCGGGATCGTCGCCAGCCCCATCCAGGCGATGGACCGGATCTGGGCACCGCGCCGAGTGAACGCGATCGCCAGCGCGAACAGCAGCGCGAGCGCTGCCAGCACCGCCCCGGGCAGTTCGGCCAGCAGCACGATCGGCAGCGCGACCCCCACCAGCCGCAGCAGCCCGACGGCCAGTACACGGATTGCGCGCAGTACCCGTCGCATCCCGCGCCGACCTCAGCGGCCCGACAGCGCATCAACGATGCGCAGGCGCATGCCACGCCGCGCCGGCAGCGCGCCGACGACCAGGCCTATCAGGATCGCGAGCAGCAGGCCGCGCGCCCAGATCGCCGCATCGACCGGCACCATCGGCACCGCCGTGCCGATCGCTGCGCGAACGCCGCTGACCACCAGCATGGCCAGCAGCAGGCCGAGCGTACCGCCGAGCACCAGCAGCAGCACCGATTCGGTGAGGACGAGGGCGAGCACGCTGCGCGCGGAGAAGCCGATCGTCTTGAGCACCGCCAGCTCCGGAATGCGCTCCCGCACCGCCTGCGCCATCGTGTTGCCGGTCAGCAGGATCAGTGTGAAGAACACGGCCCCCATGATCGCCCCGACGATCAGTCCGATATCGGCAAACTGGCTCACGAAGGCGACGTTGAAGGCCTGCTCGCTCTGGCTCTTGGTCTCGTGGTCCGAATCGGCCGACAGCGCGTCGATGCCCGCGGCGATGCGGTCAGTTGCCGAGCGGTCGCTGACCCGCTCCACATACCAGCCGACACTGCCGTTGCCGAACGCCCTGGCTTCGTCGAAGTAGTTCCAGTTGAACAGCAGCAGGTTCTCCTGCCCCTTCTGCTTCGGATCGGCAATCCGATAGATGCCGACCAGATCCAGCGTCCAGACGTTGCTGCCGTTCTTCTGGGGAAAGATGGTTGCCTGCAGCGGAATCTTGTCCCCGATCGCCCAATGGAAGCGCTTCGCCAGGCTTTCCCCCACCACGGCACCGGTCCGCGTATCGTGAAAGGCCTGGCGCTGCGCCGCCGGGAGTTCGAACTCGGGAAACAGCTCCAGATAGTCCTCGGCCACTGCTTCGTTGGCAAAGAAGTTCTTCGGATCCTGATAGATGCCGCCGAACCAGTTCGCGTAGCTGACCTTCGCGACCCCAGGCACTGCGGCGATCCGGGCGTTCAGGCTCTTCGGCAGCTGCAGGGTGAAGCTGGCTTTGCAGATCGTGATCAGCCGGTCCACGCCGGCGACGCTGTCGCCGGCGTTGGCGAATGCGTCACGTACCGAATCGAGCAATCCGAACAGCAGGAACGCCGCCAATACCGAGACCAGCGTGAAGCCGGTCCGCGCGGGCCGCCGCAGCAGCGCAGCCCAGACCAGATGCAGATATTTCATGGCGGGGTCGCGACTTCATGCTCGACCAGCGTGCCCTTGTCCAGGTGCAGCGTGTGGCGCGCGTACTCGGCGGCTTTTGGATCGTGCGTCACCATGATCACGGTCTTGCCATGGTCGCGGTTGAGCTCCTGGAGCAGCTCCAGTACTTCCGCGGCCGACTGGCGGTCCAGGTCCCCGGTGGGCTCATCGCACACCAGCAGCATGGGATCCGACACGATGGCGCGCGCGATCGCCACCCGCTGCTGCTGGCCGCCGGAGAGCTCACCCGGCTTGTGGGCCGAGCGGTCGGACAGACCCACCAGCTCGAGCGCCACCTCGGCGTTGCGCCTGCGCTGCGCCGCATTGAGGCGCGTGAGCAGCAGCGGCAGCTCGACGTTCCTGCGGGCGCTGAGCATCGGCAGCAGATTGTAGAACTGGAATACGAAACCGACATTGGCCGCGCGCCACTTCGCCAGCGCCGTCTCGCCCATGCGATCGATCCGCTGTCCGGCGATCGCGATCTCCCCTTCGGTCGGGGAATCCAGTCCGCCGATCAGGTTCAGCAGCGTCGTCTTGCCCGATCCGGACGGACCCATCAGCGCGACGAAATCGCCGGCTTCGATATCCAGGTCGATGTGGTGCAGCACCTCGACCTGCTGGGCGCCGCGTCGATACACCTTGCTCAGGCCATGGATCCGCACCAGTACCGTCATGCGCGCACTCTCTACGGTCCCGCCACGGTGACGCGCGCGCCGTCCTGCAGCCGCTCGCCAGGCGCACGCACCAGGCGCGCGCCAGATTCGACGCCGGTGACGAGGCGCAGATCGCCGTAGCTCGGCCCGGCGACGACGGCGCGTGCATGGACCCGCTGGCCCTCGATCTCGAACACGAGATCGTGGCCGTCGCGGCTCACGATCGCCGATCCGGGCACGAGCACGCCGCCGGCCGGCGCGACATCGCCGGCGGTGGGCGCGCGCTCGAGGAACGACACGCGCACCCCCATGTCCGGCAGCACGCGCGGATCCTTCTGGTCGATCCCAACCCGCACCTTCACCGTGGCCTTGCTGCGGTCCGCCGTCGGCACGATGGCGATCACATGCGCCGGGACGGTCCAGTCCGGATACGCATCGAGCACCGCCTGTGCGGGCTGATTCGCGTGCACGCGGTTGATGTAGGCCTCGTTGACGTCGACTTCGATCTCCAGCGAATCCATGTCGACGACCGTGCCGACCCCGGTGCGGGTGAATCCCCCACCGGCGGATATCGGGGAGATGATCTCACCGGTCTGGGCCGCCTTGGCGATGATCACCCCATCGAACGGCGCGCGGATCGTCGTGTAGTCGAGCTGCACCTGCGCCGCCTGGATCCCCGCCTGCGCGAGCTCGACCTGCCGCTGCTGCGAATCGGCCTGCGCGCTCAAGGACTCCACCAGCGTGCGCGCGGTCTCGAGCGCCTGCGTGGAGACCAACCGTCGTTCCTCGAGATCCGCGCTGCGCACCAGATCACGCTGTGCCTGCATCAGCTGCGAGCGGATCTGGACCAGCAGGGCCTGCGCAGCCTGGTACTGCGCCCTGGCCTGGGCCAGCGCCGCCAGCTGGGCCGCGTTGTCCAGGCGCGCGAGCACCTGGCCGGCCCGCACGCGCTCGCCCTCCTCAATCAGGACCGCCGTGAGAGTGCCGGTGATCTGCGCCGCGACGGTGGCTTCGCGCCGCGCGGTGATGTAGCCGGTTGCCTGCAGGATGGCGGTGCTGCCCTCGCTGGCCGTGCGGGCCTGTGCCGTGACGGCCTGCACTGCGATGGCGGCGCTGCGCAGGAACAGGACGCCCGCCGCAGCCGCAGCGAGCAGCAGCAGCACGCCGGCGATGATCCACGGGCGCTTCGAGCCGGTGCCGACCGGCTCACGCTGCTCGGGGCCTAGCCGCAGCGACTGCAGCAAGGAACTCTTGTCGGTGGTGGAAGGCATGCGCGCTGGCGGGACTGGCGGGGCGATTCGGCCGTGGCGGCGCCATGGTACTACGGCGGCCGCCCGGCCATCAGGCGGTGCCGCGGCGCGGTGCCCCGGGCAGCAGTGCCTCGTGTGAACGCCCGTAGAGCCGCTCGGCCTCGAGTTCGACGCGGTCGCGAAAGCTGGTGAAATCCGGCGGCACATGCTGCCTGGCGTAGGCGGCCAGCGCGGCTTCGATAAAGCGCGAGACCTTGACTCCGTCGCGCTGCGCCTGCCGTCGAACCTGCTGCATGAGTCGGGAATCGATCCAGAACGTCAGATCTTCATCGCCGTGACGTCGGGCAGGAAATTCGAGCAACGGCGCCTCACGCTGCTGGCGCAGAAACCAGCCGATCGCCTCATCGTGCACTTGATCCTTCGTGGCCCAGCGTGCATCGCGCGCCGCGAGCGGCGTGCGCCTGGCGAGCAGGCTGCGCATCCAGACTTCCGTTTCGATCGCAGCACGCACTCGCGACGGCAGGGTCTGGTGCTGCAGCGTGCGCAGGGCGCGCGTGCGTGCGCGTACAGGCGGTTTGAGCTTCTTTCCGGGCATCGACGCCTCACAGATACAGAACCAGCGCAAGTAATGTTAATAGGTTACTGGATTTGTTACACCTTACATCTGTATCGCGCTGCGGTTGAGGGTTTCCGGAGCGTCCTGGCATGGAGCCCGGGTCGGTCAGCGTCGGACCAGAAACCCGGTGCAGCAATTTCGATACAGCCACGATATAGATGGCAAAATAAACTCAGTATTTTCAGTTTATTAAGTAATAGATCTTATGTCTTATATCATGTGGCTTCCCGACGCACCGAATCGGGTCACGTGGTCCGAACGGCCTGATTGCTATAGAAAAAAACAGCCCGATTGCGTCCCGTTTGACCCCAGAAGCATTGAGTTTCACAGGCATCGCGGTATATTCGTCCTACACCCCTTTGAAGGGACAGGGTTTTCTTTGGATAAGAATTCAGGGATCACGGGCAGCGGACCCGTCGACTACCCCGCGGAGCATGACATGAGAGACCTGAGCGCGCGGCTCGAAGCGGCCGCCCTATCGCTGACTGGGCCCGGCCCGATCAAGGACCGCCTGTGCGATGCCTATTGCTCGCATCTCGAAGACCTCACTGAGATCGATCTGCCGGCGGAATATGGGGCGGAGTTCGCCGCGATGATCCAGGCGCTGCATCGTGCGCGTGCCCTGCCCGGTGAGCATGTCGTGAAGGCATCCGTTCGCAAGCTCTCGAACGACGAGGCGCGCCGCTATGCCGAGCTGGTGGTTCGGCTGTATGGCATGTTCGCCGGCATGCAGTACCAGGTGTCGGGTCCCCGCTCCGCCATGCGCGGCAATGCACCATTGCTGAAGCTGCTGTCCGCGGAGATCAACGCCAGTCCCTGAGCCTTCAGGCTCAGTCGAGCTTGAACTCTATCGTATCCCAGCGCGTGGTCTGTTCGTGCCGGGCCTGGCGCCGGATCGAATCGATCAGCGCGCGTTCATCCCAGGTCACGTTTTCGTCGATGAGTCCATCCAGTACCTTGAGCCGCGGGGTGTCGCGACCGAAGAACGGCAGCAGCAGCACCGGCTTGTCGCTGGCCTTGGCGTAGTTGAGCTGAAACACGAGCAGATCCTGCTGCCGGGGTGCCAGGCTCGTGAGCGCGACAATCACCTCCGCGGTCGTGATCTCGCGGCGTAATTCCTCGCGCAGTGCGTCCGGATTGGGGCTGCTGGGCCGGAAATCGGGTGCGCTGCAGTTGCGGTAATAGAAATTGCGCGCGCTCTCGAGGTATTCGAATACGCGCACGTAATCGTCGCTCTCCTCGAACGCGTGGGTCACGAATACCCGTATAGGATCGCGCTGTGACATATGGGCAGTGTACTGTGGGCACCTGAGCCGTGGATAGTGAGGCCCCGGGCCGGCCATGCGACTGATCGTCTACAACATCCGCTATGCGACCGGTACCGGTCCGGCGTTCCATCTGCCGGTACCCGGCGCCGGCTACCTGCGCAGCAGCGGCCGGGTCCTGGAACAGATCACGGCTTTCATCCGCTCCGAGGATCCGGACGTCGTCGGGCTGGTAGAAGTCGATACCGGTTCGATACGCACCGGGATGGTGAACCAGGCCACCTACATCGCGGACGCAGTCGGGCACTACACCGCGCACCAGTGCAAGTACGGCACGGCCTCGATCAACCATCTGTTGCCGATTGTCCGCAAGCAGGCCAACGCGCTGCTGGCCGCCCCGCGCGTGACCGGCGAGCGGTTCCACTATTTCGACACCGGGATCAAGCGCCTGATCATCGAGCTCGAACTCGACGATATCTGTGTGTTCCTCGTCCACCTGTCGCTCAAGTACCGCCACCGCCAATACCAGCTGCGCGCGCTGCACGACCTGGTGGTGGCGGCTCCCAAGCCGGTCATCGTGGCAGGTGACTTCAACACCTTCTGGGGCACCAACGAGATCTTCCTGTTCATGCGGGCCGCCGGCCTGCACAGCGCCAATGCCCTGGGGCTGCCCTCGTTTCCGTCACGCAATCCGCGCGTCGAACTGGACTTCATCCTGGTGAGCCAGGACATCGACGTCACCGGATTCCGGATTCCGGCGGTGACCTTTTCGGATCACCGTCCGCTGGTGTGCGATTTTCAGGTGCGCGTTCCGGCCATCGCCACGCACGATGCGGCATGAACGCTGGCGTCGACAGCCGCGGCGATGCAGCGTGGAGTCTGGAACTCGACGCTGAGCAGATCGGCTGGCTGAGGCTGGATCGGCCGGGCAGTTCGACCAACGTGCTTTCGCGCGCCGTGCTGCTCGAATTCGAACGCGTGATCGGCTCTGTGGCGGGCAAGACGCTGCGCGGGCTCGTGATCTGCTCAGCCAAGCCCTCCGGCTTCATCGCCGGTGCCGACATCCGCGAGTTCACGACGCTCAGGTCCGAGGCCGATGCGCTGGAGCACGTACTGCTCGGCCAGCGGCTGTGCGCCGCGCTCGAGGCGCTGCCCTGCCCGACGGTGGCGCTGCTGCATGGCTTCGCGCTCGGCGGCGGACTGGAACTCGCGCTTGCGTGCCGCTATCGCATCGCGCTGGACGATGGGAGGCTCGCGCTGGGACTGCCGGAAGTTCAGCTCGGGATCCACCCTGGCTTCGGCGGTACGGTGCGCAGCGTGCGCCTGCTGGGCGTACGCGCGGCAATGGGCCTGATGCTGACGGGGCGCAACGTACGTGCCGCCGAGGCGCTGCGCATGGGTCTCGTGGACCGTCTGGTCGCCGACGCGGCCGGTCTTGCGGCAGCGGCGCGTGAGATCATCGCCGCCGCTCCTGCACCGCACCGACCGGCCTTAAGCGATCGCGTCCTCAGGTGGCCTGGCGTGCGTCGCTGGCTGCGCGCATCGCTGGAACAGCGCGTGGCAGGACGGGCGCCGCGTGCGCATTACCCGGCGCCATACGCAATCATTGACCTGTGGGTGCGGTACGGCGCGTATGGCGCGCGGGCCTACGAAGCCGAAGCGCACTCGATCGCGAAGCTGTTTCACAGCGCGACGGCGCGCAACCTGATCCGCGTATTCCTGCTGCAGGACCGCCTGAAGGCCCAGGCAGTCCGCGGCGCGGCTCCGATCGAACGCGTTCATGTCGTCGGCGCCGGCGTCATGGGAGGCGATATCGCGGCCTGGTGCGCCCTGCGCGGTCTGCGCGTCACGCTGCAGGATCGGGAACTGAAGTTCATCGAACCCGCGCTCGCGCGCGCGGCCGCGCTGTACGAGAAGCGGCTTCCGGATCGCGAGCAGCGCAGTGCCGCCCTCGCCCGGCTGCAACCGGACGTCGACGGTGCCGGTGCCACGCAAGCGGATCTCGTGATCGAGGCGATCTTCGAGGACCTCGATGCCAAGCGCGCATTGTATGCGGCGGCCGAACCGCGAATGCGCGCCGGCGCGCTGCTTGCGACCAATACCTCGAGCCTGACGCTCGAGACGCTCACGCCGACGCTGGCGGATCCCGGACGATTCGTCGGGCTGCATTTCTTCAATCCGGTGGCGCAGATGCCGCTGGTCGAGGTCGTGCATTCGGCGCAGACGCGCCCCGAGGCGCTCTCGCAGGCCCTCGGGTTCGTACGTCGCATCGACAAGCTGCCCCTTCCCTGCCGCAGCAGCCCTGGCTTCCTGGTCAACCGCGTGCTGTTTCCGTATCTGTTCGAGGCGATGCACGCCGCCGGCGAGGGGGTCGCCTTCGGACTGATCGACCGTGCCGCGGTCGAGTTCGGCATGCCAATGGGGCCGGTCGAGCTGTGCGACGTCGTGGGCCTCGACGTGGTGCTGCACGTCGGGGAAATCATCACCCGCGAACTGCGCCAGCAGCCGCCCGCGTTCGTAGACCGGCTGCGCGCACTGGTGGGCGAGGCAAAGCTTGGGCGCAAGAGCGGCCAGGGCTTCTACACCTGGACCGATGGCAAACCGGTGCGTTCCAGGCTCTCGGGCGCGCCCCCAGCGGATCTCGCCGACCGACTGATATTCGCACTGATCAATGAGTGCGTGGCGTGCACACGCGAGGGCATCGTCGAGGACCCGGATCTGATCGATGCCGGGGTCATTTTCGGCGCTGGATTCGCTCCGTTCCGCGGCGGCCCGTTGACCTATGCACGGCAGCGCGGCATCGACGCCTGCCTCGCCGTGCTGGCGCAATTCGAGCAGCGTTTCGGGGCGCGGTTCCGCGCCGATCCCGGCTGGAGCCTGCTGCGCTGAGCCGCACGTCGCGTATTGCCCCGGCCCTGGTGCGGATGCCACCAAGGCGTGAACTCGGCCCGCCAGGGCCTCAAAGGGCCTGTGCTACCATCCTTCGGTTGTGCGAAACGGGCGCATGAGACAGCGGAACCTGGGGCCGGTCCGAAGCAATGAGCGAAGAAAAAGCCGTCGACGTGGCGCTGCTGCGGAAGTTCTCGCCACTGGACGGGATGAAGAAGGAGAACCTGGTCGCCCTGGCCCGGAAGGTCGCGGTGGTTCAGATCCCCGCCAACCGCCTGCTCTTCAAGGAAGGTGAGCGGGACAAGCGCGTCTACTGGGTCCTGACCGGACTGGTGGAACTGCGCGAGGGCACGCGGACCGTCGCGATGATCCGCGGCGGAAGCCCTGAGGCCCGCAATCCGCTGGCCCAGCAGCTGCCGCGCAAGGTCACGGCGCGCGTTGTCGATCCGGTCGACGTCCTGACCATCGACGGCGAACTGCTCGACATGATGATCACATGGGATCAGACCGGCACCTACGAGGTCGCAGAGCTGCAGGCGCAGTTCGCGGGGAGCGCCGGCGAGGACTGGATGACGACGCTGCTGCAGACCGAGACCTTTCATCGCATCCCGCCCGCCAACATACAGGCCATCTTCATGCGCATGCAGCGCGTGGTGTGCCGTGCCGGTGAGACCGTGATCCAGCAGGGCGCGGATGGCGACTATTTCTACGCGATCGTGAACGGCAAGTGCGCCGTCACGCGCGAGACGCCGCTGAACCGCAGCGGCCTGAAGCTGGCGGAACTGGGGATCGGCGACACCTTCGGCGAGGAGGCGCTGATCTCGGAAGCCAAGCGTAACGCGACCGTCACCATGCTCACCGACGGCGTACTGATGCGGCTGAACAAGCAGGACTTCCGCGAGCTCATGAACGAGCCGCTGGTCAAGTGGGTCTCCTACGCCGACGCGCAGCAGCTGGTGCGGCGCGGCGGTCGCTGGCTCGACGTGCGACTACCCTCCGAGCACCAGAACCTCGCGATCGAGGGCGCGATCAATATCCCGCTGTACTTCATTCGCCTGAAGATCTCGACCCTCGATCGCAGCCTGCCCTACGTGGTCTATTGCGACACCGGCAGGCGCAGTTCCGCCGCGGCGTTCATCCTGGTAGAGCGAGGGTTCGACGCGCATGTGCTGCGTGGCGGGATCGACAGTGCCGACCGCACCACGATCCGCAGCGCCTGAGAAGCGTGCGCCAGCCG
>CAZGVE010000005.1:107807-130432 GCA_964528845.1 uncultured Steroidobacteraceae bacterium | reverse complement strand
TCGCTCGCGGCCGCCGCGCGAAATAGCACTGCGCGTTCGCGCGTCCGGGTGCTGCGCGGCTGTTACGGCCCTGCGCGGCCCAAGGCACTGCGCGTTCCTCGATAAAAATCCGGTGGCGGGTGATATCCCGCCAGCCGGATTTTTTATTGCTGCTGGTGAATGGCCAATGCGAGCCGCATTGGACTGCGGAAGGTGGTCGAGGGCATCCATGGCAACCGCCCTTCGACACGTTCGAAGTCCGGGAACTCGCGCAGGAACTCCTCGAAGATGATCCGGACCGCCATCCGCGCCACCATTGACCCGAGGCAGGCGTGCACACCGCCGCCGAAGCCGAGGTGGCCGCGGGGCCTGCGCCGAATGTCGTACGTATCGGCATCGGGAAACTGGCGTTCGTCGCGATTGCCAGAGCCGTAGGCGAGGCATACGAACTCGCCGGCCCGCATCGTCTGGCCGTGTACGGTGATGTCCTGCATGACGCAGCGGCGGAAGCGCTGCCCCGACGTATTGAAGCGCAGCGATTCCTCGATCGCGTCAGGAATCAGCGCCGGGTCTGCGGCCAGCGCGCGGCGCGCACCGCTGAAATCGGCCAGGTTGAGCCCGAACATCGCGGCGAAGCCGCCGAGCGATTCGATGCCAGCCATGATCAGGGTCGTCGTCGTCAGCAGTACCTCGCGTTCGGCCAGACGCTCGCCGTCGATCTCGGCAGTACAGAAATGCGAGATCAGGTCCTCCCTCGGTTGCGCACGCCGCTCGGCGATGACGGCGGCCGCGTAGGACTGCATCCAGTTGTAGGCGGCAATGTGCTCGGCTCCTTTCTGCCGGGACACCGGATCGGATTGCACCATCAGCACGGCGCGCTCGCGCACCTGCAGGTCATCGCCGGGCGGCAGGCCGAGGATCCGGAACAGGATCTTGGCCGTGACCTTGGCGATGAAGTCATTGACGAAATCGAACTGCCGGCAGTCGCGCAGCTCCCCGAGCTGGGCCACAACCAGCGTGCGCACGGCCGGCCCCAGCGCCTCGAGGTTGCGGCGCTCGAACGCGTACTGGATCAGTGCGCGCAGGCGGTTGTGCCGCGGGGGATCGGTGGTGCCGAGCGTGGCACCGGCGCGGTTCGGCAGCTCGTCCATCAGGTTGCCACGGGCCGAGGAGTAGGTCTGCCAGTTCGAGAGCGCGCCGAAGATATCCGCATAGCGCGACAGCACCCACATCTGCGCCTCTTCGCTCCAGAAACACGGATGCTCGTCCCGCAGCGCCCGGTAGAGCGGAAATGGATCGGCATCCACCGCCGGGGAATACGGGTCGAAGCGAAACATTGGCGCTCCCAGAGTGCTCGCGTAGCTGCCGCCGGAATGGTGCCCCGGCGCGCCGCCAGGGCGCCACGTGGAGATTACCTATTTGCGGGCGGGAGCAAAGCTGTCGACGCGCGCCTGTGCCCACGACTGCTGATAGCCGGCCTCGGCCTCGCCACGCAGCAGCGAGCCGGTGCTCAGTTCCGGATACATCTCGGCGAAGCTGCGACCCTCGTGCGGCGGCTTGCGATGCATGATCATGCCGCGATGGATCGCGCCAGGGCGGTCGAGGCCTGCCGCGCCTACCAGTTCCGCGAGCGCGCGCAGCGTGTTCTCGTGAAAGCGCGCAACGCGCTCGGCCTTCAGAGGAACCACGATCGCCTGCTGTCGCCACCGGTCCTGGGTGGCGACGCCGGTCGGGCAGCGGTCGGTATGGCACGAGAGCGACTGCACGCACCCAAGCGCGAACATGAAGCCGCGCGCCGAGTTGCACCAGTCGGCACCGAGCGCGAATGTGCGCAGCATGTCGAAGGCGGTGATGATGCGGCCGCTCGCGCCGAGCCGGATGCGATCGCGCAGGCCCGCGCCGACCAGGCAGTTGTGCGCGAACACCAGTCCCTCGCGCAGCGGCGTGCCGAGGTGATCCGTGAATTCCAGTGGCGCGGCGCCCGTGCCCCCCTCCTTGCCGTCGATCACGATGAAGTCAGGGAGCACGCCGGTGTGGAGCATGGCCTTGACCAGCGCCATGAACTCCGAGCGGTGACCGATGCAGAGCTTGAAGCCGACCGGCTTGCCGCCGGACAGTGCGCGCAGCTGTGCAATGAAGGCCATCATCTCCAGCGGCGTCGAAAACGCGCTATGCCGCGCCGGGGAGATGCAGTCCTGGCCGACCGGAACGCCGCGAGCGGCGGCGATCTCGGGCGTGACCTTTGCGCCGGGCAACACGCCGCCATGCCCGGGCTTCGCGCCTTGCGAGAGCTTGATCTCGATCATCCTGATCTGCGGTTCGGCGGCCTGGGCGCCGAACTTCTGCGCATCGAAGCTGCCGTCCGGATGCCGGCAGCCGAAATAGCCGCTGCCGATCTCCCAGATGATGTCGCCGCCGAACTCGCGATGATGGACGCTATAGCCGCCTTCGCCGGTGTCGTGCGCAAAGCCGCCGAGCCGCGCGCCGCGGTTCAGTGCGCGGATCGCATTGGCGCTCAGCGCGCCGAAGCTCATCGCCGAAATGTTCAATACCGAGAGCGAGTAGGGCTGCGTGCAGTCAGGCCCGCCGACCTCGACGCGGAAGTCATGCGTCCGCACCGGCTCCGGCGCCATCGAGTGCGCGAGCCACTCGTAGTTGTCCCCATAGACGTCAAGCTGCGTGCCGAACGGCCGCTTGTCGATCTGGCCCTTGGAGCGCTGGTACACGACGGCGCGCTTGGAGCGGTTGAACGGCGCACCATCGAGTTCGCTCTCGAGGAAATACTGGCGGATCTCGGGCCGTATTTCCTCCAGCAGGAAGCGCAGGTTGGCGAGAATGGGATAGTTGCGGCGCAGCGAGTGCGCGCTCTGCAGCATATCCCACAGCCCGATCGCTGCCAGCAGCGCGCAGAATGCAAACAGCAGCGGCGCCCACAGTCCCGGGTGACCGAGCAGGGCACCGAACACCGCGCAGCCGAGCACCGCGATCGCGACGGGCAGATAGCGAATCATCGCGGCGATTCTCCAACACATACGCGGGATCGCGTGGCCGACCGCAGCAGGCGCCAGATTCCCCTGAAGAGTGCCTCGATGCCGAGCGCCACCAGCGTGCCGGCCGCGATTCCGCAGGCAATCGCCGACGGGTTCAATGGCACGGTGTAGCTGTAGGCCGCCCGCGTCTCGGCGAGGATCTCGCGGTCCGGGCGCAACGCGACGTGCAGCAGCTGCGCGATCAGCGGGGCACGCAGCGCCGCCAGCTCGGCGCGCAATGCCAGCAGCCGTTGGTACATCGTGCGAATCGCCACTGCTTCGTCACGGAAGGGCGGATCGGTGCTGGCGGCATGGTGTGCGATCAGCGCCTCCACGCTGCCGCCGAAATACCGGTCAGCGGTTTCCTGGAAGGCCCTGAAGTCGATCGCGACCTCGATCTGGTGGGCGCTCACGCGCTTCGCATACTGATCGATGAATCCCGGCAGCTGCACGCCGGCCAGCAGGGCGGCGGCAAACAGGATCAGTCGCAGGTAGTCGATCAGCATGCAGCAGGCCTCGCGACCGGCGCCAGAGCGGCCGGCGCATTGTAGGGCAGAACCGATGCGCGCGACGTATCGGCCGGGGCCTCAGGCGCGGCCGCTGACTTCGGCGCCGACGTCGCGCGGCAGGCGCAGCGTCCACAGTGTCGCCGCCAGCATCACGGCCGCTGCGGCCCACAGGGAGTGCCGGAAATCCACCAGTCCCGGCGCGTGCGCGCCACGCCAGTGCTGCGACACACCGAGCGCCAGGGCCGCGAACGCGACGCCGAGCGTTGAGGCGAGCTGCTGTCCCATCGCGGCGAGCGTGCTGGCGCCGGCCCGCTCGGCAGGTGCGATGTCGGCGAACGCCAGCGTATTGACCGTCGTGAAATGCATGGAACGGGTCATTCCCGCAAGCAGCAGGATCGCCCAGGTGAGTGCGCGCGCCATTCCCGGCGCGAGCTCTCCGCAGGCAGCGATCATCAACGCGCACAGGCAGCCGTTCACGAGCAGCACGCGCGCGAAGCCGAAGCGGCGCAGCAGTGGCGTGGTCATGCTCTTCATCGCCAGGTTCCCCACCATGTAGACCAGCAGCATCAGGCCGGCCCCGAGCGGCGGCATCGCAAAGCCGATTTCGAACATCAGCGGCAGCAGGAACGGAGTGCTCTGGATCGCCATGCGCGCGAGCATTCCGGCCGTCACGGTGCTGATTGCGAAGCTCGGCACGCGCACCGCGCGCAGGTCCAGCATCGGCGCACGCTGCCGCAGCGCGTGGCGTACGGCCGCGATCCCGGACAACAATCCGGTGCCGATCAGTGCGGCGGCCACGCCGGCGTTCGCGCCCCCGGGTTCGGCGGCGTTGGTGAGTCCCTCGATCAATGTGGCCAGCGCGATGGCGGTGAGCGCGAATCCGCGCAGGTCGAATCGCGCCACTGCGTGTCCACTGTGCTCCGGCACCACGCGCAGCACCAGCCAGACCCCGAGGATTCCGAGCGGCAGGTTGATCAGGAAGATCCAGCGCCACGAGGCGTAGGTGGTGATCAGGCCGGCCAGCGCCGGGCCGACGACCGGGCCAATCAGCGCCGGCCAGGTGATGATCGCGATGGCCTCCAGGATGTGCTGCCTGGCGGTCTCGCGCAGCACCACGAGTCGGCCAACCGGCGACATGAATGCCGCGGCGGCGCCCTGGATCGCACGCGCCGCGAAGAACAGCCCCGGGGACGGGCTCAGCGCGCAGCACAGCGAGGCGAGGGTGAACAGCGCGATCGCCGAGGCGAATAGCGCTCGCGCGCCCAGCCGGTCGCTCGCCCAGCCGGCCGTCGGCACGAACACCGCCACGGCCAGCAGATACGCGGAGATCCCCGGGGTCAGACTCAAGGCCGGTCGGTGCAGGCTCTGCGCAATCGCCGGCAGCGCGGTCGTCACGATCGTGCCGTCGAGCGTCTCCATGAAAAACGCCGCGGCGACGATCAGCGGGATGCGCCGGGAGAACACTGCCGCTGCGCCGGCCGCCCTATTGCTCGACATCGACGTAACCTGCGATGCCGGCCGCCTACTTCGCCAGGCGGCGATGCGGCTTCGGTTTTCCGCGCCCGGCGGACGGCCGCCGCGCGACCGGGGCCGCGGCCAACGCCCGACCCTTCACGCGCACCTGCTGCAACCGCGCGAGGACCTGGGCCGGCATCGCCGCCGGCAGCCGCACGAAGCTGTGGTCTTCCTGGATCTCGATGCCGTTGATCTGCGAGCCGTCCAGGTCCGCTTCATTCGCGATCGCCCCGACCAGGTTGCCCGGCTGTACGCCGTGCGCGCGGCCGACCTCCAGGCGATAGGTCTGCTGCGGGCCGAAGCGCGAGCCTTTTCGGTGCGAACCTTTCCGATGTGATCCAGCATCCCCGTGCGATCCCGCATGGCTTTCGCGCGCGGGCTGCGCATCCCGGTCCGGCCGGGGCGGCGCGGCTCCCAGCAGCAGTGCGGTTCTGCCCTGCGCGAGGCTGGCGATGGCGGCAGCCACGTCCAGCAGTTCGGCCCCGCTCTCGCGCACGAACTCCTCGACGATAGCGCGGTAGGAGCCGGCAACTCCCTGTTGCAGGGCGCCCGAGATGCGCTCCTTGAATTGCGCAATGCGGCGCCGATTGACATCGTCGAGCGTCGGCAGGTTCATGGCCTCGATCGGCTGGCGTGTAGCGCGCTCGATGGCGCGCAGCATATTGCGCTCGCGCGGCGCGATGAACAGGATCGCCTGGCCGCTACGTCCCGCCCGGCCGGTGCGTCCGATCCGATGCACGTAGGATTCGGGGTCGTGGGGCACATCGAAATTCACCACGTGGCCGATGCGCTCGACGTCCAGCCCGCGCGCCGCGACGTCGGTAGCGACGAGGATGTCGATCGCGCCGGCCTTCAGCTGCGCGATCGTGCGCTCGCGCTGTGCCTGCTGGATGTCGCCGTTGAGCGCGGCGGCTGCAAAGCCACGCGCGACCAGCCGCTCGGCCAGCTCGACCGTCGACTGCTTGGTGCGCACGAACACGAGCATGGCATCGAAGGCTTCGACCTCGAGGATGCGTGTCAGCGCATCGAGCTTGTGCAGCCCGCTGACCAGCCAGTAGCGCTGATGGATACCAGCCGCGGTCGTCGTCCGGCTCCGGATCGTAATTTCCCGTGGCGATCGCAGATGGCGCTGCGAGATCTGCCGGATCGCAGCTGGCAGCGTCGCGGAGAACAGCGCGACCTGGCGCTCAGGCGGCGTGCGCGCAAGGATCGTGTCGATGGCGTCGATGAATCCCATCGCGAGCATCTCGTCGGCCTCGTCCAGCACGACGCCGCGGATGCCCTCGAGCGAGAGCGTGCCACGCTCGAGGTGGTCCATGATGCGGCCGGGCGTGCCGACGATCACGTGGGTGCCGCGCCGCAGTGCGTTGAGCTGCGGCGTATAGCTCTGGCCACCATAGACCGGCAGTACGTGAAAGCCTGGCAGGTGCGCAGCGTACTTCTGGAACGCTTCGGCGACCTGGATCGCGAGCTCGCGCGTGGGCACCAGCACCAGCAGCTGCGGGTCACGCTGCGAGAGATCCAGGCGCGACAGCAGCGGCAGTGCGAACGCGGCAGTCTTGCCGGTGCCGGTCTGCGCCTGACCAAGCAGGTCCGACCCACCCAGCAGCACCGGTATCGTTGCCGCCTGGATCGGCGTGGGCGTCTCGTACCCGACCTCCCGCAGCGCCAGGATCACTTCCGGGCGGAGCCCGAGTGCATCGAAGGTCAGCGCGGCATCGGCGTCGGCGGTTTCCATAGGTGCGGGGCGGGCGTCCGGGGGGGCGCAGTGTAGCGGCTTCGGTTGGGCTCAGCGCGCTCGTCGAGGGGCGGCGCTACACAACCCTCGGCATCCGTCCAGGAACAGACGCACCGCGTTCGCTACCCAGACTTCGAGCTCCTCTGACGTCATCGGCACGCCCAGGCCCATCGTGCGGCGAAGCGGCAGCCCGACGACCATATGCAGGAATTGCTCGGCGGCGAAGGTACGCAGCTCGGCGGTCAGCCTCGGACCGCGCAGCTCGCGCTCCAGCAGGCCACTGATCAGGGCGGTCGCCTCCTGAGCCCACCCTTCCTGATCGACAGCACGTACGAGGTTCGGGAATCGGGCCGACTCCGTTGTGACCAGACGGTGCAGCGCGATGGCCTGGGGCGAGAGCGCCGCACGCAGGATGAGTCCGGCCAGGCGGCACAGCACTTCATAGAGCGTTTTGCCCTCGATCAGCGCTACCCCCGGAGCCGGCCGGATCTGTTCGATGATTCGATGCACCACCGCGGCGAACAGCGCGGCCTTGTCCTCAAAGCGGTGGTAGAAGGTGCGCTTGGAAATGCCGGCGCGCCGAGCCACGGCTTCAATGGAGGTGGAGCCGTAGCCCTCGGACAGGAACAGCGCTGTCGCGACTTCGAGAATGCGATCTCGCAGCTGCAGTGCTGCGGCTCGGGAAGGTCGTCCGCCGCGACTTGGTCTGCGGGTCCGGGGGCGTCGGCGATCCTCAGCGACGACGGTAGCCGTACCCGCCGGATCGGTAGGCAAAGTGGGGAGCATACGAGCCAGCGTAGCGCGCGTATGGTGCGTAGTCACCACGAGGCGCCGGGTAGTAGTAGCGCGGCCGGGCCGGCGCGTAGGCCGGCGCGTAGGCGTACTCGCGCCCATAGCCGGATGCTGGCGCTGGCTGGTAGTAGGCCTGCGGCGCAGGGTAGTAGCCCTGCTGTGGTGGGTAGTAGCCCTGCTGTGGTGGGTAGTAGCCCTGCTGCGGCGGGTAGTACGCGGGCGCTTGGGGGTAGACACCCGGCGGCTGCAGTTGCGCGGCGGCGATGAGCGGCAGCGTTGCGATTCTCGCGAGGGCGCCGAGCACCTGGCCGAGCCCGAGTGGTGCGAGCAGCAGCGGCCCGGCCGCGGCGGCCGGAGCGATCGGCAAAACCACGAGGGCGGCGGCGGCAAGAGCAAGGACGGTCCGCTTGATGCTGCTCATGGGTGGCTCCCTCGGTGTGGATCGGGCACTCGCAGCCGACGGTACTCGAACCTGATGTGAAACGCAACGGTAGCGTTGCATTAAAGAACCGGTACCGCTCCTCGATGCGGCTGGCAACGGGCCGCGGCGCTCAGCCGCGATCCGTCGGCAATGTCAGCAGGTAGCGCTGTTCGAACAACTCGGCCGGCAACGGTCGGCTGTACAGGAAGCCCTGCATCTCGTCGCAGCCGAGTTGGCGCAGGGTTGCGCGCTGGTCTGCGGTCTCGACACCTTCGGCAATGACCTTGAGCTTGAGCGAATGGGCGAGCTGGATGATCGTCGAGACCAGTGCCGAGGCGGTCGTGGTGTGGCCGAGTTCGGCGACGAACGAGCGATCGATCTTCAGCGCATCCACCGGCAGCCGCGCCAGATAGCTCAGTGAGGAGAAGCCGGTACCGAAGTCGTCGATTGCGATACCGATGCCGAGATCACGGATTGCCTGCAGGTGGGAGATGCCATGGTTCACGTCTTCCATGATCACGCTCTCGGTGATCTCCAGTTCCAGTCCCTCGGCCGCGGCGGCATCCACGGCGATCAGTTGCTCGATCTGGCGCGTGAACCCGCGGTCGCGCAGCTGCACCGCCGATACGTTGACCGCCAGCGGAACGGCGGCCAGTCCGCTGCGGCGCCATCGCAGGTAGTCGGCGATCGCCTGCGCCATCGCCCATCGACCAGCCTCGCGGATCAGCCCGGTTTCCTCGAGCAGCGGAATGAACTTGCCTGGAGGCACCAGGCCGGTGCGCGGATCCTGCCAGCGGATCAGGGCCTCGGCTCCCCAGAGCTTGCCGTCCGTGAGGCTGACTTTCGGCTGGTAATGCAGCACGAATTCCTCGCGCTCCAGCGCCTGCCGCAGTTGACTCTCCAAGGTCAGCCGATTGGCCGCTGCCTCACTCATGCGCCGGGTATAGAACACGTAGCGCTGGGCGCCCGACTTCGCATTGCGCAGTGCCGCCTCGGCATGGCGGTACAGGTACTCCGCATTGGAACCATCGTCGGGAAACATCGCCGCTCCGGCCTTGGGTGTGACCCGGTAGTCGGCTTCCTCGCCGACCAGGAACGGATGATCGATGATGCCGGTCATCACGCGGTCGAGCCGGACCGCGACCTCCTGCTCATCGCGCACCCCTGGCAGGACCACCGCGAAATGATCTGCATCGATGCGGGCCAGCAGGTTGGCATCGCCGATCAGGAAGGTCAGCCATTCGGCCACCTGGCACAGCAGTGCGTCCCCGGCGGCCCGGCCGAGGCTGTCGTTCACGAGCTTGAAGCGCTCCAGGTCGATCACGATCAGACCGAGTGAGCGCCCGCGGCTGCCGGCATCGCGGATGTACTGGGCCACGCGCTCGAGGAACAGTGTGCGGTTGGCCAGTCCCGTGAGCAGGTCGTAGTACGCGTAATGGTGGAGCTGCTCTTCCTTGTCGATATGGTCGAGCGCGTAGGAAATATCAAGACTGAGCTGCGTGAGCAGCCGGATCTCCTCGCCATGGAAGAACTGGCTTTCGTTGGCATACAGCGCCATGACTCCGAACACGTCATCGCCGCGAATGATCGGGATCGCCGCCTTGGAGCGGATTCCGAGCTGTGTTTGCCGTGCCAGCAGCCCCGAACGCGGATCCGCCTGCGAATCATTTGCGACGACCGGCTGCCGCTCGGCGATGGCCTGCGCGATGATCGGACCCGGCACGCCGCCGTCCGAGGACAGGATGCGCTCGATGGTCTCGCGCAGCGGCGAGTCCCGGCACGCGAGGCCGGCATGGTGCAGCTTCATCGTGCCGTGATCGAGGATGCCGATCCGCGCGAACAGGAAGCCGCCGGCATCGACCGCGATCCGGCACGCTTCCTGGAGCAGCGTTTCGCGCGAGCGCACCCGCACAATCAGGCTGTTGATCCGGCTCAGCATCGAATGGATGCGGCTCAGGTAGGCCACGCGCAGCTCCGCGTGCTTGCGCTGCGTGATGTCCATGTGCATCACGACAGCGCCGGTCACTGCGGCGACGGCGAGGGGAATGACGTTGAGCTGATACCAGCGCTCCAGCGTCGGTGAGTGGCACGGGTATTCGGTTGTGAAGTTGCCGGCCGCGCCGTCGAGCACGGTGCGTATGCCCTTACCGATGCGGTGGGCCTCTTCGGCATCCGCGCCCACCGCGCGGTCGCACTCATCCGGGTAGTTGCGACCGACGCAGTAAGTCGGATCATGCAGTCCGTTCGCGTCGGCAAACTGTCGCCAGCCTTGGTTGACCGACATGATTTGGCCGCCGCGATCGAGTACCGCGATATGTGCAGGCAGAGAATCGATCAGCGCACTGTCCGGGGAGTGGCCCGGCTCCCGGGCTTGCGGCAGCTGGCGAGCGGTGGCTCCCTGGCCCAGCAGTGCGTTGATCTCATCGATACTCAGCGATTCGAGCCGACGGTCGAGTTCGCGCAGCGAGCGCACCAGCGCGAGCGCTTCCTCATCGCGCTCCTGCACTCGCGGGTCGGGCGTCGCATTCATCTGGGGCGCTCGTCTCGATCCTCGGCGGCCATTGCTGCGGCGCGGCGTGGGCCCATGTCGGTGCCTGCGGTGCAATGCATCAAGAATCCTCTCGCGCTAGTTCGCTAAGACCGATCAATGGTTGCTCATCCACCTCCGCGATACCGCGACTGCATCTGCAGTTCCAGCGCCCAGGCCATGAGTTCCGGGGCCCTGGACATGACTTTTCGGGCTCGCGCGCGTGTCGGTAGGGGCCGGAGCCTCAACGGTCTCGAATTGCTACGGCGCATCAATCGCGAAGTGCAGCGCGGATCGGCCGCTCGAGTCTAGCCTTCGAATCGACTAGCCAGGAAGTCCAGCAGCGCGCGCACCGAGGGCAGCAGGCCACGGCGCGAGGCGAAGACCGCGTGGACGATCTCGATCCGCGGCGCCCACTCCGGCAATACCCGCACCAGCGTTCCGGCGGCGAGTTCATCGTGCACCATCTGCGAGGGCAGCTGCACGATCCCGACGCCGGCGATTGCGGCCAGGCGCAACGCGATCATGCCGCGCGTGATCAGTCGTGGATGGTGATGGATCGAGGCCTGTGCGCCTTCAGGTCCGAGCAGACTCCAGACGTGCGCGGTCTGCGGACTGCCCAGATCCATGCTCGGCAGCGCAGTCAGATCGGACGGCGCAACCGGCATGCCCACTCGGCGCAGCAGTTGCGGCGCACCGACCAGACACTGGCTGCTCTGTGCGAGCGTGCGCAACACCAGGCCACTATCCTGCAGCGGCGGCGTTCGAACGCGCAGCGCAATGTCGACAGCCTCGCTGATCACATCCACGCGCCGGTCGGTCGCTTCGAGGTGCACCTCCACTTGCGGGTGGCGCAGCAGGAATTCCGCCACCATCGCTCCGACGCGTGTATCGAGCAGCGCAATCGGGCAGGTCAGTCGTACGATGCCGCGGGGCTCCGATCGCGTGCGCTCGATCGCCTGCTGCGCGGCTTCCGCTTCGATCAGCATTGCCTTGCAATGCTGCAGGTAGTCCTCGCCCAGCTCGGTCACCGCGAAGCGACGCGTGGAGCGCTGGATCAGCCGCACACCCAGCCGCTCTTCGAGCACCGCCAGGCGGCGGCTCAGTTTGGACTTCGGGATCCCGAGCGCACGGCCTGCGGCGGCAAATCCGCGGTGCTCGACGATCTGCGAGAAGTAGTAGAGGTCATTGAGATCCTGCACACGAAGTATTGTCCTATAAAAAGGACAATATAGTCCATTAATGCGTACTTATCCGTATATCGTTCTTCCTATAGGCTACAAACCCAACGGAGGTGACCCATGAAGAAGATCGTCGGTGTATACAGCGCCCCGCGGCCACACTGGGTGGGCGATGGATTCCCGGTGCGCTCCCTGTTCTCGTACCACAGCCAGAATCAGGCCCTGAGCCCGTTCCTGCTGCTCGACTACGCCGGCCCGACGCAATTCGAGCCCGCCGCGCGGCCGCGGGGAGTCGGTGAACACCCGCACCGCGGCTTCGAGACCGTCACCATCGTCTACCAGGGTGAAGTCGAGCACCGGGATTCGAGCGGGGGTGGCGGCCGGATCGGACCCGGAGACGTGCAATGGATGACGGCGGCTTCCGGCATCCTACATGACGAATTTCACTCCCAGGATTTCACTCGCACCGGCGGCATGCTCGAGATGGTCCAGCTGTGGGTCAACCTGCCCGCGAAGGACAAGCGGGCCGCGCCGCGCTACCAGACCCTGCGGGATGCGCATATTCCCGCGGTGGTATTGCCCTCGGGTGCCGGTCGCCTGCGGGTCATTGCTGGCGAGTACCAGGGAGCGCGCGGGCCGGCGCAGACCTTCACGGACATGAACGTCTGGGATCTGCGCCTCGGCCAGGGTCACGCAGCGGATTTCGACACCGCTGACGGGCACACGCTCGCTCTGATCGTGCTGCGTGGCGCGGTGCTCGTGAACGGCAGCGAGATCGCGCGCGAGGCGCAGATGGTGCTGCTGGACCGGCCCGGCCGTGCGTGGAACATCGAGGCGAACAGTGACGCCTGCATTCTCGTACTGAGCGGGGCACCGATCGACGAACCCGTAGTCGGTTACGGGCCGTTTGTGATGAACACCGAGCAGGAGATTCACGAGGCAATCAGCGACTTCAATAGCGGCAGATTCGGCTCCATCGCGCCGCAGGCGATGACGGGCTAGCCGCCGGCGGCGTGGTCATCGGCGTCGCTGGCGCGGCGGGTGCGCACGAAGCCACGCCGGCCGCCGGCAAAGAACGACAGGAAGTGCTGCGCCTCTGCGGTCTCGAACTTGCCGCCGGCCAGGGCAGCGGCGGCGAGTTCCTTCGGATTGCCGACCGTCGCATCGACCGCGCGCAGTGCGCGTTTGAGCTCATCCACCTGCTTGCGGCTGAATCCGCGCCGACGCAGGCCGACCAGGTTCAGCCCGACAAGTCCATTGCGTTCGGTGGCCAGGCAGAATGGTGGTACGTCCTGCGAGATACGGGCGCCGCCCCCGACCATGACTCCCTCGCCGATGCGGCAGAACTGGTGCACGACCGCGCCGCCGCCGAGGAACGCGCGATCACCGACGTGCACGTGGCCAGCCAGCAGTACCGCGTTCGCGATCACGACGCGCTCTCCGATGTGACAGTCATGGGCCACGTGGCAGGCTGCCATCAGAAAAGAGTCCGGGCCGATCTGGGTGCAGGCATCGCGGACCGTCGAGCGATTGATCGTGACGTGCTCGCGGATCACCGTGCGCGCTCCGATGCGTACGCCTGAAGGCGTGCCGGCCTCGAAGCGCAGGTCCTGCGGATCTCCCCCAAGCACGGCGAAAGGATGCACGACCACGCCCTCGCCGAGTTCACATCGGCTGCGGATGATCGCGTGCGCGTGGACGACGCAGCCGGCCTGCAGCTGCACGCCGTCCTCGATCACGGCGGTCGGATGAATCTGCATGGATGTCCGGACCTCCACCCCTGGCGAAGCGCGCGATTATACGGTTCGATGCGGCCGGTGCCGTGGGTGGCCTGCCGGAGGCGGCCGGGACTACAGTAGGGGCCGCCATAGTCAAGTTTCCGGGAGGGCGCTACGGCGATGAGCCAGACTGCAGAGCGGTATTTCGCGCGCGCTGCCGCGGTGTTGATCGTCGCGATCGCGCACCTGCTGCTCATCGATGGACTCGTGGCTGCATTGCGCATCGGGCCTCCTGCGCCGCCGGCGCAGCCGTTCCAAGTCCTGATCCTGCGCCGTGCGCCGCGGCAGCCACCGGAGCTGCGCGCCCCGACGATGGCGCCGGCTGGGCTGACCCATGTGTATGAACCGGTCACACCGGTTCCGGTCGAGATAACGCTGGAGAGCCCGCCGGTGCCCGCCCCAACCATGCCGGCGCCGGAGGAGGTGCTCCCGGAGCATAGCGCGCCGCGCCGACCATCCTCCGCGGGCATCGTGGTCCTGCACGGGGTGCGGCCGGTCATTCCGACCGCTGCGATCCAGGCCGGCGAGCGGGGTGAAGTGCTGGTGGCAGTCCTGGTCGACGAGCAGGGGCGGGCCAGCGAGCTGCGCGTGGTGCGCAGCACCGGATATCGCGATCTCGACGCGGCTGCAGTGGCCGCAATCCGCCAGTGGCGATTTTCTGTTCCCAGGGATGGTGTCAATGCCGTTCGCGCCTGGACGCGCGTGGAATGGCAGTTCGCATTGCTGCCGCCCGAGCTGTCGCATGTGGCGCTGTCGGTATTGCCATTCGACGCGGCGATGGCCGCGCATTTCCGGGAAGCGGCTGCGCGCGCGAGCACCGCACCCACTACGGCGCCACGCGGCGCCCAGGCGCTGCGCCGGATGCTCAATGCGCTGCGGGAGTTCGAGCAGCGCGCGGTCGGTCCGACACTGGGCACTTCGGGCTCCGCGCTGCCGATCGAGATGCTCGGCGGCTGGGGCGCATTGAAGTCATTGCAGTTCCGTGGTTCGGGGAGCGGTGGCCTGGATATTCCGTTCGAGCCGGGAATCGATGCGCGATCCTCCGTAACACCCGAACACACCAACTGGGAGCGCTATGAGGTCACGCAGCAGGGCGGCGTTTCGGAATGGCTGCTCGCGGTGCTGGACTCCGGCGTGATCCGCAGCGCGCAGGCGATGACCTGCACCCAGTCGTGCGCGGATCCCTAGCCACGCCTCAATCCGTGGCCGCGCCCCAGGGTTTATACTGGGACGCAGTCTCAAAAGAACATCCAGACGGAGCGAGCACATGAACAACACCGAATCTCCCGCGGAGGGTTTGAACCGCCGTGATTTCCTCGCGGGCGCCGTGGCCGTCGCTGCGGCTGCAGCCTCAGGCCGCGCGCTGGCGCAGGGGGCGAGCGTCGATCACATACCGATCATCGACGCTCACATTCACCTGTTTGACAATACCCGTCCGCTGGGCGCCGGGTACATGGGTTCCAAGGAATATCGCGCGCTGAACAAGCCCTCGCTGCCGGCGATGTACAGCGCCCAGGCGAAGCCGCTCGGAGTGGTCGGCGCGATTGTCGTCGAGTCGAGTTTTTTCATCGATGACAATCTGTTCTACCTGGATGTGTGCCGCGCCGATCCGTTCATGGTCGGGGTCTCGGGGACGCTCAATCCGGACCAGTCCGACTTTGGCCGCTATGTGACTCACTTCCAGAAGGACCCGCTGTTCCGCGCGATCAGGGCCAGCCGCTTCTACACCGCCGACAACGACAAGGTCGTCCTCAAACCCGACAATGTCGCGAATCTCAAACTGCTGGCGGAGGCCGACCTCGCCCTCGACACCGCCAATCCGACCATGAACCTGATGCAGGCCAACGTGATGCTGGCCGATGCAGTGCCGGAGCTGCGCATCATCATGGACCACCTGCCGTCGTTCGATCCGACGCCGGATATCCAGCAGGCCTACGAGGCGGTGGTCAAGGAAATGGCGTCCAAGCCTAATATCTTCGTGAAGCTGACCGAGGTCTATCACCCGCGTACCAGCGACGGCTTCATCGTCAAGGACTATGCGTTCCTCCGCGACCGGCTCGAGTTCCTGTTCGAGGCGTTCGGCGAGGATCGCGTGATCTTCGGATCGGATTACCCGAACAGCTACGGGGTCGCGACGATTCCGGAGGAGGTCGGTCTGGTCAAGCAGTTCTTTGCCAAGAAGTCGCGGGCGGTCGCCGAGAAGTACTTCTGGAAGAATTCCGCGCGCGTCTACAAATGGAAGCCGCGCAAGCCTGATCAGCCGGTTCCGGCCTGATCCCGCGGCTGCGGGGCGGCCGCGGACTATCGCAACACCAGACGGGGGCAGCATGGCGGACGAGATGGTGTTCTATCACTGGCCGCGCTCGCGGGCGCGCATGGCGCACTGGATGCTCGAGGAGGTCGGTGCGACCTACCGCGTGCAGCTGGTCAATCTGGACAAGGGTGAGCACAAGCAATCGACGTTTCTCGCGATCAACCCGATGGGCAAGCTACCAGCCCTCGTGCACCGCGGGACCGTGATCACCGAGACCGGCGCGATCATCGCCTACCTGGCCGATGAATTTCCGGCGGCCGGACTGGCCCCACCCATCGGGGAGCGCACACGCGGCGCGTACCTGCGCTGGATGTTCTTCGCGGCCGCTTGCGTCGACTCCTCGATGATCGACCGGATGCTGGAGCGGCCGGCGCCCGAGCGTGCCGGGGCATTGGGCTATGGTCGCTATGAGCACGTGCTCGACGTGCTCGAGCAGGCCTTGAGCCCGGGACCGTATCTGCTCGGGCCAAGCTTCAGCGCCGCCGATCTGTACGTCGGCGCGCAGCTTGGATTCGGACTCATGACGAAGACGCTCGAGCCGCGTCCGGCGTTTCAAGCGCTGCTGGCGCGCGTCAGCGCCCGCCCCGCCTATGCGCGTGCCATCGCGCAGGGCGAGGCGCTGATGGCAGGCGTCGCGTCAGCGCCTTAAGGCAATGCCGCGAGGCGGCAATCTAATATTGTATTAATCCCAATTGTTGAAACACCGTTTCTTGACAAAGCCGGAGACCCTGGCGAACACTGAGGTCGTCGCGCGAATACCAAGATGGCACACGACAACGGGGGATCATCCATGTCGATTACGACGAACCGGCGTTCATTTCTGACGGTTGCGGGCGCCGTGGCGGGCGCCCTCGCGGTGGGCGGAATAGGCAGCGCCAACGCGGCCGCGATCAAGAAGTCTCCGAACGGCAAGCCGCTCGCAGGCGTGTTCCCGATCGGCTGGTCGCCCTGTACTCCCGACAACAAGCTGGATCTGGACTCCATGGTCTCCCAGCAGAAATTTCTCAATCGCGGCAAGGTTGCCGGCATTGCTTGGCCGCAGAATGCGAGCGCATGGCAGACGCTGACGTCGGATGAATGGCATGCCGGCGCGGATGCGCTGCTGTCGGTCAAGGGCAAGGCGGCCGTGGTGCTTGGCGTACAGACGGTAGGCTTCGACCTGAACAAGTCGCTCGAGTACGCGAAATACGCCGGCTCGAAGGGTGCCGATGCGATCATTTCGCTGACTCCCCCGGGCGTCTCCGACGACGCCATCATCAGCTACTTCAAGGCGCTCGGCTCGGCCTCGAATCTCCCGATGCTGGTCCAGGCCGTTGGGGACGTCAGCGTCGATACGCTGGTCGCGCTGTACCAGGCCGTGCCAACGCTGGTGGCGATCAAGGATGAGGCCGGTGATCCGCTGCAGCGTGCCCCGGGACTGCTGTCCAGGACTGGTGGCACCCTCGAGGACTTCTCGGGCGCCGGTGGCCACACCTTCTTCGCGGAGCTGGAAGAGGGCTTTCTCGGCACCTGCCCCTACGTCGGGCTCTCCGACGTGCTGCAGAAGTGCTTCGATCTGTACCAGGCGGGCAAGAAGCGCGACGCTTATGACGTGTTCGGGCGCTTCCTTGCGTTCGACTCGATACCGCGTGCGAACGAGTACGTCTGCATTGCCCGCGGCGTGTTCCCGGAAGGCGCGATCATGCGCGTGAATCCGCCGCCACCGGATGCGCCCCGGATGGGCCGCCGGCGCCCCGAGGGGCCGATCACGGATGCGCAGAAGGCGGAGATCAAGCTGGCGCTCGATAGCTACGTGAAGCCGTTCCTGGTGGCCTGAGCGTGGCCGGCCCTCCCAAGGGGCAATCGCCTCCAACTGAGGGGATCACCTCCAGCTCGACGCGGTCGTTGAGCCGTTTCGCCATTCCCCTGCGCGTTATCGGGAAAGGCGAGGAGGCCGCCATGCGCAACGTGACATCGTATAACTGCAGGGGAACGGCATCGACGCTGGTCCTGGCCTGCTGGACCGCCGTCGCGCCCGTGGCCTTGGCGCAGTCGCCATGGTCACCTGCGGCTTCGCGGGCGAGTCAGCACCCACCCGCAGCCGCAGCCATGGACTGCGACCATCTGCCGAGTTCGGCCGCTGCGGTCTTCAGCGCCGACTCGTGCAGGAAGATGATGGCTGCGCAGCAGGCCTACCAGAGTGCGGCATCGGATCCCGGCGCTGCGCGGCCGGGCGACGAGCAGATGAGCTGCCAGCAGATCGCCGCGGAATTGAAGACCCAAAGCTATGTCGTCCCGGATCAGAAGACGGTCGCGGAGGGCAAAGCCGCGGCCTCCCAGGAGCAGGCGATGCTCGCGAGCCAGGAGGCCAAGGTCACGGAGACCGTCGTGGCGCAGTCTGCTGCGGTGGCCGCCGCAGGTGCCGCGGATACTGCCACCGAGGTCGCGACCGCCGGGGTCGTCCACCCGAACACGGCGTCGCATCTGCAGCAGACTTTCGAGCGGCAGAACAAGGCGATGAGTGATGAGATGGCGGCGGAGCGGCGCCCGACCGAACAGCGCATGACCACGATGACGGCCGACCTGGCGTCCTCCGCCGGCGATCAGCTGACCGCGAACCCACGCCTCGCACGACTGGTCCAGCTCGCCAACGCCAAGCACTGCAAGGGCGGCTGAAGCCGCCGCCGATGACCAGTGCCTCCGCTGCGCAATCCGCAGCGGTGCGCGGCGCGACCGTCAGCCGCAGACGGCGAATTAGCCGACCTCCCCCGAGCCTATTCTGTTCAATCGGACCTCCTCGGATTGACCCCCCGTACTGCCGCGTGGTACCCAGCTGCCATGTACAGATCCCCGCCGAGGGGTCGGGCCTTCAAGATGGAACCGCCGGTCTCCGAATCGCGTTCAGACATTACCCGGCTGCTGCTCGACTGGAGCGGGGGCAATCCGGCGGCTCTGGCCGCGCTGTATCCGCTGGTGTACGAGCAGCTGCGCGCGATCGCGCAGCGGCACCTGCGCCGCGAGCGTACCGCCCACACGCTGCAGCGGACGGCACTCGTGCATGAAGCCTTTCTGCGCATGGTGGATCAGAACAACGTGCAGTGGCGCTCCCGCGCACAGTTCTTCGGCCTGGCCTCGCAGATGATGCGGCGCATACTGGTCGACTACGCTCGCCGCCGCGGCGCGGCCAAGCGCGGTCAGCGGGCTGCCGTCGATCTGGAGGCAGTACTGGCCGCTGACGCGACAGCGGGCGTGGACGCCGCCGGTGTCGATGTGCTGGCGCAGGATGCTACGCTGGATATGGAAGCGCTCGATGCCGCGCTCTCGCGCCTGGAGAAGCTCGATCAGCGTCAGGGCCAGGTGGTCGAGTTGCGCTTCTTCGGCGGTCTGAGTCTGGAGGAAGCCGCGGAGGTGCTGGGCATCTCGGTCGCGACCGTGAAGCGGGACTGGGTGTTCGCGCGCGCGTGGCTGCAGCGCGAACTGACCGGCTAGACCGCCGGGGCCGCCTGGCACCGGCTGCGCGCGGCGCGAATCTGCCGGATGTGCTCGTCCGGCGCCGCATCCGTGCCGACACGCGCGCGCAGCGTCTCGAGTCCCGGGAGTGCCTTGTGGAACCAGTCGAGGGCGGCACTGCAATGCTCGCGTCGCTGCGCATCCGGGGTCTGCGGAGCCGTGGCCAGCCGCAGCTGCACCTGCCCGAGCCAGTACTGATCGTCGAGCAAGACGCGTCCTTCCGCCGTCATCGGATCTGACGCCCCAGTCATCGGGGCCACGACCTCCAGCGACTGGAGCAGTTCGGTGATCGCCTGGGCAGGCTGCCCGGTCTGCAACAGCATCTGTCCGAGCTCGCGGCGCACCTCGGCGGTGTCCTGGCGGAACAGCTGACTGGCCGGATCTGCCGTGGCGAGGCGTTGAAAGTCTGCGAGCGCCCTGCGGTCCCAGCTCACTGCCCCGTCCCATTGGCCGGATCGCATCAGCACCGATCCGATGTCGAATTTGTCGAAGGCGACAATCCGCTCGTAGTCCGTGTTGTTGGGATCCGCGTCCAGCAGTGCCTGACTCACCGCCAGCGCCTTCTGGTACAGCGCCAGGGCGCGCGGTCGACTATCGGCCTCGTCTTCGAGGATCTCGGCTTCACGACTATAGCTGAGGCCGAGCACACGGTGAACGTAGGTGTCCTGCGGGCGCTCGAGTGCCAGTTGCTCGAGCAGGGCGCTCCCCTGCCGCAGATTTTCCAATCCTGCCGCGCGCTCGCGACCGACCGTGGCCTGCTTGTAGCCGTGGTCCATGCGGTACGTGGCGAACAGGATGCGGGTATCGGCATTAGTGGGATCCATCCGGACCACGGCCTCGGCGGAATCCATCTGCAGTCGTGAGTACTCCATCGATCCGGCGAGGTCGCCCTTGTCGCGCAGCAGATCGCTGAGCTTGCCGTAGCTCTGGACGAGGTCGCGACGCAGCTCGGCGCTGCGCGGATTTCCGGCCACCAGCGCCTCGCGCAGCTCGCAAGCCTTGCGGTAGCTTATTTCCGCACCGGCGCGGTCTCCGAGACTGGCCTCGCGCGACTGGCCCTGAACGTCCCCCACTTTCTGATAGGCCGTCGCAAGCTCGCGCTGCAGAGAGCTGTCGCTGCCTGCCTCCTTGCTCAGGCTGTCGAGATACTCGAGCGCCCGCGTGACCAGCAGTTTGCGTGCCGGCGTGGAACCCGGTAGATCGCGAATCGAGTCGTGAATCTCGAACAGCAGCGCGTTGGCCAGCTTGCGCACATCGTCGAAGCGTCGCTCTGCCCGTTGTCGCTGTTGCTGCGCGATGCTGGCCTGGTGTCGGGCGATCTGCGCCTCGCGCAGCGTGGCGCCGATACCGGCGAGCACCGCGAGCGTTGCCAGCACTGTGGCCGCTGATGCGACCCGGTGCCGGCGTATGAACTTCGAGGTACGGTATCCCCAGCGTGGTGCGCTCGCCGTCACCGGCAGGCCGTTCTGCTGGCGGCGCAGGTCCTCCGCGAGCTGCTCTACCGAGGCATAGCGCCGCTCGGGCTCCTTCTCCAAAGCCGTCAGCACGATGTTGTCGAGATCGTCCTGCAATTGCTGCTGCAGACTCTGCGGAGTCGCATGACGTCGGGCGCAGATTTCCGCCGCCGACAGCAGGATCGGAGCGCCATCCCGGCGCGACTCCCGCGGCAGCAGCACCGCCGCGCTCGGGCGCATCGGGGCCGTCTCACAGATCGCACGGCTCAAATCGTGCGCGCTGCCCGTCATCCCGGCGAAAGGTGTTCTGCCGGTGAGCAGCTCGTACAGCACGACGCCGAGCGAGTAAACGTCAGTCGCCGTGGTGATGACAGCGTCGCGCACCTGCTCGGGGCTCGCGTATTCGGGGGTCATCGGGCGCAGCTGCGTCGCTTCCACCTGCGCTGGCTGATCCAGCAGCCGTGCGATCCCGAAATCGATCAGCTTGGGCACACGGTCCTTCGTGACCAGGATGTTGCCGGGCTTGAGGTCCCGGTGAATGACGCCGCGCCGGTGCGCGAACTGTACGGCCGCGCATACGGACTGGAACAGGCGGATACGCTCGGCCGGCCCCAGTCCGCGTTCATCGCAATACTCGGTGATCGGTACCCCGTCGATCAGCTCCTCGACCAGATAGGGGATGCCATCCTCGGTCGTCCCGCCGTCGTACAGGCGAGCGATGTTGGGATCCTCGAGGGAGGCCAGGATCTGGCGCTCGTACTGGAAGCGTTTGATGACGGATGCCGTGTCGAAGCCGGCACGCACCAGCTTGATCGCGACTTCCTTGTCGAACTGCGCATCCACTCGGCGCGCACGATAGACATCGCCCATCCCGCCACGGCCGATGTGGGCGACCAGTTCGTAGGCACCGATCCTGCGACCTATCCACCGATCCTCGGTGGGTGCGAGCGCCTCGGCCGGCACGTAGTCGGCGGCGACGCGGTCGAGAATCGCATCCGGCGCCTGGTGCGCGTGCAGCAGGGCATCCACTTCGGCGCGCAGCGACGGGTCATCGCCGCATGCCTCGTCAAGGTAAGCCTGGCGCGCTTCCAGGTCGAGGGAACTCGCCCGGGAAAAGACCTCCTTCAACTGTCGCCATCGTTCGGCCTGCATGGCCGCTGCCTTCCGACCTTCGGTCCGGCAACCCTACGACCGGAACCCGATCCGCGCGTGCGTGCCGTCGCAGAACGGCTTGTTCGCGCTGCCGCCGCAGCGGCATAGTCGCGTCGCGGTCACGCGCGCGACGACGCGCCCGGTGCCGCTCGTGATCTCCAGATTGCCGCGCACCTGCAGTGGTCCATCCGGCTGCGGATTTATGGCCAGCACGCCATCGCGCACCGGCAGCATGTCGGTGGGGCCGCTGGTCGGCTCACCGCTGGCCGCAAATCCGACCTCGTGGTGCGAACCATCGCAGTATGGCTTGTGCTTCGATGCTCCACAGCGGCACAGCGTCGCCCGAAATCCGGCGGCCACGCCGTCCAGGCGTAGCTGGCCGCGAAACGCGTAGGGACCGGCTTCGCGTATCGCCGCGAGATTCACGGGCGGCGCGGTCTCGTCGGGACGGCCGTCCTTGCGCCGATAGCGAATCGCGCCGGAGGGGCATTCTTGTGCGATCGCGGCGAGCCGCTCGACGTCGATCGCATCGGGATGGATCCACGGCCCCTGCACATTGGCGAGGAAAACGGTCGGTGCGCCAGTCACGCAGAAGCGCGAATGGATGCAGCGGCGCGCCTCGAACAGCAGCGTGAGCGCGCGTCCCTCGACGGTCTCGACGCCATCCGTCGCGACGCCGTCGCGAGTCGCAGCGGGTGATTCGGCTGCCGTCGGCACAGCCACGGGCGTTGGCGTCGGCGTTGGCGT
>CAZGVE010000005.1:105672-107707 GCA_964528845.1 uncultured Steroidobacteraceae bacterium | reverse complement strand
CGGCACCGTCGTCGCCGTTGCGGCCGCCGAGGGGGTGCTAGAAAGCTGGAGCTGGCGGCCCGCCTGATCCCTGAGTGCGACGAATCCGCGTGCGACGGTCTGCAGTCGTGCGCCGCCCCCGATGGCCAGCGCGCTCGCAGCCTCGGCGAGTTCCGTCAGGCGTTCAATGAAGAACCTGCGAGCACCCGGTCCAGGGGGCAGGGCTGCAGCGTCCCGCAGCGTCGTGAAGGACATGCCAGCATTGCAGGAGGGATTGGAGGGACCCGCCGGCAATCGCGCCGCCTGCTCACCGAGCAGCGCGACGAGGCGCATGAGACCTAACCCTAAATCCACCGCCAGCGCCTTGTCCGAATCCGGCGCGGCCAGCGCGTATGAGTAGGCCAGCAGCCGCAGCATCAGCCCATAGGAAGCGTTGGCCAGATCCACCACTGCGATTGCCGGCTCGTGTTCGATCCAGACGCGGCCCTCCGGGCGCGGCGGACGGCGCAGCACTGGATTGGTGGCGGCCGGATGACTCGGCGCGAACGCCGGATTAGCCAGCTTGAGGGCCCGGAATTCGGCGCGGATCGTAGTGAAGCGCTCGAAATGCGATCCGGCCGAGCTGCCCGGCGCGCCTTCTCCCTGCCGAACGATCGAGTCGAAGGCGGCCAGCGCCGTCTTCAGGCAGATCACACGCTGCGCGCCGGGCAGATCGATCTGCTGCGCCGAGAGCTGCTGCGCCGGGTCGCCGCAAAAGGCGGCGGACTCGCCGATCCGTTCCGCGAACGCGCGCAGACCCGCAGCCAGCGCGACGTAGAACTCGCCCACTGTCGAATAGTCGATGCCCATCGGTGTCAGGCGGGGCGCCGGTGCGCCGCGCTCGAACATGCGCTCGGGCGCGAATCCTTCGCCTTCGGGCTCGCCCGATCCGTGCGGTCGCTCCAGGAAAATGAAGTGCTGCAGGACGGCCTCGCTGAATGGTGCGAGACGCACCGTCACGCTGGCCGGCAGATACCCGGCGTCGAGCGGGAAATTGGTGCGACCGAATCGCGGCATGCCGCCGAGCGCGGACGTGATGTTCCAGACGGCCGTCAGGTGGCTCATCTCGTCGATCGCGACCGATACGATCTCGCGGTGCCAGCGTGCCGTGGCTTCGGCCTCACTCGCGCTCAAGTCCTCCCCGATGTCGGACTTCAGGCTGAAGGCCGCATAGAGATAGGTGCACATCAGGTTGTGCTCGAGCTCGGCGGCCTCGTACAGCGCGTGCAGGAGCTGCTCGCGTGTCACGTGGCGCAGGAACGGCAGGGGCAGGGGCGAGGACATTTCAAGCATGATAGCAGCTGGCCACTCGACTCCCGCCGCTACAGCTTGCCGGCGGCCTCGGCACTGAAGGTATCGCAGGCGTTGAAGTCGCCGCTGTCGAGGCCCACCTGCAACCATTTGAGACGCTGCGCCCGCGTGCCATGGGTCAGTGGATCGAGCCACGGTCCCGGCACTGTGCGACTGGCGTCGCTTCGCGGGCTGATCGCCGCGATGGCGTCCAGCAATCCTGCTGGGTCGGGCGGCGCGACGAGGTTGCCACGCTGCCCCGCCCAGCGCAGCCACAGGCCGGCGTAGCAGTCAGCCTGCAGCTCGTAGGTCGTCAGGGTGCGGGTCGCGAGGGCGCGCGTGCTGCGGGACCGGGCTTGGTCGACGAGCAGGGTAGTGCCCACGAGCCCCTGGATATGATGGGCGAGCTCATGGGCCACGACGTATCCGAGCGCCGCGCGCGTACTGTCCGTGGTGGCTCCCGCGAGGCGCTGCAGGTACGCCTGGTCGAGGTACACCGTTGCGGCGGCCGGACAGTAGAACGGGCCGCGCAGCGGACCTGCAACGTCACAGCCGCGGTCCAGCGGTGACTCATAGAAGAGCAGCGTCGCGCCCTGGTACTGGCCGCCGAGTGCGGCAATCTCCACGGTCCAGAATGCCTCGACGTTCTGGTACCACCGGCGTGCCGACTCGATACGCGCCGCTGAAGCATCCGCAGCGCCAGCTGCGCCCATCGCAGCCGTAGCCG
>CAZGVE010000005.1:68386-105572 GCA_964528845.1 uncultured Steroidobacteraceae bacterium | reverse complement strand
AGCCGTAGCCGCAGGTGCAGCCACGGCCACCCACAGCAGGCCGGCGAGCGCGACTCCTGCCCGGCCGGCATGACGCCAACCGCGCCCCGGCAAGGCCGTATAGATTTTATATAAAGAATATTCTCTAAGCATATGTATAAGAAACACTAATTTAGCAGCTCCGCAGCGTGTCGTGGCGCTCTCGGGTAGACTCGCGCTTTGCCACCGAAGAACAACAAGGAGCGAATTCCATGCGCACTCAACTGATCGCCATCGCTGCGCTGCTGGTCGCTGCGCCGGCACTTCCACAGACTACCCTGCGCGCGACGCCGGCCGATGGATTCAAGTTCATCACGCATCAGGAGCTGGTGAAGGCCCTGTCCACACCGGAGCCAAACCGGGTCTATGCCGCCGACGTGATCAATGATCATGAGAACTTTTACACCGAATTCGTCAAGCGCCTCGACCACGGCAACATGGTCGAACAGCATACGCACTTCGAAGACCAGATCACGGTGCTGTCCGGCGAGGGCGTCCTGACGCTCGGGGGCACCGTCAGCAACCTGAAGGAATCCTCCCCCGGCGAACTGCGTGGCGACGCCCAGACGGGCGCCACGACGCACGCGCTGCATCCCGGAGACTTCATGATCATTCCGGCGGGCGTACCGCATAAATTCGACGCAGCGCCTGGCAAAGACCTGAACTACGTCGTGTTCAAGCAGCGGGTGTAGCGCGCGGCTCGATGAGCGAGCTGCTCGACGACGCTGCGGCGCGCGCCGGCCGCTATCTTGCCGCGCTGGACGCGCGGACGGTCAGCCCGGCGCCAGCGGCGCTGGCTGCGCTGGCCGGCTTCGAGCGGGCCTTTCCCGAACACTCCACCAGCGCCGCAGCCGTGCTCGCAGAGCTGGATGAAATCGGCTCGCCCGCCACGATGGCGTCTGCCGGAGGGCGGTTCTTCGGCTTCGTGATCGGCGGGGCGCTGCCGGTCACGGTTGCAGCGAACTGGCTGGCCACGGCCTGGGACCAGAACGCCGGACTGGTCGTGACCGCGCCGGCCAATGCCGCCCTCGAAGCCATCGCACTGCATTGGATGCGGGAGATCTTCCAGCTGCCCGCGCAGTGTGCGGGCGGGTTCGTCACCTGCGCCACGACTGCCAATTTTTCCGCACTCGCGGCCGCCCGCCATGCGCTGCTGCGACGCGCAGGATGGGATGCCGAGGCGCAGGGCCTGTTCGGCGCCCCGCCGCTGACGGTGGTGGTCGGCGAGGAAGTCCATGCGAGCGTGCAGAAGGCACTCGGCATGGTCGGGCTCGGGCGCGATCGGGTACTGCGGGTGCCCGTCGATGCACAGGGGCGCATGCGACTCGATGCATTCCCAGCCGTCAATGAGCGCACGATCGTCTGCGTCCAGGCCGGCAACGTGAATACCGGCGCCTGCGATCCGATCGCGCAGATCTGCGAGCGTGCCCGCGCGCAGCGCGCCTGGGTGCATGTCGATGGCGCCTTCGGCCTCTGGGCCGCGGCGGCTCCGGCGCGCGCGCACCTGGTCCGCGGGCTGGAACAGGCCGATTCCTGGGCCACCGACGCGCACAAATGGCTCAATGTCCCGTATGACAGCGGTCTCGTGTTCACGCGCGATGCCGATGCGCTGCGCGCCGCGATGTCGATCGGCGGGGCGTATCTGTCGCAGCAGGAACAGCGCGTCCCCTATCACTACACGCCGGATTTCTCGCGCCGCGCACGCGGCGTCGAGGTGTGGGCCGCACTGCGCCAGCTGGGCCGCCAGGGCCTGGCCGACCTGATCGAACGCACCTGTGGCCATGCGGGCCGGTTCGCCGCGGAACTGCAGCGCGCTGGTCATCGCGTGCTGAACGACGTCGTGCTCAATCAGGTCCTGGTCTGCTTCGGCAGCGCGCAGCGGACCCAGGAAGTGATCGCGCGCGTCCAGCGGGAGGGTACCTGCTGGTGCGGCGGCACGATCTGGCAGGGACACACGGCGATGCGCATCAGCGTGTCCTCATGGGCCACGACGGAATCGGATGTGGAGCGCAGCCTCGCAGCGATCCTGCGGGCGGCAGCGGATTGAATGCGGCCGCCGATCCCCTACACTAGTCCACTGCGGTGATTGCCCGCTTAAGGGGCGGGCATCCATTCACAAGGGAGCGCGGCATGTTCATAGGCCACTATTCGCTGGCGCTGGCCTCCAAGGCCGTGCGCAGGTCACCGAGCCTCGCCGCGGGCTTCATCGCCGTGCAGCTGATCGACATCGGATTTTTCTCGCTGGCCTGGATCGGCGTCGAGAAATGGCGCTTCGACGCCACGCTGACGGGAATCATGCCGTTCGATCTCTACTACATGCCGTTCACGCACAGCCTGCTCGCGGCGATCCTCTGGGCGCTGGCAGCGGGAATCGCGGCGGCTTGCTGGGTCGCTCCGGCACGCCGATGGGTCGTGGGAGTCGTGATAGCGGTGCTGGTGTTTTCCCATTGGCCGGTGGACTTGCTGGTGCACCGGCAGGACCTTGGGTTGCTGGGCGATGGACCACCGAAGCTCGGATTCGGATTGTGGGACCAGCCGAGGATAGCCATGCCGCTGGAGCTGGCCCTGACGCTCGCCGGCTTCGCCGTGTACCTGGCCTCGACGCGCGCGCGCGGGACCTGGGGTGCGCGCTCACCTTGGATCGTGCTCGCGGTGCTGCTGATCCTGCAGACGATCAACTGGTTCGGTGCACCGCCGCGCGATGCGCTGTCCTTCTGCGGCCTGGGACTGTTCGCCTATGCGCTGTGCGCCGGCATGGCATGGGCGCTGGATCGCACGAGAGAGAGCCGTGCCTGAACGCCCGAACGCGGGGCGCGGGTGACGGCAGCCGGATTTGCCGCGGGCCTGGACGAGCTCGCGGTGATCCTCAGCGGTGGAAACATCGAACGCCAGCGCTTCCTGCAGCTGCTCGGCGGTGCGACTCCGGTAGGCTAGCTGGGAGGCAATGGAAACCTATGCTCGCGCGCAACATGTTGCGGGTCGTCATGACCCTGGTGCTGGCGGCAGCAATCTCGCCAGCGATGGCCGCTGCCCCAGCTGCAGCGATAGCGTCCGGGGCACCGGCCGCGGCACCCCCGCCCGCACCGATGCCGCCCGCCGACAACCAGCGGCTCGCGCTCGACATCCTGAAAGAGATCGTCGCGGTGCGCTCGGTGCACGATATCGGTACCCGAGGAGCGGTCGACATACTGCTGCGCCATTTCCGCGATGCCGGGTTTGACGATTCCACGCTTCAGGTGCTGGCCGATGCGCGCTACCCGAACCAGGTGAACCTGGTGGTCCGGCTTGCAGGAAACGCAAAGGCCAGGCCGATACTCTGGAACGGCCATCTGGACGTAGTCGACGCCAGGCCCGAGGACTGGTCGCTACCACCGTTCCAGCTGACGGAGCAGGACGGGTATTTCTATGGCCGCGGCACGACCGACATGAAGGATGGAGATGCCGCCATGGCCGCCGCGCTGATCCGGCTGAAGCAGGAGGGATACGTTCCCGACCGCGATATCATCGCCGCGTTCACGGCCGATGAGGAAGTGGGTACCGACCAGGATGGCATGTGGTACCTGGTACGTGAGCACCGGCCGCTGATCGATGCCGCGCTCGCGATCAATGCGGACGGCGGATCGGGGGAAATCGATCATGGCAGGCGCCTGGACTTCGGGATCGAGACCTCTGAGAAGATCTACGCGACCTTCAGCCTCGAGACCACCAACAAGGGCGGTCATTCCTCCGAACCCCGGTCCGACAACGCGATCTACCAGCTCGCAAATGGGCTCGTGCGGCTGTCGCGCCATGTCTTTCCGTTCAAGACCAACGCGACCACGCGCCTGTATTTTGCCAGGACCGCGCTGACGCAGACCGGCCAGCGCCGCGCCGATATGCTCGCTCTCGCCGGACCGACCTTCGATCCGGTCGCCGCGAAGCGCCTGGCGGCCGATCCGCCGTTCAACGCGATACTGCATACCACCTGCGTGGCGACGATGCTCTCGGCAGGGCATCAGGAAAACGCGCTGGCACAGCGGGCCACGGCGACCGTGCAGTGCCGCCTGATGCCGGATGAGTCGGTGGAGGGCACCAGGGCCGCGATCGAAACGGCCATCGCCGACCCGGCCATTACGGTCAAGACACCGGGCCTGGTGGTGAGCGCTGGCGAATCGCCGCTGGATGCGGGCCTGATGGCAAGCGTCACGCAGGTGGTGCATTCGATGTGGCCGGGCGTCACGGTGATCCCGGATATGGCCGCGGGAGCCAGCGATTCGATCTTCACCCGCCAGGCCGGCATACCGAGTTACGGTATCGGGGGGTCGTGGAATGACATCCACGACATCCGGATGCACGGTCGCGATGAGCGCCACGAGATCGGGGATTTCTATTCCAGCGTCGAATTCACCTACCAGCTGATGAAGCGTCTGAGTCAGGCGCACTGATCGGGCGGGGCTTTCAGCGGACCTGGTAGGTCCTGGTGAAGGCGTTGCGGCTGTTGGTCACGGTGATCCGCCCGCCGCGCGTGATCTCGAGCCGGATGCTCTGTCCGCGATCCGGCGCCGGATCGGGATTGGCAATGTAATCCGGATCGCCATTCAGATCCGGATGGGCCGTGGACGCGTGCAGCTTCCAGAATCCCTGCAGGCCTGGCGCGGCGTTGATCGTATCGACGGTTGCCGGCATGGCACCCTTGGTCGCACTGTTGCCCATGATGACGATGTCCGGCCGCAGCGCCGCGATCGACGCCGGATTGCTGCTCTGCGCCATGCCGTGATTGGTGACCAGGAGCACCTGGACGTGCCCGACCTTGTCGATCGGACAGAACAGGTCATGCTCCCGGTTCCAGGTGAGATCACCGAGCGCGGCGATCCGGACCTTGCCAAAGCCGAGAATCGAGCCGACCGATTTCTCGTTCTCCAGTCCACCGTTGTCCGCCATCGGCGGCGTATCGCATTTCGCACCGTGGCCCCCGGCGCCGCGCAGCGGCTTCGCTATCGCAGCGCCATCGCTGGCAACGATGGTGTCGGTGAGGCTGCCGAACCGCAGCACATCGCCCGGCCGGGCGACGACGTGCGGATGGCCGCTGATGACGCGCAGATACTCGGCGTAGTTCCGGATGCTGTCCCGGACCATGCGGTTGCCGATCGAGTCCGCCGGCTGGTCGGGAATCGGGGCGTCGCGGTTGGGGCCGTGGTCGATGAAAGTGCTGATCGGCATGCGTGCGAGCAGTTCGAACACCCCGCCGATGTGGTCGGCGTGATAGTGCGTAATGATCAGGTAGTCAATGCTCTCCAGGTGTAGGGAGTGCGCCGCGGCCACGATCCGGTCGACCCCGCTGTGGGCGCCATCCAGCCCGTCCCTGACCCCGCTACCGGGTGGCGAGCCGGTATCGATCAGCAGCGAGCGCCCTTCCGGCGTCACGAACAGCGTGCCGCCACCACCCTCCATGTCGATACTGAGCATCGTGAGCGCGGCATCGGCGGCGTGGCTCGTGCCGATGAGCAGCAGGCAGCCCAGCGTTGCCGTGAGCAGATTCCCGGCGCATAGGGACCCAGCGCGCATGAATGATGGCTCCCTTAAGCAATGGGCGGGCCGCAAGCGGATTGATTATGCTACGGTTTCGGGGCGGGGGCGTAGCGGTGCGCGGGCAGCCTGCGGCTTGACAGCATCGGCACGTCGGATCACATTGTAGGCATCAATACTGTCGGTCGACAGACAGACAGATACCGCGCATCAAGGAGCATAGACACATGACAGCCGGTATACAGACTTTTCGCTTCGAGGAGACGAAGGGCCGTGAAGTCGGCACCACGCGCGGACGCGGACTGCAGGGCCCTAACAGCCCCGACGTGACCGTGGCGCTGTACCCGATCGATACCGGCATCCGCGACATCAACCTGCGTTATGGCCGCGACCAGGTCGTCGACGGCTTCTACACGCCGCGCCATCGCCATAACTTCGACCAGTTCCGGTATGTCGTATCCGGCGCAATGAACATCGCGAAGGGCGTTGAACTCGAAGAGGGCGAGTGCGCGTACTTCCCCGAAGGCTGCTACTACGGACCGCTGACGCAGAAGGGCCCCGTGACGCTGATGGTGATGCAGTTTCCGGGCCCCAACGGTGCTTACCGCATCCGGGATTCGGAGAAGCGCGTAGCGATCGACGCACTCAAGCAGGCGGGCGGCTACTTCGAGGACGGCGTCTACAAGATCAAGAAGCCGGAAGGCGGCACCATCAACCAGGACAGCTACGAAGCGGTCTGGGAGCAGCACATGGGGCGGCCGATCAGCTATGCCTCGCCCCGCTACCAGTCCCCGGTCATCATGCGGCCGCAGGGATTCCGCTGGCGGGCGGATCCGAATCGGCGCGGTGTCGAGGTGAAGCACCTGGGCAGCTTCACCGAGTTCCAGACCAGCGTGTCGCTATGGCGTCTTGCGCCGGGCACCACCATACCGGCTGAGGTGCTGGGGGCGCCGGAAGTGCGTAGCGTGCTGCGTGGCAGCACCACCTACGACGGCAAGGTGCTCGACACGCTCGGCTGCTACTACATCCCGGAGGGTCAGAGGACCCAGGCAATCCACAGCCCCGATGGGGCAGAATTGCTGGTATTCACGCTGCCGATGTACGCACGGGCCACCTGGGAGCAGCAGGCGCACGAGCAGCAGCGCGAGCGGGAGCACACGACGGTCGCGGCCTGAGCGGGGGCCGAAGGTACCGTCTCCCATGACCGCATCGGGTACGTCGCACTCCACCGGCACGTCGCAATACATCCGGCCGATCGACTTCGCGACCTTCAATGCCGACCGGGCGCGCTTCCTGCAGCGCCTGGTGGACCGCAGCAATTCCGAGATCACGAGCTGCTGCGTCAACTATGTCCGTACTCCGCCGCATGGCGGAACTCCGGGTGGCGAGCACGTACACGACTATGATCAGTTCATGTTCCTGATCAGCGGCCGGATGATGGTCAAAATTGCGGGCGAAACGCACGCCGTAGCGCCAGGTACGCTGATGATCTTTCCCGCGCAGGTCCCACATCACTTCTGGAACCTGGACGAGGAAACCATCCACCTGACCATCATGGCGCCCGCACCGGATCCGGACAAGCCGCGCGCCCGACAGGTCGGTTCGTAGTCCGGCATGTCCAGCAGGATCCGCGTCGGAATCGTCGGCGCCACGGTGACCGTCGGCGGCAGCGGCTGGGGTGCCCGCGCGCACGTGCCGGCGCTGCGCGCGCTGCCGCAATACGAGCTCAAGGCCGTCTGCACAGCCCATCCCGAAACGGCACTGGCCTCCAGGGAGGCCTTCGGTACCGAACTGGCCTTTCACGACTACGACGCGATGCTGGCGTGCCCGGATATCGATCTGGTGAGCGTCGTGACGCGGGTGCCGACGCACTACGAGCTGGTCATGCGGGCATTGCGGGCCGGCAAGGCCGTGTATTGCGAGTGGCCGCTCGGGGCGACGCTCGCACAGGCGGAGCAGATGGCCACGCTGGCGGCCGAGCGCTCGCTGTATACGGCCGTCGGGTTGCAGGCGCGCAGCGATCCGGTACTGATGCATGCGCGCGAGCTGATCCGGCAGGGATTCATCGGCGAGGTCCTGGCGGTGCATTTCACGTACCTGAGCCGCGCCACCACGCGGCGCGGCAACGGGCGCATCTGGCAGAGCGAGCGGAAGAACGGCGCCAACATCCTGACGATCGGCGCGGGCCACTCGCTGGATGCGCTGAGTTTCGTGCTCGGTGGGTTCGCTGAAGTGTCGGCGCGGCTGGCCACCACGGTCACGCAATGGCACAACACCGACACCGGTGCGGACGTGCCGGTCGACTCTCCTGACTGGGTCAGCGTTTCCGGCCGTCTGGACAGCAGCGCCGAGGTGTCGTTTCTGGTCGCCGCGGTACCGGCGCAGCCCGAAGGCCAGCGCCAATTCGAGATCTACGGCCGCGAAGGCACCCTGGCGATCAGAGCCGCGGCTGGCGCCCAAGAGCACAACCCGAGCGTGTACCACGGCCCCAACGAGCTGTATGCGGCGCGCGGCAAGGCCGCATTCGCACCGGTCGAGATACCGGCCGGGCTGCGTCTGGTGCCCGATGGCGTGCCCGAAGGTCCGCCCCGGAACATTGCCCGGGCATATGCCAGGCTCGCCGACGCGATCCAACATGGCAAACCATTCGAGCCCGGTTTCAGCCAGGCCGTGCAGGCGCACCGCCTGATCTGCGCGCTCGAACTGTCCTCGCAGGCCGGGCGCGCGATTCGCGTGCAGTGACTAGCTCGCGAGCCTCTTGGTCAGCGCGGCCGCCAGCACCTTCAGCATGCGGAACAGTTCGGCGCTGTCTTCCTTGCCTAGCGCCTGACGCAGGTTGCGTTCATGCTGGTCGGCGCTCTTGAGGAGCTTGCGACGCGCGGTCCTGCCGAGCGGCGTGAGCTTGAGCGCGTAGGCGCGCCGATTGCTCTCGATCCGTTCCCGGCTCACCAGACCGCGACGTACCAGCTCGTCCAGTACCGGGGTCAGTGATGACTTGTCGCGCCCGTTGGCGCGACTGAGCGCGGTCTGGGTGATACCCGGGTTCTCGCCGATCAGCGTCAGCACCGCGAAGTGGCCGGCACGCAGATCCGTATCGCCGGCCTGCTTCACGAAGGCCTGGAAGGAAAGCGCCTGCGTGATCCGCAAGTAGAACCCGATGTAAGTGCTCAGCTCGCCCAGCGCGATCGTGGAATCGACCGGGGCGTCTGCATCGGCCGGTGCGGCAGGAGCGGCAGGGGTGTTGGATTTCATTGCTGTTTCCGTTGCTGTCCGGTGCGGTGGCCAGGCCGACGCATACGCGTCAGCTGCCGCCCGCATGAACAGAGATTAATTGACACAAATCAAACAGTTGGATACGATACAATCCGCACTGACGGCGACCCGCACGACCCTGCCCGGAGCATCCCGCGACGATGTTATTCTCGCCGACGAAAAATGAAAACAAGGCCGAGATGGCCGACGCTGCCACACGGGAATCATCACAGACGGCGACGCATACTGCCAGCGCGGCCCTCCTGGATGCCCTGCAGGAACTCGGGGTCGAATTCATCTTCGCGAATTTCGGCAGCGATCATCCGGCCATCATCGAAGGGTTGGCCGCGGCTCGCGCCACCGGTCGGGCGGTGCCGCGTGTAATCACGTGCCCCAATGAAATGGTCGGAATGAGCGCCGCCCACGGCTATGCCGCCTCGACCGGCCGGCCACAGGCGGTACTGGTGCACGTGGAGTGCGGCACCCAGTCGCTCGCCGGAGCGGTCCACAACGCTGCCAAGGGCAGGATTCCGGTATTCATCTTTGCGGGCGCCTCGCCGGTCACGCAGCAGGGCGAGCTGGCGGGCAGCCGCAACGAGTTCATCCACTGGATCCAGGACGTGCACGACCAGCGCGGAATCGTTCGCGGCTACATGCGCTATGACAACGAAGTGCGCGCGGCCGTCAACATCAAGCAGCTCGTGGCCCGCGCGTTTCAGATCGCGCGCAGCGAACCTGCGGGGCCGGTCTACCTGAGCGGCGCACGCGAGGTCATGGAAGCCTCGGTGCCGGTCGTGAAGCTCGAGCCCGGGCACTGGAAGCCCACGTCTCCCGCGGCCCTGGCCCCGGACGCGGCCGTCCGGCTCGCGGCGGCGCTGGCATCGGCCCGCGCGCCCCTGGTCGTGACATCCTACCTCGGACGCAATCCGGCAGCGGTCACCGCGCTGGTCACGCTGTGCGAGCGCACCGGTGCCGGACTGCTCGAGTCGGTACCCAACCACGTCAATTTTCCGCATGACCACCGGCTCTACCTCGGGAATCAGTGGAACGAGCCCCGCCAGAACGCGGCGCTCGCGGAGGCCGACCTGGTGGTGGTGATCGATAGCGACGTGCCGTGGATTCCAACTGTCAGTGCGCCGACGCCCAGCGCGCGAATCTTCCACATCGATGTCGACCCGCTCAAGCAGCAGATGCCGCTGTGGCACATACCTGCGATCGAGTGCTTCGCGGCGGACGCCGCGACCGCACTCGGGCAGCTCAATGGCGAATTCGCGCGCCTCGCACCGGATCCGGCGCTGGTGGAATCGCGCCGCCGGCGGTGGGAAGAGCTGCACCAGCGCCGCCGGTCCGATCTCGCCAAGAAGGAACTGGCGGGCAGCAGCCTGACACCGGAATACCTGACTGCCGCGATCCGCCGCCGCGTCACCGCGAGTACGCTCGTCGTCAATGAAGGCGTTTCGAACTACCAGACGATTTACGATCATCTGGCGATGTCCCGGCCCGGATCCATGTTCAGCAGCGGGGGCGGCTCGCTGGGATGGAACGGCGGTGCCGCGATCGGCGCCAAGCTCGCCCATCCAGGAAAGACCGTGATCGCGCTTACGGGCGACGGGTCCTATATGTTCTCGATGCCATCGACCGTACACTGGATGGCGCGGCGATATGGCACGCCGTTCCTGACCGTGATCTACAACAACGGCGGGTGGAAGTCCCCGAAGCTCTCGACGCTGGCGGTCCATAAGGACGGCTACGCCAGCAGGAGCGCGGACCTGGATCTGGGCTTCGACCCGCAGCCCGACTATGCCGGGATCGCAGCCGCCGCCGGTGGTGCGTACGGCAGAGTCGTGGCTCGTGTCGATGAGCTCGATGACGCGCTGGACAGCTGCCTGGCCGCGGTACAGTCGGAGGGGCGCTGTGCCGTGCTGGATGTCACGCTGGCGCGTCTGTGAGGAGCCATACGGGACCTTGACTCAGCAGATCGGCGGGCCGGATCAGAATCAATAGAAGGGGAGTACATCTCCATGAGCCAGGTTGGCGGGGTAGCGGGGGATATCGTGCAGGACAATCGCGCCGCGGAGCTGCCCGAGAGCGGGCTGCCCGAGATCGGAGCGCGTCTGGACCGACTGGGCTCCAGCAGGACGATGTGGACGCTCATCGTGCTGCTGTGCGCCGGCGGTTTCTTCGATGCCTACATGCTGAGCTCCGGCAGCAATATCGCGCCCAGCCTGGTCCACAATGGCATCCTGAAGGCGACGACGGAAGGATTCTTCAGCCTGAAAGGCTACGCGGGCTTCACCGGGGCGACCTTCATGGGCATGTTGCTCGCCAATGCCTTCATCAGCGTGCTCGCCGACAAGTTCGGTCGCCGCACCGTGTTCACGTTCGGGTTGGTCTGGTTCAGCCTGTGCGGCGCGGTCATGGCGTTTCAGAACACCTCCGGTGCACTGATCTTCTGGCGGTTCATGATGGCCATCGGAATGGGCCTCGAGGTCATCACGATCGATTCCTACTTGAGCGAACTGATTCCGAAGATGGCGCGCGGCCGCGCCTTCGTCGTCAACAATTCAATCCACTCCACCGGCCAGCCGATGGCCGCGCTGATGGCGTTCCTGCTGGTGCCACAGATGTTCCTGGGACTGGAGGGGTGGCGCTGGGTCGTGCTGGTCGGCGCGCTCGGGGCCATCGTGGTGTGGCCGCTGCGGCTGTTCATACCGGAGAGTCCGCGCTGGCTCGCGGCCCATGGCCGGCTCGCGGCGGCGGACCGCATCGTCAGCAACCTCGAGCAGCGCGTCGAGCGCGAGATCGGGCGGCCATTGCCGCCGCCGCTGCCGGTCACCCACCGACCGCCGCATGTCGTCGGCCGCTACGCGCAGATCTTCGGCCGCGAGTACCTGGGCCGCACCGTGATGCTGAGCGTGTTCCACGTGCTGCAGGGCATCGGCTTGTACGGCTTCATCAACTGGATGCCCACCTTCCTCGTGCACCGCGGAGTCAGCATCAGCCATAGCCTCGGATACACCTTCGGCATGGCGCTGGTGGCCCCGCTGGGCCCGCTGCTGTGCCTGTCGTTCGCGGACCGCGTGGAGCGCAAGTGGCAGATCGTCGGCGCGGCGCTGGCGGTGGCGGCCGCCGGGCTCGCGTTCTCGTACTTCCGCAGCCCCTACGTGATCGTTCCGATCGGCGGCTTCGAACTGCTGAGCGCGGCAATTCTCAGTTACAACTTCCACGCCTATCAGGCGGAACTGTTCCCGACGCGCATCCGGGTGCAGGCGGTGGGATTCGTCTATTCGTGGGCGCGCATCAGTGCCACCTTCAGCGGCTTCCTGATCGCGTTCATCCTCGGACACTACGGGGTGTCCTGGGTATTCCTGCTGATCGCCGGCAGCATGGCGCTGGTGGCGTTGTTCATCGGCGTCATGGGACCGCCGTCGAAGAACCGCTCGCTCGAGGTGCTCTCCCCCTGAGGGCCATTGCGCGCCGCAGCATCGGACAATCCAGTATGATTCCCTACTGTCCAAAGGCAAACAAACTGGTACCGCGGGATCCCTAGGAGCCGGAAATGCAGATAGTCCATGGCGATGAAGTGCCGGTCGCCGTCAACGTCGCGGAAGGCGTGCGATCGGGCAAGGTCGGCAAGCAACTGATGCTGGTCGGCGATCCCGCCTCGCCGGGGAACTTCAAGTTCGGGCTGTTTCGCCAGTATGGGGACTTCGAGTCGCCGCGGCACCGGCACAATTTCTGCCAGTTCCGGGTACAGATCGAGGGCGAGTGCGACTTCGACCACGACGGCAGGATGACCCCGGGTGTGGTGGGCTATTTTCCGGAGGGCACCCACTATGGTCCGCAGGGGCCGGATGTCGACCCCTCGTACGTCGCTACGCTGCAGTTCGGCGGACCGAGCGGCTCCGGACTTCTGACCCCGCAGCAGATCGTCGAGGCCAAGCGGGAGCTGTGCAAGATCGGCGTGTTCGAGCAGGGCGTATTCCGCCGCAATCCCGGCTTGCCCGGGAAGAAGAACATGGACGGTTTCGAGGCGGTCTGGGAACAGGCGGCGGGCCGTAAGCTCGAATACGCGGCCCCACAGTACAGCCGGCCGGTCCTGATGCATCCTGCCGGCTACCGCTGGATGCCGGTCGAAGGGATGGAGGGTGTGGAAGAGAAGACGCTCGGGACGTTCAGCGACTGCAGCATCCGCTGCGCCAGCTACCGCGTGCACCCCGACGCGATCTTCAGAGCGGCCGGCCGCGGCATATTCCTGGTGCTGTCCGGGCGGGGAACGCTCGAGGGACAGACTTTTCGGACCTATACCGCGGTGTACCTCGACACGGGCGAGACAGCGCCTTTCCGGGCCGCCGAGGTGTCCGAAATCATGCTGCTCGGAATGCCCGATGTGGCGCGCATGGTGCAGCACCGGACCACCCAGCAGCCGAGCCATGCGGCGGCGTGAACTGCGATATTGCGGATCGGAGACTCAACGACATGTCGACTATTCCAGCTGGTTTTGATGGCAATCGCCTGCATCCCCGGATGCGTTCGGTAGCCGCGCCTGTGATCACTATGGCTGCGACGCTGCTCGCCGCCCCGTTGTGGGCGCAAACGGCGGCAGGGCAGCCCTACGGTCAGCCCTCCACCGCGCGGGGCGATTGGCCGATGTATTTCGCCGATCCGACCGGTTCGCGCTATTCCCCGCAGGACCAGATCAACGCATCGAACTTCAGCAAACTCGAAGTGGCCTGGCACTTCAAGACCGACCAGTTCGGCGGTCGACCGGAATATAAGCTCGAAGGCACGCCGCTCGAGATCAACGGTACCGTCTACACGACGGCCGGGTCGCGGCGTGATGCGGTGGCGCTCGATGCCCGTACCGGGGAGCTCAAGTGGATGTACAGCCTGAACGAAGGCGCGCGCGCGGCGAATGCGCCCCGCCAGCTCTCGGGCCGCGGCGTGTCCTACTGGACCGACGGCAAGGACGACGAGCGCATTCTCTTCATCACGACCGGTTACCGGTTGGTCGAGCTCAATGCCAAGAACGGCCGTCCCATCGAGTCCTTCGGCGATCACGGCATCATCGACATGAAGATCGGCGCCGTCACCGGCATTCCGGGGCAGCCGGGCAAGTACCGGCAGATCGATCCGGAGACTGGCGAGATCGGCCTGCACTCCACGCCGACGCTGGTCGACGATATCGTGATCGTAGGCTCGTCGATGAAGGAAGGCATGCAGCCGACGACGCAGAACAATACCAAGGGTCTGGTGCGGGCCTGGAACGTCAAGACCGGCAAGCTGCTCTGGACCTTCCACAACGTGCCGCTCAAGGGCGAGTTCGGTTACGACACCTGGGAGAACGGTTCCGCGGATGTCAATGGCAACGCCGGCTCCTGGGCCAGCGTCACCGTGGACCGTGAACTCGGTCTGGCCTATCTGCCGGTCGAGGATCCCACCAACGACGTCTATGGCGGTTCGCGTCCGGGCAACGATCTGTTCGGCGACAGCATCGTCTGTGTCGACCTGCATACCGGCAAGATGAAATGGTATTACCAGATGGTGCACCACCCGATCTGGAACATGGATGCGACCTCGCCGCCGATGCTTGGTGACGCCGTCGTCGACGGCAAGGCGATCAAGGTCGTCGCCGAGCCGGGTAAGCAGGCTTTCCTGTACGTGCTCGATCGCGTGACCGGCAAGCCCGTGTGGCCGATCGTCGAGACGCCTGTACCGCAGAGCGACGTGCCGGGGGAAAAGACTTCCCCGACGCAGCCGTTCCCGACCAAGCCGGCGGCCTATGCGCGCCAGTACATCAAGATGGAGGACGTCATCGATTTCACGCCCGAGCTGCACGCAAAGGCGCTGGATGTGATTTCGCACTTCCACATCGGCCCGAACTTCACGCCGCCCGTGGTCAGCAAGGTCGACGGTCCGCTCGGAACCCTGAGCATGGACAGCGCCGCCAACGGCACCAACTGGGAAGGTGGCGCGTACGATCCCGAGACCCACACGGTATTCGTGCCGGCCGGCGACGGCAGCACGACCGTGCATGGTCTGATCGAGCCGCCGCCGGGTTACTCCGATGCCCGCTACGTTCAGGGCGTGGCTGGCCGGCCATTCACGATCCAGGGTGGGCCCGGCGCGGGCGATGCTTCCGATGCGCCGAAGGTCAGCCTGGACGAGGCTCGGGCGGCCGCCGCGATTGCGAAAGCGGGGCAGCCCCTTAAGCCCACCGCGCCCCCGGTGCGCACCTCGGTCGACGGGCTGCCTTTGCTCAAGCCGCCTTATGGCACGATCACGGCGATCAATCTGGACACCGGTGACTTCCGCTGGCAGATCGTGCACGGCGACACGCCGGACGAGATCAAGAACAGCCCGGCGCTGCGCGGGCTCACGATTCCAAAGACGGGTCAGGTCGGGGGCCCGGGTCTGTTGGTGACCAAGAACCTCGTGATCGCCGGCGATCCGCAGTTCTCGACCCAACCGGGACGTCCGCGCGGCGCGATGATGCACGCCTATGACAAGATGACCGGCAAGGAAGTCGGTGCCGTCTGGATGCCGGCACCGCAGAGCGGAACGCCGATGACTTACTCCTACGCTGGCCAGCAATACATCATCATTCCGGTGTCCGGTGGCAACTATTCGGGCGATTACATCGCCTATCGGCTCCCCTCCGGTGATTGACCAGGTGCCCCCAGGCAGTCAGCCCGTTCGACGCCGGCTCGCCATGGCGGGCTGGTTGTGGTGCGGCCTGCTCGGCGCGGCGGGCGCGCTGCATGCCCAGAACGCATCCCAGCCTTCGGTGTGGGATGGAATCTACACCGCCGCGCAAGCCGATCGCGGCAAGGCGGTCTACTCCGAGCACTGCTCGAAGTGCCACGGGGATGACCTTGGAGGCCGCGACGAGGTGCCGCCACTGACCGGTTCCCACTTCATGGCCGACTGGGAGAGCCAGTCGGTCGCCGATCTCGTGCAGCGTATCCGCCGCACGATGCCGCTGGACAGTCCCGGCACGCTCGGCGGTGTCAGTGTGACGGATGTCGTCGCCTATCTGCTGCAGCAGAACAGCCTGCCGGCCGGCAGCATCGAGCTGCCGAATGATGCGAGCATGCAGTCGGTAATACGGATCGACGCGGTACAACCGTCAAAGGCCGCGCCGGTCGCGCAGCAGCACGCCGCGCCGGCAGAGCACTCCCCGGTGACATGAGACCGGCGCTGCGGTCCTGCCTGCTCCGAGCGGCACTGGCCGGATCGTTGCTCGCTGGACCTGTGGCCGGCACCGTCGCGACCGCGGCCGCGACGGTCGCTGGCGCACCACCCGGAACGCTGGAGGCAGCCACGGCTGCCCTTGGAGCGGATCGCATTCGATCGCTCACGTTCTCGGGTAGCGGTGTCTGGTATCAATTTGGCCAGGAGCCCAACCCGAATGCTCCGCCCCCGCAGTTCGAGGTGACCCGCTACGTCGCATCGATCGACTACGACTCGGCGAGTGCGCACATCGAGCGCACGGCACGGCAGGTGACCGATCCGACCCGGTGGCGGCCGGTTCCGCAGATGGCCGCCGAGCATGACGGCACCACCGCGCAGGAGTTCGTGGCCGGCGGTGTGGCGTGGATACTCGGTGCGCCTGGTGGTCCCGCCACCGGCTTAAGTGTCACGGCGATTGCCGACGCGAAGAATGCCGAAGAGCGCACGATGGAGATCTGGGCGACGCCGCAGGGCTTCCTGCGCGCCGCCGCCGCCAGCCACGCCACATCCCGGCCGATCAACGGCGGCGGCACTGAAGTCAGCTTCCTGCTGGGGAAACACCGGATCGTTGGCCGCATCAACGTCCATAACGAGGTCTACAGCGTCCACTACTGGATCGACAACCCGGTGCTGGGCGACATGCTGTGCGAAGCCGGATTCACGGAATATCGCGACTTCGGCGGCGTGAAGTTCCCGGCGCATGTCGTGCGTACTCAGGGTGGCAAACTGCGCCTCGACCTCACGGTGGCGCGGGTTGTGGCCAATCCGGCCGTCGCGATTCCGATACCGGCGGGCATGCGCGAGGCCATGACGGCCCCAGTCAGGGTCACCGTGGACAAGCTCAGCGACGGAGTGCTCTGGCTGCGCGGCTTCCAGTGGCACAGTGTCGCGGTCGAGCAGAGCGATCACATCGTCGTGATCGATGCACCGCTGGACGAAGCGCGTTCGCTGGCCGTGATCGCGAAGATCAAGGAGACGATTCCGGGCAAGCGCATCAGCTACCTGATCAACACGCACGTGCATTTCGATCATGCGGGCGGCGTACGGACCTACGTGGACGAGGGTGCCACGATCGTGACGCTGCCGATGAATCAGGCGTTCTTCGAACGCGCCTGGCGTACGCCGCATACGCTGAATCCCGACCGGCTCGAACGTTCGAGGAAGACTGCACAATTCCTTCCGGTCACCAACGGCATGCTGGTGCTGGGCGACGCCCGCCGTCCGGTCGAGGTGTACGAACAGGTCGGGACCGCGCACAGCGACGCGATCGTGATGGTCTACCTGCCGATGGAGAAGATCCTGGTCGAGGTCGACGCCTGGAACACCGAGGCCCTCACGGCACCGCGGATCGATACCATCGGTGGGGCGTACGTGAACCCCTATATGCTGAATCTGTACGACAACATCATGCGACAGAACCTGGACGTCCGGATGCTGGTGCCGTTGCATGGACCTCGCACCGCGACGATGGCGGAGCTGCGCCAGGCGCTGCTGATGGAGTGAACGATCCGAATACGAGGAGCACCAAGATCATGAAAACTACAGCCGCAGCGGTGGCGATGATGGCCGCGATAGCGTTTATCGGCGCAGGATTGGCGTGGGGTCAGGCCAGCGCGGCAGCGCCGAACAGCGCCGGCGGGGAATCCGCCGTCACGATGATGCCGGTTCCCCCCGTGCGGTACTTCTCGAAGCAGGAGGTGGAGGCGACCTTCAGCCACCAGCGACCGAGCGAAACGCTGTTCGACAGCGATTACGGTTCGGAGAGCTTCCGGGTGAAGGCGAGTTCCCGTACCAAGCTGCTGGATGCCGAAATCCACCTGGAGTGGACCGACGTCATCTACATTCAGAAGGGATCTGCGACGCTGGTGACGGGTGGGAGGCTGTCCAACGACACGACTCCGAAGACGTTTCCGGACGGGAGGCCGTTCAACGAGACCAAGATGGGCTCGAGCATCATCGGTGGGGAGTCGCGCCGCATCTCCGTCGGCGATGTGGTCGTCATCCCGGCCGGCACGCCGCACTGGTTCAAGGATATAGACGGGCCATTCTGGTTCTTCAATGTGAAGACGCGCTAGCGTCGATCACTTCGCGAAGTTCTTGATTCGCGTGCGGTCGAAATCGTTCGAGAAGGCCACAAATTCGTCGGTGGCGACATCCGCGACCGGAATGACCGTGGTGACCGCGCCGGCATCCTTGAGGAGCTGCAGGTAGCGCTGCATGACCGGCAGCGAAGGCGCTCCGATCCGCCTGCTGTCCGGATCGGCCGCCGGCAGGTCATCCTGCCATGCATTCAACTCCGCCGTCCGGCGCTGCACATCGTCGGGGGTAAAGGGTTTGCCGACTGCAGTGAGCATCGCGTGGGCAGCCAGGTCCGGATGGTAGTGGATCAGCAGCGAGGCCTTGACGATCGCGCGGGAGAACCGGCCGATTGCATCGTGCTTGGCGGTGAGCACCGAGGGCGCCGCGAGGTAGCCCGCATTGGCCGCGCTGCCCAGCGTCGGATGGTGCCAGATGCGCAGCTTCATGCCGCCGACGATGTACGGAATGAGCTCATACAGCGGCAATGCCGCCGCCTGGACCTTGCCAGACGCTATGGCACTGGCGGCAGAGTCCGACATGCCGATGCCCACCAGGGTATAGTCCATCGGGCCGAGACCGACCGTTGCGAGCGCCGAGCGCGTGGTCAGCACAGGGGAAGCGCCGGTGAGCGTATGCACGCCGATGCTCTTGCCGCGGAAATCGGCGAGCGACTTGATCGGGCTGTCCTCGAGCGCCGTCAGCACGTAGCCGAATTTCGACGCCCGGGTCAGGAACATCTTCAGCTGCTTGCCCTGACCATAGGCCGTGATGGCCGCTTCGATGCCGATCGGGCAGATGTCCGCGCTGCCGCTGGTGCAGGCGTCCATGACCTTGTCGGTACCGTCGACCAGGATGGTCGTGACCTGCAGGTGTTCGTCCCGGTAGAAGCCTGCGCCCTGGGCGATCAGGTTCAGCGAGTTCATCAGCGGTGGCGTCTTGTCGCCGAGGATCACCGATAGCGGATCGTCCGCGAGCGCCGGCCGGAGCGCGAGCAGCAGCAGCGCGCAGCTTCCCAGCGCGAAGCGGCGCGACCATCGGCCGGCTGACGTGCAGAGTGATGCGGACATGGCAGACACTCCCTACGGCAGGATCAGATCTTTGTTGATCGTCACACCGAGCCCGGGCTTCTGCGGCAGATTGAAGTAGCCGTCGCGGGTCAACACCGGCGGGTCCTCGAAGATCGCGAGCCGGTTGGAGTAGTCGAGCAGCGGCAGATCGTGCGTGATCTCCAGATAGTTCGAGTTGGGGAGCGATGCGATCAAATGCATGTTGCAGACGGTTCCGACGCTGCCATCCCCCAGATGCGGCACCATCATCTTGTCCATCGATTCGGCAATGACGGCGATCTTGCGTATCTCCGAGGGTCCCTCGAGCAGAATCTCCGGCTGCACGATGTCGAAGCAGCCGCGCTCGAGCAACAGGCGGAATTCGTGCAGGCCGCGATTGCCTTCACCGCCTGCAATGGGAATCTCGACCAGGTGGTTCAGTTCGGCCTGGTGATCGAAATCGAAGCGGCGGCAGGGCTCCTCCAGCCAGTAGACGTTCAGCGCCTGGTACGCGCGCGCAGTCTCGACGGCGCGGCGGAAGTCCCACATGACGCTCGGGGTCAGGTAGTAGTTGGTCGCCTGGTTCGCATCGCACATGATGTCCAGGCCGTCGCCTACGAGCTTGCGAGTCGCTTCCACGAGCGCGATGTCGTCCCGCATGGTCTCGAAATGCGCGCGAAATTTGATGCCATGCCAGCCGGCCGCCTTGACCTGGGCGGCGAATTCGGCGCGGGTCTGCGGAGTGCCGAGGCGCGATTGGCTGGCATAGGGCACGACGCGATCCTTGATCGGGCCCCACAGCTTGTAGAGCGGCTGGTTGCAGGCCTTGCCAATGATGTCCCAGAGCGCGATCTCGATGGAGGCGTAGGCACGATCGGCGCTGGTGTCGCCGCCCCGGCCCGCTGCCGCCGCGAGCGTCATGGTCGTCGGATCCGCAGGCGGCGCCGGATGCAGTGCCGCCATGCGCCGCGCGTTACCCATGCCCGTCACTTCCCTCAAGTTCGCGACGATGGCCTGAAAATTGAACGGACTCTCGCCGATGACCTGGTTGCGGAGCACGGGCAACTGCACCGGGTCGATTCCCGGCCCGATTCCGATCAGCCCCTGATCGGTGTGCACTTCCAGCACGGTGCCGCCGCCGACAATTGCCCTGGCGACATCCCACGGTCCCATGAAACCGACGACGGGACCCAGATCCTTGATCACGCGCAGCCGCAGCAGGCGGATGTCGGTGATCTTGATCGGTCCGCCCGTGGACTGCTGGGCCTGTGCCGCGGCCGGCAAGGCTGCGGCGGCCAATGCTGCCGCCGGCAACGCGCTCAAGATGTCTCTGCGACGCATAGATTCCTTCTATAGTTTTACTGTGATTGCTCGTAGAACCGCGCGACGACCCCGGGGATGTTGTTCAGGCTCTTCCAGTCCGGATATCTGGCCTCGAATTCCGGTATCAGCAGCGCTCCCGCCTCCTCGGCGCTATGGCCCAGCGCCTTGAGTTCCATGGCACGCTGCTGCAGAGCACGGAGCACTTCCCGCTGGCCGGCAATCAGCGAGCCATCGCGGACATCTCCATGGTTGGGCAGCACGATCAGCGGATGCAGTGCGTCCAGCCGGTCGATGACATCGAGCCAGTTGGAGACGCTTGGCGTATCGGCGGGCATCGACGGATACGTCTTGCTTCCCAGGAAATTGCCGCCGTGCAGCAGGCGATCCGGCTCCACGAAGATCGCGATGTCGCCGCGGGTACGCGCCGGACCATACCAGTACAGGTGGACCGTCACGCCGCCACCCAGGTCGATCTGAACGCTGCGGTCGAAAAGCACGTCAGGGTCCCGGAGCTTCACGTCTTTGAGCGCCGTCATCAGGTCCGCCGAGCGCGCCACGAAGGAATCGATGTATTTTTGCGTGCTCTGGTCGATGTCGGCCTTTTGGGCCGAGGGAATGATCCAGATAGTGTGGGGCGGCAAGCTCGACGCGCCGGTGATGTGCTCGGGCCGGAAATCAGTCGTCGCCAGAAAGAATTCCGTGTTCTTGCTCAGGCGTTGCACTTCGTGCGCGACCGCCTCGCCGCTCCTGGGACCCATTCCCGTATCCACGATCAGCGTGGCCCGACTCCCGACGACGAGGGCGATGTTCGGATTGCCAGGCCGGTTGCGATCGGGAATCTCCCACACGTGCTCCGACAGGCGCTTCACGGTGCCTTCCTGCACGATGAAGGGGTTCGCTGGCGGCGCCGCGGGCGCGGCGCCGGCATTCTGCGCCGGTGCGGGCCGCGCGGCGAAGCCACACACGGCGGCTAGCAGAACCAGTCGGGCTGCGACACGGTGAGCGTTCACGGGACGTTTCATGGGGATCGGCGATTCACGGGGGTCGGCGTTCGGCGCCTGACTACTTCTTCAGCACCTTCACCACGTAATACTTGACCTCGGTGGGTACTTCCTTGAACCAGTGCGGAATGTTGGCCGGGATCACGATCACGTCACCCTTGACCAGGTGATAGGTCGTCCCGCCGGTGATCGACGTGCCACGAATCTGCCCCGGACCAATCGGGTGACCGCCTACCATCGTGCCGCCGGTCACCATCGTGGTCTCGCCGTCGGTGATGTAGATCGTATCCATCAGCGCAGTGTGAAGTTCCGGAACGCCCGCCTTGTTGCGGTAGTTGCCTTCCACGATCACATCGTCGGCGACCAGCAGATGGATGTCGGCCTTGTTGTCCAGCGCGGCCTGCACCTTGTCGTGCGCGATGAACGCAACGTCCGCCTGATCCGCCGCCCCGGCCGCTCCGCTCGCCGCCAGCAGGACAGCCGTACCCACCAGCGCCGTGAATGAAAATGGCGATTTCATGATTGCTCTCCCGTGTGCCCCCGATCGTTTCGATGTGCGGTGCGCCGGCCGCTCGGCCGGGCACCGCTTGTCCGTGTACGATAGTTTGATACCATACTATCGTCGCGGGGAAAAGCTATTGTTGCAGCCGGAGCACAGCGTGCGCAACGGGAAGATTCATCGGCTGATGCTTCTGGCCGGATTCTCAGGGATGTTGGCGGCGCTCGCCGGGGCGCAGGCCCCGGGACAGACCGCAGGGCCGGGCGCGTCGGCGAGCGCCGCGCGGTCGGCGGCGCCGACCGCCAGCTGGCCCGCCGACATCGACCCGGCATCCGGCAACCGGCTGCCGCTGCCGGATCGCGATCAGATGGACGAGGCCGACCGGAAGATCTTCGACGAGGTGATGCGCGCGCAGGAGGCCGGGCTCAGCAGTCGCGAAAAGCAGCGGCCGCAGGTGCGACTCCACAGCCCACGCCTGGCCCAGGCCCTGGATGAGGCCCATCATTACCTGAAATACGGTACCGGCTTCAGTGATCGGCTGACGACGGTCGCGGTGCTCACCACCGCGCGCGAACTGACCAACCAGTATGAATGGACGCAATGGGAGGAGCACGCGCGCACGGTGGGGGATTCCCGCTACGTGGAGCCCGAGGTCATCGATGCGATCAAGTACTGCCGGCCGGTGAGCGGTCTTTCCGAACAGGACGCCGCGGTCATCAGCCTTGGTCGCGAGACCTTCGGCCGCAGGCAGGTATCATCCGCGACGTTTGCGCAGGTGCTGCGCCTGTTCGGACGGCGCGGCACTGTCGATCTGGTGGAATTGATGGCGCTGTACGCCGCAACCGGTGCGGAGCTCGTGGCTTTCGATGCGCAGCTGCACGCCGGGCAGCCGGGCCTGCTTCCGCCGCACCTGAGCAGCTGCGGCCGCTAGTGCAGAGTTGCGGCGTAGCGTCGCAGCGCCGCGTGATCGAAATCATTGGCTGCCGCCACGTACTCTTCGGTCACGACTTCGGTGGCAGGAATCGCGTGCGGCGTGACCCCCGCGTCGGCCAGCAGCTGGATGTAGCGCTGCATGCCGGCGACGGACAGCGCGCCGATGTGCCGGTTGGCAGGATCCGCCGCCGGAAGGTTGCTTTGCCAGGCATCGAGCTCGGCGGTCGTGCGCCGCAGGTCTTCATCCGTGAAAGGCGCACCGGATGCGGTGAGCATCAGCCGCGCCGCGGCCGCCGCGTTGTAGCGGATCAGCAGCGAGGCCTTCACGATCGAGCGTGCGAAGCGCTTGAGCGCTGCGCCCTTCGCCGCCATTACGGCCGGGGAGGCGGCATAGCCGGCATTCGGCACGTCCCGGAACAGTGGGTGATAGAAGATCCGGAGCCGCCTGCCGGATACCATCAGCGGGATGAACTCGTAGTACGGAAATGCCGCGCCTGCGACCTTGCCGGAAGCGATCGCGTCGGCAGCCTGGTTTTCGTAGCCGATCGGCACCAGCGTGTAGTCGCCCGGCTTCAGTCCCGCGACCGACAGCGCCGATTGAGTCGTGAAGGCACCCGAGGCCGCGGCGGTGAGCACATGCACGCCGATGTTCTTGCCCCGAAAGTCCGCCAGGTTGCGGATCGGGCTGTCCTCCGGCACGGCGATCACGTAGGAAAATTTCGACGCGCGCGACAGGAACATCTTCAGGCGAATGCCATCGCCGTAGTTGGTGAGCAGCGGTTCGATACCGATCGGGCAGATGTCCCCGGCGCCGCTCGAACACATCCGGGCGGCCTCGAGTGCGCCGTCGACCAGGATCTTCGACACCACCAGGTGCTCGTCCCGGTAAAAGCCGGCGGCCTCGGCGACGATGTTCAGGGTGTTCATCAACGCGGGTGTATGGGCGCCCAGGATGACCGACAGCGCATCGTCGGCCAGCGCCGGCCGCTGCGTGCACAGCAGCAGCGCGGCGACGTACAGCCTGATGGCGCGCCGCAGCCAGCCTGGTGTGCAGGGCATCACGCGTCAGCTCCCGAGATGGCGATCGAAGAAGCGGACGATGATGTCATAGACCTGTTTCGATTCGGGCGGCGCCGGGTCGTACCAGAAGGAATGCCGTCCCCCTTCGAATACATGCAGGTCGGATTCCACGCCCAGCCGATCGAGCTGCTCGTGCGTATAGGCCGCCGTGCTCAGTTCGACGCCACGTGTCCCGGCAATCAACAGCGTGGGCGGGAACTTACCCAGCACTTCGGGGGCATTGACCGGCGCGGCCAGCGGACCATTCGGATCGACGTTGCCGAGGTCCGGATCGATGCCTGATTCGCCGCGTGACATCACGCCGTTGCCCAGTTCGCTGCCGGTGTAGATCGCATCTCCCCGCGCGCCTCCGGCGCTCGCGCACAGCAGTCCAGCGGCCGCCGGTCGGGGCAGGTCGTGGGACTGGAACCATGCCAGCGCGCGTGCCACCAGTACGCCACCGCGCGAGCAGCCATAGATGCCGATATTGCGCGGCTGGTAGGTCTTGAGCAGTTCGCGGTAGACGGCTGCGACTTCGTCCACCGCCGTAGGAAACTGCGGCTCGTGGTAGTCGACGGCGACGACCTTGATCTTCCCGAGGAACGCGATCGGCTGCGAGCCGAGCTGCGCACAGTCGGTCCAGCAGCCCGCGCTGTGCAGCTCGATCAGGACGCGATGCCGGTTCCTGGCCGACGGGCCTTCATTGGGCGTCATGATCAGCACATGGACCCCGCCGAGCGTCGTGTCCTGCTTGTGCACTGGATACAGTGCGTCCTGGCGCTGCCGGTGGAGCCGGTGCATCAGGGTCGAGCCATCGGGCTGTCGCTGCGTGTTCTTCGGGTCGCGGGCGAGCAGCACATCCTGCAGCAACGACTCCTTCAGCTCCGGACTCATCAGGTTGGACAGCGGTATCGCCTGCGCCGGCAGGTGGAACGTGCCGTCCGGATCGACGACGATGGCGGGGGCGCGGCTGCCAGTCGGGGGCGCAGTGGCCGTGCCCTCCTGCGCCCGGCCGGGTGCGCACCAGAGCGCGGCGACGAGCAGCAGCAGGAGAGTAAAGCGCAGGTCTGGCCGGGAAGTGCTCATCATGGCTGCCTCCGGCGGCGTGCTACTTCGCACGACCGGCGAATTTCCGGGCCAGCATCCGGACCTTGTACAGGTTGCCGTCCCTGGCAGTCTTGCTGTGGCCGACGATGTAGAGCGTGTGGCCGTCCTTGCCGGCGAAGGCCAGATTCTGCGCCTTGATCGGCAACTCCAGGATCCCCAGAGGCGCTCCCGCGGCGCTGAACACTTCGACGCCGGCGTTGCTGATCACGTACAGGCGTCCCTGGTCATCGATGGTCATGCCATCGATGCCGTTGTTCATCCCCTTGTCGGTCTGCACGACGCCCGCGAGGCGGGCGACGTTCCGGCGATTGCCGAGGCTGCCGTCGCTCTGCACGTCATAGGCGTAGAAGTACTCGGAGCGCGCGTCGACCGCATACAGCGTCTTCTCGTCGCGACTGAGCACCAGGCCGTTGGGGCTGCCGAGATTGTCGGTGGCGAGGATCACCTCACCGGAGGCTCTGACGTAGTAGATCGCGTGCGCGCGCTGCTCTCCTTCACCCGGATCCGTGAAGTAGATGCCGCCGTCGCGGGCCATGGACAGATCGTTTGGCGCGATGAACGGCATACCGTGGTACGACTCCGCGATGAAACGCGCCTGGTCTGCGGGGTAGATGATTGCGATGCCGATATGCGGTCCGGCCCTGCGGCATGCATACAGCGTGCCCTTGCTGTCGACCGCCAGCGCCGGCAGCCGCCAGCGCTCACCCGACGGGTCGTCGGCCCTCTGGGGATCGAACAGCACCGTGAAGTGATCGTCGGCATCGACCCTGTAGACGCGGCTGATGCCGGGCTCGGAGAAGTACACGCTGCCGTCCGGCGCCGCGATGGGCCCCTCTGAGCTGGTCAGACCCGCCTTGACCAGGACCAAGGGCGTACCGGCGGCCACGATGCCGGGGATCGCAGTGCTGACCAGCGCGTCGGGAGTCGGTGCGAGCTGTGCCGGTGCGGCACAGGGCGCCGAGAGCGCCCAGAGCCAGAATGCTGCTGCGGACCACATGCTGAATGGGCGTTTCATGTCGTAGTTCCCTCGCGTGGTCGCGCACTCTACTCCGCAATGGCCCGTTCCGTCAGCGGCGCAGCGGCGCCTTGAACTGACCTGCCGGTTTGTCCACACTTGCCAGCTCGACATGACAACCCACCGCATCAGCATGTATCTGGCGCGCCGTCTGCCGCCGGCGGTGGAGGCGGAAATGGCCCGGCAATATGATCTCCGGATCAACGAATCCGATGCCGTGCTGAGCGCCGCGCAGCTGATCGCCGAGGCGCGGGGTTGCGAGTATCTGGTGGTGAGCGTCACCGAGCCTGTCAGCGCCGAGGTCATTGCCGGCCTCGGGCCGCGCCTGCGACTGATCGCGACCCATTCGGTCGGTGTCGATCATATCGACCTGGCGGCCGCGAAGTCGGCCGGCGTCGCGGTGCTGTTCTCCCCGAACGTCCTCAGTGCCGCCTGCGCCGAGATCGCGATGCTGCTGATCCTGAACGCCGCACGACGCGGCTACGAGGCCGACTCGATGATGCGTTCCGGACGCTGGACCGGGTTCGCGCCGACGCAACTGCTGGGTCTCGGCCTGGTCGGACGGCGCCTGGGCATCTTCGGGATGGGTCGGATAGGGCGCGAAGTCGCGACGCGTGCAGCCGCTTTCGGCATGGCCGTCCACTACTGCAATCGCAGGCGGCTGCCGGCGGACGAGGAACGCGGGGCGATCTATCATGCCGCCGCGGACGAGCTGCTGCCCTTCAGCGATGTGCTGTGCATCTGCCTGCCGGGGGGGTCGGACGTCGCGGGCTGGCTGGATGCGCGACGCATCGAGCTGCTGCCGCGCGACGCGATCGTCGTGAATATCGCACGCGGCATCGTGATCGATGACGGCTCGCTGATCGCGGCCTTGAGTTCGCGGCGCCTGTTTGCCGCCGGCCTGGACGTATACGCCAACGAGCCGGACATCGATCCTCGCTATCGCGAGCTGCCGAACGTATTCCTGACGCCGCACATCGGCAGCGCAACCATCGAGACGCGCGATGCGATGGGTTTCCTGCTGCTCGAGGGCATGCAGGCGATCGAACAGGGCCGGCCACCACCGAATCACTACTACTGAACAGCAGAGGCAACCATGAAATTCGACCAGAAGACCATCGTCGTGACGGGTGCGGGTGGCGGATTTGGCGAAGGCATCGCCCGGCGCTTTGCGACGCTCGGCGGCAAAGTCGTCGTCGTGGACCTGAAGGGCGATCAGGCTGCCCGCGTTGCCGCCGAAATCGGCCAGGCCGGGGGTACGGCCATCGCGGTGACCGCTGACGTGACCCTGGACCGGGACGTCGCGACGATTGCGGAGCGTACGGCGGCGGCCTTCGGCCCGGCGGCGATCCTCGTGAACAATGCCGGCATCACGCACAAGAACCGGCCCTTGCTGGAAGTGGATGAGGCGACGTTCGATCGCGTGTTCGCAGTGAACGTCAAGAGCATCTACCTGACTGCCCGGCATTTCATCCCGGCGATGCGGGCCAGGGGTGGCGGCGTGATCGTGAATATCGCATCGACCGCCGGTATCCGCCCGCGGCCGGGGCTGACCTGGTACAACGCCTCCAAGGGCGCCGTGCTGGCGCTGACCAAGTCGATGGCGGTCGAACTGGCGCCCGACCGCATACGGGTCAACGCCGTCAATCCGGTCATGGGCGAGACCGGGATGCTGCAGGATCTGCTGCCGGGCGAGGACAGTGCGAGCGTACGGGCGCGCATGATTGCGACGATTCCGCTCGGACGCTTCAGCCAGCCGCGCGACATCGCGAACGCCGTGACCTTCCTCGCGAGCGACGAGTCGGACCTGATCACCGGCTCCTGGCTCGAGGTCGACGGCGGGCGTTGCGTCTGATGAACAGCTACTCGATCGCGGTGATTCCGGGCGACGGTATCGGTCGCGAAGTGGTACCGGAGGGATTGCGCGTACTCGATGCGGTGGCGGCCCGGTTCGGCTTCGCACTGCACTACGAGCACTACGACTGGAGCTGCGAGACCTACCAGCGCACTGGCCGGATGATGCCCGAGGATGGCCTGGAGCGGCTGAAGCCGCATGACGCGATCTTCCTCGGCGCGGTGGGCTACCCCGGCGTGCCCGACCATATCTCGCTGTGGGGGCTGTTGATCCCGATCCGGCGCGCGTTCGACCAGTACGTGAACCTGCGCCCGGTGCGGCTGCTGCCCGGAGTTCCGTGCCAGCTGCAGGGCAAGCGGCCGGGCGACATCGATTTCTGGGTCGTCAGGGAGAACACTGAAGGCGAGTACTCGCAGATCGGCGGTCGCTTCCATGAGGGCAGCGAGGACGAGTTCGTCATCCAGGAGTCGATCTTCACGCGCAAGGGCACCGACCGGATCATGCGCTACGCGTTCGAGCTGGCGCAGCGGCTCGATCGGCTGCACGTGACTTCCGCGACCAAATCGAACGGCCTGTACTACTCGATGCCGTACTGGGACGAGCGCTTTGCCGCCATGGCCGCGCAGTACCCGCGCGTCCGCACCGACCAGTATCACGTGGACATCCTGGCAGCACGGTTCGTCATGACTCCGGAGCGCTTTGACGTCGTGGTCGGCTCCAATCTCTTCGGCGACATCCTGTCCGACCTGGGACCGGGCGTCACGGGAACGATCGCGGTGGCGCCCTCGGCCAACATCAATCCGGAGCGGCGCTTTCCATCGATGTTCGAGCCCGTGCACGGCTCGGCGCCGGACATTGCCGGGCGCGGTATAGCGAACCCGATTGGTCAGATCTGGTCCTCGTCGATGATGCTCGAGCATCTGGGCGAACACGCGGCCGCAAAGGCCGTCATGAGCGCAATCGAGCGCGTTCTGTCCGACAACGCCGGCCCGCGCACGCCGGATCTGGGCGGGCAGGCGAGTACCACGCAGCTCGGTAGCGCGATCGCCGACGCCGTGCACGACTGATCAGAGGTGCGGTGACGCGAAATGGCCTATAATGGCCGCCACTAGCAGCGACGATACCTAGAACGGGCTGCGGCGGTGGGTACTATGTCGAGAGCGATGTGCTGTCTGGCCCTGCTTTGGGTCCTGACCCCGGCGTACGCCGCCGAGGAGCACGCGGGTACCTATAGCGAGGACAGCATCACGCGCGGCGCCCGTATCTATTTCGGCACCTGCGTGACCTGTCACGGCGAGAATGGCGATTCGATACCGCAGGTCAATCTGCGTTCCAACCGTTTCCGTCACGCCGTCACGGATGATGAACTGACCAGCGTCATCACCGGTGGCATCGCCGGTACCGGGATGCCGGCGAATACTCTGGAGGCGCCTGATCAGGGCGCCATCGTCGCCTTCATCCGCAACATGGACGCCCGGCTCGGCGAGGCTGCCTCGGTCGGCGACCCGCAGCGCGGCAAGCGGGTCTTCGAAGGCAAGGGCGGGTGCCTGGCCTGCCACCGTGTCAATGGCGCCGGGAGCCGTACCGCGCCGGACCTGAGCGATATCGGTCTGTCGCGCAATGCGAAGTTCCTGCTGCAGAAGCTGCAGGACCCGCAAGCCCTCGTCATGCCGGTCAACCGCACCGTGCACGCCGTGACGCGGGACGGCCGGGTCATTACCGGTCGGCGGCTGAACGAGGATACGTGGTCGGTACAGCTGATCGATTCACAAGAGAATCTGCTCGGCCTGATGAAGTCCGACCTGAAGGAATATACGCTGCTGAAGCAATCGCCGATGCCGGCCTACAAGGGCACCCTCAGCGATGCCGAGATCGCCGACGTGGCCGGATACCTGCTGTCACTGAAAGCCGTGAACTGAAGCCATGCGAATACCTGGCATGCGAATGCGTTGGCTCCTGCTGCTGCTCCCGGGCGTGCTGTGGGCGCAGGGCGCGCCGGTAAGCTTCGAGCGCCTGCTGCACGCGAGCGCCGAGCCGCAGAACTGGCTCACCTACTCAGGCAACTACGACAGCCGGCGCTATTCGACCCTGTCGCAGATCGATCGGCGCAACGTCGCCGGACTCGAGCTGAAGTGGGTGTACCAGATCGAGTCGCTGCAGAAGGCCGAAACCTCGCCGCTGGTCGTCAACGGCGTGATGTACCTGACCCAGGCACCGAACGACGTCGTCGCGCTCGATGCCCGTTCCGGGCGGGCGTTCTGGATCTACCAGTACAAGCCCGCGGCGGGCTACAAGCTGTGCTGTGGCACGGTGAACCGGGGACTCGCGATCCTCGGCGATACGCTGTACATGGGTACTGTCGACGGACACCTGGTCGCGATCGATGCGAAGAGCGGTCGCGCATTGTGGAACAAGACCGTCGCGGACTACACCGCAAGCTACGCGATCGTGCTGGCGCCGCTGATCATCAAGGACAAGGTCCTCATCGGGGTCGCGGGTGGCGAATTCGGCGTACGAGGTTTCATCGCGGCGTACGACGCGAAGACCGGCGAGGAGGACTGGCGCTTCTACACGATCCCCGGCTCGGGCGAGAAGGGTAACGACACCTGGCAAGGGGATTCCTGGAAGCACGGCGGAGGGCCGGTCTGGGTCACCGGATCCTACGACCCGGAACTCAATCTGACCTACTGGGGCGTCGGCAACCCGGGGCCGGATTGGGGACCGGGGCAGCGCATGGGCGACAACCTGTATACAGATTCGGTGGTCGCGCTGGATCCGGACACCGGGCAGCTGCGCTGGCATTTCCAGTTCACGCCGCATGACGCGATGGACTACGACTCCGTGCAGGTACCGGTGCTGGTCGATGCCGACTGGAACGGCCAGCCGCGCAAGCTGATGGCCTGGGGCAACCGCAATGGGTTCTTCTACACGCTCGATCGCACCAACGGCCAGTTCCTGGGCGGACATGCATTCGTCAAGGTGAACTGGGCCAGCGGGCTGGATGACAAGGGGCGCCCGATCGAGACACCGCAGCCGGCGGGGGCACTTACCTATCCCGGAAACCAGGGCGGCACGAACTGGTATTCGCCGTCCTACAGTCCGCGCACGCACCTATTCTACCTCTCCGCCTGGGAGAACTACGCGTCCATCCTGCAGTTCGCGCCAGCCGAGTACCGCACCGGACAGATCTTCACCGGCGGCCGGGCAGCGCCGCCGATTGCGGGGGCGGCGAATCCCTCCGTCCGGGTGCCGCCAATCCTGAACTACACCGATGATCTCGGGCGCGGTGCCGTGATCGCGCTCGATCTGAACGGCACGATACGATGGAAGTTCGAGACCACCGCGGTGGCCGACGGCGGGATCATGACCACGGCGACGGACCTGCTGTTCACCGGTGGTCGCGAGGGTTTCTTCTACGCGCTCGATGCGCGCACTGGCGAGCTGCTGTGGAAGGCCCCGGTGGGCGGTCCAATCTCGGCGGCGCCGATCACCTATCAGCTCGATGGCCGGCAGTACGTCGCAATCGCGGCAGGTCATGCGCTGTTCGTCTATGGCCTCAAGAGCCGGGAATAGAACCATGAGCACCAGCATCAGCAAACGGGATTTCCTGGTCGGGATGGGGTTAGCGGCCAGCGGCGCGGCATTCCATCCGGCCTTCGGGCAAAGCGCGCCGGCAGCCGCGGCTCCGGCGCCTCGCGGCAAGGCGCTGCCGAACCGCATGGTCAGGACCAGGAAACTATTCAAGGCATCGGGCTTCTATCCGAACGGCATGGCGGTCGCGCCCGAGGGTGTCTGGCTCGCCCAGCAGTTCCTGACCGACGAGGTGGCCAAGCGTGCCGGCTCCAGCCGCCCGCCCGGCAAGGAATCCATCTGGCTGATGGACTGGAACGGCAAGCTGCAGCGCACGCTCCAGAGTGATGCCGTCAATACTTCAGGGCTGGCCGCTGGGGGCGGCTCGCTGTGGGTGATGTCCAACATGACCGACGCCACGACCGGCATACACCAGGTCGATCTGGCCAGCGGCAAGCAGGTCGCTCACCGGCAGATTCCAGGCAGTCCGGGCGCGAGCAGCGGCGGTATCCACGGCGCGCAATGGCATCAGGGCAAGCTGTGGATCGTCAACAACCGGATGCATTCGATCGTCTGCGTGAACCCTTCAACCTGGAGCATCGAGACGCAGTTTCCGATCGCGGCACCGATGGGTCTGACCCGCTATCACGACATCACCTTCGATCAGGACGGCACGCTGCTGCAGGTCATCGCGAATGAGAGCACCGGCTATGCGGACAGCAAGTCCGCGCTGGTGCGCTATGACGTAGGCACCGGCGAGCCGGTCGAGACCCTCACGTTCGCCGATGGCTCCTGCGACCCGCACGGGCTCGAGAACCACGGTGGCGTGCTGGTGTCCTGCGATGCGGGCTACCACCCGGGCTGGAAGAACTACGAGAGCCCCTCGAGCGGCTACGTCTTCAGCATCGAAATCGCCTGAGTCGGCGCCCGCCGGCGCCGGCGACTCACCCGGTGGTGAACTCACCCGGTGCTGAAGCGGAACTCCGTCACTTCATGCAGCGGCTTGCCTGGTCTGAGCTCGGTGCTCGGAAAATCCGGGTGATTCGGTGAATCCGGATAGTGCTGCGTCTCGAAGCACAGGCCATAGCGGCTGCCATACTGCTTGCCGCCCTTGCCGGGCACCGTGCCACTGATGTTGTCGCTGTAGATCTGTACCCCAGGCTGCGTCGTCCAGACCGTCAGCACCCGCCCTGAACCCGGATCGGTGAGCCTCGCGGCCCGGCGCAGCGTACCGGCTGGGCCATTGACGATCAGGTTGACGTCCAATCCCTTGCGCTGTGCGATCTGGACGAAAGTCGAATCGACGATATCACCGACCCGTACCGGCTGGCCGAAGTCCAGCGGCGTGCCCGCTACCGGTGCGATCTCACCGGTTGGAAGGCCGTCGGCATCGAATACCGTGTAGCGGTCCGCGTACACGCGCAGCCGCTGATCGAGCACAGTGCCGCGGCCTTCGCCGCCCAGGCTGAAATACGCATGGTTGGTCAGGTTGACCACGGTGGGCTTGTCGCTCGTCGCGCGGTAGTCGAGTCGCAGCGCATTGTCCTTCGTGACGGTGTAGGTCACGGTCGCGCTCAGCGTGCCGGGAAAGCCGCCGTCGCCATCGGGACTGACGATGCTCAAACTGAGCTGGGGCTCGACGCCGTCATGCATCACTGCGGTCCAGACCTTCCTGGCGAAGGGCGCCGTGCCGCCGTGGATCACGATCTTCTGGTCGGCGGCGGTGCGCTCGAGCTGGACGGTCTTGCCGTCGAGCGGAAAAGTCCCATTGCTGCCGATGCGGTTCGCATAGCGGCCGATGATCGCGGCGGCCGGCCCTCCCTTCTCATAGCCGGCGAGGTCGTCCTCCCCGAGCACGACATCGGCGCTCTGGCCATTCTTGTCCGGCGCCATCACGCTCACGATGATGCCGCCAAAATCCGTAATGCGCGCCGTGAGGCCGCCGGCGCCAGTCAGCGTGAACAGGTCGACCTTCTTGCCCTCCGGTGTCATGCCCCAATCCGCTCGCGTGATGTTCGCAGCCTCGGCGGGCGCGTCGAGCAGGCAGCTGGTGCAGGCCGCGGCAATGGCAAAGGCGATGGCGACGGCGGGCGTGGCGCGGGTAGGCATGGGAACCCTCCGGATCATCATTTAATGTTTGTAATGGCTGGCACAGTATCAGATCCGGTCCCAGAACTGCTCCATCCTGCGGCGCATCGCCGCGTCCGGCACCCGGCCGTGCCCGGCGGCCTGGTTGTCCTCGATGTGCTGCACCTTCGAGGATCCGGGGATCGCACAGGTCACCGCCGGATGCGAGACCACGTACTTCAGGCAGAACTGGCTCCAGCTGCTGACGCCGATCTCCGCCGCCCAGCCTGGCAGTTCGTGGCCCGCGGCCTGCGTCAGCAGCGAACCCCGGCGTCCGCCCAGCGGTACCGCCGCCATGACCGCGATCCGGCGTTCCATCGCGACCGGCAATACGCTCGCGGCCGCCTCGCGGTTGGCCAGCGAGTAATCCACCTGTACGAAGTCAATCGGATAGCGCCGCATGTACTCGATCAGGCGCGGATGCTGGTCCACGTCCACGCTTGTGATACCGATATACCGGGTCTTGCCGGCCTGCTTCAGCTGCTGCATCAGTGGCATCAGCGGTTCGACGCTGTCCAGGAAGTGGGCGAACAGCAGGTCGACGTGATCGGTCTGCAGGCGCATCAGCGAGCGCTCGAAGCTTGCGGCGCCCGCGGGGTCGCGCGCAAAAACTCCAGCCGCATTGAACTTGGTCGCGAGGAACATCCGGCTGCGCAGTCCCAGCTGCATCAGTGCCGAGCCGATCACCGCTTCGCTCTGGCCGTACATCGCGGCGGTATCGATCACGGCGCCGCCGAGCTGCTGCATGCGCCTCAGCACCTCGCGCAATTCCGGGTTGTTCGGGTCATTGAACGCGTTGGTACCGATGCCCATCACCGGCAGCGCCTCACCGGTGGCCGGGATCTGCTTCACGATCAGCGCTCCTGCCGCCGCATCGGCTGCCGGCAGTGGCGGGCTCAGCATCGCACCGATGCCGGCCAGGACCCCGGTCTGCAGCAGTTCGCGGCGCGAGAGGCGCCGATCGTCGAATGAAGTCTTGCCAGATGCAGTCATGAGACACCTCCAGCCCCGTCGGGGGGTACTGGTGCAGGGGGAAGGTCGCGGCCTTGCCTATGCTACTCTTCTGGGGATAAGCATCAGACGGGGGCATGCCGGTGGCAAACACGATTTCCGGATACCGGGGCTGGGTCGGGCTGGCGATGCTGCTACTGGCCGCGCGCTTGCCCGCAGCCGAGAACGCGGACTGGACCACACCGCAGGCGCCATTCCGGATCGCCGGCAACCTGTACTACGTCGGCAGCCGCGACCTCGCGTCCTATCTGATCGTCACGCCGCAGGGTGACATCCTGATCAATTCCAGCCTCGAGAGCTCCGTGCCGCTGATCCGCAGCAGCATCGAGCAGCTCGGATTCCGCTTTCAGGACATCAAGGTGCTGCTGATCAGCCACGCGCACTGGGACCATGATGCTGGCAGCGCGACCCTGAAGCAGCAGACCGGTGCGCGGTACATGGTGATGGATGACGACGTACCGGTCGTCGAGAGCGGTGGCGCCAGTGACTTTCACTACCCCGACAACCGATACCCGGCCGCAAAAGTCGATCGCGTGCTGCACGACGGCGATACGGTGCGCCTCGGTGACACGGTACTGGTCGCGCACAAGACGCCCGGACACACGCGCGGCTGCACGACGTGGACGCTCAAGCTCAACGATGGCGGCCGGCTGCTGAACGTCGTGATCGTCGGCAGCTGGAACATCAATGCGGGATTCCAACTCGTTGATCGGCCAGGGCACCCGGCATCGTATCCGGGCATGGCCGCCGATTACCGTCGAACCTTTGCACTGCTGAAAGCGCTGCCCTGCGATGTATTCCTGGGCGCCCATGGCGCCTACTTCGGCATGCTGGCCAAGCTGGATCGCCTCCACGGCGGGGAAACCGGCAACGTCTGGGTGGACCCGGCGGGCTACCAGGCAGCGATCGCGGAGAAGGAGCGCGCCTTCGAGGCCGAGCTGACACGCGAGCAGCAGTAAGCGTTCGGCGATGAAGCGTTACGCGCTGGTGACCGAGTGGCACCTGGACGCGCCGATCGAGCGCGTGTGGCAGGCGATCTACGACGTCGCGGCCTGGCCCCGGTGGTGGCCGTACGTGCTGTCGGTCGAAGAGCTGGAGCCGGGCGATGCCTCCGGGGTGGGCGCGGTACGCCGCTACACCTGGTCCAGTCGATTGCCGTACCGCCTCTCGTTCAACATGCGTTCCACCGTAGTGCAGCCACCGCACCTGCTGGCCGGCGATGCCGTGGGCGAACTGACCGGTGTGGGTCGCTGGACTCTGAGCGACGATCGGCTCACGACGCGCGTGCGCTACGACTGGGAAGTAGCGACTTCGCGCGCCTGGATGAATGCGCTGGCACCGCTGATGGCACCGATGTTTCGCTGGAATCACGGGCAGGTGATGGCTGCCGGGGCGCGGGGCCTGGCGCGCTACCTGGGCGTTCGATTGCTGCGCTAGCGCGCATAGCCTCTGCGCCGCACGCTTTGGGCATGTCGGTTATGTAACATGGGTTTGCTGTTCTTGTGGCAGAAACTTAGATTGCCAGTCCCGTCATTCAATCTGCATCCGGGCGGCGTGTGCAGTCACTCGGAGCCAATCGATGAATACAAAGTCCTGGGCCAAGTTTTCGATGCTCGCGGCATTGGTGGTGTGCTCCGTCGCGAGCGCACAGGTGTACGTCTTCGATGCCCAGCCTGGGAATTACCTTGCGCAGGTCCACGTGGCCTCATCGGGAAGCGTTAACGCATACACGGGGTATGCGTCGAATTACGCGGTTGCGGGCGCCTCCGGAGTGAACTTGGGGCCGGCCTTGCCGGGTGGATTTCCGGTAAATGCGAGCGCGTATTTCGATCTTTCCACGGGCGATTTGGGAGTCGGCGGCAGCGGCCCTACGCCCACGGGCGATCTGAGTGTGCAGGTCAGATACAGCGAAGCGTTCCAATTCGCCTCGTCGGGAACCTTCACGGTATCGGGCCACTTTCAAGGAGACGTGGGCACGGGCGGTGCAACGAGCGGCTTCTTGTATGAATACTCCCACCTGAGCGAATCGATCGGCATCGGCGACTATACCGTTTACTTGGGCAGTTTCGATAAGGGTTCGGCGGCGCAGATCTGTGGCACCACCTATGAGGCCATCACCAATTGCGCCACACCGTTCCTTGCCAATTCGTCGGCCCCCACTGCAACGGTCGACACGGAACTCGTCACCACCGAACAGGTCCAGCCGGGGCACACGTACCTGTTGGAAATAGACATGGCCGGTACAGAGGTCGGAGGACTCACCTACTTTAGTGGCAGCGACCCGATTTCGATCCAGCTTTCTCCAGGGCTCACCTTTGCGCCCACTCCGGGCTTGACGCTTCCCGAGTTCATAACTGCTTCGTCGCCCTCACCGGTTCCGCTCCCTGCGACGGTCTGGTTGATGCTCAGTGGTCTTGGCGGCCTCGGCGTGCTGGCTCGCCGTCGGACGAGCTGACGGGGCGATCGACTTAAGGGTTGAGCAGCGGAATCTCGCTCGCGGGGCGCCGGCCGGGCAGCGAGCGCAGGAATGCGAGGATGTCGGCGACGTCCTGG